>JAFQCA010000025.1 GCA_017399485.1 Alistipes sp.
AACGTTGACAAAGGGGGACTATAAATTTTGGTGTTAATTGACGTGATTGTGTCTTTGTGTGGATAATGTTCTGGCTTAAAGAGGCGGCTTGAGCCGCACCTTTTATGTTACCCACCCACCTAAGTCCTCCCTCCTGTGAGGGAGGACTTGTGTTTTAGCCGAGTCGGATAACCAACGGCTTGAAGAGGCGGCGCCGCCGCTTATATCAACATTCCCCAAAAATTCCTTTAAGTTCGCTTCGCTCCTTTTCGTTGCTTCGGCTCGGCAATGTAAACAAGTTCACATTGCTCTCGCCTTAATCGCAACGTTGACAAAGGGGGAGCTATAAATCTTAATGCTAATTTAGCGTATCTGGTTATACCTTATATATATTATATACAAACAAAAACCGCAAACCCGAAGGCCTGCGGTAATACGATAAACATAATTAGTTATTCTTCTGTTTTCTTCTCTTTTTTGGTTGTCAAATTTACTTCATAGAATTTAAATTCAGGTTTGGTGATTGCTCCTGTTGCTGCATCTATGCCCCAGCCTAAAACATCAAATAGATTAATGACTGAAACAGCGTTGAAATTCTTGTTGATAACGATTGTTTCGGTGTCATACGATGGAGCTTCTACCTTTACGATAGTTTCATCAAAACCGCGTCTAATTTTTGTTGTGTAAGGGAATGTTACATTCTTGAACTTTTGTCCATCAATGGTAACGGTTGCTTCCTCTACATTGCTATCAATCGTAACCTTCGCCTTTGAACCGCAAAAGATTGATGCGCAAGATGAGAATGCAAAAAGGCTAACTGCCATAATTGCTAATATTGAGAATTTCTTCATTACTGTAAATAATTATGTTTAATATATAAATAAGTCCTATTCTAATTAATGACAAAACAAAAAGCGCGGACTAAATTCGCTTATATCGGATTCTGCGGTCTTGGACTACCTCACACCCTAATATATGGAATAAAGCCCACGCTGAATAAACAGCGCGGGCGTCAAACTTTATTCCATTGGGTGTGTTCGGAAAGTGTCCAAGTTTCAGAATCCCGAAATAAAAGCTAACGCCTTTTATTTATATGTCTAAAGTTGTTATTTTATCATAGGCAAATGGGTTTTGTTATCACAAATATACAACTTACAATTTAATAATCAAAGTGTCGGGTTAAATGAGAGTATTAAAGATTGTCAAAAATTAGTAACTTTGTGATATGAAATGGGCATTGGTTACGGGAGCATCTTCGGGAATGGGAAAGGAGTATGCTCGACAGTTGGCGGATAGAGGTTACAACATCATTGTTGCGAGTAATGATGATGAGGGGAATCGTTGTGTCGCAGAGTGTTTAGAGCGTGATTTTTGCGTTAAAGCAGTGCCTATATATGCCGATTTGGCGGTAAAGGATGGGGTGCAGAGTCTTTATCAAGAGGTGAGAGATAAGGGTTATGAAGTAGAGATATTGGTAAGTAATGCAGGGATGTTGCTCTTCTCGCAACTGAAAAACACAGCAATAGAGCGCATAGAACAAATTATAGCGTTACATTGTACGGCTCCGACGCTACTCTGTCGATTGTTCGCAGAGGATATGCGGCGCAGAGGAGAGGGTAGAATATTGATAGTGAGTTCGATAACGGCGTGGACTCCATATCCTACCATATCGCATTATGCGGCGACAAAGGCCTATCTTAAGAGTTTTGCGCAATCGCTGTGGTATGAATTGCGTAGTAGCGGTGTAAGTGTTACCGTAGTTTTTCCTTCAGCAGTGGATACTCCATTCTATTCGCTTGACGAAAAGATGCGTCGTAGGTTGTTGCGCTGGGGTGTGATGATGAGTGCAGAGAGCGTTGTGCGTAAGGCTCTGAATGCGATGTTTCGTTCGCGTAGGCGTTGTCTGCCCGGTGTGATGACCAAATTGGAGGCTGCGATATGTGCCGTTCTGCCATCGTGGGCGTTGTTGCCTGTGATGAAGTTGCCTGTGGTAAGAAAAATCCTCGACAGAGTGTAGTCGTTGGGACAGGGTGGAGCGGCATACCTATACACCGAAAGCAAGAAAAATCCAGAATAGATTTGGTATAAATTATGTATAGATATGGATATAATTCTATATCTGTTATAATTATGAATACTAAATCTATTATTATGTTGGGTGCAGTTGCGATATGCGGAGGTGTGATGGCTGCATCGGCGTGTACAGGTATATCGCTGAAGGCCAACGATGGCAGTTATGTGCAGGCGCGAACGATAGAAAATGCCAATGAACCATTGCCGAGCGAGTATGTGATAATACCACGTGGAGAGGAGATTACCTCGTTTACGCCTGTGGGCAAGAACGGATTGACATACAAGGTGAAATATGGCGTTGTGGGTTTGTCGGTTGTGCGCAAGGAGTTTATTGCCGAGGGAATGAACGAGGCGGGTTTGTCGGCGGGGTTATTCTTCTTCCCGAAATATGGCTCATATATGCCGTATGATGCAACAAAGAGCGCTCAGACGTTGGGAGATTTGCAGGTGCCTACGTGGATTCTGGCAAACTTTGCAACAATAGATGAGTTAAAGGAGGGTATTAAGAATGTGAGAATTGTCGGTCTGGATAAGACGGCTGTTGTGCATTGGCGTATAGGCGAGAAGTCGGGGCGGCAGGTTGTGTTGGAGATAGTAAACGGCAGGCTGCATTTTTATGAAAATACAGTGGGGGTATTGACCAATGCTCCAGGCTTTCAGTGGCACGTTACGAATTTGAATAATTATGTAAATTTGAGGGCTGGTAGCGCTGCCGATGAGCGATTGTCGGGGGTTACGTTAAGCCCGTTGGGTGGAAGTTCCGCAATGTTGGGCTTACCGGGTGATGCGACATCTCCATCTCGATTTGTCAGGGCCGCATTTTTGAAGGCAACAGCCCCTGTGCAGGCGACGGGTTTTGATACGATTTTGCTGGCTTTTCATCTGCTTAATAACTTTGATGTGCCGATAGGCATTGAGCATCCAGCGGGGCAGGTGCCTAATATGCCGAGTGCTACGCAATGGACCTCGGCGATAGATTTGACAAACGGCAAGGTGTATTATAAGACTATGTATAACAATGCGATACGTTGTATAGATTTGACGAAGATAGACTTTGGCAATGTAGCATATCAGTCACACCCGTTAGATAGAGAGCAACGACAGACGATAGAGCATATTTTGATTAGATAGCCTATATTTTGTCTTAAAGGGCTTGGTAGTATATGAATGACTTGCTGCTTAGATAAGTGGCGAGTCTTTTTTTGTGTTTACATACGAGGCGAGATTAAGATAAACGAATAGTTGTAACCGAATATTTGAGGAGAGTAGGTTTGCAAAAAAATATTAGATTGATTAAATTTGCCATAACGCAACTGCAATATATTTCGGAAATATTAATTCCGATAATTTTGGGAGGGACTACCTATTCATTTTGATGGTAGGTTTCGCTTTGGTTGGAGGTATAACAGTTACCTCGATATGGAATATTTAAGATGATGGATATATTCACGAATATAAAATAGATACTATGAGAAAGTTTGTTTTTCTTTTGGCTGCTATGTGGGCTTTTGTTGTCGTTGATGCGGCGGCGCAGACACAGCAGATTCGTTGTTTCTCTCACCGAGGAGGGCGTATGGAACACGATGAAAATACTATGGAGGCTTTTCAGGCAAGTCTTGACGCCGGCTATCACGGCTTTGAGGTAGATTTGCGAATGACAGCCGATGGAGAGTTGGTTGTAACTCACGACTCTACATTGGAGCGTACGACAAATGGTAAGGGTATAGTCGAGAAAACGACGGCTGCCGAGTTGCGCAAGTTGCGTACTAAAAAGGGGAATAAATTGATTTTCTTGGATGAGTTACTTGAATTCCTTAAGCCTATTAAGGGCCTGTATGTGGAGTTTGAGATGAAAACGAGCCCTGTGGAGTATTACCCAGAAGAACGCCTGAAAGAGTATTGCGATAAACTATATTCGGCTGTTATGGCGGCTCGCCCCGATGATGCAGAGTATGTATTCACATCAAGTGATTATCGTGGTTTGAGATATTTGCAACAGATTCATCCTGGCGTTGATTTATTGATGATTACTTCGAAACCTTGTAATGCCGAGACTATTGATTTGGCATTGGCGTTGGGCATTAAGCGTATAGGCTGTACGATGGATGGTACAAGCCGTCAGGCTGTAAAGAAAGCCCACGATAAGGGTTTGATTGTAAGTCTATGGCCGGGTTATAGCCCTGATGATTTTATGTTGGGAGCATATCTTGGTGCCGATTTTATGTGTACCGATATACCTGTTCAATTAAAGAAGTTCCAGACAGAGAAAGCGCCTTGGTTGAAAGTAATATACTAAAACGAGATAATTTAATAGCAGAGTCCGCACCGTAGGTTGTCGGGCTCTATTTTTGTAGGAAGATGGCGTAATATGCCTCTTATGGCGACTTTGTAGGGCTGATATTTGCAAAAATATTTCATATTAATTACATTTGTAGCAGATTGTGCGAAATTGGTTGTGCAAAAAGTGTTGCCGACCTGAATGTTACATAATTGGTTAGAGAGTTAGTTAGGAAATAAACAGAATATTTATGTTAAGTAGAAAAGTAGCATCTCAATTAAAGGAGTTGGAGACTCCGTTCTATTTGTATGACATCAATTTGTTGCGCCAGACATTGGAGAGTGTGATGTCGGAGTCGAAAAAGTATAATTATAAGGTGCATTATGCTATTAAAGCCAATAATGATGACTATCTGTTGTCGATAATCAAGGAGTATGGCGTGGGTATAGATTGTGCCAGCGGTAACGAGGTGCGTAAGGCTATTGAGTTGGGATTTGATGCAAAAACGATTGTATATGCGGGTGTTGGCAAACGCGATAAGGAGATTCGTTATGCTATCGAGCAAGGCATTTTGGCTATCAACTGCGAGTCTATCGAGGAGTTGCAGGTGGTAAATCAGATTGCAGGCGAGATGGGTTGTAAAGCCGATGTGGGTTTGCGTGTGAATCCTGATATTGACCCCAAGACGAATCGTTGTATTGATACAGGTCAGGCCGATAGTAAATTCGGTATCTCGTATGATGAGATTTTGGAGGAGGCTGAGTTGATAAAATCACTTGAGAATATCAATATCATAGGTATTCACATTCATATCGGTTCGCAGATTCGTGAGTTGCACGTTTTTGAAAATATGTGTAATAAAGCCAACGCCATTGTCGAGAAGTTGGAGTCGTTGGGCTTTAAGTTCCGCATTGTCGATGTAGGCGGTGGTTTGGGTATCAACTACGATGTGCCTGAAAATGAGCCTATTCCTAATTTCGCATCGTTGTTTGCAATCGTTCACGAATATTTGAATGTGGGCGATAAGGAGGTGCATTTTGAGTTTGGTCGTTCGATTGTTGGAGAGTGTGGTGAGTTGATTACAAGCGTGTTGTTTAATAAGACAACGGCTACGGGTCGTCGCCTGCTCATCGTTGATGCGAGTATGACCGAGTTGATTCGTCCGATGCTTTATGGCTCGTATCATAATATTGAAAATATTACTTCACAGGAGGAAGTTTGCAAGAAATATACAGTCGTAGGAACAGCCTGCGAATCAACCGATGTGTTTGATGAAAATGTAAGTCTTAAGAAGAGTAAGCGAGGCGATTTGTTGGCGATAAAGTCGGCAGGTGCTTATGGTCGCTCGATGGCTTCACAATATAATATGCACGAGTTGCCACGCGGTGTTTATAGCGACCAACTCGGAGAGAAGTAGTTTAAGGTTGCGTCAAATGGCGTAATTTGAAGGAATTTGGCAGTCTGAAACATATCAGGCTGCCTCTTTTTTGCTTTTAATGCATTGATTATCGGTGAAAAATCACTACCTTTGAGAAATTTTATATTGCCGCATTATGAATATCGAATTTATTAAATCAGAAATAAAGCGTCTGTCGCTTATTGTTGAAGATTGGCGCGAAGGAGAGTCTGTTCCGACTATAGAGCGAGACCTCGCTCTGGATAAGATTAAATCACTCTACAATATCTTGCGTTTTGGGGAAGCGGAAGGTGCGGCAGAGCAATATGCTATCCCCGTAGCACCTCCTGCTGCTGATGATGATAATGCGGCAGAAGAGTGCGATGCCCCAGAAGAGAAAGATGTCGAGGTGGAGTTTATATTTGCAGAGGAAGATGAAGAGGGTGCAGTGGATGAAGTAGAGTCAGAGGAAGAACAATCTGCCAATGATGAAATAACAGAAACTGCAACTGAAATTGTTGCTGCAACTATAAATATTGATATGCCTGAGGTGGATAATGCTGATGATAAACCAGAAGAGGAGTTTGCAGATGTTGCAGAGCCTATCGTGGTGGAGCAGCCGACAGTTGCAACAACGGTAGTAGAGGAGCAACCAATAGAAGATAAAAAGCCTGCGGCAGAGGAAAAGAGCAAGGTGACTGCAAGTATTAATAGCCTCTTTGGAGCCGACGAGCCTCGTCGTGAGCCCCGCTCGAAACATCAGAGAATGATGTCGATATACAACGATGAACCGAAGCCTGAAAAGGTTGTCGATATATCGAAGATTTTTGATATGGATGATGATGAGTCGGATGTCGAGATATTTGCTACTCCAACACCAAAAACACAACCACAGGTAAAGCGTGTTGTGGAGTATGACGAGGAGCCGTTGAAGAGTGGGGAGACAATTGCAGATGTCAAGACTGTAACTTTGGCTGACGCTATGGCCCAGAACGCAACAACATTGGCCGATACTATTGCGGCTCCTGCGGCATTGGGCGAGGAGATAAATCATTCACACATCAAGTCTTTGCGTAAGGCTATCGGTCTAAATGATAAGTTCTTGATGATTAGGGATTTGTTTGGTGGCGATGGCGATGTGTATGAGCAGACTTTGGATGCATTGGATGAGTTTGAGTCGTTTGATGACTGCTTGCTATATATAGCCGAGAATCATCCAGAGTGGAATCCCGATTCAGAAGGTGCAAAATTTTTGACTCAACTATTGGAGCGTAAACTTTTGTAACAAGTTATGTCGAAACTATATATTGTACCTACTCCTATCGGTAATCTTGATGATATCACGTTGCGAGCCATCAAGGTTTTGCAACAAGTTGATTTTATCCTTGCCGAGGATACGCGTACATCATCGTTTCTGCTCAAACATTTGGGTATAGAGAAACGTTTGTATTCACATCATAAATTCAACGAACACGCTACAGCGGCATCGGTTGCCGAGTCTATTGGCGAGGGCCGTGAGGTGGCTTTGATTTCGGATGCCGGAACACCCGGAATATCAGACCCGGGTTTCTTGTTGGTGCGCACGTGTGTCGAGGCGGGAATAGATGTCGAGACGCTCCCCGGTGCTACGGCCTTTGTTCCGGCGCTGGTGCAGAGTGGTTTCCCTTGTGACAGATTCTGCTTTGAGGGTTTCTTGCCGCAAAAGAAGGGCCGAATGAAGCGTTTGGAGGAGTTGAAGAGTGAGACTCGCTCAATAATATTCTACGAATCTCCTTTCCGTGTAGTTAAACTGTTGGAGCAGTTGGCTGAGACGTTTGGCACGGAGCGTAAAGTGTCGGTATCTCGTGAATTGACCAAGAAGTTTGAGCAGACCATACGCGGCACGATGGCTGAGGTATTGGCCCATTTTGTAGAGAATGAGCCTAAAGGAGAGTTCGTGGTTGTTGTGGCGGGTGCCGATAAACCCGAAAAGGAGACTAAAAAAAATCGTTATCCCAAGCAGGAGTAGTATTTTGAGGAATATATGGCACACGAAAACCAACGATTAACATTTTTGCAGCGTGCGGCAGTGGCCGTTTTGTGGGCGTTTTGTCGAGGCTTTGCTCTGTTGCCACATTTTGTAAGGCATTATCTGTTAGGTTATCCCATATATTTGCTGATGTGTTATGTGGTGCGTTATCGCCGCAGAGTGATAATGACCAATTTGCGAAACTCATTCCCCGAAAAGAGCGAGAAGGAACTTAAAAAGATTTGTCGTGGTTCATATCGCAATCTTACAGAGCAGATTATTAATACATTGAGCCAATCGGGCATAAGCGAGGAGGAGTTGAGTCGAAGAATGATTCTTGTTGAGCCAGATAAGGTGAAGAATGCCATTGAAGGCCAAAACATTGTGTTTATGATGGCTCACTACGGCCCTTGGGAGGCTGGTAGTGTCATCAGCCTGGCGTTTACGAATCATACGCTTGTCGCCGTATATCACGAGTTGAGCAATGTGGTTTTTGACGAGTTGTTTAAGCGTATCCGTCAACATCGAAATGTAGAGTTGGTGTCGATGCGACGCTTGATGCGCCATTTTATTGATAATAAAGATGGGCGACCAATGATTATTGGGCTTATCTCGGACCAGAATCCTACGATACGTCCTAATTTCCATTGGCATAAGTTTTTACACCAGTGGACAGCCTTCTATAACGGAGCAGAGGTGTTAGCGTTGAAGTATGGTATGCCGGTGTACTATTTCTCCCCATATCGAATACGTGCAGGACACTACGAGGGACGTATGACTTGCATATATGATGGCAAGGAGCAGGTAGAACCAAATGAGATTATGGAGCGGTATGTGCGCTTAGTAGAGCAAGATATTATGCGTGAGCCAGAGATGTGGATGTGGACACATCGTCGTTGGAAGCATATACCACCCGAAGAGATTAGAAATCAGAAGATATGATACATACAGCCGTAGTCATACTTAATTGGAATGGTCGTAAACACTTGGAGCAATTTCTTCCGAGTGTGATACAACATACCCCCCAGCAGGTTGATATCGTGGTTGCTGATAATGGCTCGACGGATGATTCTGTTGAGTTTTTGCGCCGAGAGTATCCTAACGTTAAATTGGTGTTGCTGGATAAGAACTATGGCTTTGCTGATGGTTATAATCGAGCGTTGATGCAGGTTGACGCAGAGTGTTTTGTGTTGCTTAATTCCGATATCGAGGTAACGGCAGGTTGGATTGAACCTTTGGTCGCGACGCTTCAGAATAATAGTCAGGTGGCGGCTGTGGCGCCAAAACTACTCTCTTATGTGGAGCG
Organism: Alistipes sp.; assembly: GCA_017399485.1. GTDB lineage: Bacteria > Bacteroidota > Bacteroidia > Bacteroidales > Rikenellaceae > Alistipes. Next base: position 9,041 of record JAFQCA010000025.1, read on the forward strand.
ACAGCGGTTTGAGTATGCAGGTGCGGCGGGTGGTTTTATAGATTATTTGGGATACCCATTTTGCCGAGGCCGTATATTATCAACCATCGAGCAGGATGAGGGCCAATACGATACACCTTGCGAGGTATTTTGGGCAAGTGGTGCAGCGTTTTGCTGCAAGGCCGATGTGTTTCGTGCTTTAGGAGGCTTCGATGCCGATTTCTTTGCCCATATGGAGGAGATAGACCTATGCTGGCGTATGCAGTTACAGGGATATAAGGTGATGGTTGAGCCACGAAGTGTTGTGTATCATTTGGGTGGCGGAACATTGCCTAATGAGTCGCCTCGCAAACTTTATCTCAATTACCGTAACAATTTGGCTATGTTGTTTAAGTGCGCTCCGACTATGCAACGAGTTGTGGCGGCAGTGATACGTCCATTGGCTGATTTGTTGTCTGTTGTATTGTATCTGCTCAAACGACAGCCGGATTTGGCTATGGCAACGCTTAAAGCATATCGCGATTTTTTTGCTTGGCACTCGGCTTTAGCCGAAAAGCGTCGAACAATACGCCCACACCGTAATTCGGAGTCAAATAAAATATATAAGGGCTCGATGGTCGTAAGATATATGTTGGGCGCAAAGCGGTTTTCGCAGATGATAAAATAATATAATACGATGTTGAAACGACTTGTAGATAAATATAACAGCCTTTCGGCTGATGGTGTAGTTGGAGTATGGCTGGCTGTATGGTGGTTGGCTAATCTGTTTACGGCAGGCTGTAGTGAACTCGCCAATGATGAAGCCTATTACCATATCTTTGCTCAGAACTTGGCGTGGGGCTATTACGACCATCCGCCTATGACGGCTCTGCTGGTGTGGTTGGGTGAGTCGCTTTTTGCGGGAGAATTGGGCGTGAGATTCTTCTTTGTGTTGTTACAGCCTCTATATCTCTATATTTTTTGGCGTGTAATATCGCCTAAAGGTGCCACACGTAGCGATGCAGAGTTGTTTGTTATGATTTGCTCTGCAATGCTGGTGTTGCAACTCTATGGCTTGATTGCTGTGCCCGATGGCCCGCTGTTGTTCTTTACGGCTCTGTTCCTCTTGACATTCAAGCACTTTACCGAATCAAAGCGTTGGGCTTGGCTGACAATGGGACTATCGTTGGGATTGTTGGCATTGAGCAAATATCACGGTGCTTTGGTGCTGTTGTTTGCGTTGGCGGCAAACGTCGGATGGTTTATGCGTAATCCTCGCAAAATAGGGGAGTTGATGTTGAGTGGAGGGGTGGCTCTCGCAGTTATTGTTCCACACTTGTGGTGGCAGCATCAGCACGATTGGGTTTCGTTTATGTATCATCTGTCGGGACGTAACGGTTATTTCGCAATATCGAATATTACAGATTTCCTGGTTAATATGTTGGTGGTATTTTCACCATTCTATCTCCCTTTGTGGGTGCAAGCCTATCGTAAACACGCGGCTTTGACGCCTGTTGAGCGAGCCTTGAAACTATATCCGCCAGCATTTATCATATTCTTTACCATTTCTTCCTTTAGAGGGTACGTTCAGCCGCAGTGGGCTATTGTCGCTGTGTTTGGATTGGTGTGGATTCTGTTTATGTATGCCCGTCAGCACACTCGTACGCGACGTTATGTTATGCGAGCGGGATGGTGGACCGTGGGGCTTATTGTGATAACACGTCTGGTATTGGTGTTTAATCCTATAGGTATTAATTTCGAGGTGTTCCGCAATAAAAAGGCGTATCAGCAGATGGCGGAGATTGCCTATGGACGTCCTGTAATCTTTGACGGTAAGTATGCCATTGCTGCAAAATATGCATTTTATACAGGTAAGGAGACATTCAGCCAACCAAATGTAAGTCATCGTACATCGCAGTGGCAGTATAGGGATGATGATAGCGGCTTTGTTGGCCGAGATGTCATAATAGAGGTGGACCCTGCGCGTTACAGCGAGCAAGAGGCTAAGCAGCGCGTGAAATGTGCGGAGTTGGCTAATGGTCGAGAGGTTTATTATGTCGAGTTGTCGGATTTTCACCCCACGCGTCTGGTCGAAATAGAGAGTAATCTGGTGGTGCCAGAAGAGGTGAAACGAGGCGAGAGGTTTGATTTTGTGCTGACGATAAATAATCCTTATTCGTATGATATAGAGATTGATGGAGAGCAATATCTATTGCAAATGACGTGGGGATGGCGCAAACAGCAATATCGTTTCTATCCGATAGGGCATAGTGTGAAGATTCCTGCCGAGGGGACAGTAAACGTAGATTGCAGTTTCGTCGTGCCGGATGAGTTACCCTCGCAACCATATAAGGTGGGATTTGTCGTACATCATCGAGATATGTACACTTGGTTTAACGGAGAGCCACAGCAGACCGAGATAAAATAGGAACTTATATATTTATTACATCGTCATAAAACAAACCGATGTGTGAGGGTGGGGTAGCAGATGATAGTGAGATTCAAAATGGGAAATTATGATAAAAGAGATATTGTTAAATAAAGTACTGCTTGAGCGATTTGTTAAGTTCTGTGTTGTGGGAGGCTCCGGAGTCTTTGTTGATTTTGGAATAACCTATGTGGCAAAAGAGTGGTTGCGACTGAATAAGTATGTCGCCAATTCGTTGGGTTTTGCCTGCGCTGCAACATCAAACTATATACTCAATCGTATATGGACTTTTTCGAGTACCGACCCTCATATCACACAGCAGTATCTGCGTTTTATAGGTTTCTCGCTTATCGGGCTTGCGATTAATAATTCTATTGTGTATTTGTTGCACGGGCGTCGAGGATGGAACTTCTATTGGGTTAAATTGTTGGCAACGGCAGCGGTTACATTGTGGAATTTCTCGATGAATTATCTGTTTACTTTTCAGTGATGGTGTCTTTCGTTGAAATAGGTTATGTCGAGACAAAATAATAATGCGGAGTGTAGAAAATACGCTCCGCATTATTAATAAACATTGTAAATCGCGCTTTGCCGACAACTGTTCTGCCGAAATTACTTACGTGCAGTAATACGACGAAATGGCAGTTTCATTACGCCAAAAAATGCCTCACCAAAGATGCCGCCACTCATCTTCGATGCTCCCTCCTGACGCTCGGTGAAGATGATTGATACCTCGCCTACCTTCAAGCCCAGACGCCACGCCGAGTACTTCATTTCGATTTGGAAACCATAGCCCTTCATCTTTACAGCATCCAAATCCAAAGTCTCCAACGCCTTACGAGAATAGCATACAAAACCGGCTGTTGCATCACGTACAGGCATACGGGTCACAAAACGTACATATACCGATGCAAAATACGACATCAGCAGTCGAGACATCGGCCAATTCACGACATTAACCCCCTTGATATAACGAGAGCCAACAACTACATCATAGCCTTGAGTGGCCATTTGATGCAAACGCATCAAGTCGTCAGGGTTGTGTGAGAAGTCGCAATCCATCTCGAAGATATAATCGTAGTCGTGCTCCAAAGCCCACTTAAAGCCTGTGAGATAAGCAGTACCAAGTCCCAATTTGCCTTTACGCTCGATAATATGAAGGTGTCCTTCAAACTCAGGCTGACGCTTTTTAACAACGGCGGCAGTACCATCGGGTGAGCCATCGTCGATGATTAGCAAATCGAAAGGCTCTGGCAGAGAGAAGACCTTGTCAATCATCGGAGATATGTTCGCTATCTCGTTGTAAGTGGGGATTATAATTAACTTTTTCAATGTCGTAAGCGTTTAACTATATTAATATTGCTCTTTCTCGTTAGGGAAGTCTTGACTCTTTACGTCGCTGACATAATTCGATATGGCATTACTCATAATCGAATTGAGGTCGGCATAACGTCGTAAAAAACGGGGCGAAAAATCATTCGTAATGCCTAACATATCGTGTACGACAAGTACCTGACCATCAACTCCACTACCTGCACCAATGCCGATTGTAGGCATCTTCAACTCTTTAGATACGCGCTCGGCTAATGAGGCCGGAATTTTTTCCAAGACTACAGCAAAACAACCTGCCTCCTCTAATAGGTGGGCGTCGCGCACCAACTTTTCGGCTTCAGCCTCCTCTTTGGCACGTACGCTGTAAGTTCCAAATTTGTGGATAGATTGTGGCGTGAGTCCCAGATGGCCCATTACGGGAATACCAGCCGATAGGATACGTTGAATAGATTCAAGTATCTCCTCTCCACCCTCTAACTTTACGGCATCGGCTTCGGTCTCCTTCATAATACGAATGGCCGAATCGAGTGCGACTTTAGAGTTGCCCTGATATGTGCCAAATGGCAAATCTACAACCACCAATGCCCGATTAACGCCTCGCACAACAGAACGTGCGTGATATATCATCATATCAAGCGTAATGGGCAGGGTTGATTCGTATCCTGCCATAACGTTGGCCGCTGAATCTCCCACCAAAATAACATCGACACCTGCGGCATCGACGATTTTGGCGGTAGAGTAGTCGTATGATGTAAGCATAGCAATTTTTTCGCCACGCTGCTTCATCTCTGTTAAACGCAGAGTCGTAACGGCTCTGACTGCTCCTGCTACTGACATAAAATGTTTGTTAAGTTATGTTCTATGTTCGACGCAAATATAGGCAAGATTTATGGGTAAACCAAATTTTTGGTTTAATCTTATTTGTCAAGTGCTTTTGGGCCTTTTGGGGAAAATGCTGCAGCCAAGAAATCTTCGAATGAATCGAATGGTGCTTTATGGTGTTTGCGATAGTGATTATAGGCTTTCCCCAATTGCCGTTTGATGGGTAACGTGGGGTAGCAGTCAACCTTGTTGCCACTCACAAAGTGTGGAAATTCCTCCCAAAAATCCTCCACCTGAGGCTCTCGGCCAAAGTTTTGGCGAATTGAGCGTGCGTACTCAAATGCCTCTTCCAAGCAGAGACTCTTGCGACGCGAAAAATAGTCATCAATAGAGCATATCACTTGTGCAGGTGTGCCTACGGCAACCGAATCGGATGGAATGTCGGAGGTGACAACAGAGCCTAATCCGATAATGCAATTATCTCCAATGCTAACACCTTTCAAGATTGTAACATCACGTCCGATGTAGATGTTGTTTCCCAACTTAACTCGCCCTGATGAATTTATAAGTTCGTTATACCTATTGAGAAATACACTAGAAACAAAATCGTGAGTCATAATGGTGAAATTAACGTTTATATCTACATTGTTGCCAATCTCTACAAGGCTGGGGCGTGTGAGGTCTATGGTTACTGACTTGGCGTCGCGGAATACTACACCATCTCCAACTTTTACACCTTTGCTGCGCAGATGGCGCACGTAGCGGGTGCTGGCGCTATGAAATGGTCCAGTGAGCCAATCCTTAAATCTAAGGTAAAGGCTATAACTATATCGTGTTCTCATCGCTTATAACATCGTTTTAAGTTCGGCAAAAAATGGCCATAATACTACTCCTCCGGCAACCGATACGTTGATAGAGTGTTTTGTCCCGACTTGCGGAATCTCTATGGCTCCAGCGCATAGGTTCACAACGTCTTGGCCTACACCTGCAACCTCATTGCCGAAAATAAGTGCGTAGCGTTTAGTCGGGTCTATGGTTAGTTTGTCGAGCATCACAGCACCTTCAACCTGCTCGATAGCCAACAATGTATAGCCTTGTTGTTTTAACTCTTCTACACATTCAACAGTCGAAGGATGGTGACTCCACTCCACGGTCAGTTCTGCACCTAATGCTGTTTTGTGGATGTCGCGCGATGGTGGCGTAGGTGTTATGCCACATAGGTCGATGTGTTCGATGGCAAAGGCGTCGCAGGTGCGGAAAAAAGCGCCTACATTCTGTGCCGAGCGAACATTGTCGAGTACTACTCTTACGGGAAGCCTCTTCATTTGGGCGAATTGCTCTACAGAGGGCCTGTGCAATTCAAGATTGGAAATTTTTCTCATATATGGGTTGTTTTATCTCTACAAATATAATATAAATAACGAGAAAAACATTAACTTTGCGAATTATAATTTACTTTTTACGCAAATGATACGGAAAATAGCCTCTTTGGTTTTTTTGATTTTTGCTGTCACATCAACGATAAATGTAACGGCTCAAGAAGATTGGAAGATTCTTGTTGGAGCCGATTACGATATGTATTTTGATAACAGAGAGTTGATAGATTGCCGTTTCGGAGAGTCGCAGACTATATTCTCGTCACGTCTTACTCCTAAAATCGGTGTGGCTTGGGATGAGAAAAACAGCCTTGTAGCAGGTGTCGATTTGTGGTCGGATTTTGGTAATAACAATGTGACGTTTGCGAAGGTGCGCCCACAGATATATTATCAGTTTAAGAGTCGCCAGGTGTCGGCTTATGCCGGTATCTTCCCACGTGAGAAGATGTTGGGCGAGTATTCGGAGGTTATAATGAGCGATTCGATGCGCTTTTTCGATAATCGAGTGCAGGGCGTTATGGCACAGTATCACGTAGAGCGCGGTTTTGTTGAGATTTCGGCTGATTGGTGCGGTAAATATTCAGAGGAGTCACGAGAAAAGTTCCGTATTATGTCGGCTGGTAAATATTTCTTCGATAATTACCATAAGCGATTTTATGGTGGTTATAATTTTATGATGTTCCACTTTGCGGGCAGTAAACTTATTAGCAACTGCGTGAATGACCAAGTGACCATCAATCCCTATGTCGGAGCCCGATTTAATGCATATTTCGATTTCGATGTTAAATTGAATTATGTGCAGATTTTCCAACGTGACCGCGACAACGACGAGAAGTATCGCAAGCCCAAAGGCGGAATGTTGCAGATGCGTATGTCGAAGTGGGGTGTTTACCTCGATGAGTTGTTGTATGTAGGCGAGAATTTGCAGCCTTATTACCGCTCATTCCGCAGTGACCGTTTCCCGTATGGATATGGTGGCGAGTTGTATGCTGGTGAGTCATTCTTCGGTACGACGGAACATATCTACAGCAATACTAAAATTGGCTATAACCGTTGGTTTTTTAAGAATACAGTCAATCTAAACTGCTACTTTGCTCTGCTCTACGATGGTACGGGGTTGGGTAATAAGCAGGTGGTGCAGGTGTCGGTACGACTGCTGAAGGATATTCCATTGAATAAGAAACGATAAAATAAAGTGATATACTATGAGTAACGTAAACAATGTCGAGAGTGTAGAGCCCAAGGAGCGTCTTAACTTCTTGGAGGAGATTATAGAGGAGTCGATGGCTAAAGGCGAAAAAAAGGTGCAAACCCGTTTCCCGCCCGAGCCTAACGGCTATTTGCATATTGGTCACGCCAAGGCTATCTGTTTGGACTTTGGTGTCGCGGCTAAATATGGTGGTGTATGTAATCTTCGCTTTGATGATACCAACCCTACAAAGGAGGATATGGAGTATGTTGAGGCTATCAAGGAGGATATCCAATGGCTCGGCTTCCAATGGGGTAATGAGTATTACGCCTCTGATTACTTCCAGCAGTTGTGGGATTTCGCTATCCGTCTTATCAAGGCAGGCAAGGCATATATCGATGAGCAGACATCGGAGGAGATTGCTGCGCAGAAGGGTACTCCCACTCAAGCAGGTACAGAGAGCCCCTATCGTAACCGCCCCATAGAGGAGAGCCTCGCGTTGTTTGAGAAGATGAATGCAGGCGAGATTGAGGAGGGTAAGATGGTACTTCGTGCCAAGATTGATATGGCAAGCCCGAATATGCACTTCCGTGACCCGATTATCTATCGTGTTGTAAAGCACGCCCACCATCGTACAGGCGAAAAGTGGAAGGCTTATCCGATGTATGATTTCGCGCACGGTCAGAGCGATTATTTCGAGGGCGTGACACACTCGTTGTGTACTTTGGAGTTTGTGCCTCACCGCCCGCTTTACGATTTGTTTGTCGATTGGGTTAAGGATGGTGTTGATGCAAGCACCTATCGCCCACGTCAGTATGAGTTCAACAAGTTGAATCTTAACTATACTTTGATGAGTAAGCGTAACCTGCTCATCTTGGTTAAGGAGGGCTTGGTGAATGGTTGGGATGACCCTCGTATGCCGACTCTGTGTGCATTCCGTCGTCGTGGTTATTCTCCTGAGTCAATCCGCAATTTCGTAGATAAGATTGGTTACACAACATACGATGCGTTGAACGACTTTGCTCTGTTGGAGAGCGCAGTGCGTGATGACCTCAATAAGCGAGCAACCCGTGTAAGCGCTGTTCTTAACCCTGTGAAACTCGTGATTACCAACTATCCTGAGGGGCAGGTTGAGGCTATGGAGGCCGTAAACAACCCCGAGGACCCCGAATCAGGTACACATACCATAGAGTTCAGCCGCGAGTTGTGGATGGAGCGTGATGACTTTATGGAGGATGCTCCGAAGAAGTATTTCCGTATGACACCGGGTCAGGAGGTACGTTTGAAGAATGCCTACATCGTTAAGTGTACGGGCTGCGAGAAGGACGAGAACGGCAATGTAACTACGGTATATGCCGAGTACGACCCCGACACAAAGACAGGTATGCCGGGTAGCAACCGCAAGGTGAAGGGTACTCTGCATTGGGTAAGTTGCGACCACTGCATCAAGGCCGAAGTGCGCTTGTATGACCGTCTGTGGAAGGTGGAGAATCCTCGTGACGAGATGGCTGCTATCCGCAAGGAGCAGGGCTGCGAGGCACTTGACGCAATGAAGCAGATGATTAATGAGGATTCATTGAAGGTACTTTCGGAGTGCTACGTTGAGAAGTATCTGGCCGACGCCAAGCCGCTTGATTACTTGCAGTTCCAGCGCATCGGTTACTTCAATGTCGATAAGGATTCTACTGCGGACCACCTTGTCTTTAACCGTACGGTAACGCTTAAGGATTCGTGGGCAAAGATGAATAAGTAATTTATTCCTTATAAGTAAAATCCCCGCTACGCATTGCGCGTGGCGGGGATTTTACTTATAATTCATTTATTCCTTAAATTCTGCAAATTTTTGCAATAAAGATTCGTCTAACATAATGTTGTCAACGTTACATCTTGTATTACTAGAGTATGGGAAGTACATAACTTGGTATAATTTATATCCGCTCATTTTTGACATTACCACAGCCATTGTAATAGTTTCTTTGGAATGACCATTTACAAACATATATAAACCATCTTCCTCCCCTAATGTCCAATATCGCTCTAATAAAAATTTCATTGTTTCTATAGCGTAATCTTGATTAATAATTGCAGTGCTGCTTTGTATTTTATTATTTTTGAAAATATACATGTCGGCAATATGCACATTATCATCGTAAGCATATGCTATTCCGCTATCTGTTTCAGAATCAGGCTCTCCATACATTGAGATAATTTGACTCCTTGTTTTTGTAAAGTCTTTGCAAGGTTCTGTAAAAGTGTTATATTTTTTATTCACAGTAACCTCTACTTTGGCATTACCTTGGTCTGAATAGACATCAATTATAGTTGTGCCTATTGTCATTGCTGTAACTTCTCCCGTTGTTTCATTTACTATGGCAATATAAGGGTTTTGTGATTCGAACGTTACATTTGTTCCATTTGTTGTGGTTATTAAATGCGTATCCCCCGAATATAAAGAAACAGATGTAGTATTAACCATAAGTTTTGGTTCATCTTTAGAGCACGAGAATAATATTGTACTTAACAATATTAAACATAAAATTTTTTTCATAGTTGTAAATATTTAAGTTAAACAATAAGTTTCTGCCAGCAGATGGCAACCGTTTAACTCAAAAAAAAGAAACGTGGGTACTGTCTTTTGTGAAGAAGGGACGACCAAGTACCCATACAAATCAAGACACACCCACGCCATAAGGCGTGAGCATTTAATGTGCCTATTGTTGATTTGTTCGTTAAATTTTGGTCGTTTTACTTCACAAAACAATAGCCTAAATGCCACCAATACAAGACTACCTATCCGATAGCCTATTACAAAGATAGCGATATTTTTTGTAATTCAAAATTCAAAATTCAAAATTGATTTCTTATTTATTGAAAAACAAACTCCCTCTTTTGGGGAGGGAGTCAGAAATCTCGTTCTATTGTTAGTATTACTTGAAAAGTCTTGGGGCAAGGTTGTGCAGGTCGTGGCGCCAAACGTGCCAACTATGACCTCCCGACATCTCGCTGAATTCATATTTGATGCCGCACTTGTCGAAGACCTTCAACATCTCCTTGCCGTTGTTGTAGGCAATGTCTTCGGGGCCGCCCTGCGTGAAGAGCAATAATTTGGCCGTTTTGTTGAGCGTTGCGGCTATCTCGTTCAAGCGCTTCTCGCCATTGGCATACATCTCGCGGTTGTTGGCAAACCATCCCGAACTCATCACGTTGATGTAACCAAACATATCGGGGTAGGCCATAAACGACTCCATAGTCTCCAAACCGCCCATCGAGAGGCCTGCCAAAGCACGATTGGCGGCATCGGTCTTGGTACAGTAGTTCTTTTGAATATAAGGTATAATATCCTTTACCAACTCGTCGGCAAACTTATCGGTGGGCATACTGCCGTCGGGCATAACGACAATCATTCGCACCATCTTACCTTCAGCCAGCAGATTGTCGAGAATGTTCCCCGCACGACCAACACCGGGCCAAGATGCATCGTTGTCGCCTCCGCCGTGAATAAGATATAATACGGGGAGTTTCTCTTTTGAGGCGTTGTAACCTTCGGGAGTCCAGATGTGCATACGGCGCGTGGTGTTCATCGTAGAGGATTTGTAGTAAACCTGTGCTACGGCACCGTGAGGAACATCTTTCTGCGCCCAGAAGGGTTGCTCGCTGCTCTTGACAATCTCGACTACGGGGCGAATCTCGTTAAGACGCTGATACTTTGGGTCGAAGACCTGTACGCCATCAATCGTAAATGCATAGCGGAAAGCGCCTTCCCCGACCTGCTCTTTCGGTAGAGTCGCGCTCCAGACGCCCTTGTCATCTTTTGCGAACTTTGCGCCAAAGGCCATAATGTCACCCGTTAGGCCTACGCGTTGCGCTGTGGGTGCGAAGATGCGGAATGTTACGCTGCCGTCGGCATTTACCTCTACGGATTTCAGGTTGGCATTGGGGGATGGGTTGCGGCGTTGTTGCGCGTTTAGCGTGACGCACGCAAGTAGAAATAGTGAAGCGATAAGAATCTTTTTCATAGGTTATATGTTTATTAATTATAGTTCGGGTTATGCGATTTGAAATATCGCTGAAGACAAATATAGTGAAAATAATTTGTTAATTTACTTTTTTGAGTTATATTTGCACCCGCAATCGAGCAATTAGGGAGTTTAGCTCAGCTGGTTCAGAGCATCTGCCTTACAAGCAGAGGGTCGGCGGTTCGAATCCGTCAACTCCCACAAAAGGGAAAGGACACCAATGCGGTGTCCTTTTCCTTTTGTGGGAGTATCTCCCAACTATATTCACATTCCCTCCCCCAGCCCCTCCCTTTGTCAAAGGGAGGGGAGCCGATTTTAAGTGCCCCGCGGCGAGCGCAATGGAAAGTGCGTGCGGTATGAGGTGGTTGGTGAATAAAGCACGGTCAATCCTTCAAAAGAAAAGGACACCAATGCGATGTCCTTTTTTGTGTGGGAGTATCTCCCAACTATATTTACATTCTCTCCTCCAGCCCCTCCCTTTGGGAAAGGGAGAGGTGAGATTTGTCAATTAATAGTAGATTATAGTTCGGTGTCCTTTTTTCGTGTGGGAGTATCTCTCGACTATATTTACTTTAGTTCAATTTGAGTTTTATTTTGCCGTGTATTGCAACATCAGCGAACCAAGAGGTTGAGCAATGTAGAGCGTAAGACCTTCGGCAAGTTGTTGTCCTGTAGCCTCGCTTGTCGTACCGTCATTGTCGTTACGGATAATGTAGGTTTGGTCGTGGGTTAGCCCTTTAAGTTGGACGGTTATCTTGTCTTGGCCATTTTGGCTACGACGAAAAGCCATTATAATGCCCGAATTGTCCGATGGGCGATTGAGTTGATATGCCAGCCAGACATTATCAGCCGTAAGGTCATTAACGCCTGTTAGAGGGTAGTAATCTTCCATATAATATGGGCGCAACTCCTTGAATTGCTTTATCGAACGCTGCATATCGGATAGTGAGCCATTGCGTGAGGCAACCTCCCAATTTGTTACCATAGCGCTGCTCATACTTGAACGGAAATTGTAGTGGTCTCCTCCATATACACCAGTGCCGTGTAGAGGCAAGAAGAAATTTAGAGCATAGGTGTGGCATTGATAGCCGTTCACTTCTCCATAGTGGTAGTCGGTACGCCATAATGGCAGGCTGCGGCTCATAGTTTCCAAGTCGAGACGACGACCACCCGATGCACAGTTGTCGATAATCATATTGGGAAAACGTTCCAAAAGATAATCCCAATAGGCGTAGAGGCCCTCAATGTGGCGAATCTCGCTTATGCCAATACGGTTGGGAGTGTCGTGTGCCTCCCAATAGCCGTTTATTGGCATATTGAAGTCCTGACGGTAGTAATCAATACCATTCTCTTCAATGAAATCACCAATGTATTTGCACAACCAATTGAGAGCATCTTTGTTGCCGAGATTAAATAGCATATTATCGCCTCCGCTGGGCAGAGAGAGTAGCCATTCGGGATGCTCTCGGGCGAATTGTGTGCCTTTGTAAACGCGCTCGGGCTCAAACCATACCATAAATTTTGCTCCAATCTTGTGTGCAGCATCTGATATGGGCTTTAGTCCATTAGGGAAACGCTCCTTGTCAACGGTCCAATTGCCGACTTGATTATACCAATTGCGACCTTCGAAGTTTGGCCCTCCACTGCCTGTGTACCAACCCGCGTCTAACCAAAAGACTTCAGGCGTAATATTAAATTGTTTATGGCGATTAATGAGTGCTATGGCATAATCTTCGGTCAAACATCCATACTCGTTACAGGGCGTGGGGTCTCCCCAATCAAAACCTCCGCAAAGAGGAGCGTGGGCATAGGCGTTATCAACTTTGTGAGTATGATGAGCAAGCATAAAACGACGGAAAGAGTTGTTTCCAATCATAAAGTCCTCGCCGTGCCAGAATAACATAGCAATACGAGGTGTGCGGATGGTTTCACCGGGCAATAGGTGTAAATCCATCTTGTTCATACCAGAGTGCAGCATTAGACTCTTCTCGTCAATGCGATTCAAAGATGCATACCATTCGCCTGTCCAGCCTATGGCTACAACTGCACCTGTATTGTCGGGAGAAATCACATTGAAGAAGGGAAATGCCGAAGTGTCTGACGAGCGTCCGTGTTCGGGCTTCATTAGAATGCCGTTTCCGATGTCAATAGGCTCTAACTTTGCCATAAAATCGGCTCTGGAGCCGTTGCTACCCTTGCAACTTAAGAGTTGATATGGCGCTTTTGATAGAGCCTGCATCGTGTAGTCGAGGGCCTTGACTTGCTTTATCTGCGGAGTGTTCTGCTGTGAAGTATTTGTAAAGTGGATTACCCATTCTACGGCGTTGAACTCTTTGAATCCATTTACCTCGCACTTTACCTCAAGCCCTGTTGTAGGGTCTGTATATGTGATAATATAGGCGATAATATTACTGTTGTCGCTCTGCTGTTTTTTGAGCGAGTGTTTCCATTTGCGGATAAAACCTGCTGAATTCTTTTCGTTATAAAGGAACGAGAATGGGGGCAGTTTACCCTTGCCAAACGATGTGGTAATCCATTTTTCGACATCTTGTGGCACAGTGATTTTCTGCGTGGCTTGTGCTGGCGCTTTTTCTGTAATGGTTGTCGCGAGTACTGCGGCCATAGCAAATAGAAAGAATATTTTTTTCATAGCAGTTATTGATTTTTTAATTTTTCTTTAATGATAAAGTCCTCTATTGAATCTTCCCAGCGGCGGCATCGGGATTCTCCTTGAGCCAGCGGCGGTAGAGTTCAAAAAATGTGGGGGCGTCCAATAACTCCAACTGCGGAGCATCCTGCTTGATATGTTCAATCATCTCCTTGTGCCAAGTGGGAGATTTTAATATATCGCGATACCAGCCAAATGGGGTGGGGTTGCGATAGAGCATATCCCAAACAATAAAGTCTGCATTCTCCTCAGGAGTGTGTACCAAGTCATCTCCAGAACGCAATATGGGCATATTGCCGAATAGTCGTGTGCGAGGAGTCTTTTGCGGCACGATGCCGTTGGGACTGAACGAGGCATAACACTCCAAACCCTTGTCGTTGAGCGCAGGGGCGTGACCGTCGATAACGAATCCCGTAATCGTAAGTCCCCACTTTTGGTAGAATGGACGGCAATGCTCGGCCCACGCATCAAGGCCATCGGGAAGGCCCGATTCGCGAGGCGCTTGTAACATTCCAGGCATCAGGTAACCTGCTCCGTTATCCGCAGCGGCAAAATAGTCGTTGGGCGATGCGGTACGGCGAACGTAATCCATAACCATCGGAGCGCGGCGAGCCAATACGGGGCTTATGCACCACATTAATGGATATTCTCCTCGTGCGGGGTCGCTCCAAAAATAGGGTAGTACGCTCGTAATCCACGACGACGCGTCGTAATCACCAACGTAGAAAATATAGAATTTGCGACCATCAATTTTGACTTTGCCCTCTTCGTCAAGGTAGCCACGTTGGCGTAATTCATCTTCGGTAACCCATTTTTGGGGGTATGATTCTGCCGTTGGGAAGTGTTGCCAAAACGAAGCATTGGCCATCGCTCCAAATCCTATAGCATCGGCATCTTTGAAAGCATTATAACCACTTATTATGCGGCTGAACTCCCATTCGGTTGCTACATCTTCGTGGTGGCCGTCGGCGTGTTTTGTGTATTTGTACGCCCACGCGGGAAATCCTCCTATGTGGCACATCTTCTTACCGTTGTTAAGTCGGTATGCCTCGCGCAACATCTCGATTAATGTGTTGTAATCACATCCTACGCTCTGCTTTCGGTCATCGGTGGCTGGCTCATCAGCCCACGGCGAGAGGTCGAAGAAAAAGGCTCGTTTGCTTACGAAGAAATCGTGGTTTGTCAAGCAATGTGCATTCATAGGTGCCGCCTGTGGTCGCTCGCGCCAATATTGGTCGAGATAATAGGCTCCGTACTCTCCGCTACAACGGTTTGACTTCATATAATTGTGAATGAACCAGATGTAAGGGTCATTTTTTAGTGAGCCCGTAGATTGGCGGTCTGTTTGCGGAATTATCCCCTTGCCCGTAAAGAGTGGAGAACCATCAGGATTAACCAACCATACCTTTACTTTCAGTTTAGGTCCTTGATTGATTAATTTGTCATAGAGCGAGCCTTTGCGTTTGTCATAACGTATAGCCACCAGATTCTCAATACCTGCGACAGCCGATGCTACACACGAAGTTGAGGCAATGTTTGAATCATAAACAACCGCGCCATCGATATGTTTGGCGTATTTGGTAACAAGTTGTACGACATCCTCGTATAATACTGTGTCGCGTTCTGCAAGCCATCGTCCCTCCTGGCGATAATAGTTCCACCAGAAACGGTCAGCCTCCATCATATGGTTTTTGACGTAGTTGATGTATATTATGGGTTTTTCGCGATTGACTATACCTTGCAGTGTGGCGGTGGTGTGCAGTACATCCCACATCTCTGTCACTTGCTCTTTGTTGTTGGGGGAGTAGTCCCACATCTCGGAAAAGTCAATGTACGCTATAGGTTTTTTGTCAATATTATCGCACGACAATAGAGTGGATAATAAAATGAGCGACAAGATAAAAAGTTTGTGGTTCATAGTTCTGTCAAAAATGTTCTCCACAAATATAGTTTTTTTCTTGGAAAGTCGCTATCTTTGTTAAGTATAAAACGCGAAGTTGTAGATATGGATATAATATATTTGTCGATAATCGTCATATTGCTCGTCGTAGGTGTGGTATTGGCGGTACTATATGTTAAGCAGAAACAGCAGGTTGCAATCACACAGGAGCGTTTGTCGGTAGCCGAAGAGGCTCTGTCGGTGGCGGGTGTCGCGGCTCAGGATTCGCAGAAGGTGCAAGAGGCATTGCGTGCAGAGTGTGAGCAGGAGCGTGTGGCACGAGTAAAAGCAGAGACTGAACTTGAGGCCGAGCGCCGTGTGGTGGCTGAAAAAGCACATCAACAAGAGGAGTTTGAGAAGGCCCTGCGGGAGCAGTTCAAGGCTTTGGCGGGCGATGTGTTAGGCGAGCAGAGCCGTCGGTTTAAGGAGGAGAATCGTGAGTCTATGGATGTGATACTCAAACCGTTCAAGGATAATATAAGTGAGTTCCGTCGTCGAGTGGAAGATATATATTCGCATCAGACCGAGCAGAGTGGCGCATTGAAGAATGAGTTGCAGCGTTTGATGGAGTTAAATGTGAAGATTACAGCCGAAACGACAAACTTGACCAATGCCTTAAAAGGTAACTCCAAAGTGCAAGGCGATTGGGGCGAAATGATACTTGATACGATACTCGATAATTCCAAACTTATTCGAGGCGTACACTATTATACACAACAGAATCTGAAGGATGAGCAGGGTAATAATCTGCGCCCTGATGTGATATTGAATCTTCCTAATAATCGACAGATAGTTATCGATTCTAAAGTGTCGCTCACGTCGTACGTCAAGAGTGTTGAGGCCGAGACGGAGGCCGAGCGCAGTGTGGCAATGGCTGCACATATAACATCTGTTCGTCAGCACGTTAAGGAGTTGAGTCGCAAGAGGTATCAGGAGTTGGTTGCTTCGCCCGACTTCGTTATAATGTTTGTACCAAATGAGCCTGCCTTTCTGGATGCTCTCAAGGAGGATAATACAATATGGAGCGATGCCTATAAGAGTAAGGTCGTAATCTCCTCGCCGACCAATTTGTTTGCACTGCTGATGATTGTAAATGACTTGTGGCAGCGTGATGACCAGACGAAAAATCAGGCGGCCATTCTGGATAATGCGTTGAAGTTGTATCGTCAGTTGGTGGATTTTACTACGGCTTTGGAGGGGGTAGGTGTAGAACTTGACCAAGCCAGAGCAAAGTATGATGAGGCGTATAAGCGTCTGCATACGGGTAATAATAATATTGTGCGATTGGGTGAGCGCTTGCGTAAGTTGAGCGCGTCGACAGAGCCGAAACGTATGCCAAAATCTTTGTTGGATAATTACGATGGTGCTTCGGATGATGAAGTAATAGTTGAGGCGGAAGGAGATAAAATGCAGATTGATAATGAGTAAGAGTGAAGTATTTTGGCAAAGATTGGATGCTCTATTGGAGCGTTCAGAGATAGTTATAGATAGGCCCAAAGGGTCGCATCATCCACGTTTTCAGGAGATTGTATATGCGTTGGATTATGGCTATTTGGACGGCACTACGTCGACTGATGGCGAGGGAGTTGATGTGTGGTTGGGTAGTGAGCCTGAGCGAGGCCTCAATGCCGTAATATGTACTGTCGATTTGGATAAAGGTGATGCCGAGATGAAGTTGATGGTGGGCTGCACGGACGACGAGATGCAATATATCGAGGATTTTTATAACACCTGGCCCGATATGGGAGGGTATATTATCAAAAGAAAAGAGTAACTATTGGTTACTCTTTTCTTTGTATTAGACTCTATTTCTCGGCCTCTTCTTTGATTTTCTGGAGTTCGTACATACGGTCACGATAGCGGGCGGCGGCGAGGAAATCCAACGACTTGGCGGCGCGCTCCATATCCTCACGGGCTTTGGCTATCAGCGCATCTACGTTTTGCGATTCGTATTGGCGTTGTACGGCATACTCTTTCTCGACATCGGCTGCCGTCATATAGTGATTATCAACAATCGGATATACCGTCATATCTTCGGGTTTTGCCTTGCTTGCAAGTAGTAGGCTCTGGCCCGTTCCGCTCTTTTGTGCTTGTCGTGGCAGCATCTGATTCTCAAGATTGTAGCGCACCTGCTTTTCGCGGCGGCGGTTACTCTGTTCTATGGCTACACGCATCGAGTCGGTGCAATGGTCGGCATAGAGTATAACCTGTCCGTTGGAGTGGCGGGCAGCACGACCTGCTATCTGCGTTATGGAGCGAACATTTCTCAAAAATCCCTCCTTGTCGGCATCCAATATCGCCACAAGACCGACCTCGGGTAGGTCAAGACCTTCGCGCAGGAGGTTTACTCCAATGAGTACATCAAACATTCCTGCTCGTAAATCCTCCAGAATCTGTACTCGCTCAAGTGTGTCAACGTCGGAGTGGATGTAACGGTTACGGATACCTACACGGTCAAAATATTTCGACAACTCTTCGGCCATACGCTTGGTGATGGTCGTCACCAAAATCTTGTCATCGACGCGGGCCCTACGTTCAATCTCTTCTATGAGGTCATCGATTTGATTCTCTGTAACTCTAACCTCCAATGGTGGGTCCACAAGTCCTGTAGGACGTATTAACTGTTCGGCTATAATGCCTTCGCTCTTCTCTAATTCGAAGTCGGCAGGTGTGGCGCTCACATAGATGGCTGTACCCATCATTGACTCAAACTCCTCAAAACGCAGTGGGCGATTGTCTTTGGCAGCAGGCAGGCGGAAACCGTACTCCACAAGATTCTCCTTGCGGGCGCGGTCACCTCCATACATAGCGTGTACCTGCGGTAGGGTGACGTGACTCTCGTCAATTACCATCAAATAATCTTCGGGAAAGTAGTCGAGCAGACAGAATGGACGTGTACCCTCGGCTCGCCCGTCGAAATAACGGGAGTAGTTTTCTATACCAGAGCAGTAGCCCAACTCCTTAATCATCTCCAAATCGTACTCTACGCGTTGTTTTATGCGTTGAGCCTCCATCTCGCGCCCCTGCTTCTCGTAGAACGAGATTCGCTCACCAAGGTCGAGATAAATCTGCTGAACGGCGGTGTTGATGCGCTCTTTGGTTGTTACAAAGAGATTTGCGGGGAAGATTGTAACCTTGTCCAACGAGTCGTATCGTTGTCCGCTGATGGGGTCGATGAGTTGTATGGTGTCAATCTCATTGTCGAAGAATGTTATGCGGTAGCAGTTGTCGCCAAAGGCGGCCATAATATCTATCGTGTCGCCTTTAACGCGGAATGTGGCGGGCGTTAGTTCTCGCTCGGTGCGAGTGTAAAGGGCCTCGACCAAACGATATAGGAAATGCTTGTAACTGACCTGTTGTCCGACCTTTATTGTAATTGATGTGGCGTGAAAATCTGCGGGATTACCGATTCCGTATAGACACGAAACACTCGATACGACAATAACATCGCGGCGGCCCGACAATAGAGCTGAAGTGGTGCTCAGTCGCATCTTCTCAATCTCGTCGTTGATGGCCAAATCCTTCTCTATGTAGGTGTCTGTCGTGGGCAGATAGGCTTCGGGCTGGTAGTAATCGTAATACGATACAAAGTACTCTACGGCATTGTCGGGAAAGAAATTTTTGAACTCGCCATAGAGTTGTGCCGCCAGAGTCTTGTTGTGGCTCAAAACGAGTGTCGGGCGTTGTAACTTGTTGATTACATTGGCAACCGTAAATGTCTTGCCAGAGCCTGTTACACCCAATAGCGTAGTGTGACGTGCGCCACTTTCGATAGAGTCGATAAGTTGCGCAATAGCCTCGGGCTGGTCGCCCGTAGGAGCATAGTCTGACACAAGTTTGAAATCCATACGACAAAGTTATCTATTTCTTCGAGATTCACGAAAAAAGCGGCAACAAATATGCTGCCGCCTACGGGTTTTTACTTGAAAATAGAGATTATTTCAGTATGGTATCCAACTCTTTGTAGAAATCGGGTTGCGCTCCGAGATATTTTTTATGGATTTTACCCTCTTTGTTGAGGATTATATATGTTGGGAATCCCTCGATACCGTACACATTTGTCAAATCTTTCTCTTTTGAGACACCTTTGGGATTTATTACATTAATCCACGGCAACTCCATATCCTTTACCATCTTTTCCCAAGCAGCCTCCTCTGATTGATTAGCAATGCCGACAATTTCAAATTTGCCTGCATATTTTTGGTAATATTCCTTCAAATGGGGCATACTTGCTATACAGGGACCGCACCAAGTTGCCCAAAAGTCTAATACAACCCATTTGCCTCGTAAAGACGAGAGCGTGAACGTATTGCCTTCGGTGTCGAAAAGAATGAAATTGGGAGTGTCAGCGTCAGTGCCGACTGCACCCATTCTATTGGTTGCCTCTTTCTGCTGCTTTTTAAGCCTTTTCTCTTTTGCAGTTTCGATGTTTTGAAATATTACGGAGAATGGCGAGTTGCGAACATCATCGCTTATCATATCGGCATACTCAATCATATCGTCCAATGAGCCTGTCCCTGAAAGTAGATACGCCGATATAAGTTTATCGGGGTGTTGGCGTATATAGTTTTGGCAGAGATTGATTGTTTCTTTATCTATCTTATTCTTTCGCTCGGTATATTGCTTTTCGGGGATATCCTCGCATTGTAACAGCGCTGATTGGATAAGTAGCGGGTTGTAAGAGGTGTGAATCTCGCTCCAATCTCTGTTGATTTGTGAGCCACGCGCCGTAAAGTCGGTAACGAATATCGAATCCATACGGGCATTGAAACGTACGCGTTCTCTGTCAAATCTGAATATGGTTATGTCAGAACATCCATAAAAGCGGCGAGTACCACCCTCAATATTCTGGACTCCTTGTGCAGGGTAGAATGTGTAAACAGCGGGCTCATCGTAAGGTGTTGTGTACGAGATTTTGCCATTATGCGCAACGAGTGTGTCGGTGTGCTCCTCGTTGTTGTTCATAAGAGTAATGCGCAGGGCAACGGTGTCGTTTGTAAGACCTTCGATATGGCCGCTAATGAGGTTGCGCGGCCCGCAAGCCGAAAGTGTAACCAGAATTGTAATAATGAAGAGAGATTTTTTCATTGTTTTGCAAATAATGTGTTAATCGTAATGCAAATATACAAACAATTTCCCCACGCCGAATGTTTTGGCGAGGTTTTGTTTATTATTTATTATTATTCATAATATTTTTGCTACCTTTGTACGATTATAGCCTATTAGTGATTGTATGATAGACCACGCTACCATAGACCGCATTTTTGCAGCCGCCGATATTGTCGATATCGTTGGCGATTACGTTACGCTCAAACGTAAGGGCGCGAACTATCAGGCGTGTTGTCCGTTCCATAACGAAAAGACTCCTTCGTTTGTTGTCTCGCCCGCAAAAGGTATGTTCAAATGCTTTGGTTGTGGTAAGGGCGGTAATGCCGTTACATTCATTATGGAGCAGGAAAATGTGAGTTATCCTGAGGCACTGAAGATTGTGGCTAAACGCTATGGCATAGAGGTTGAGGAGCGTGAACAGACTGAGGAGGAGGTGCGCCGCAATAATGACCGCGAGAGTATGTTCGCGTTGAATGGTTGGGCGGCAGAATATTTTTCTAAGTATCTGTTGGCTAATCCCGAGGGTAAGAGTATCGGGCTATCATATTTCGCACAAAAACGAGGTTTCACCGATGCGACTATCAAGAAGTTCGGTCTTGGATTCTGTTCTGCCGAGGGCGATGCTATGTCGCAGGCGGCATTGGCTGCAGGATACAAAGAGGAGTTCTTGTTATCGACGGGCCTTGCATTGAAGAGTGAGCGCGATGGTCGTCTGCGTGACAGATTCCGTGATAGGGTGATGTTCCCTGTTCATAACATTTCGGGTCGAGTTGTGGCTTTTGGCGGCCGTACCCTGCGTACCGATAAATCTGTGGCCAAGTATCAGAATTCACCTGAGAGCGAAATCTACAGCAAAAAGCGAGAACTTTACGGCCTCTATTTTGCGAAGAAGGCAATCCAACAGATGGATTTTGCCATTATGGTCGAGGGTTATACCGATGTGATTTCGATGCATCAGGCGGGTGTGGAAAATGTAGTAGCATCGTCAGGTACGTCACTTACCGTAGAACAGATTCAACTATTGCATCGCTTTACACGCAATATAACGGTAATATATGATGGTGATGCTGCAGGCTTGAAGGCGTCGTTGCGAGGTATAGACCTTATACTGAAGGAGGGTATGAATGTCCGAGTGGTGCTGTTGCCAGCGGAGGATGACCCCGATTCGTTTGCTCGTAGCCATACGGCTGAAGAGGTACAAACATATATACGCGAGAATGAGGAGGATTTTTTGACCTTCAAAGCCAAACTGTTGTTACGCGATGCGGGGCGTGACCCTATAAAACGCGCTGAGATTATCAGTGATATGGTGCAATCCATAATTCTTGTGCCTGATACCATCCAGCGCTCGGTGTTTACCAAGGAGTGTGCCCGTATTATGGATGTGGATGAGAATATGCTCATCTCTGAGGTGGCGCGAAAGAGGGCTATACAGTCTGGCGATAGGGAGACCGAAGAGTTTATTCGTCGTGAGCAAGCCAAAATACGACGTGAGCAGCAGATGGCAACAAATGCGGATGCTACGGCGTTGCAAAGACCTCTGTCGGCAGGCAGCAGTGAGGATGCTCTGGAGCGTGAGATAATAAAATATCTACTCAAGGCGGGACATAAGAATTTTGAGGTTAAGGAGCATTATAATGTTATTTCGATAAATATTGCCGATGAGATATTCCGCAATTTGGATGAAGATAATATAGTATTCTCAAATCGAGTATATAATGTTTTGCTATCGACCTATCGTGAGCATTGGCAGGAGTTGGGTGTCGGAGTTGAAGTAGGAGCCCAGTATTTTGTAAATCATCCCGACCCTGAAGTGTGCAATGCTGCGGTGGATATACTCACATCGGACGATAACTATGTGCCGAGTAATATCTGGCAGCGTAAGGATGTACACGTTGAAAGCGAGGAGGAGATATTGTCGGCAGGTGTACCTAAAGCCATAATGTTGTATCGCTCGAAGGTGGTAGAGCGAATGATTAAAGTGCAGTTGGAGCGTTTGAAGGATAAGTCGCTGAGTGAGCAGGAGGAGGCCGAGTGTATTAAGCAGTTGGATGTGTTGAATAAGGTCAAGGCTGCACTTGCCAAAGAGAGTCAGCGTCTGATTCTGTAGTATAATAGTATAATGATGAGATAGGCCCAACCTATATCGCCCGAATAATAAAAAGGGATAGGGCCGGAGGCGTACGCGTATCACTACGCATACCGTGTGCAAACAGAAAATAAACAGAAAGATGTGTAAAACATATTAAAGATAAAAGAATTAGTTACCTTTATCCGGCTCTATCCGTTGATGTAAATGGCAAAAACAGTGCCACAAAAGGACAGAATAGTAAACGATTCGGGAGGGAATATTCTGAACGGGTAGTCGGAGTAGATGTAAGTGGATATATATGGCTGATTATAAGAATATAAACATACGCAATAAACGCGCTACGTTTGATTACGAGATATTGGAGGAGTATATCGCGGGCGTAGTTCTGGTCGGAACGGAGATAAAATCGATTAGATTGGGTAAGGCTTCGCTGACGGAGAGTTATTGTTATTTCGACAATGGAGAGTTGTGGATACGCGGAATGAACGTGGCCGAATATGGCTGGGGTACGTGCAATAACCACACTCCCAAGCGTGATAGAAAATTGTTGCTCAATCGCAAGGAGTTGAACAAGTTGCAACGGGCATTGCAAGATAAAGGTTTGACCGTAGTTGGCCTGAGGTTATTCCTTAGCGAGAGAGGTTTTGCCAAAATAGTCATTGGCTTGGCGCGAGGACGTAAGGCTTACGACAAACGAGAGTACCTGAAAGAGAATGATGCCAAGCGCGAAATGGACAAGGCAATGAAACGATATAAATAGCCAGCCCTAAATAGTAGAATTTATGAAGAGATTTTTGGTCGTCTTTATGGCGTTCTGGATGCTGGGATGTGCATCGCAAGAGACGTTTACACTCTGGCAGTTGGAGTCGCAGGTGGATACAATAGGCAACTCGTATGTTATTCGTACAACGGGAGGTAAACTCATCGTTATGGATGGCGGTATGGCTGTCGAGAAGGATTATCTTCGCGGTTTTATTGATGCTTTAGGTGGCGAGGTGTCGGCGTGGATTGTGTCGCATCCCCACGATGACCATATAAGTGCCTTGGTGGCTCTGCTGGAGAATCCGAATGGACTGAAAATAGAGAGAATATATCACTCTCGTTTTACAGAGGAGTTGATTGTTAGTGAATCCGATGAGGCTGCGGCCATAACGCGTAAATTCTATTCGTTGTTGGATAACGCAACGGATATAGAGGTTGTTGATTGTCATTGTGGCGATGAGTTCGCAATAGATGGCATTAATTTCAAGGTGCTATCGGAGAAAAATCCCGAATTGGCAAATGTTAATCCTTATAATAACTCTTGTCTTGTGCTGAAAATGTGGGATAAACAAAAATCGTTTATATTCCTCGGTGATGCAGGTGTTGAGCAAGGTAAGAAAATTCTCAACTCGGAGTATGCCCAAGATTTGGAATGCGATTATATGCAGATGGCGCATCACGGCCAGAACGGTTGTGATAAAGAGTTTTACGACAGAGCATCGTTCCGCGCTTGCTTATGGCCTTCACCCAAATGGGTTTACGATAATAATACCGGCGGAGGTTTTAATACGGGACATCTTAAAACCGTCGAGGTGCGCGGTTGGATGGACGAGAAGGGTATTGTAGAGCATTATGTCTCAAATGAAGGATTGGTGCGTATTGATTAGTTGCGATGTTGGGTATAAAGGATAAGATAAAGGCTGTATTTTTTGATATTGATGGAACACTTGTGAGTTTTACTACCCATACAGTTCCTGAGTCTGCTCGCCGTGCCATTGCACGTCTGCGTGAGCGAGGCGTTAAAGTATTTATTGCGACGGGGCGTCTGTTGCGTCATACTGAGGTGGTGAGCGATATCGAGGTGGATGGATATATTACGGTCAATGGTAGTTATTGTCTTACCGCATCGGGTGATGTTATCTTCGAGCAGTCTTTCCCTCAGGATGTCGTAGCACGCATTTTTGCTTTGGAAAAGGAGTATGGTTTTCGAGCAGCGGTTATGACTCACGAAAACATATTTGTAGATTCGTTGTCGGGACGCCCTGAGGAGGTTGCCAATATGGTGCATATTACACCTGTTGAGGCTGATTTGGACGAGATTGTGGCGACGCAACCTGTGTTGCAGATGTGCCCATATATAAGCAAGGAGTTGGAGCAGAAGATTATGCCCCTTTTGCCCGAATGTGTGTCGAGCCGATGGGTCGATATGTTTATGGACCTAAATCTTAAAGGGATAGATAAATCGGTTGCGGCACGTCGCGTGATGGAGTATTATGGTTATACTATCGATGAGGCTATGGCCTTTGGCGATGGAGGTAATGATGTGCCTATTGTGCGCGATGTGGGTGTCGGAGTGGCAATGGGTAATGCTTGCGAGGAGTTAAAGAGCGTGGCTGATTACGTTGCAGCATCTGTCGATGAAGATGGAATTGAGCGCGCACTACTCCATTTTGGTTTGATTTGATAATTTTACATTTTAGAAAATGTCACTTATATTGTGTATAGAAACAGGTACCGATATATGTTCGGTAGGTTTGTCGCGCGATGGGGAGTTAATCTCTCTGCGTGAAAGCGATGAAGGACGCGACCACGCCAGAAATGTCGCACTCTTTGTCGATGAGTTGCTACGCGAAAATGATATTGCAGCCGAAGAGTTGTCGGCTGTGGCCGTAGGTATGGGGCCAGGCTCATATACGGGTCTGCGTATCGGAGTGTCGTTTGCTAAGGGATTGTGTTATGGTTTGCAGATTCCACTTGTGGCGGTAGGCTCGCTGGACTCGATGGTGCAGGTGGCGCGAGAGGACCACGAAGCGGGTATTATCGATGTGGATAATTGGCGCGATGCTGTACTCTGCCCGATGGTCGATGCCCGTCGTATGGAGGTTTACACCCAGATGTTTGATACACAAGGACAGCCGTTAAATGAAGTTAAGGCTGAGATTGTGACCGAAGAGAGTTTCAAGGAGTGGCGTGGCGAGCGACAACTCGTAATCTTTGGTAATGGAGCAGCGAAATGTCGTGAGGTGCTTAGCGATGCCACATATATTAACGTGACACCTTCGGCGCGAGGTTTGGCGGCTTTGGCGCATCAGCGTTTTGAGGCTGGGCAGACGGAGGATATTGCCTATTTTGAGCCATTCTATTTGAAGGATTTTATTATAATTCCGTCTAAGAAGAAACTTTTGTAAAACATTAAGTGCTGATAATGAATAAACTACTTATGCGTGTTGCTAATTTGTTGCTACTTGCAATGTTGTCGTTAGTAGTGGCTTGCTCATCATCTTCGGATGATGTGCCACCTATGTTGTCCATATCGGTTGATGGCGTGGAATTGGCGGGCTCGGCGCTTAATTTTGATGATGCAGCATCGGTTAAAGTTGATGTTAACAGCAATTCGCAATGGAGAGTGCGTTGCAATGCGGCTTGGGTTAAATTAGGTCCTGTTGAGGGCAGTGGCAAGGGGGCGTTTATGGTGTCGGTGGAGGATGCCGCAGTGTCGCGAAGTGCGGTGGTAGTAGTAAGCCTTGTAGGTAATGAGCATATTAGACATACGTTTGATGTCATTCAGCGTGCAGCCCCGCTTGAGCCTGATAATAATCCCAATCATCCAACTCCTCCAGCGGAAGATAACCCCGAACATAGTCCTAATACCCCGACTGAAGGGGATGATGACACAAGTGGCGACGACCCCAACGATGGGTCGGATGACGATGGTGGGAATACAACTCCGCCTGATGATACAACTCCACCTGACGATGATGGTGATACTCCGCCCGATAATGATGGGCAGGGCGATTTCTCGTTGATTGATGAGTTGCACGAATTGAGCGAAGGTCGCTATCATATAGGCGGCTATCAAAAGGGTGTGTTGCATCTCGCAACGGGAGGCCTTACGTCGGTAAATCATTGTAATACGGCAATATTTGAATTTGGCGAAGATGGTACACTTGCGCCAACGGAGTCTGCGGCTGCGGAGATTGTCTTGGAGGTGGCTGAAGAGTCTAATGGTTATTATATCCGTTTTGCCGACGATGGTTATTTGACGGCGAAAGCATCAGGCGCAGGTAAGTTGCAATTCTCAGCCGAGAAGAGCGACTATTGGCACTTTTCGACACACGAAGATGGTGGTTTCGTGTTGCGTCAGAGTGGCGATATTGATGTGAAGTTAATAATATCGCAGAATGCCCAAAGTGATGTGTTGCGTTCAATCGCGGGTGACGAAGATGCCAATGCTGTAATTCTTCTCAAAATTAATCATCCCGAATAGATTAAATTGACAATAGGTAGCAAAAAGATTTTACTGGGGTTGATGGCGGTTATTATGATTGCTGTCATATCGCCTTGTGTGGCTCAGCAACGTTATGGGGTGATGTTCTATAATGTTGAAAATCTTTTTGATACGATAAGCGATGAGGGCGTGGCGGATGAAGATATGCTGCCCAAAGCCGACAGAGCGTGGACCGAAGAGCGTTATCAACGGAAGTTAAATGGTGTGGCGAGAGTTATTGCCGATTTGTCGAATGAGTGTGGATTTCCTGCTATTGTTGCTCTCGCGGAGGTTGAGAATCGTCGAGTGCTTGATGACTTAATCTCGCAAAAGGAGATTGAGAGTGCAAGATATTCCGTATGTCATTATGACTCCCCCGATGAACGAGGTATTGATGTGGCCTTGTTGTATCGCTCGGAGTTGTTCAAGTTCAAGGGGTGTAAATCCGTAAGAGCAAATGTTGAATCTGCCCCAAATCTACAGACACGTGATTATCTGCTTGTGTGGGGTGATATGGGTGGCTATGAAGTGTTGTTTTGTGTGGTGCATTTCCCTTCGCGCATAGGTGGAGTCAAACAGACCGAGCATCTGCGTATGGGATGCGCCAAGCAGGTGCGCGAAATAGTTGATTCTGCGATTATAGCCAATCCCGACAGGAAAGTGGTAATTTTGGGTGATATGAATGATAACCCCAATAATAGAAGTATTCACAAGGCGCTCGGTGCCAAGCGCGTGGGATGCAGAGTTGAAAGTGGCAGATTGTATAATTTGACAGCGTCAGGCCGCGCGGGCTCGTCTGTGTATGACGGACGCTGGAACCGATATGACAATATCGTTGTCTCTTCGAATCTTCTCTTATCGGGCAATGGACTGCACGTTGTGATGCCTAAACGTAATGTTCGGGTAGGATATGCTCAACGTTTTGAGTATTTGCTTGATGACCGAAAATATCCAAAACCGACATATCAAGGTGGTGAATATCGTGGTGGCGTGAGTGACCATTTGCCTATCTATATGATGTTAGAGAGATAATCTTTTTCGTTTTCAGATGCGAAATTTTCGCTATGATAATCATCCTTAGGGTTCGAATCGCGTAGTTTGTTATATTTGTGGTAAATAATATGATAAAACTGCAAAATAGATTATGGAGAAACAGAAATTATTAACTCAAAGCCGTATTACGGTTATTGACGCCTTGCGAGGCTTTGCCTTGTTGGGTGTAGTGTTGGTCCATATGAACCAGCACTATAGTAATTTTGCGTGGGGTATGCCCCCTCGTGAACCCGTGTTAAGTGGTTTGGATTCGTTTGTGGGGTGGTTGGTGGCAAATGTGTTGATGGGACGTTTTATCAATATATTTGCGTTCCTGTTTGGTATGAGTTTCTTTATCCAGATGGACCGCGCTGCGCAGAAAGGTATAGATTTCAGAGGCCGATTCTTGTGGAGAATGGTAGTTCTGTTTGTTATAGGATTAGTCGGTAGCGCGTTTTATTCGGGCGATATCTTGTCTCTATATGCTGTCTATGGTGTTGTGCTGGTGTTGCTATATAAATGCAAGAATTGGGTGTTGCTTGTGTTGGCTGTATTCTTGTTGGGTGGCGGCCCAAAGTTGGCAATGATGCAGTATGATAAGATGACGGCAACCGAACAACAGCAGCAAATGCCACCATTTAATATGCCTATGCCAAGAGCCGAAGAGGGAGCAACGGCTCAGGCTCCGTCGATGCCTATGCCAAATAACGAGTCACAACCTGTGGGTGAAGGCGCGGAAGGCGTTGTGGGTGAGCCTCAAGCGCAACCTCAGCCTCGTCCTCTGCATCCTGCAATGGCTCAAGGTGAGCAGGGTGGCCCATCGGGTGAGCGTCCTGCCGAGATGCGTCCTCCAGGACGTATGGGCGGTGGATTCAGTGGTCCTATGCCACAAATGGAAAAGCCTTCATTCTGGAGTACGGCCAAGCAGAATCTAATAGGAGGAATGTACTCAAAGATAAATTATCAATATCGAATGACCAGTCGCGGATTCATTACGTTAGCCCTATTTATCTTAGGTTTCATTGTAGGCCGTCTTCGTTTCTTTGAGACAGTACATCTTCGCCGTCGTCGTAATTGGATATTGTTGGCTGTATTTGTGGCGGCTTGGTATGTGGTAGGTTGGATTATTACCCTATTCCCGCAACCTCAGGGATTTATGATGTTTGCACCTCCTACAGCAACATCCATTGTGCGTACTGCAATGTCGGATATCCAAACTGTAATTTTCTCAGCCGTTTTGACAATGTCGTTTGTCGTGTTGTATCAGTTGCCGATTATTAGAACTTGTCTGGATGTACTTGCGCCTTATGGTAAGATGGGCCTCACAAATTATGTTTCGCAGAGTGTTATCGGTGCAATTTTGTTTGCATCGTGGGCTTTTGGCGCCACATTCGGTGCTTGGAGCGCAACCGAAACTTTCTTACTTGGTTTGGGAGTTTATATAGCCCAGATTATAGTGAGCGCATTGTGGTTGAAGTACTTTAAGTATGGCCCATTGGAGTGGTTCTGGCGTACAGCAACATATATGAAGATGCAGCCATTTAAGAAATAAATCTTGGTTGAGGGATATTTTGGGATTAGTAATTTTTTTGGGGAGCACGGTTGTTGGGCGGAGCCTGTACAGCCGTGCTTTTTCTTTTGGTGTCGGCAAAAAAAGTAATATCGCATAAAATATCTCTGTTTTGTGTAGTTTTTTGCCATTCCGTGCGACTAATATAGTAGAGAGAATAGTTAAATGTGGATTCTTATGGATAACCAGAAGATTTTTTCTGCGACAGGTCGCCGTATTGAGGTAATAGATGCTTTGCGAGGTTTTGCTCTGTTGGGTGTTTTATTGACTCATATGATTAGTCATTTTGGATATTACTTGTTCAATGGAGTAGAGCGAGTGCCTTGGTTGAGCGGTTTAGATGGTTTTGTCGGATGGCTTAATGCAAATGTGCTGACGGGGCGTTTTGTCAATATCTTTGCATTTTTATTTGGCCTTAGTTTTTTTATCCAGATGGATAGAGCCGCAGCAAAAGGCGTCGATTTCCGTCGTAAGTTTTTGTGGCGAATGGCTGTGTTGTGTGCAATAGGTGTTGCCAATACCATATTTTTCTCTGGCGATATATTGACATTCTATGCTTTTCTGGGTGTTATAATGGTGGCTCTGTATAAATGGCGAAGTTGGGCCTTGATGTTACTGACATTGTTGTTGCTCTGCGGAGGACCTCGTTTTGGCGCAGCACTGTTATTGACCCCTAACCAATCTGCCCAGACGACAGAAATTATTCCTTCGGATAATGGTATTGCTGAGGATAATAATGCCCCACAGCCGAATCCAGCAGAGTGGAGTGCCGATAATAATCCTGCACGAGATTTTGTAGAAAAGATGGGTTCTCAGACCTTTGCCGATTCGGTCAAGATGAATCTCGTTTTTGGCCTGTTTGGTAAGATAATGTTTCAATTTTTTGCGACCAATCGAGGCTTTATAACATTTGCTCTTTTCGTTTTGGGATTGATTGTAGGACGATTACGTTTCTTCGAAACCTTGCATCTTCATCCTCGCCGCAATCTGAGCCTTTTTGTGATATTTGCAGTTAGTCTTGGCGTAGTTAATTGGTTGATATCGCTATTCCCGCAAAATAATTTTGCGAACTTTTTCGTCGGTGGAGTGCAAAGTTATGAATCTATTGCATTAATGTCGTTACAAGACATTTCTACCGTATTGTTGTCGGCAACGATGGTTATGGGTTTTGTGGTGTTGTATGAGTTGCCGATGATGGAAAAATATCTTGCCGTATTGGCTCCGTATGGTCGTATGGGTTTGACAAATTACGTTATGCAGAGTGTTGTTGGCGCTGTGCTTTTTGCACCGTGGGCCTTTGGCGCAACATTCGGCACTTGGAGTGTAACCGAAACATTCTTACTTGGTCTGGGAGTATATATCGCCCAGATTGCCGCGAGCGCATTGTGGTTGAGGTATTTTAGATATGGCCCGCTGGAGTGGTTCTGGCGTTCAGCCACTTATATGAAGTTGCAACCACTTAAGAGTTAGCCTTGTTGCAGAGTCGGTAGTCGGTTGAAAATTGGGACTTTATCATCGTGTAAAGTCTCATTTTTTATATCTTTATAGGAAAAATATATTGCGATTTGGAAAGAAGTAAAAAAATGACTATTTTTGGCTAAAATTTAATTACTAATCCAATAAAATATGAAACTAAATCGCTTGTTTGTCCTTTGTGCCGTTATGTGCGCTGCGATATTTGCGCAGAGTTGTTGCGGTAATGACGGAATTGATATTGTCGGTGATGGCTATAAATGGCAAGACGGAATGATTGTTTTTGACGAGCCTGCGCGTGCGGCTGGTCAGGAATCTATGTTGGGTTTTGCTGCCGAGCCTATTCCCGTGGTGCGTGTCGGTTTTGTTGGTATAGGTATGCGCGGTAGTGCGGCTGTTCAGCGCTTTACACATTTGCAGGGTATCGAGGTTAAGGGTTTGTGTGACCTCGTACAGGAGAATATCGATAAGTGCCAAAAGATGCTGACGGATGCAGGTATGCCTGCTGCCGATAGTTATCTTGGAGAGGAGGAGTATAAGAAACTCTGCGAAAGAGATGACGTAGACCTTATCTACATCTCTACTCCCTGTACAAAGCACGTCGATGTTGCACTTTACGCTATGGAGCACGGTAAGCACGTTGCAGTTGAGGTGCCTGCCGCTATTACACTCGAGGAGTGCTGGCAGTTGGTCGATACATCGGAGCGTACGCGCCGTCATTGTATGATGTTGGAGAATTGTGTTTACGATTTCTTCGAATTGACAACTATGAATATGGCTCATCAAGGCGTATTTGGCGAAATAGTTCACGCTGAGGGCTCATATATTCACAACTTAGGCCCATATTGGGAGGGTAGTCACGATAATTGGCGTATAAAGTTCAATCAGTCACATCGTGGCGATTTGTATCCTACACACGGTTTTGGCCCTATCTGTATGGCTTTGAATATGCACCGAGGAAACAAGATGACCTATCTCGTGTCGGTAGATACAAAATCTGTTAATGGTTTGGAGGTCGGCAAGGAACTTATAGGTGTGGATGAATTCCATAATGGCGACCATACTACAACCTTCATCAAGACCGAATTGGGTCAGACAATCGATGTGCAGTATGATGTATATAGCCCACGTCCTTATGACCGTCGTTATCAACTGACGGGAACAAAGGGTTTTGCAAGTAAGTATCCTGTGTCGGGCTATACATTCACCGACGGAATGCTTAAGGATGGCGTGGCCCCTGAGGGAGCCTCTATTAATCCTCACGGCTTTGCTTCTACTGATATTATGGCGGCTGCTATGGATGCATATAAACATCCAATACATCAAGAGATTGAGGAGAAGGCTAAGACTGTAGGTGGCCACGGTGGTATGGACTTCGTTATGGATTATCGTCTGATTTACTGCTTGCAGAACGGACTGCCGTTGGACCAGGATGTATATGATGCTGCCGAGTGGTCGAGTATTATCCATTTGTCAAGTATCTCGCTTAAGCACAATAGCGTTCCTGTGGCAGTGCCCGACTTTACTCGCGGCGATTGGAATAAATTGGATGGCGTGAAGTTTTATATGAAAGAATAAAACTGCGAGAGCCCGTTTTGATAGCAAAGAGTGAAATTTAATCTAATATTTTAATAAAACTATGAAATTAAATCGTTTGTTTATTTTGTGCGCTGCAATGCTTGTGGGCGTTTTGGCGCAAAGTTGCTGCTGCGATAGCGGTATCTCAGGTGAGAACTACAAGTTCGAAGATGGAATGATTGTTTTTGACGAGCCTTCACGTGCGGCTGGTCAGGAGTCTATGTTGGGCTTTGCCGCTGACCCTATTCCCGTTGTACGAGTAGGTTTTATTGGCTTGGGCCAGCGTGGTCCTGGCGCAGTAAACCGTTTTACTCACATCGAGGGTGTTGAGATTAAGGGTTTGTGTGACATCGAGCAGAGCAATGTGGACAAGTGCCAAAATATGCTTAAGAATGCCGGTATGCCTGAGGCTGGTAGTTATGTAGGTCCTGAGGCTTATAAGGAGTTGTGTGAGCGTGATGATGTAGACCTTATCTATATCGCAACAGACTGGATTCACCACGTACCCATCGCATTGTATGCTATGGAGCACGGCAAGCACGTTGCTATCGAGGTTCCTGCTGCAATCTCTGTTGAGGAGTGCTGGCAGTTGGTTGATACATCAGAGCGTACTCGTCGCCACTGTATGATGTTGGAGAACTGCGTTTACGATTTCTTCGAATTGACTTGTATGAATATGGCTCATCAGGGCGTATTTGGCGAGATTTTGCACGCTGAGGGTGCTTATATTCACAATTTGTCTGATTTCTGGGATAGTTATCATAGCAACTGGCGTTTGGATTTCAACCAGAAGCATCGTGGTGATGTATATGCTACACACGGCTTTGGTCCCGTATGTATGGCATTGAACATCCACCGTGGTAATAAGTTGAACTACTTGGTATGTATGGACACGAAGTCTGTAAACGGTTTGGAGAAGGCTGCTGCAAAGATGGGCTCTACAGAGTTTGCTAATGGTGACCACACTTCTACTCTTGTTAAGACTGAGTTGGGCCAGACTATTGAGATTCAGCACAATGTATATACTCCGCGTCCTTACAACCGCTTGTATCAGTTGACAGGTTCTAAGGGTTTTGCTAATAAATATCCTGTAACAGGCTTTACATTCACTGAGGGTATGTTGAAGGAGGGTGTTATTCCTGAGGGCGCAACTCTCAATCCTCACGGTTTTGCCTCAAAGGAGATTGAGGAGGCTGCAATGGCTGCTTATAAGCACCCCATCCATCAGGAGATTGAGGAGAAGGCTAAGACTGTAGGTGGTCACGGTGGTATGGACTTCGTTATGGACTATCGTTTGATTTACTGCTTGCAGAATGGTCTTCCTTTGGACCAGGATGTATATGATGCTGCAGAGTGGTCTTGCATTGGCGAGTTGTCAGCAACATCGGCTAACCACAATAGTATGCCCGTTAAAGTGCCCGACTTTACCCGTGGTGACTGGAATAAGTTGGATGGCGTGAAGTTCTATACAAAATAGTATCAAGAGCATAATCTATAATCTATAGTGCGAGGCGGAGTAATCTGCTTCGCATTATTTTTGGCATTATTATTCAAAAAAAATGCCGTTTGGTGATACAACATTAAATATTTATTCCTATATTTGCATTACAAAATAGGAGAATATGATGCAGAATATACATAATT
This sequence comes from Alistipes sp., assembly GCA_017399485.1. Taxonomy (GTDB): domain Bacteria; phylum Bacteroidota; class Bacteroidia; order Bacteroidales; family Rikenellaceae; genus Alistipes. The sequence continues at coordinate 43,516 of JAFQCA010000025.1, forward strand.
TGTGGTGGTGGCGTTCATTGACTATAATAGGACAATGACGTTTACGGCTTGTGTATATTTAAGCAATATGATTTTTAGATAAAGGCCATTGTTCGTAGCAAAGAACGATGGCTTGTTTTTTTGACTGCGACAAGGGTAGTGTAGAATAAAAAATTATAGGTTATGAGAACAAAGAAGTTTGTTTTATCGGAGAGAGAGATGCCAACAGCGTGGTATAATATTGTGGCAGATATGCCCAATAAGCCGTTGCCCGCGTTAGACCCGCAGACCAAACAACCCGTCACAGAGGAGTCTTTGTGTCGTATCTTTGGTGAGGAGTTGGTGCGTCAGGAGTTATCTACAGAGCGTTTTATTGAGATTCCCGAAGAGGTGCAGGACCTCTATAAGATATGGCGTCCTACGCCCATTGTGCGTGCCTATAATTTGGAGAGAATGTTGGATACTCCGGCAAAGATATATTTCAAGAATGAAGGTACTTCGCCCGCAGGCTCGCATAAACCCAATACGGCTATTCCTCAGGCTTACTATAACGCCAAGCAGGGTATAAAGTATTTGGCTACAGAGACAGGTGGTGGACAGTGGGGTAGCGCAATGTCTTTGGCCTGCCAATACTTTAATATCGACTTGCGAGTCTATATGGTGAGGGTTAGTTGCGAACAAAAGCCTTATCGTCGTTTGTTGATGAATGCGTGGGGTGCTAATGTCATTCCTTCACCAAGTATGACTACCGATTTTGGTCGTAAGGTGTTGGCTGAGGACCCTAATTGTTCGGGTAATTTGGGTATCGCTATCTCGGAGGCTGTTGAGAGTGCATTGCAACACGGTGATACAACTCGCTACTGCTTGGGTAGTGTAATGAATCACGTATTGTTGCATCAGACAATCATTGGCGAGGAGGCTATTCGTCAAATGGAGATGGCAGGAGATGAGCCCGATGTTGTTATTGGCTGTTTCGGTGGAGGCTCAAACTTCGCCGGTATGGGATTCCCGTTTATTCGCCGCAATCTGTGTGAAGGTAAGAAGACGAGAGTTGTTGCCGTAGAGCCTGCCTCTTGTCCAAAACTTACACGAGGAGAGTTCCAGTACGATTTTGGTGATACAGCAGGTATGACACCTATGATGCCTATGTTTACGTTAGGTCATACGTTCCAGCCTTCGGATATTCACGCGGGCGGTTTGCGTTATCACGGTGCAGGACCTATCGTGAGCCAATTATATAAGGATGGATTGATGGAGGCGCAGTCTGTGCAGCAGTTGGAGACCTTCTCGGCAGGAATGTTATTTGCCAATAGCGAGGGTATTATACCTGCGCCAGAGTCGTGTCACGCTATTGCTGCAGCCATTCGAGAGGCAAAACAAGCAAAAGAGGAGGGCCGCGAAAAGATTATCCTATTTAACTTGTCAGGCAACGGAATGATTGATTTGTATGCTTATGAGCAATATTTCAATAATAAACTCGTAGACCACGAGGTCTCGGAATCGGAGATTCGTCGTGCCGTTGATGAGTTGGAGAAGATTATAAAGTAGTTTTTACACAATCTCTGATATAAAAGGGGCTGTTCAACTTTTACGTTGGACAGCCCCTTTATATTGACGGCAAATGACGGATATTATTTGCAAGCAATCTTCTCTACACGGCGTATGTGACGGCCACCCTCAAATTCTGTATTGAGGAATTTATCCACGATGGCCATTGCCTCATCATTTGAAATGAATCGTGCCGGCAATACCACGACATTAGCATCGTTATGTTGACGAATCAACTCGGCTACAGTATCGTTCCAGCACAATCCCGCGCGGATAGCCTGATGTTTGTTGAGTGTCATAGCCATACCTTCGCCCGAACCGCAAAGGCCAATACCTCGCTTCAACTCTCCCTTCTCGATAGCCTCAGCCAATGCGTGGCCAAAGTCGGGATAGTCAATGCTCTCTTCAGAGTGTGTGCCGAAGTCGATTACCTCATAGCCCTTAGTTGAGAGATAACCTACCAAGAACTCCTTCATTTCATAACCTGCGTGGTCGCAGGCGATACCCAATTTTTTCATATTGTAGATGTTAAATATTATTTTCTGTCACAAAAATAGTAAATTTTAATAGTTTTCCCTCAATCATAGAGCCTATTTGTGTGTAAATATTTATTTTTGCAGCCGTGAATAGAGTATTAACCATAATCGGGCTTTTGTCGGTAGTTTTAGGCGTGGCAGGTATATTCTTGCCTCTGTTGCCTACGACACCGTTGTTGTTGCTTGCTGCGTGGTGTTTTGTGCGCAGTTCGCCACGCCTTTATGAGTGGTTGTTGAATCATCCCCGTTTGGGAGAATATATCCGTAATTTTAGAGAATATCGTGCCATTCCTTTGCGAGTAAAGATAATATCGGTCTCGATGGTGTGGCTTACAATAGGATTCTGCATAATAAAAGTGGTTTCCGAGTGGTGGTGGGCTCAGGTCGCGCTATTCTTGCTCGCAGCAGCCATTACGTGGCATATATTATCGTATGCTACTCTTAAACGCTAAGCATCCGCCTGAGTGTGCATCATCTTGCGCCAGCGTATGTATCCTGCAATAGCCAATATGCAGTAGAGGGCATATAATCCAGCCGTTAGAGGTATATCTTTATATATGTATAATCCTACGGTAATCGCGTCCACCGCAAGCCACACAAACCATTGTTCAATAAACTTGCGTGATAGCATCCAATAAGCAATTATACACAAGGCTGTTGTCATAGCGTCCCAGAATGGTACGGTGCTGTCGGTACATTTTATTAGTAAGATGTATATTACAGCGTGTAGAGTAACATATAATGCCACGATTGCAGGCCATATCCTTGCTGGGGTTATGCTGATATCCGCCGAGTGGTGGTCTTGATTCTTCGATGATGATTTTTTGCGCCATACGGCCAGACCGTATACTCCTGCCAATATGTAATATACCTGCATAGCACAATCGGCATACAACCCTGAACGGAAGTATAGCGTGCCGTGTACTATAGGCATAATAATGCCGACTACCCATAACCATATATTTGCCTTGTACTCTAAATATAGATACAAAAGTCCGAGCGCAACGCCCACCATCTGAAGAATCAATTTCCACTCCATCTTATAGACTATCTGATGTTAGAATCTAACGCTAATATTTGCCAATACGTGTAACATAGCCTGCGGGAAGTAATATGCCTCGTCATATCGAACTCCGTCCCACATATACGAATAACCATAACCATTACTGCAATATTCCTGATTGAAGAGGTTATAGATGTTTAAGCCAAAACGCACCTTCTTCGCAGAGTGTGAGGGGAGAGTATAACCCAATTCGAGGTTTGTTACGGTGTAGGCATCGAGAGTTAAGGCCTCAATCTCGTTGTTTGTGAAATATTGTTTGCCGACGTGTTGTGTGCGCAGTGCAGCCTCAAAACCTCGATGGTGTACATCTAAGTATGCTGAGCCTATAATCGAGGGCGAATAGGCGATAGTCATCTCGCCGAGATTCTCTCCGTAGGTGGGGCTGTCGGCCAATAAATCGACATAGTCGATAATCTTGTTGCTACTCCACGTCGCATTTCCTCCTAAAGTGAGCCACTTGGCTATATCCCACGCTGCCGCCACCTCTACTCCATAACGATAACTGTCGGGTACGTTTACATTCAGGGCGTCAGAACTGTCATTGACCATTCCCGTAGGTATAAGTTGGTCTTTGTAGCGCATATAATATAAGTTTACGCCTAAATTCAGACGTCGAGAAGTATAGTTATATCCTGCTTCGTAATCTATCAACATCTCGGATGTCGGCTGAGTTGTGTCATCATCTGCAAACATATAACGGTCAGTGAAGTCTGAACGAGTGGGCTCTTTTTGTGCTATAGCGGCTGAGATGAAGAGTGAGTTGCGTGAATCAAACTCATAACTCAGACCGATGTGTGGGTTTAGGAAATGGTACTGATTATCTACATCGATGGGCTGCATCTGCATCGTATTCCAGTCGAAATTGTCGTTCACGCCCCACGCCTTGTAATCCACTATGCGATATTGTAAATCTGCATATAGGTTTAATCCTTCTGCTGGTTGCCAAGCCACTTTGGTAAATATGTTGGCATCGTGCTTCGTTACGTCGTTGTCATACCAGCGACCTGCGATTTTGTTGTTTTGCCAACCGTCAACCCAATCCAATTCTCCCCAGTGAGGACAGGTGTAATAACTCCACGCTCCTCCAAATAATAACGAGAGATTGTTGGTCTGGTAACTTGTGGTTAGATTTACTCCCGCAGTATGGTTGCGCATAATTTTGCGACGTATAAGGTCGGCCTCTATTGCCGAATCAGTAACTCCCAAATTTCCATATTCCATTAGCGTGCGGGCATCCTTATATTGCTTGTAAAATCCGTAACCATAGGTGTAGAATCCCGTTGTGCTTATGGCCCATTGGTCGTTAAAATGGTGGTTTATAATCAACTGATTATTTATTTGCAGATAGTTGTCCGTCTGGTCGTCATAATAATCTACGTGAGTGCCGTCAGCCAAAACGTATGGGCCGTGGGATGTCTCGTATTGCCCTTCGGTATGGTAACGTCGTCCGTAGAGAGCCATCTCCTCTTTGGTTACTCCCGTATAGGTGAGATTTGTCTTGGCTTTACCTCCAAACGATAATAACTTTATGGTTGTGCGAGGCCCGTAGTGTGCGCCTTGTAGCATATACGATTTAAGGTCGGTTGCACCGCGCTCGATGTATCCGTCAGAGCCGATATGTGATAGTCGCCCGTCTATCATCCAACCGCTACCCATCAACCCCGAACTGATGCGTACAGCCTGCTTGTTGGTGTTGTATGAGCCATACGATAACGATACGTCACCTCCGAAATATGTTGCAGGGGCTGCCGTAGTCATACTTATGGCTCCTCCAAAGGCTCCCGTGCCATTGGTTGATGTGCCTGCTCCACGTTGTACCTGCACATCTCCAATCGCCGAAATCAAATCGGGTGTGTCGTACCAATAAGTAGAGTGAGAGTCGGGATTATTGAGCGACATTCCGTTTATGGTGACGTTGAGTCGTGTGGCGTCGGTTCCTCGCAGGCGAATCGAAGTGCCGCCAATACCAATACCTGTCTCGTTTGTGGCTACCATCGAAGGTGTAAGAGCCAATAACGAGGGAATGTCCAGCGCGTAATTGTTCTTCTGCACTTGCTCTTTCGAGATGTTTGAGTGCGCGATGGGTGTTGATTTTTTTGCGCGGGATGCAGCCACTTCGATAAGTTCTACGTCATAATGTCGCAGTGAATCTTGCTCTGCGTAAACACTTGTTTGATTTGATGAATTAGATTGTGCTTGTGCGCCCACAATAATAGCGGTGGCCGCGAGTGTCAAAAAAAACCTTTTCATAACTTTTAATTAATTTTTAATTAGTTAAAAACACGAAAAGGGGTATCTCTATTGATTACGCTTATCCCGGTCTCGGCATTACCCGTATCCGGTACAATGGGTATAATCTCAGCCTGATAGTAAGGCACCCCTTATGATTGTCGTCGCAAAGATAAGGAAAAAATTCCACACCGTACACGTCGTTGCAGAAATTTTTCCCTTGTGATTAAACCAATAAGGCTGCTAACTTCTGGGTTAGACAGCCTTAGTGATTGTATTACTATTGGATATGATAGTCGTTATTTTATAAACTCTTTGTTTGGCGCGGGGGTGATATTACCGAGGATAACGTGCCGCGAAGCACCTGTAGCCGAACATACGTTTGATGGGTATCCGTGTAGGGTTTCGTTTCCCATAATGGCAAAAGCAATGGCCTCTTTCGCATCTGACGATAGGCCAATTTGGTCTTGCGTTGTAATCTCCACGTGTGGCAATTCGTCAGCAAGCATACGGCGTAGCGTGACGTTGTGTGCTCCACCTCCACCCAAAACGGTGCGGTTGATGGGCCACTTGGGAATAATGAAACGACGATAGGCTTCGGCGATGGTGCGGGCGGTAAATGCTGTTGCAGTAGCCACAAGGTCGGCAGCGGGAAGGTCACTCCATCGCTCCATCAGGGCTACGGTGTACTGTTCGCCAAACATTTCGCGTCCTGTGCTTTTGGGTAGAGGCATCGAGATGTATGGGTGCGACATAAGTTCTTGTAACATCTGCTCATTTACTGTACCACTTGCTGCAACGCAACCACCTTCGTCGTATGGACGAGAGTAGAGTCGCTGCATAAGTTCATCGATAATCATATTACCAGGGCCTGTGTCGAAGGCATATACATCGGCCATATTACCTGTCGAGGGGAGTACCGTTACGTTACCTATACCTCCAATATTCTGTAGTGCCACATTCTCATTGGGAGAGGAGTAGAGTACAAACTCGCTATATGGAACAAGAGGGGCTCCCTCGCCACCTGCCGCGATATCCATTGTGCGGAAGTTTGATACAACCTTTACCCCCGTTTCGTAGGCAATAACAGCGGGCTCTCCAATCTGCAATGTAGAGCGAGCAAATTCGCCATCGGGCTTGGGTATGTGCCACACGGTCTGGCCGTGTGAGGCAATGAAATCGACCTTGTCAATAGGGAATCTGGCTTCGCGGCATACACTCTTGGCTGCTTCAGCAAAAAGGTAGCCAAGTTTGAAATTTAGCGAGCAGAGCAAATCGACTGTACCGGTTGATGTTTTTACGGCACGTCTAATCTCTTGCTTTATCTGCTCGGGAATCTCGGTGGTGGTGAATCCTATGAGTGAAACCTTTGTCGCCACACCTCGGCCTTCAATATTAACCAGCGCAGCATCTACTCCATCGAGCGATGTACCCGACATAATACCTATGGCATACATATCGTGTTGAGTGTTACGTTTTTTAGTTGTTAATTATTCCTAAATATCCTGCTCTGCTGTGCCTGTCTTACGAGATTCCTATGTTCGAAAACCCTTGTTGGTCGAGGCGTGATAATCTCTTTATTTCTCTTCGTTCGAGAATGAGTATGGACGGTCTGCAGTCGCCGTTCCTCGCTTATGGTTGGGCTTTGCTGACATCGTTACATCCATCTTGCCTCCTCGCATAATATCGCTATGTGTTATATAGTTGCGAGTGTAATTCTTTTTGTTAAGTTTCAAGTTGTCGATGTATATGTTATCTGCACTATTTTCGGGCGCATTAATCTCAAATGTTTTACCATTCTCAAGATGTATTGTAGCCTTCTTGAAGAGCGGTGCGCCCATAACATACTCATCCGATGCAGGACATACGGGGTAGAATCCCAATGCCGAGAAGATATACCAAGCCGAAGTCTGGCCATTATCCTCATCACCGCAGTATCCGTCAGGTGTAGGAGTATAGAAACGGTCCATCACTTGACGTGCCCAATATTGGGTTTTCCAGGGCTCTCCTGCATAGTTGTATAGGTAAATCATATGTTGTACAGGCTGGTTGCCGTGTGCATAGTTACCCATATTCATTACAGTCATCTCGCGTATTTCGTGGATGGGGAATCCGTAATAACTGTCATCAAAATGAGGCGGAACGGTAAATACCGAATCAAGCATCTCGACGAATACCTTCTCGCCACCCATAAGGTCGATAAGTCCCTGCGGGTCGTGGAACACCGACCACGTATAATGCCAACTGTTACCTTCGGTAAAGGCGTCACCCCACTTTAGCGGAGAGAATGGTGCCATAAACTTACCATCCTTATTACGACCACGCATTAGGTTTGTCTCCTTGTCAAATACGTTGCGATAATTCATTGCGCGCTTAGCAAAGAGGTCAATCTCCTCCTGCGGACGCTTCAACTCTTTGGCAAGGCGGTATATGCACCAATCGTTGTAGGCATATTCCAACGTACGAGCGGTATTCTCGTTAATCTTCACATCGTATGGTACATAACCGAGAGTGTTGTAATACTCGTGGCCCAAGCGTCCTGATGAAGATACTTTGGGGTGAACGTTCTTTGTGCCGTGCAAGATACCTTCAAACATAGTCTCTGTATCCTCTACTTTCACACCCTTAAGGTATGCATCTGCCAATACCGATGCCGAGTTGTTACCAATCATACAGCCTCTGTGGCCAGGACTTGACCACTCGGGGAAGAATCCACTCTCGCGATATACATTTACAAAGCCTTCCTGCATCTTCTGATTCTCTGAAGGATACAATATATTAAGCAGCGGGAATAGACTACGGAATGTATCCCAGAAACCTGTTCCTGTATAGAAATAACCCTTTTCTACTTTGCCGTTATGGGGACTATAGTGAACAACTTCGCCCTCGGCGTTAATCTCGTGATGTTTTTGGGGGAACAACGTAGCGCGATACATACAAGAGTAGAATGTACGATATTGGTCCAAATTACCGCCCTCAATCTCTATGCGACCCAATACGTCGTTCCACGCCTTGCGCCCCTTCTCGGTAACCTCTTCCAGAGTGTCATCGCCTAACTCTTTAAGGTTAATAGCAGCCTGCTCGTGACTGATGAATGATGATGCAACTCTCGCATTAACCTGCTCTCCTTTGCTTGTCGCAAAGCCGATAACGGCACCGACGTGGTTGGCTTGCTGCTCTGTTGCATCCTTCTCAAGTTTACCATTCACAAACGTGCTTACATACTCGAAAGGCTTGTCAAACTCAACAACAAAATAGTTCTTGAAGTTGCTTGCTACACCTCCCGAATTACGTGTTGTGTAACCAATGATACGGTTGTTGGCTTTGTCGATTTTAATGTAAGAGCCTTTGTCGAATGCATCCACTACGATGTAAGAGTCCTTTGATTCGGGGAATGTGAAGCGGAATAGCGCCGCACGTTCTGTGGGCGAAAATTCCGTTACTACATCATAGTCGGCAAGATAAACCTTGTAGTAATATGCTTTAACGCTCTCGCCTTTGTGTCCGAACCAACTTGCGCGTTTGTCAGCATCAAATTCGGGAGCACCAACTACGGGCATAATCGAAAACTGTCCATAATCGTTAATCCAAGGACTCGGCTGGTGGGTTTGCTTGAAACCACAAATCTTCTTTTCGGTGTATGAATAGGTCCAGCCATTGCCCATTTTGCCGGTTTGTGGAGTCCAAAAGTTCATACCCCACGGACGTGCAATGGCGGGGTAGGTGTTACCTGTCGAGAAGTCAAATGTCGATTGTGTTCCTATCAAAGGGTTTACATAATCAACAGGCGAGAAATCACTCTTTTGAGCGACTGCCATCGTTGCGGCCATTGCCGCAAGAAGTGTGAGCAGATGTTTTTTCATTATAGTTTAGTGTTTTTGTTGTTCTATTATCGTATAAATGTACCTTCCCATTTGGTTCGGTTACCACAACCGTCGCGCAGTGTGACCTTCACGTCGTGGCTTTTACCACCCTTGATGCCCTCTTCTCGAAGATTTACGGTAATACGTCCTCCCGATGATTCAACGGGCACCCATTCGCCGTCAATAGTAACGGCATAGGATGATACTCCCGAAAAATTATCAGATAGTCGGAATGACAAGTAATCGCGCTTGCTAAAGTCGGCACCATTGTCAAACGTGGGACGTATTGTCGGAGGTGTAGTATCTGTTGCGAGGCAATATGTGCCGAATGATGTTGTGCGGGCCGTAAGACGGTTGTGACGATATGTACCACCATCACAATAAATACGTCCGTTACTGCCGACAGAAGCCATTACAACATAAGGTTGCAACTCTTTCTCTACGGGTGTCGAGAATATCAGCCCAATGCTTGATTGTAGAGGTGTTTGATTGGTGTGTATTGTGTATGCTGCCGATAGGATACGCACCGTTGTGTCGGGATGAAATGGTGTAACCTCCGAGCGTTGCATATTAAGCGCGATAGATTCATATAAAGAGCCTTTCGGAATAACTACACTGAAAGTGTCATCAACCTTTGCAGCAAAGTCGTGGTTGTGCTGAACGATATGTGCTCCTTCGGGTAGAGAACCCCTGAAACACTCGTCGTCGCTCTTGCCCACAATCTCAAACGACAGGGTAGATGTGTTGCCGCAATCGTCGGTGGCGATAAATGTTATGTTTCGCTTTTGGTCGGCCTTACACGTTATGACACCTCTGTTGCGAACTGTCGGGTAGAAGTAGTCGGTGCCACCCTCCATCGATGCAATGAGCATAACCTCGTTGCGCGAGTTACGTTGTATGGGGTAGTACGATACGGCGTTGCAATAGCGTGATAACGAGAATGGGAAACCGTCGTTGCGATATTCGAAATATGTCTCATCGTCAACTTTTGCCTTGATGTTATATACACCATAGGTATTTGCACAGTCATTTTTGCGGTCCGATGCCTCCAATATAAAATAACCTTTACGTCCTACTTTTATAGGGCTTTTTTGCGCAGTGCGATAGGTGCTGTCGTCGGCTTTATTTACCGTGTATGTTGCAAGTTTGCTATGGCAAGGTACGCCGCTGATGGTGTCAATCTCGACATAGTGAACTTTCATCATATATGGTGAAATATCATCTTTAGGCTTGATTATACCATTGGCGATAATGTTGAGCGTCTTTTGAGATGCAGTCTCGCGTAACTCAAAATGCAAGTGAGGACCTTGTGATGAGCCTGTATTTCCCGATTTTGCAATCTCTTCGCCTTTCTTTACGATGAATTGGTCGGGCTTGCACTCTATATCCACTCGGCTGCTCTTGCGACGATGACGTTCTGCAAAGACAAACTCCTCGATATCCTTGCGAAAACGTGAAAGGTGACCATAAACCGAAGTAGTGCCATTGGGGTGGTTTACATAAAGGGCTAATCCATAACCCGACGGAGAGCGTAACACTCGACTGACATAGCCGTCGGCAACAGCCACCACCGATTTGCCTGTGACACCATCTGTTTTGAAATCTATACCCGAATGAAAGTGGTTTGGTCGCATCTCGGCAAAGTTCGCCGAATAGTAACCCGCCACGTCACGCAGAGGGTATGTATAGTAATCGGCAGATAACTTTTGAGCCTTAACCTCGATGGCTGCCGATAGCGCGAAGATGGCTAATAATATATGTGTTAATCGTCGCATTCTGTAATGTTATTCTCCTTGATTATTTCATTTACGCAATCTATCACTTCATCCATCTCAAAGCCGAGCGATAGAGCGTAACGTATTAATTTCGTTTTAAGTTGATACGGTGTATCGTATTTTATATGTTTTATTTTTGTTTGCAGTCTCTCTTGTAGTCGTTTTTTGTTGTCTGTCGGGCTGAGTGCCGCAAGAGCCTCCGCAATAATATCGCTGGCGATACCCTTGCGCTTTAGGGCCGATTGTATCTTGTAGCGCCCCCAAGCACTTAAATTACACTTCTCTCTGACAAACGCCTCTGCATAGCGCCTATCGTCTATAAAACGTTCGCTCTGCAGCCTCTGCAATACTCTGTATTGCTCCTCTTTGGCGACTCCCCAATTCTGCATCAATCGTAATGCATCTCCCGACGAGCGTTCTGCTCGTGCGCAGAGGCGCATAAGTGATGCAAGTGCTTCATCGGCTGTCTTCGCACGTTTTATTTTGGGCGTCTTCTGCAACATATCATTCTATCTCTGCCAAAGAAATCTTTGCGTATCTCTATTTCGCTATACTCTTCATCTTGTAGCATTTGAGCACACTCCTCAGCGAGTGGAGAGTGTATCTCAAACATCAAGTATCCGTTGTCGCTTAATATCTCTTTTGCGGCTTGCGCTATCTTGCGATAAAACAATAGCGGGTCGCTGTCATCGACAAATAATGCAATGTGCGGCTCGTGGTGTGTGACGTTAATATGCATCCCTTCACGCTCCGATAATGGTATGTAGGGAGGATTGGATACGATAATATCAAACCTATTGCCTCGTAAAGCCTGCAATCCACCTAAGGCGTCATCGTTTATTATGGTTATATCTGCATCCAGCCGTGCAGCATTCTCTTGTGCCAAAGCAATGGCATCATCCGATATGTCCGTAGCCGTTATAATGGCATTTGGAAGCAACTTTGCAAGAGATATTGCAATGCATCCGCTACCTGTGCAGATGTCGGCTAAGTGTGGCGAAGTCATATCTTTTGCGCACTCTGTCGCCCACATTACCAACTCTTCGGTCTCTGGTCGAGGAATCAACGCCCCCTCGCGAACCGAGAATTTGTTGCCGCAAAACTCACACTCTCCCGTAATATATTGTACAGGCCTGCCCGTTGCTAACTCGTTGCCTATAAGTTCGAGGTCGTCAATCTCAATAACCTCATCGGGCTCAATGATAAACCTCATCTCCGAAGAGCCGCTCTTGTGTGCTGCCACAATTCGTGCAATACGTCGCGCCTCCTCTGCGGGATATAAATCCCCCATACATTGGCATAGGTAGTTGATTATGTCAGCGCGCGAGCCTCGCATCTTTATGCTCGCAATTTTAAGTCGGCCAAGGCGATAGCAATGGCAGATTCTACAACCACTGCCGCTCGCAGTGCTATACATACATCGTGACGACCTTTGATAATCAGAGGTTCAACCTTTCCGCTTTCGAAGTTGTATGTGTTTTGCTCGCGTGCTATCGATGCGGTGGGCTTGATGGCTGCTCTTACCACAATCTCGTTGCCGTTGGTAATGCCTCCAACTATACCGCCTGCACTATTTGTTGCTGTCGTTCCTCGCTTGTCGATAATTGCATCGTTATGCTCCGAGCCTTTCATTCGTGCTGCAGCGAATCCTTTGCCGAACTCCACCCCCTTGACTGCGGGAATGGAGAATAGCAGATGAGCAATAAGGCTCTCTGCCGAGTCAAAGAAAGGCTCTCCAAGACCTGCCCCAATACCGTTTATGCGGCACTCTATAATGCCGCCGACAGAGTCTTGTGCGGCGTGTGCAGACTCCAATATATCGGCAAATTTTGCTTTATCTTGCTCTCCGCCAATCTCGACTATTTCGGTGGCAAACTTCGCATCTTGTCCCAATATCTTTTTTGCAACAACACCCGCCGCAACAATACCCAATGTTATACGACCAGAGAAGTGGCCACCACCACGAGGGTCATTGTATCCGTTCCATTTCTGTTGCGCTACCAAATCGGCGTGTGAAGGGCGAGGGTGGGTTATCAAATTTTTGTAATCCCCCGATTGTGTGTTTTCATTAAGGAATTCGATTGTTAAAGGTGTACCTGTCGTAAAGCCATTATACACACCAGAGACTATATGTGGCATATCACTCTCCTTACGGGGTGTAGTACCTAAAGCACCTGCTCGGCGACGCTCTAAATCTTTAGAAAAATCCTCCTCGCACAATGCTATGCCCGACGGCACTCCGTCGATGCTTATACCTACCTGTTGCCCGTGAGATTCTCCCCAGATGCTTATTCTGAATATTTGTCCCCAAGAGTTCATATTATCGCATTGTTATAGATTCTAAATCTTCAAAAAAATCGGGATAACTCTTCTCGACACACTCGGCTGCCGTAATTGTAATATCGCCCTTGCAACGCAGAGCCGATGCAGCCAATGACATCGCTATACGGTGGTCGTTATGGCTAAATACTTCTGATGGGCAAATTTCGCCACCACGAATCTTCATCACATTATCCTCCGAAATATCAATCTCGATACCCAATTTCTCATACTCTCGGCAAAGCGTCTCTGCGCGGTCACTCTCTTTGTGGCGCAGGCGAGATGTGCCTATGATTCGGCTCTCACCCTCAGCAGCAGCGGCCAATGCTACCAATGCGGGAAAGAGGTCAGGAGAGTTTGTCGCATCAAATTCAAAAGCACGTAGTTCACGCTTTGAGACAGTTACGGTATCGTGCTCAATTATGATACCCGCACCTGCTCGCTCCAGAGCGTGACATATGGCAGTGTCGGCCTGACGCGAAAGAGTGGATAGATTCTTGATGGTAACCTCTCCGGCAATGGCGCCCGCAACAAGCATTGTAGATGCTCCACTCCAATCTCCCTCGATGGCTATGTCGGTAGCCTGATATTTTTGACCACCCTCGATAAAGAATTCAGAGTAGTCGCCTTTGTTGTGCATAATTTCGACTCCAAATCGTTGAGCAGTATCTATCGTCATATCAATATAAGGTGTAGATACAGCATCCTCAACAAGTAGAGTAGTATCCTCTTCGGCCATAGGTAGCGCCAGAAGCAATCCTGTGATGAATTGCGATGATATGCTGCCATCAACCTTTACAATTCCGCCGTGAATGGGACCTTGTACCTCGATTGGTAAGAATCCTCCTCCATCACGGACCGAAACGCCCAATGCCCTTAAAGGCTCAATCATCATCTCCATAGGGCGGTAGAGCAGAGTTCCCTCACCCTGAATATTGATGGGCGATTTACATAGTGATGCTATCGGAGTGAAAAGACGAGTCGCCAAGCCTGATTCTCCGACATACAGAGTGTTGGATGTGGGATTTAATCCACCCTCGATAGCGATGGTGCGCTCGTCAATAAATGTTACTTTTGCACCCAATGCCTCGATGCACTTCAAGGCCGAGCGCGTATCTTTACAAAATTCGATGTTACGCAGTACGGTGCGTCCCTCGGCTAAAAGGGATAATGCTATTGCACGTTGTGCATAACTTTTGGAACTCGGTGGAGTAATTGTGCCTTTGACACTCCCCAAGGAGACGGTTTTATCCATATATTATTCTAATGTAGTTTCATTTTGTGCAACATCCTTTGTGGTAGATGATGTTTGTTGATTATCCTGCGAATCTGTTGGTGTAAAAGATTGAGGTCGACGTAGAACGAAGTTTTTGCCGAGATATACTTTACGTACCATCTCGTCATTGGCCAAATCTTCAGCACTACCCGTTTTGAGAATCTTACCTTCATAAAGCAGGTATGTGCGGTCTGTAATGGCCAATGTTTCATCGACATTGTGGTCGGTGATTATGACTCCGATATTCTTGTTCTTAAGAGTGGCAACGATACTCTGAATATCTTCTACGGCAATAGGGTCCACACCCGCAAATGGCTCATCGAGCAGAATAAATGCAGGGTTGATGGCTACGGCACGAGCAATCTCTGTACGACGACGCTCACCTCCCGATAGTTGGATACCCAGACTCTTGCGTACCTTTTGCAGACGGAATTCCTCAATGAGTGATTCGACTCTTTCGCGCTGATACTCTTTGCTGTAATCGGTCATCTCCAACACCGCCTTGATATTATCCTCGACGCTCAAACGACGAAATACTGAAGCCTCCTGTGCCAAGTAACCGACACCCATCTGCGCACGTCTATATACGGGCTCTTTGGTCAATTCAGTAACCACACCCTCGTCATTCTCTAAAAAGATTTGACCTTCGTTGGGCTTAATCAAGCCTACTATCATATAAAAGGTAGTGGTCTTGCCGGCACCGTTGGGCCCCAGCAAACCAACAATCTCTCCCTGTTTAACGTCGATAGTAACGTGATTTACCACCGTACGAGATTTATATTTCTTAACAAGTTCGCTCGTGTATAGACGCATAATCGATGAAATTTTTTACAAAGTTATCATTTTTTCCAAAAAAAGTTTTATCTTTGAATGAAAATTCACTTTTTAAGAAGTTTGCGACTCGCGTTGCGCAGTTATTTTGGTTGAACGATGGAGCAGGAACAGACGATTTTGCACGAAAAATTAAAAGAGTATTTTGGTTTTACCTCATTCAAGGGGAATCAAGAGGCTGTTATACGTAATCTACTCGGAGGGCGAGATACTTTTGTCTTGATGCCGACGGGTGGTGGAAAATCTCTTTGTTATCAGTTGCCTGCGTTGTTGATGGATGGTGTCGCCATTATTATCTCTCCGCTTATAGCCTTGATGAAGAATCAGGTTGATGCAATGCGCACGTTCTCTACCGAATCGGGTATCGCCCATTTCTTGAATTCTTCACTCAATAAGGCGGCCATCAATCAGGTACGTCAGGATGTATTGGATGGTAAGACCAAATTGCTATATTTTGCGCCGGAGTCATTGACCAAAGAGGATAATGTAGCCTTTTTGCGTAAGATAAAAATATCGTTTTATGCCATTGATGAGGCACATTGTATATCAGAGTGGGGCCACGATTTCCGCCCTGAGTATCGCCGTATACGCCCAATCATTAACGATATAGGTCAGGCTCCGTTGATAGCCCTTACCGCAACAGCTACACCTAAGGTGCAGATGGATATTCAGAAGAATCTGGGTATGACCGATGCCGTTGTGTTTAAGTCGTCGTTCAATCGCTCAAACCTCTTCTATGAGATTCGCCCTAAGCATAATGCCGAACACGATATAATCCGTTTTATCAAGCAGCGAGTCGGCAAAAGTGGGATTATCTACTGTTTGAGCCGTAAAAAAGTTGAGGAATTGGCCGAATTGTTGATGGCCAACGGCATTAAGGCGCTGGCTTATCACGCAGGTATGGATGCTCAGACACGTGCCAATAATCAGGATGCTTTCTTGATGGAGAGGGTCGATGTTATTGTTGCGACTATTGCTTTCGGTATGGGTATCGATAAACCTGATGTGCGCTATGTTATCCATTACGATATCCCCAAGTCGTTGGAGGGCTATTATCAGGAGACAGGCCGTGCAGGCCGTGATGGTGGCGAGGGCCACTGCCTTACCTTTTATAGTTATAAGGATATCCAGAAGTTGGAGAAGTTTATGCAGGGCAAGCCACTTGCTGAGCAGGAAATCGGTAAGTTGCTCTTGCTTGAAACGGTCTCTTATGCCGAGAGTTCGATGTGCCGTCGCAAAACGTTGTTGCACTACTTCGGTGAAGAGTATCAAGAGGGTAATTGCGGATGTTGCGATAATTGTGTCCATCCCAAGCCGAAGATTGATGCTCGAGAGGAGATGAAACTTGTACTGCGTACATTGCAGGCCATTGGTGATAAGTTCAAGACCGACCATTTGGAGGCTGTCCTGACGGGTAAGACAACGGCTCAGGTTAAGAGTTATGGGCATAATAAGTTGCCACTCTTTGGTGAGGGTGATGAACACGATGCTAAGTTCTGGGGTGCAGTGATACGACACGGACTGATTATGGGCCTGATAGATAAGAGTATCGAGAATTATGGCCTTATTTCGGTCAATGCGAAGGGCCTTGAGTTCTTGAAGAATCCGCAGCCTGTGACCATCACGGGTGACCATAATTATGACGAGGAGGAGCGTGATGACGATGCAGTAGCCAACATTGGCAAGGGTGGTGCTGCTGATGAGGAGTTGTTTGCGATGTTGAAGGATTTGCGCAAGAAGGTAGCCAAGAAACACGATTTGCCGCCATTCGTAATTTTCCAAGACCCATCGTTGGAGGATATGTCGGTGCATTATCCCATCACAATAGAGGAGATGCAGAATATTTCGGGCGTAGGTGCAGGTAAAGCCAAGAAGTTTGGTGAGGAGTTTATAAAACTCATCAAAGCCTATGTCGAGGAGAAAGATATTGTGCGTCCGCAGGATATGGTCGTGAAGTCGGTTGCAAATAAGGCTGGTAATAAGATATTTATTATTCAGTCTATTGACCGCAAGATGGACTTCGAGGATATCGCACGTGCCAAAAATCTCGATTTTGATGAGTTGCTTACCGAGATTGAGGGTATTGTGAATTCTGGAACGAAACTCGATATATCATATTTCCTCAATAGTTATATGGATGATGACAAGATTGAGGATATATACCTCTATTTCAAGGAGGACGCCGAGAGTGATTCGCTTGATGAGGCTATTGAGGAGTTGGGCTCTGATTATAGCGAGGAGGAGATTCGTTTGGTTCGTATCAAATTCCTGTGCGAGGTGGGTAATTAATGTTTGTGGTCTAAATTCTTGCATCTATTTATCACCTTATGAATCAAGTCAGAGCAAAAAAAGCGTTGGGTCAGCATTTTTTGACCGACCTGAATATCGCTCGTAAAATATGCTATTCACTTTCGGGTGGAGAGGCCGACAAACCTGCGACGGTGTTGGAGGTTGGTTGTGGTATGGGAGTGCTTACGCAGTTCTTGTTGCAACGTGACGATGTAGTAACCTATGGCGCAGAGATAGACGGCGAGAGTGTTGAGTATCTTCACGAGCATTATCCCGATTTTGCACCTCGCTTGATTGAGGGCGACTTCCTGAAGATGGATTTGCGCGAGAAGTTCGGCGAGGAGGTTAAGGTTATTGGCAATTTCCCCTATAATATATCGTCGCAGATATTTTTCAAAATTATAGAAAATCGTGATATTGTTCCCGAATGTGTCGGAATGATTCAGCGTGAGGTCGCGGTGCGTATTGCCGAGCCGCCAGGCTCGCGCGAGTATGGCATATTGAGTGTGTTGTTGCAGGCGTGGTACGATATCGAATATCTGTTTACTGTTGGAGAAAAAGTGTTTAATCCACCCCCAAAGGTTAAGTCTGCCGTTATACGACTTAAACGTAATGCAACCAAGACGTTAGGCTGCGATGAAGTGCTTTTTGTAAAGGTTGTAAAGGCTTCGTTTGGTCAGCGTCGCAAGATGTTACGAAACTCGTTGCGCTCGGCGTTTGGTGATTTTGGAGGGGCAGAACATAGATTCTTTACCGAACGAGCCGAGAAATTGTCGGTGGCCGATTTCGTAGAACTTACAAATTGGGTAGAAGCAAATAAAAAATAGCAGATTTTTCTGCTATTTTTTTTGTTTGAGCACACTGCCGAGTATCCGCTCTGTTAATTAAAATCACCAACAACTACTTTTACCAAGTCTTCTGCTGCGAGATAGCGTTGTGCCAAATCGCGCAACTCTTCGGGTGTTGTGGCGCGTATGCGTTGCAGGTGCTCTTGGATATGAGAGTTGTCGAATCCGCATAGTATATTCTCTGTCGTCACATCGGCAATGCCGAATGGCCCATCCAATATTCGCATTAACTCTCCTGCCATAATGTTTTTCACCAAAGCCAACTCCTGCTCCGATACTTTGTCGTTCTGTAGTTGTTCTATCTCTAAAGCGATTTGTTGCAAGGCATCCTCCGTAACCTCCGAGCCAACTTGTGTGGCGAGTGCAAGGTAACCTGTATGTTGAAAATTAACCATCGCACAGAATGCTCCGTAGGTATATCCGTGTTGCTCTCGCAAATTTTGCATCAGTCGAGAACCGAAATAGCCTCCTAACACCGTAGATAGCACCTGCATAGGAATAAAATCCTCGTGTGTACGCGGGAATAGCAATCGTCCCATACGAATAGATGATTGTACGGCTCCATCGTGCTGATGACGTACATTGTGGATGGTCTCAAACGGGGGCAATGAAATAGTTTGAGTGTTGCCTGCGGAATGGAGTTCCGATGCTATTGATTCTATGCGAGCCAATACTTCGGGGTTTATATTGCCGCTACATACAACTATGCAATTCTCTGCCGTATAGCATCTTTTGTAGTGCTCTGCGATATTTTCCCGAGAGAGAGTGTCGTAAGCCTCCTCGCTGTATGATACTCCGTATGGATGGCTCTTTCCGAATATGGCGTTTGCGAATTTTTCGCGTGCTATGGTCTCAACCTTGCGGCGTTCTATGGCAAGTTGTTGTTTGCGTTTTGCTCTATATGTGTCAATCTCTTCGGCTGGGAATGTGGGGTGCAGTATGACCTGCTCGATTACCTCTGCCGTCTGCATAAAGAACTTGGACAACGAACAAAACGTGATGTATGAATAATCACGGTCTATATTTATGTCAAAGTATGAACCGAAATAGTCCAATCGCTCGGCTATTTGCTGTGATGTGAGAGCCGCAGTTCCTTCGGCCAACATATTTGCTGTCGCCGATGCAGTAAAGGGGTGGAGTTGTGTTATTGTGCCTGCGTGAAATACAAACGACAGACGAACAACCTCATACTCCGGGCAGTTTATTGCATATATCTTTGTGCCGTTTGCTACCTTGTGGCATACGGCTGCAGGCATATCTATACTCGATGGTGTTGTCAATGGTGGCTGTTTCATCTCTTTGCGCGATAAATTAATGTTGAGGAGTTCTCTTTGCAGAATATGCGTGAGGCAAAATCTGAGATGTCGCCAGATGTTAGCGAACGATAAATATCCACTTCACGATTGATGAGTGATAGGTCGCCAATCATTTCGTAATAGCCCAAATTCATTGCCTTATTCATCACGTTCAACTCTCCGAATAGCGTGTTTGCCTCAAATTTGTTTTTTACCTTCTCCAACTCGTAGTCCGATATGTTGTTTTGCTGTAAATCAGCCATTTCAGCCCATAGAGCCTCTTCGGCTTCGGCCTCTGAGGTGGAGGGTAATAATTGACCTGTAAATACAAATAATCCGCAATCTACATCGCCCGTGATATACGCATTTACCGATGCAAACAGTCGCTTGTTTTTGATTAGATGTTCGTATAGTCGAGCCGAATCACCTCCAGCCAATATATCGGATGTAATATCGCCCAAGAAGAAGTCGCGCGATAGTCTGTTGCCCATCTTGAATGCTATGGTAATCGTTGTGGCTGGTACGTCGCGTTCAACTTCTTGACGTCGCGCCTCGTTCTGTGTTGGCTCAGCAGGAATTGACGGGATGTCGTGTTTGTGGTCTTCGATGCCTCCAAACCACTTCTCGGCAAGCGCAAAAAACTCCTCTTCGGCCATATCTCCCGAAAATGACAATATGGCGTTTGACGGATGATAGAATGTGCGGTAGAAATTGTGTATCTCCTCAGCCGATGCCTGCTCGATATGTTCGGGCGAGAGTCCTATTGTTGCCCAACGGTAGGGGTGTTGCTTGTATGCCAATGCTCGCAGCAACATATTTGCATCTCCGTAAGGCTGATTCAGATAACGCTGACGAAACTCCTCAATGACGACACGTTTTTCGATTTTGCACGCTTCTTCACTCAGGTTTAGCCCTGTCATACGGTCACTCTCCAGCCAAAGAGCAGTCTCGATGTTGGCTATCGGAAGGGTGATGTAGAAATCGGTATAATCGTTGTTGGTAAAAGCGTTGTTCTCTCCACAAGCCATCTGTACGGGAGTGTCGAAGTCGGGTATCTGATGTGTGCCGCGAAACATTAAATGCTCAAACAGATGGGCAAGCCCCGTACGATTAGGATTTTCGTTGCGGGCTCCTACTTTATAGAGAATATTGACGGCAGCCATACGTGATGTTTTGTCGCGGTTGGCAATAACCGATAATCCGTTTGCTAAAATGGTTTTCTTGTATGTAATCATAACCTTGTTCTCGGCGGTTCAATTTGCCGCTGGTGCAAAAATATTCATTTTTTGTAAAAGAGCAGATTTTTTATTGTAAGAAAATTCTTTTGGCTCAATGTAAAGTCGCTATCTGCGATGAATAATATTTGTTAAAATATTAACACTAAAAAAACTATGAACTTTTGCGAGAAATTTATAACTTTGCCAAAATTTGCGGAGAAAATCTCCCCTGATGCAGGAAATTAACACAAAAATTCATAAATAAAATTACTTTCACTATGTCAGAAAAGAAATTTATCACTTGTGATGGTAACTATGCAGCAGCGCATATCGCCTACAAATTTTCAGAGGTGGCTGCTATCTATCCCATCACTCCATCATCAACGATGGCCGAGTATGTTGACGAGTGGGCAGCACAGGGCCAGAAGAATATGTTTGGCGAGACTGTCAAGGTCGTAGAGATGCAGTCTGAGGCAGGTGCGGCAGGTGCCGTTCACGGTTCATTGCAGAGTGGTGCATTGACCTCTACGTTTACAGCATCACAGGGTTTGTTGTTGATGATTCCCAATATGTACAAGATTGCCGGAGAGTTGCTTCCCGGTGTATTCCACGTATCGGCACGTGCTTTGGCTGCACAATCATTGTCAATCTTTGGTGACCATCAGGACGTAATGGCTACTCGCCAGACAGGCTTTGCTATGTTGGCAACATCATCTGTTCAGGAGGTTATGGATTTGGCGGGTGTTGCTCACATCGTAGCATTGAAGGCTCGCGTTCCTTTCTTGCATTTCTTTGACGGTTTCCGTACATCACACGAGATTCAGAAGGTTGAGATTATCGATGACGCATCATTGACATCTTTGCTTGACCGCGACGCATTGAAGGCTTTCCGTGCCGCTGCGTTGAACCCCGCACACCCTGTAACTCGTGGTACAGCACAAAACCCCGATATCTATTTCCAGACTCGTGAGGCTTCTAATAAGTTCTACAACGCTGTGCCTGATATGGTAGCCGAGACTATGGCGAAGATTTCGGAGATTACAGGCCGTTGCTACAAGCCTTTCACATATTATGGTGCTGAGGACGCCGAGAACGTTATCGTTGCTATGGGCTCTGTAACAGAGACTATCAAGGAGACTATCGACTATTTGGCAACTCAGGGCAAGAAGGTTGGTCTTATCACAGTTCACCTCTATCGTCCTTTCTCAGAGAAGTATTTCTTCCAGGCAGTACCTGCGACAGTTAAGCGCGTATGCGTTTTGGACCGCACAAAGGAGCCCGGAGCAAATGGCGAGCCTTTGTATCTTGACGTAAAGGATATGTTCTATGGCAAGGAGAACCAGCCTTTGGTAATCGGAGGTCGTTACGGTCTCTCTTCAAAGGATACTACACCTGCACAGATTTTGGCCGTTGTAGAGAATTTGTTTGCCGCAGAGCCCAAGAATCACTTTACTGTAGGTATCAATGACGATGTAACTAATCTCTCATTGCCCGTAGGTGAGGAGGTTGCTTTGGCTAAAGAGGGTACTTTCGAGGCTTTGTTCTTCGGATTGGGAGCCGACGGTACTGTTGGTGCAAACAAGAACTCAATTAAGATTATTGGTGGCTCAACAGATAAGTATTGCCAGGCATATTTCTCTTATGACTCAAAGAAATCTGGCGGTTACACATCATCGCACTTGCGTTTCGGCGACAGCCCGATTCGTTCACCCTATTTGGTTACAACTCCCGACTTCGTGGCTTGCCACGTTCCTTCGTATGTCGATAAATATGATGTGTTGAAGGGCTTGAAGAAGGGTGGCTCATTCTTGTTGAACTCTGTTCACGATGCCGCAACTACTTGCGCTACTTTGCCCGACCATATGAAGGCGTATTTGGCAAAGAACAATATCAACTTCTATGTTATCAATGCTACGAAGATTGCTGCCGAGTTGGGCTTGGGTAACCGCACCAACACTATTATGCAGTCTGCATTCTTTAAGATTGCCAATGTGATTCCTTTCGAGAAGGCTGTAGAGGAGATGAAGAAGGCTATCTTGAAGTCTTATGGCAAGAAGGGTGAGGATATCGTAAATATGAACTACGCTGCTGTTGATGCAGGTGGCAATGCAGTAGAGAAGGTTGAGGTTCCTGCTGAGTGGGCATCTATCGAGGTTAAGGCTGCTGCTGCAGTAGTAGATATGTCACGTCCTGAGTTTGTTCGCAACGTTGTAGACCCCATCAATGCGTTGAAGGGTGATGACCTCCCCGTATCGGCGTTCAATGGTCGCGAGGATGGTACTTGGGATAACGGTACTGCTGCCTACGAGAAGCGTGGTATCGCAGTTAATGTTCCTGAGTGGAATGTAGATAACTGTATCCAGTGTAACCAGTGTTCTTATGTTTGTCCTCACGCTGCTATCCGTCCGTTCCTCGCAACTGAGGAGGAGGCTGCTGCAAGTGGTTTGGCTTGGAAGCAGGGCTTGGGTGAGACTAAGGCTTATAAGTTCCGTATTCAGGTATCTCCGTTGGATTGTACAGGCTGCGGTAACTGTGTCGATGTATGTCCTTCTAAGACCAAGGCTTTGGTTATGAAGCCTCTTGAGTCACAGATGGCTGAGGCCGAGAATTGGAATGCCGTAATCAAGAATGTAGGTTACAAGCAGGTTGTAGATAAGACCAAGACAGTTAAGAATTCACAGTTCGCACAGCCTTTGTTTGAGTTCTCAGGTGCTTGTGCTGGTTGTGGTGAGACTCCTTATATCAAGACTATCACTCAACTCTTTGGTGACAAGATGATGGTTGCCAACGCAACAGGTTGTACCTCTATCTATTCAGGTTCAGCCCCCTCAACTCCGTATTGCACAAACGAGAAGGGTCAAGGTCCTGCTTGGGCTAACTCACTCTTCGAGGATAATGCAGAGTTTGGTTTGGGTATGCACGTAGGTGTTGAGAAGTTGCGTGACCGTGTTCAGGCTTATATGGAGAAGGCTATTGCCGAGTGCGAGAAGTGTTCTGATGAGTTGAAGGCGACAATGAAGGAGTGGATTGAGAATCGTGGCTCATCTGCTAAGTCTGCTGAGGTTTCAGAGCGTCTTATTCCTATGATGGAGGCTTGTGGCTGTGATGCTTGCCAGAAGATTCTTGAGATGAAGGATTGGCTCGTTAAGAAGTCTCAGTGGATTATCGGTGGTGACGGTTGGGGTTATGACATCGGTTTCGGTGGCGTAGACCACGTGTTGGCATCGGGTATGGATGTAAATATCCTGGTTGTTGATACTGAGGTATATTCAAATACAGGAGGTCAGTCATCAAAATCTACTCCCGTAGGTGCTGTTGCCAAGTTTGCATCAAGCGGTAAGCGTATTCGTAAGAAGGATTTGGGTGCTATTGCTATGACTTATGGCTATGTATATGTTGCACAGGTATCTATTGGCGCTTCACAGAACCAGCTCCTCAATGTGTTGAAGGAGGCTGAGGCATATCCCGGTCCGTCACTTGTAATCGCTTACGCACCTTGTATCAACCACGGTATCAAGGGCGGTATGACTCGTACGCAGACTGTAGGTAAGCAGGCTGTAGAGTGTGGTTACTGGCACTTGTGGCACTACAATCCTCAGTTGGAGGAGCAGGGCAAGAATCCTTTCGTTATGGATTCAAAGGAGCCCGATTGGTCGAAGTTCCGCGACTTCTTGATGAAGGAGGTTCGTTATACTTCGCTCCAGAAGTCATTCCCCGCAGAGGCCGAGGAGTTGTTCCAGGCAGCCGAGGAGAATGCAAAGTGGCGTTACAACTCATACCAGCGTTTGGCAAAGTTGGAGTATTAATTTGATTAATATTCATATACAGAAAGCCCCGAACCTCTTGCGGTTCGGGGCTTTTTAATTACCTTATATAAATAATGGTAATTATATGCCAAATTACACAACCGTAGGTTGTACCTCATTCGGAGCCTTGAAAAGGCGACCAAAGCCCCTGCCTGAGGCGGGGGTTGGGGGTGGGTCAGACTTGTAAATGCGGCTAAAAGCCGCAACGTAGGCTTAAAGAAGCAAAACGCCTTAATAGTAGTGTAATATTCTATGTAAGCACCTAAATAATAAAATGGCTATCGTGCATCGCATTGCAGATAGCCACTATTTTATTCTGGGGCTTATACGTTTCTTATTCTACATACAATACCAGACCCTTCAGATACTCACCTTCGGGATGATAGATGTTGATGGGGTGGTCGGCAGGTTGCGTCAGTTGATGCAATATGCGCACCTTGCGGCCTGCGATGGCAGCAGCCGAGAACACAGTTGTGCGGAACAACTCTTTGCTTACGGCCTGCGAACACGAGAATGTAAACAATATTCCGCCACTCTTGATTTGCGATAAAGCCCTTGCGTTTATTCTCTTGTATCCCTGCATAGCATTCCCCAAAACTTTATGGTGCTTGGCAAATGCGGGAGGGTCGAGAATGATTAAGTCATATTTATCACCAATCTGCTTGATATACTCAACGGCATCGGCTGCAACAGCCTTATGGGGTACACTCTCTCCGAAGTTAAGTCGCATATTCTCGTCGGCCAACTTCACTGCGCGCTCTGATGCATCTACCGAACATACCTCTACGGCGCCTCCAGCGGCAGCATATACCGAGAAACCGCCCGTATAACAGAATGTGTTGAGTACGGTACGCCCCTTTGCATAATGTTTCACCAATTCACGGTTGTAACGTTGGTCAAGGAAAAAGCCTGTCTTCTGGCCCTCCTCCCAATTAACCATAAATTTTTGACCATTTTCCAATACGACGTGTGATTTCTTGTTGCTATGTCCCCATATATATCCATCTACGGCATTCAGACCTGCCTTGAAAGGAACGGTTTGTGAACTCTTGTCATATATGGCGGTCAATTTTTCTCCATACGTATTGCGTAAAGCCTCCGCAATAGCCATACGCGAGAGATACATACCCACCGAATGACACTGTACAACTGCTGTTTTGTCATATATATCCACAACCAAACCCGGCAATGAGTCTCCCTCACCGTGAATCAAACGGTAACAGGTTGTCTGTTCGTTGTCGGTAAGATTCAACGTGCGACGTACATCGTAGGCTACGGCTATCTTCTTATTCCACCACTCTTGGTTAATCTCCTCCTGCTCGAACGTAAGGACTCTTACCGCGATAGAGCCAATCTGGTAGTGACCGCGAGCAATAAAGTCGCCTTGCTTGGTATATACATCGACAATTTCCCCCTCTTTTATCTCATCCTCGCGGCTCTTTATGCGCTCTATTGCACCCGAAAAAATCCACGGATGACGACGCAAGAGCGACTCCTCTTTGCCACGACGAAGATATATCTGTGTCTTTATCATATCTTAATGCTAATACTCGGTTTATCTTCTCGTTTATGTCTGAATCTACGTTTTGGTTTCCCTCTATATTCGTTTTTCGAGGTCTCCTGTTTTGTGTTGTCTGATGTTTTTGTGGGTTTTGTTTTAATCGTAGGCTGCACTGATATGGTCTTAATCTCTACATTTTGAGAGGTAGGCTCGGTAGCCATCAATTTGTCGTATATGCTTATGCAAACCCACGCATCTGTTGCAGCATACATCTGTTGTTGAGGAGTCAGTTTCCCGGCCTCCCAGTTGCTCAAACGTTGTGCTTTCGATACTCTTTGTCCCAAAACTATAGCCGACAATTTACGCAGACTCTTCTCCTCAATTCCCCAGCGACAGGCTATCTGCTGCAAATCCACGAATCCTCTCTCGTTGAAGTGGCGCAAGGCGTGTAATGAACGTATGTCGCCTGCTACATCTGCTCCGATTTTGATGATATCGGGGTTACTCAAAATCTTCAGGATGGAGTTGTGTAACTTCATACGGCATAAGCGAATCAGATAACACCTTTTGCGCGTAGATAGTTGTAATAGAGCAACTTTGTTGGTTATGCCTGCCTTGAATGATGGGCGTGTTTCGGTATCAAAGCCTATAATTTTCTGAGCCGACAAATCGCGACAAACATCTTTTATCTGCTCGTCACGCTCTACCACTACAATCTCGCCATCGAAGTGTGCCGAGTTGAGTGCAGCAGTCTGCTCATTGCTTATAGTTGCTTGAAATACCATACTCTCAATTATTCAAACTGCAAAGTTACTCAATTATTGTCAGTTTACCGTCACTCGTGGCAGATATTTTATTCTTATCCTTTAACTTGTCGATTGCTTCGGCCACTAATTGCGGGTCGGCTTTTACCTGTCGTGCTATTTCACGCGCCGAAAGAGGTTCTTTGCGCAGTATCTCCATTACGACGTCAAGGAGTTGGTTGTTGCTGTCTTTTAGATGTTTGCGTTTTGCCAGACAGATGTCGCATATTCCACAGGGTTGTGCTTCGCAATCTCCAAAATAGCGTTGAATGATAACGCTGCGACACTCCGCCTGATTCGACGCATATATAATCATATTTTCGAATCGCTCGCTTATAAGTTGCTTGCGGTGGAGGTATGTGTCGGGTGAGATGTATATATCTTTTGTGGGCAAACGCTCCTCGTCAAAGAATATCATAGGGGAGGTGTTGGATGGTATGTAGCGAATGATTCTCATCTGCCACATCCTCTTTAACAACTCTTTAACCTTCTCGACTGTATAGCCGCTTGTTGCCGCAATGTCGAGTTCGCTTATTGCTCTGAATTCGGTGAAAACGCCATTATACATTCGTAGAATAGTACGAATTATATGGTCTAAATCTTGGCGGTCTATGCGTATCTTGTACAGGTCGTCACGACTAACGCAGAAGAGTATTTTTGCTGGATTCTCCAACTCTTCGGTTAAAGTCATATAGCCATTTTGTTGCAGAAGTTTTAGTGCGGCCCTCACCTTGCCGCCAAAAAGACGCTCTCTGATGCAAAATTCGTGAATGTTGAAGACGAATGACGAGTAGATACCGTCGCCTATTGGTACCTGCAAATAGTTGCATATCTTTTCATAGATACTCTTTATGTCGTCGAGTGGTGGAAACTCCGCCTCGAAGTGTTTGACAATCTTCTGGTTGTCATCCGATGCAACTAAAAGTACAGCATAACTGCGTCTGCCATCACGTCCGGCACGCCCAGCCTCCTGGTAATAGTTTTCCAAAGAGTCGCACATCGAGTAGTGTACCACAAATCTGACATCAGCCTTGTCGATACCCATTCCGAATGCATTTGTTGCAACCATAATGCGAACCTTTCCCGATGTCCACTCCTCTTGTCGTAGGGTGCGTTCTGCGTGAGGTAGTCCGGCGTGATAATATGAAGCCGAAACTCCTTGTTGTCGCAGTACTTCGGCTAATTGTTCGCAACCTTCTCGTGAACGCATATAGATGATACCTGAGCCCTCGACATTATTGATAACTCGGAATAGTTGTTCGTTCTTGTCGTCGGTATGCCGAACTGCAAACGAGAGGTTTGGGCGAGCAAAACTACTTCTTATGATGTTCGGCCTTTCGAAGTTGAGTTGTCGCATAATGTCTTCTGCAACGAGTTTCGTGGCAGAGGCTGTAAGAGCCAATATCGGGACGTCGGGTAGTAACTTGCGCACCTCCTTAATGCGAAGATATGATGGGCGGAAATCATATCCCCATTGCGATATGCAGTGTGCCTCGTCAACGGCTAAAAGCATCACGTTCATACGTTGTACCCTCATCCTGAAGGACTCTGTTGCTAATCTCTCTGGGGCAATATATAAAAATTTCATATCGCCATATACGCAGTTGTCCAACGCTATGTCAATCTGCGAATACGACATTCCCGAATGTATGGCTGTTGCGGCTATACCCATCTGTCGCAACCGGTCCACCTGGTCCTTCATCAGGGCAATCAGGGGCGTGATAACAATGCATAAACCATCAGTCGCCAATGTCGGTACCTGATACGTCAGCGACTTACCTCCACCCGTAGGCATCAGAGCCAGCGTGTCGTGTCGGCTTACCACTGCGTCGATAACAGCCTTCTGGCCGGGACGAAACTCCTTGTAGCCCCAGTATTTATCTAATACCGCCAATAGGTGGTCTTGTGTGTTGCTGTTTAGATGGTTCATACTTTGCAAAAATAGGTAAAAAACTGCTGATTTGTTATTTTTTTTGTATATTTGTCGCAGAAATAATTAAATACTTTTATAGCGTGAGAATCAAATCGGAATATAGGGTGCGTCAAATTGCTGGTGAGAATGTGGTTATACTGCAAGGTCGTGGCAATTCCGATATGACTCAAATCATCACTCTGAACGATAGCGCATTGCTCTTGTGGAATCAGTTGGAAGGTAAGGATTTTGCCGTTGAGGATGCCATCAATGTTTTGTGCGAGAGTTATGAGGTAGCCGAGTCGGTTGCCGCTAATGATGCTCAAGCGTGGGTGAAACGTATGCAGGAGTGTGGTTTGATAGAGTATTAACGAGTTAATGTAATATGCAGATGCGTAGGCAGGTGTATAGATTTTTTGCGACATTGGTAATGATGCTCCTTTACCTTTCGGTAACGGTTGGAGCCGATTTTGTGTCGCTCACTTGCCGCTGTGAATGTAATCATAGTGCCGATGTGCATACTGCATTTGCTCATACTCACTCGTGCCTTTGTGAAGAGGACTGTCATAATACTCACGATAATTGTCAGGGATGCCAACCCGCGTTGTGTGCCGATAGATGCAAGTGTCTGCATAATCACTCTACCGAGATAAAACTATATACCCAGCCACGTGGCGTTGACGAAGATGCCCTCTCTCGTAGTTTGGTTCTTTGGGCTGTTGTCGCTTGCGCATTTGCCGATGTTGAGTTTGATGCGACGGTTACGTGTGTCTCTTCATATAACAAATATCTGTTGCCTCCACTTCTCGGAGCGCATAAAAGCGGAGATGGTTTGCGTGCTCCGCCCGTATTGGTATAGTTGTTTTCGAATAGTTGCGACGACATTTGCTCATCGCAAAACTAATGTTCAATTATATCAATAATTAAAAGGATGAAAATCAAAAATATTTTATTAGCAATTGTTTTTTCGTTTGTTGGTGTTGCGGCATCGGCTCAGGCCGTTAGCGGAATAGTGACGGCATCTGACACCAAAGAGCCTTTGGTTGGCGCTGCTGTTTATTGGCTCAATA
The DNA here is from genome assembly GCA_017399485.1 of Alistipes sp. Taxonomy (GTDB): domain Bacteria; phylum Bacteroidota; class Bacteroidia; order Bacteroidales; family Rikenellaceae; genus Alistipes. The sequence continues at coordinate 73,676 of JAFQCA010000025.1, forward strand.
CAACGGTTGGCGTTAGTAGTAATGTCGATGGCGATTACAGTATTCATCGCGTTAAGGGCTACGATATGCTTGTTGCTACCTATGTCGGCTATCGTGCCGATACTGTTAAGGTTGCAGATGGACAGACGAAGTTGGATTTTGAATTAAAGCCTGATACCGAATTGGAGGAGGTTGTTGTCGAGGGTGGCTTGGGCAACTATGTCAAGCGTGACGGTATCCTCAAGGGCGAAACAATATCCTTTGCAGGTTTGTGTAAGATGGCGTGTTGTAATCTGGCCGAGAGTTTTGAGAACTCTGCATCAGTAACAGTGGGTTATAGCGACGCTATTTCAGGAGCCCGCCAAATTAAGATGTTGGGTTTGACAGGTACATATACTCAGATTCTGGATGAGAATCGCCCCGTTATGCGCGGTTTGAGTTCTCCTTATGGACTTAATTATACGCCAGGTATGTGGCTCAATTCGATTCAGGTATCTAAGGGCGTGTCGTCGGTGACGGCGGGTCACGAGGCTATTACGGGACAGATTAACCTTGAGCATCGTAAGCCTACCGATGAGGAGCGCTTGTTTGTGAATCTTTATTTCGATAGCGAACTTAAGCCAGAGATAAATATTTCGTCGGCAATACCTTTGACTGCCGATAAGCGTCTTTCTACTGTTATACTGGCTCACGGCTCGATGGATACTCAATCGCACGACCGTAACCACGATGGCTTCCGCGATTTGCCTGAGGCTAATCAGATTAATATTGCCAACAAGTGGCTGTGGCAAACCGTTGATGGTACACAGATACGTTGGGGTTGGAAGTATGTCGACGAGAATCGTTTGGGCGGTCAGCACGACTACAAAAAGTCGATGCGTGATGAGATGGAGCAGAGTCTCTCAATCTATGGCTCACATATGGATAATAGCAATGTGAACGCTTATTTGAAGGTCGGTACTCCTGTCGGTAAATCGGTTTATGATGCCGAGTCGGACGAGGAGTTGCGTTCAAATATAGCCTTTGTAGCCGATTATAGTCGTTTCAAGGAGGATGCTTACTTTGGACTTAATACGTTTGACGCGTATGACGATGCGTGGTGGTTTAATTTTATGTATGCTCACTACTTCTCGACTCGTTCATCAATGATATTCGGTGCTTCTGCATCTTTGACCAATAGCAGCGAAAACATATTTAATGATGTGGTTCTGGGCCGAGATACCAATGGCGCAGCCCTGCGTTGGAATAGTAAGACATATAACAAGATGCGTTATTTCGAGCCCGGTATATATGCCGAATATACATATAATCTCAAGGAAAAGTTCTCTTTGGTATTGGGCTTGCGTGGAGATTGGATGGGTGCCGAGAATAAGGCTCCAGAGATGTTGATTGCTGGCGGCAATGATAATAAAGCCTATTATGCTCCCAAGGAGTATTTTGCTCTCACGCCTCGTTCACATATCAAGTGGGATATTACCCCCTCAACGGTTTTGCGTGCATCGGCAGGTTTGGGTTATCGTCGAGCAAGTATCTTCACTGATAATATCTGGATGTTGGCTACAGGCCGTCAGATTGGTGTTACAGACCTTAACGACGATATCGAGAAGGCCTTGACCGCAGGCGGAAGTCTTACGCAGTATATCAAGTTGGGCGGCTATGATGATGCGACGTTGAGTTTTGATTATTTCCGTACGCAACTCTATAACACGGTCCTTGCCGACCAAGAGTTCAATGAGGGCATAATCAATATCTATAATACCGATGGCCGCTCGTTTACCGATACCTATCAGGTCGATTTCCAGTGGACAGCCGTAAAGGGCCTTGATATCTTTGCCACATATCGTTATACCAACGCAAAGGTTAGTCTTATGCGTGATGGTGTGAGTCATCTTGTTGAGCGCCCCTTGACAAGCCGTTATAAGACGTTGCTCAATATACAATATGCTACGCCTTTCCGTCGTTGGGTGTTTGATGTTACGGCTCAATACAATGGCCCGATGCGTCGTCCATCGCTCGATGGCGATATTACTCGCTCGGAGTTATCACCTGCTTATCCGATGTTCTATGCGCAGGTTAGCCATAAGGTACGCGATTTGGAGATATATGTCGGTTGCGAGAATATAGGTGATTATATGCAGAAAGACCCGATTTTGAACGCTGCCGACCCATTCTCACCCGCCTTTAACTCATCGAGCGTGTGGGGCCCGTTGATGGGACGTAAGTTCTATATCGGCTTGCGTTATAACTTGTATTAATAGTATGTAAGCGAATAATACTGCTTGCAATGCGTGAAAATAAAACAAAAACTTAAAACTGATAGTGATATGAAAAAGATTATTTTGCTTTGCCTTGTGGCAATTATGGGAGTCGGCGTATGTGCGTCGTATGCTCAAAAGAAGGAGGCTGTAACCAAGACAACAGTCTTTATGACTGATATCGACTGCGAGAATTGCGCCAAGAAGATTACCAACAGCATACCTTTCCAGAAGGGTGTGAAGGATGTTAAGGTTGATGTTCCCACCAAGAAGGTTACCGTTACTTATGACGCCGCCAAGACTAACGATGCTGCATTGTTAAAGGCATTCCAGAAGGTTAAGGTTAAGGCTGAGGTTGCTCCCGAAAAGAAGAAATAGCGGACTTAAACCGATAATCATAGGAGCGACAATCCCGCAAGATAGTCGCTCCTTTTTTATAACTTAAATTTGAATAATATTATGAAGAATCTTAAGACTCTATTGTTGTGTGCTGTAGTATTTTTTGCTGTTTCGTGCCAGCATAACCAAATGCGTATTATGAGTTACAATATCCGTATAGGCATAGGTATGGATAATAAGACCGATTTGCAACGTGCTGCCGATGTTATCACTCGTGTCAATCCCGATTTTGTGGGCTTGCAGGAGGTTGATAGTGTGGCCGAGCGCTCGGGCTGGGTTGACCAAGCCAAGGCGCTGGGTGAGATGACGGGTATGCACTATATCTTTGCCCCTGCATTGGAGCGTTCTAAGGGCTTGTATGGCATTGCTGCGCTGGTTAAGGAGAAACCTCTGGCTGTTCGTAACATCCATCTTCCGGGCCGGGAGGAGGTGCGTACGTTCTTGGTGTTGGAGTATGATGATTATCTGTTGTGTAACACTCACTTCTCGTTGGTGGCTGACTCTCGCAAGGAGTCTGTGGAGATTATCCGTCAGGTTGTGTCGGAGTATGATAAACCAGCGATTATTACGGGTGACTTTAATATGCTGCCTACATCGGAGGAGTGCCACAAGATGGATGAAATGTGGAAACCTCTGTCGGATACAACACGCTTTACCTTCCCCGCCAATGGTGCTACTCGCGCTATCGACTACATCTGGGGCCGCGAGGGCTATGAGTATGATGTCGAGTATTATGAGGTTGTTGATGAACCTATGGCATCGGACCACTTGCCTCTGTATATTGACGTGAAATTCTAATTACTGAATAATCCTCGTTTCTAATGTAAATATGCTACCAACTCGCAAAAGTTAGTAGCATATTTTTTATTTCTCACTCTTTGCTTGTTCTTTTAGGCGGATGCGCTGTCTAATCAGGGTGTCGAGCAGCATTAATGAACATAATACTACGGCAAAAAAGTACAATACACCGTAATCGGCAAGATGTAAATCTTTTAGGAGTGACGGCAACCGCCAATCGAAAGAGGTATCAGGCGTAAATAAAGTGCCAATCCTGTCAGTAAAATCTCTTGCAAAACCAAAGTCAAGCGCTGGGATATAACGCAATGCAGCCCAAACGAGCACCCCGACGGTTGCGATACACCCTGTGGCAAAGAGCATCTGCTCCTGCAACTCTTCACGTCGTTGGCTGCGCTCTATGCGAGCCATTACGCGCACCTCAAAGTCCTGCGGCAGGGGCCTGCGCTCTAACCTTTGTGCGGCTCTATGTATGGCGTTATTTTGCTCCTTGTTCATCTCTATAATCTGTAATTAAAATATACAACTTTTTTCTTATTCTGTGCAGTCGCACCTTCGTGTTGCCGACGCTCTGCTCAATTATCTCGGCGCATTCGGCTATGGGGCGATTTTCGTAATAGTGTAACGTCACCAATGCCTTGTCTTGGGGCTCTAATTGTTCTATAGCCGCTGCGAGTGCTTCGAGGTTACGCTCTGATGTATCTGCCTCCATTCTCTCTACGTCATCTTCGTCTATCGAGGCTAACCGTCGCTCATCGAGTGTAATGTTGGCCTGTCGTTTTCGTCGCGTGTGCGATATTGCAGCGTTGTAGGCTATACGGTATAACCACGTCGAGAATGTACTACGGCCCGAAAAGTAGCGGAGTTGTTTGTAAACTTTCATAAAAATATCCTGCGTTACCTCTTCGGCCTCACATTCATTGCCAATGATGCGTACAACGAGAGTATATACCCCTTGCGAATAGTGTTTCATCAAGGTGCTGAATGCGGCCATATCGCCACAGGCAATCTCCTCCAAAAGTTCCTTCTCGTTGTTTAGCATAGTTACCCTTTAGACGCAAAAGCGCAGGAAAGGTTACATCCGCAGGCGAAAAAAGTTGTAAAAATATTTTTATCAAAAAATGTGTAACCTTTTTCACTCCGTTGCGTCTAATAGTGCAAAGGTCGCAAATTTGAGACAAAACAGAAAGCAATTAAAAAAGAATAAATATGTTTAACTTAATAAATTATTAGTGTTATGTTTAATGAATTGGCAGTAGCAGCAGGTTTTATTGGTGTCGCATTCTTTATCTACAAATGGTTTGAGTTGATAATTCTTAAAAAAGAGCGTATGAATATAATTCAACGCCTTGAGGGTGAATCGCTGATGGAGTATGCCAAACGAATACCCATTGGCTTGGGCCGTGGCAATACGGTGGGTGCAGATGCTGTATGTGCAGAGAAGATTCATCCTGTACAGCCGCAAGCAAAGGCGTTGCGTTGGGGTATGTTGATGCTCGGTATAGGATTGGGTGCCTTTATGGGTGTTTTATTTGCTTATGATATTGATATTAGGAGTTTTGAAAACATATATAGTCCTCGTTATATGTGTGAACTTGTTGTTGGCGCTTGGATTATTTTAGGTGGTGGTTTGGGTTTGGTTTTGGCCTTTATTATCGAGCGTATAATGTATAAGAAAGAGGAGTAAGTTTTTCTCTAAACTATTACAAAAACAAACAAGGCTGCTGACCCACACGGTCAGCAGCCTTGTTTGGTGTGTTAATAATGTCATTCCACATCACGAACTTTAGTGAGTGATGATTGGAATCTCTATTGGTATTGAGATTTTAGAGACTCCATTCCTCGCCTTGCGGCTCGGTGGAGTGACGTGAAACTATTGTTAAAAATATCAAACTCCTATTCCATCGGGAATACCCTTACATCGGTTATGCCCTCCAATTCTCTCTTTAGGCGTTCGATGTCGGTCTTTTCGTCCACCTCGCCGTAGTGGTAAGGGTAGAAAATGCGGGGCTTTATAGCCTTTATGGCCTCTACGGCTTGGTCAACAGTCATTGTGTAGGGCTGATTGACGGGCAGGAACGCAATGTCGATATCCTTCAATGCCAACATTTCCTCTGTTGGCTCTGTGTCACCAGCGACGTAGATGCTCAGGCCTTCGAAACGAATAATATAGCCATTGTCCTCGCGTGCTTTGGGGTGAAAATCGGTGTGGCCCTCCGATGTGTTGTAAGCGGCTACAGCCTCAATGATGATGCCTCCGTCTAATTGCGCTTGCATACCGGGAGTCATCACTATAGCATCGCCGTCGAGTGACTCAGCGGTAGTCTTGTCGCAGATTATCGCACTTTTCTTTGTCGTTACATCCTCGACAGCCGCGCGGTCAAAGTGGTCGTAGTGAGAGTGTGTAATAAGTACCGCATCAGCCTTCGGGAGTTGGGGATATTTGGCATATTCGGCTACGGGGTCGATGTATATGTGGTGTTGCTCAAATTTGTCGCCATAAGTGATGCTGAACGATGCGTGTTTGAAGAACGTGAATTTAATCTGCTTGTCGTTGCTGTATGTTACCACGTCGGTGGAGTAGTCGGATGCGCAGCCCTTGCTGCCGAAAAATGAAAAAAGTCCCATTATGAAAAGTGTTATTAAGTTTAATCTCATTATTTTATTCTGTTTTGTGGTAAATATCGTCTGATATTTACCTATCATTGAAGACAAAGATAAAGAAAGATTTTAAGTTTTTCAAGCCACCAAACAATAATCTGCCTACTCGTCGAAAACAATTTGAAAAAAGCGGTCAAAATTTTTGGGTTGGTCGCCAAAAATGAGTAAATTTGCAAGATGAATTTTTTTTGATTAAAAACCCACACTATGCTATCGATTCTGTACTATCTTGTTACTCTTGTTCAGGTAACGTTCTTCTTTTTGTTGTCAATTATTGTGTTGGCAGTAACTTATCCGTTCGATAAGAGCCGCCGCTGGGTACACGAGTGCTCGCGTTGTATATGCTTTTTGCTCTTCGCTCTGCCGCCGCGCGTCAAGAGGACAATCGATGGAGTGGAGAATATTGACCGTAACAAGTCGTATGTGATGGTGTTGAATCATAATTCGGGAGTCGATATTTTTGCAGCATATAAGATTCCTTTGAATTTCCGTTGGGTGTCGAAGCGTGAGGTTTTCCGTGTGCCGTTTATGGGCCCGTTGCTTACGATTCACGGCGATATACCCATCGAGCGCGGTAATCCTACTGAGGCTATGGCCAAAGTGTTGTCGCTCGGTAAACTCTGGCTCAGCAGAGGTGCAAGTGTGGCTATATTCCCTGAGGGTACTCGCTCGAAGACGGGTGAGATAAACCGCTTTAAGATGGGCGCATTTAATCTTGCAAAGGAGGCAGAGGTTGAGATTCTGCCTATCGTAATGACGGGTACAAATAAGATGTTCCGTAAGGGATGGTTGATGAATTGGACCAATCACGTTGCTATTCGCGTTTTGAAGCCGATTCCTGTCGAGCAGGTTGTGGCAACCGACGTAAAGGATATGGCGCAGCAGGTGCGTGAGAGTATGGTCGAGGCCTTGGCTGCATTGCGTGAAGATATTAAAGTCGAGAAGAGATAATTTTCAGGTGTGTCATAAAATGACACTCTGTGTGTGTAGTTTTGTGGCCGAAAAGGTCTAAAGGTGAAAAATAAGCCAAACAACGAGAAGTAAGTATATATGGCAAACAACATAAAAAATACCCCAACCCCCGTAGCGTACGACGATGATGCGATAAAGACACTTTCGCCTCGCGAACATTTGCGTTTGCGTCCGGGTATGTATATCGGTAAATTGGGTGATGGCTCGCAGCCCGATGATGGTATCTATGTACTGATTAAGGAGACTGTGGATAACTCTATTGACGAGTTTATTATGGGTGCGGGTGACCGTATCGAAATCACCATCGAGGATAATGTCGTTTCGGTGCGCGACTATGGTCGAGGTATTCCGTTGAAGTCGCTGTCGGCTGCCGTAAGTAAGATGAATACGGGCGGTAAGTATGAAGGTGAAGCCTTTAAGAAAACCGTAGGTTTGAACGGTGTGGGTGTTAAGGCCGTCAATATGCTGTCGAGTGAGTTTACTGCACGTTCGGTGCGCGATGGCGAGGCTCATACAGTCACTTTTGCCAAAGGCCTCGAGGTGTCGGACCGTTGGGAGAGCGGCGTTAGCGATAAGAACGGTACCTTTATCAGTTTCCGCGTCGATGAGGAGATTTTCGGCTCATACTCCTATAATATGGACTATGTCGAGCAGTTGGTGCGTAACTACACATATCTGAATCTCGGTCTTAAGATATTCCTCAATGGTCAGGAGTATGTCTCAAAGAATGGTCTTCTGGATTTGGTGAACGATAATCTTTCGGAGGAGCCACTGTATCCGCCTATCTATCTTTCGGGTAACGATATTGACGTCGTGATAACTCACGGCTCGGGTTACGGTGAGAGTTACTATTCGTTTGTCAATGGTCAATATACCCCGCAGGGCGGAACACATCAGGCGGCGCTGCGTGTGTCGGTTGCTAAAGTCATCAAGGAGTTCTTTAAGAAGGATTACGACCCTTCGGATGTGCGTACATCGATAGTGGCCGCAGTATCTATCCGTATGAACGACCCCATTTTTGAGTCGCAGACAAAAATCCGTTTAGGCTCAAAGGAGGTGGCTCCGGGTGTTTCGATGCAGCAGTTTGTGGGTGATTTCCTCGCTACCAACCTCGATAATTATCTGCATAAGCATAGCGAGACAGCGCAAATTATGCAGAAGAAGATTGCCGAGAACGAGAAGGAGCGTAAGGCTATATCGGGTATCCAGAAGAAGGCCCGTGAGACAGCAAAGAAGGTTGCGGTGAATAACCGTAAGTTGCGCGATTGCAAGGTGCATTTGACCGATAGTAAGAATCCTTTGGCGGAGAAGACGATGATTTTCATTACTGAGGGTTTGTCGGCTATGGGACCTATTACAATGACACGCGACGCTATGACGCAGGCTGTGTTCTGTCTGCGTGGTAAGCCGTTGAATTGTTATGGTCTGACGAAGAAGGTTGTCTACGAGAATGAGGAGTTTAATCTTTTGCAGTCGGCTCTTAATATCGAGGATGGTTTGGAGAACCTGCGCTTTAATAAAGTGATTATCGCAACCGATGCCGATGTGGATGGTATGCATATACGCTTGTTGATGACAAGTTTCTTTGTGCAGTTCTTCCCTGAACTTATCCGTAGCGGCCACCTCTATATTTTGCAGACGCCGTTGTTTAGAGTACAGAATAAGAAAGAGAATTTTTATTGCTATACCGATGAGGAGCGTCAGCGAGCAATCAAGAAGTGTGGCTCGACGGCCGAGATTACCCGATTCAAAGGTTTGGGAGAAATCTCTCCTGAGGAGTTCAAGGATCTTATTGGCGAGAATATGCGATTGGATAAGGTGCGCCTTACAAAGGATGACCCGATTAGCGATATGCTGGAGTTCTATATGGGTAAAAATACCTTTGAGCGTCAGGGCTTTATTATAGATAACCTCCGTATCGAGGAGGATATCACAGACGATATTGTAGCATAAATTTCGAAAACAGAATAGAATCTACCATATATGGCAGAAGATAGAGATATAATTGAACAGCAGGATGCAGTGCCTGTTTCAGAGCCCGTTGTTGAGACTGATAACGAGGTGGATGCGGTATGTGATGAGCCCTCGGCGGTAAGCGGAAAGTATAACCGTTTGTTTGCCGATTCGGGTAATATGCGCAAACTTACGGGTATGTACCAGAATTGGTTTCTGGATTATGCCTCGTATGTTATTCTGGAGCGTGCCGTTCCTCATATTGACGATGGCTTGAAGCCCGTACAGCGTCGTATCCTCCATACGATGAAGAAGCATTGTGCCGAGGGCGTTCGTACCAAGGTGCAGAGTATTGTGGGTGATGTGATGAAGTATCACCCTCACGGCGATGCATCCATCAAGGATGCCTTGGTGCAGTTGGGACAAAAGGGATTGCTGATTGATACTCAAGGTAACTGGGGTAATATCCTTACGGGCGATGATGCGGCTGCAGGACGTTATATCGAGGCTCGCTTGTCGAAGTTCGCTCTGGATGTGGTCTATAACAACAAGACCACCGATTGGATGCGTTCATACGATGGCCGTAACGAGGAGCCTGTGACTCTGCCCGTCAAATTCCCTCTTCTGTTGGCACAGGGTACTGAGGGTATCGCAGTGGGTTTGGCGTCGAAGATATTGCCGCACAACTTCAATGAACTTATCTCGGCCAGCATCGCACACCTCAAGGGTGAGGAGTTCCAACTATTGCCCGACTTTCCGACGGGTGGTTTGATGGATGCGAGCCGCTATAATGATGGTCTTCGAGGTGGCGCAGTTAAGGTTAGAGCGCGTATCTCAAAGATTGATAAACGTACGTTGGCTATTACCGAGATACCCTTCTCTACAACATCGGAGTCGGTCAAGGAGTCAATCTTGAAGGCTAACGAAAAGGGTAAGATTAAGATTAAGAAGGTTGATGATTTGACGGCTGACAAGGTAGAGATTGTTATCCACGTTGCCAACGATGAATCGAGCGACAAGACTATCGATGCACTCTACGCTTTCACATCTTGCGAGGTATCTATTTCGCCTAATGCTTGCGTTATCGTGGACGAGAAACCCTGCTTTATGGGTGTTAAGGATATCCTTCGCCACTCGGCTGACCGTACTCGTAGTCTGTTGGGCCGTGAGTTGGAGATTCGTCTGTGGGAACTTAATGAGGCTTGGCACGCTGCATCGCTCGAAAGAATCTTTATCGAGAACAAGATATATGAGCGTATTGAGGGTTGTCGTACTCCTGAGGAGGCCTATAATGCCGTTGATGCAGGTTTGGAGCCCTTCAAGAAGTTGTTGCGCCGCGAGGTTAATCAGGATGATATAAAGCGTTTGACCGAACTTAAGTTCATCCGCATATCGCGTTTCGACAAGGATAAGAACGATAACGAGATTAAACGTATCGACGAGGATATCAAATCTACACAGTACGATTTAGACCACCTTACCGACTATGCAATCGCCTATTATGAGCGTATCAGAGAACGCTATGGTGCAGGCCGTGAGCGTAAGACCGAGATTCGTGAGTTCGATACTATTGAGGCTACAAAAGTTGCCGTTACAAATGCCAAATTGTATGTTGATAGAGCCGAAGGTTTCTATGGCATAGGTAAGGGTATGAAGGATGCCGAGTTTGTATGCGATTGTAGCGATATCGACGATGTGATTGTAATTTTGAAGGATGGCCGTTATAAGATTACCAAAGTCGATGATAAAGCATTCTTCGATAAGAACATCTACTATATCGGAGTCTTTAAGCGTAACGACGAGCGTACGATATATAATATCCTCTATCGCGATGGTCGAGGTGGCGCTATTATGATGAAGCGTTGTGCCATTAAGAGTATTACGCGCGACAAGGAATATGATTTGACTAAGGGAACTCCCAAGAGCGAGATTCTGTATATGTCGGTCAATCCCAATGGTGAGGCTGAAGTATTGAAAATATATTTCCGTCCACGTCCGCGTTTGAAGAAGGTTATTGTTGATTTGGATTTCTCGACAGTTGCTATCAAGGGCCGCCAGAGTCAGGGTAATCTCTTCTCTCGTTATGGAATCCATAAGATAGTATTGAAGGAGCACGGTATCTCGACACTTGGCGGTCAAAATATCTGGTACGATGAAGATGTGCGTCGTTTAAATACCGACGGACGAGGTGTGCTGCTCGGAGAGTTCAAGGGCGAGGATAAACTTATTGTATGGACTTCGAAGAACCAATATTATATTACAGGCTTTAATGTAGACCAGCACTTCCCCGACGATACAGTGCGTGTGGAGCGTTATGTGGCAGGAAAGGTTTATAGCCTATGCTACTTCGATAAGGAGCAGAACTACTATTATATGAAACGCTTCCCATTGGAGATGAGCGAGAAGATGCTCTCGTTCTTGGAGGATGAGGCAATAATGTCGTTTGTGGCCATAACCGATAAGCCGGGCGCGACGTTGGTTGTCACATATAAGGGTGCGCAGTCTACTCGTCCTGCCGATGAAATCGATGTTGATTCGTTTATCGGTGTCAAGAGTCATCGTGCTAAGGGTAAGCGTATTACGACTTATGATGTCGATACATTGCGTTTCGTAGAGCCTGAGGAGCCTGTGGCGGGTGAGATTGATGCAACCGATGTCGATGAGCCGATGGATATAGCCGATGCTATGGATTTGGTGGCAGATAACAATGGCGATATTGATGCTGTAATAGACGTGCCACAGTCAGCCTCGACGGGCGAGAGCGCCGAGAAGGATACTACCGTTATGGTTATCGACCCCGAACAGTTGAATCTGTTTTAGTATATGAGGTAGTAAAATAGACGATTGATGCTATGAAACTCTTTTTGATTGGATATATGGGTTGCGGCAAGAGTTCTTTAGGCCGAAAACTTGCAAGACGTGCCGACTATGAGTTCGTGGATATGGACTCTGTTATCGAGCAGAGAGAAGGCGCGCCCGTTGCCGACATTTTCCATTATGCTGGAGAGGAGTATTTTCGTCAAAAGGAGCGAGCCATTATAGAGGAGATTGGTGCTATGACGGGTAATTATGTAGTCTCTACAGGTGGTGGCGTACCAACGTGGGAGGATAATATGGAACGTATGAATACGCTCGGTCAAACCGTCTATTTGCGTCGTACGGCTGAGCAGATAGCCTCTCGTTTAAGCCCTCACGGACGCCAGAAACGTCCTAAGTTGCGAGGCCTGAATGACGAGGAATTGGTTGAGTTTATGACTAAAAATATGGCAGAGCGAGAGCCTTTCTATTCAAAGGCTACGCACGTTATAGAGTGTTCGTCGTATAGTGACGAGGAGATAATAGAGATTATACTCTCAAACCTTGACGCATAAATGAATAATAACCCGATAGGCATATACGATTCAGGTTTTGGAGGATTGTCGGTATGGCGCGAATTGTATCGTGCCTTGCCCAATGAGTCATTGGTCTATCTGGGTGATGGTAAGAATTGTCCCTATGGCAGTCAGCCACCGGAGCAGATTATGCAATATGCCACGCAGTCGGTAGAAAGGCTTCTGGAGCGCGGATGCAAGATGATTGTTGTGGCGTGTAATACTGCAACGGCAGTTGCTATCAAATATCTGCGAGAGAAGTATCCTGAGGTGCCGTTTGTTGGCCTTGAGCCTGCGGTTAAGCCCGCTTGCTTGACGACAAAGAGTGGAGTTGTAGGCGTTGTCGCTACCGAGCGAAGTCTGCAAGGTGAGAAGTTCCTCACGACATTGGCCCGTTATGGCGAGGGAGTAGAGGTTGTCAAAGTGGTAGGTCAAGGGTTTGTCGAGGCCGTTGAGTCCGATGCCGAGTCGCTGCCGCAGACCGAGATGCTTGTTCGTCAAACAATAGAACCGATAATTGAGGCTGGAGCAGATGTGATAGTTCTGGGATGTACGCATTATCCCTTTTTGCGGGCGGTCATCGATAGGGTTATAGGTGATAGGGCAGTGCGTGTGATTGATTCGGGCGAGGCGGTTGAAAAACGTGTTGAAAGCCTTCTCGATGAGTATGATATGAGAGCCTCGGAGGATAATCAGGCGCAGTATGAATTTATGACCTTTGCCGATGAGGCCTATGCCGAGCGTCTGCGACGTAAGGCTTTTGGCGAGTAGCAATATTTATGTATGATTGTGTTTTCGTAGCACGATGAAAACCTAAATAATTCAACTTTTACAATCGGGTTTTTACCCACAAATATTGATTGATATATGGCACAACGAGTTAAGAAACAGACAGCGAAGAGTAAATCGACTCCACAAACTGTGGCCACATCATCTAACGACAATATGTTATGGATGATGGGTTTTGTGTTGTTGATTGTGGGTGTTATTTCATTCTTCTCTGTGTTGTCGCACTTTTTCCATTGGTCGTCCGATTTGTCGGCTCTGCGTAATGACGAGGAGTTGTCGGGTGTTGTAGTGCCTTTTGAGAATATATGTAGCAGTATGGGTGCCCATATTGCCAATTGGTTTGTTGATTGTTCGTTTGGCGTTTTTGGAATAATTATACCAATATTCATTGTTGTTATCGGATGGCGTATCTTCCGCAAGAAGGCTCTGCACCTCAATCATTTTGCATTGAGCGCTGCATTGTTGCTTATAATGGGTGCGCTGACACTCGGCTATGTAGGCTCTCGTTTTGATGTTGGCTATGATATTGGAGGCCGTTTTGGTCACGCTTGTGCTACCGATTTGACTGCCTTAATAGGTCATTTCGGAATGATAGTATTGCTGTTAGCAGGCTGGGTGATTACGGGAGTCTTTATTAATCGCAATTTTATCCATATAGTCAATGACTTTAGCGACAGTATGGTGCATCAAAGCGAGAAGATTGTATCGGCGGTAAAAGATAGTGTTGGCAAGAGTAAGACCGAAGAGTCGGAGGAGTTAGAGCAAGATATACCTCAACAAGATATGAATATTCCTGCCGAGAGTGTTCCTGTAGAGCCGACAGTTGTGGAGTCTGTTGCATCGGCTAATCCTCAAACAGCACAAAGTGCTCTCGCTCAAGATTCTCACACATCATACTCTCCATTGAGTGCAAACTCGGGGCGCATTTCTGATGATTCTATGAATGACCGTACAATGCCTGCTGTGGCGACGGAGCCTGCGCGCCCCCTTACTATCAATGAGCGATATGGTATGGGTTATAGCGTCGCTCAAGAGCCTGAAGAGGAGGATGAGTTCTATATCGAAGGTCAGGAAGAGACCTCACCTGCGGAGCCTTCGCAACCCGCCGAGCCTCAATTCGATGAGGATGGTTTTATGGTTGTTCCGAGTGCGGGTGCTACACTCAATAAGATAAATGTCGATGCCCTGCTTGCAAAACCCGATGTTGCGGAGTCTAATTCCGATAGTCACGCTCCTGCCGAGCCGCAGTTTGATGCTGATGGTTTTGCTGTCGTGTCGCGTGGTGACGATATCCCATCGCAAGGTACTGCGGCGGGTGTCGGTGCGAGTGGTGGTATGCAGTTGCCATCTGCAGATAAGACAAAATATGATTTCTCTACACCCGAAGTTCAGACGCCTTATTCTGCATCAGAGCAGCAGGTCGCAGAGGATGAGGATGGCCTGATTATCACCGTCAGGGAGGCCGCACCAAAGCAGCGCCGAGAGAGTGAAATAGATAATACACTCTATGACCCGTTGCGTGATTTGGAGTCGTATAAAAAACCTTATGTATCGTTGTTGGAGGATTATAAGTCGCCTCACAAGGTGAGCGATGCCGAGATATATGATAACAAATGCCGTATTCAGGAGACGCTGAAGTATTTCGGTATACCTATCATCGATATAAACGCTACGGTTGGTCCTACGGTTACACTTTATGAGATTGTACAGGCGCAGGGCGTTAAGATTTCTAAGATTCAAGGCCTTGAACGAGATATTGCGCAGAGCCTTAAGGCTTTGGGTATCCGTATTATAGCCCCCATTCCGGGACGAGGTACCATTGGTATTGAGGTGCCTAATCGCGATAAGCAGATTGTTTCGATGTACTCTTCTATATGTTCCGAGGAGTTCCAATCGTCGAAGGCGGAGTTGCCCGTTGTTATCGGACGTACCATCCAGAACGAGAACTATACTTTCGATTTGGCCAAGATGCCTCACTTGCTTGTTGCGGGTGCTACGGGTATGGGTAAGTCGGTGGGTTTGAATGCTATTGTCACTTCGTTGCTATATCGCAAGCATCCATCTGAACTAAAGTTTGTTATGATAGACCCCAAGATGGTCGAGTTCTCGATTTATGCGAAGTTGGAAAGACACTTCTTGGCAAAGATGGAGTCGGAGGATGAGGCTATTGTTACCGATTCGAAGAAGGCGGTCTATGTGCTTAACTCTCTTGTCGAAGAGATGGGCCGTCGTTTGGAGTTGTGTAAGTTGGCAGGTGTGAGAAATATTGTGGAGTATAACGCGAAATTTGTCGCTCGTAATCTCAATCCGCAGAAGGGACATCGCTTCTTGCCTTATATCGTTGTGATTATTGATGAGTACGCCGACCTTATAATGACGGCCAAGGAGGTCGAGGTGCCTGTGATGCGTCTGGCGCAAAAGGCCCGTGCCGTAGGTATTCATCTTATCGTTGCTACGCAGCGTCCCGATGTGAAGGTTATTACGGGTAACATCAAGGCCAACTTCCCTGCGCGTATAGCATTCCGTGTGCAGCAGATGATTGACTCGCGTACTATTTTGGACCAGCCGGGTGCAAATCAACTTATCGGACGAGGAGATATGCTCTTCTCTAATAATGGAGAACTTACACGTATCCAATGTGCTTTTGTCGATACACCGGAGGTAACCCGTTTGATAGATTTTATAGCCAAGCAGCAGGGTTATACCGAGGCCTATCCTCTGCCCGATTATGTGCCCGAAAGCGGTGAGGGTGGCGGAGGCGCAATGTCTGATGGCGAGAGCAGCGCCCCGATTAAATACGACTCGTTGTTTGGCGAGATTGCTCGTGATGCTGTCACCAATGGTACGATTTCGACCTCAGCCATACAGCGTACCTACGAGGTCGGTTTCAACCGCGCAGGCCGTATTATGTTGCAGTTGGAACGTGCAGGTATCGTCGGCCCGCAGATGGGCTCAAAGCCGCGTGAGATAAAGTTCTACGACCTGCCCTCTTTGGAGGCGAAGTTGCAGGACTTGGGCGTGTTCTAAATCTGTGGCTGTACAATATTCCGCTCTGCGGTCTCGTTTTATTATAAAACAGATTAGACTATGCGAAAGATTATATCATTATCGTTGTTGCTCATTCTGGGCCTGACGGCTGTGGCGCAGGCTGCTGCCGATACCAAAGATGTGCTTGCCGGGTTGAAACAATATATCGCAAAGATGGGCCGCTATGAGGTTGCCTTTGCGTTGCAGGCAGGTGATTACAAGGACGAGGGCCGCTATCTGGTTGATGGCGATACCTACCATATCGTAGTGGGAGATATTGCCGAAGTATATTGCGATGGCAAGGTGCGCTATGAGGTTGATAATGAACGCAAGGAGGTAAATATCGATGTCGTTGATGCCTCAAGCCGAAATATTCTGGATAATCCTACACGTTGTTTCGATTTTGTCGGTAGTGATTATCGGGCTACGGTTGTCGTGCAGGATGAGAAGCAGATAACGCTGAAACTTGTATCTACAGACGAGAAGGTTGAGGGCGAAATCTTCCTTACGCTTGATGCCGCAACCTTCACTCCAAAAGAGATAGAGTACCGATTGTATGATGAGCGGTTTAATGTGAAAATTCTCTCTCTCGCCAAGACAAAATCTTCCCCCGCCAAGTTTGACCGCTCACGCTACCGTAACTACGAAATAATCGATTTCAGATAAGCAAACAAAAATCCCTGCTCCGCGAAAGGGCAGGGATTTGTTTTGCTATTAAATAGATGTTAAAAGTCGTAGCCTACGATTTTGTCAGCATAATCGCTCCAACCGTCAGCAGTTTTGTATGCATCAACAGATGAGGTAGGAACATATATTTTCATATCATTGCTTACCTCTCTAAAAATGTAGCCACCATTTGAACCGAGTGTAGGAGGTGTAACTGATTTGCAATATACAGTAGATAAGTTCGTGCAATTAGCAAACGAATAAGCACCTAAAGATAATACATTTTGGGGAATTGTAATAGTAGTAATACTCTCACAGCCGTAGAAGGCATTGCTCTTTATGGATGTTACACTACTTGGAATAGAGAATTCTTTTAGATTCGTACACCTTCCGAATGTTTGTTCATTTATTGTTGTGACATTTTGCATACCGAACACATACTGTAAGTTTTCGCACGATTCAAATGCAGCTTTGCCTATTTCAGTCACGCTGTTGGGGATAAATATGGATTTAATATTAGTACAATCAGCAAATGCATATCCGCCAATTGTTTTAAGTCCATCAGGCAGATTTATTCTGGTAGTTTCGCTTCCTAAATTAGAACATCCAATAAATGCACGGTAGCCAATGTGTTGCAAATTAGAACTAAAAGATACAGATTTAATATTTTTGCAGTTGTTAAAGGTGTCTTCCGCAATTGTTGTTACGCTACTTGGAATTGATATGCTACCTTTGCATCGTGTATTATTTGGTGCAATGGCATATAGTACGCCATCCTTTATCAATGTATCATTGTATGAAGTGGCAAATTTGCTATATATGTAAGTGAGATTTTCACATCCGCTAAATATCCCATATCCTAAATTTTCTATATTGTCAGAAATAGTAGCATATTTTAATAGATTGCATCCCGCAAACGCACTATTCCCAATGGTTGTTACACTATTTGGTATGATAATATTTTTTAGTGAAGTGCAATTGGTAAATGCGTTAAATTCAATAGTTTTTATATTGCTAGTCAAGTCTATCTTTTCAATTGACTCACATCCATAAAAAGCAAAAGGACCAATAGTTGTTAATTTCTCGGGTAGCGAGACAATTTCCAAATTACAACAATGTATAAATGCATTGCCGCATATTTCCAAAATGCCGTCGGGAAGAGTGATACTTATTAATCTGTCACATTTGTTAAAAGCGTTATCTCCTATTTTTGTAATATCGTTGTTAAATTTGATAATGCCTTTTCCATTAGAATATGAGTTGCTAACAATCGTTGCACCGAAACAATTAATATCATTAGGTGAAACAATTTTATTGTCTGTAGATGTGTACCATATCTCGTTATTGGGAGGAGTATCGCTATCCAAAAGAGATGCTCGAGGAATAGTTATTACAGTTCCATCTGTAAGTGTAAAATAGACATAATCATCATCATAAGTTACATCTTCGAACATAGAGTCTCCGTTCTGACCGTCCTTGCCATCTGTACCGTCTTGACCATCCTCGCCCGTTGCCTTGCCAAGTTCGGTCCACGTCGCTCCGTCATCGTATGAGATGTACCAATAATCATTTTCGATTTTTAATTTAGGTGTAATGCCGTCCTTACTGTCAACGCCATCTTTGCCGTCAGCGCCATCCTTGCCGTCGACTCCATCTTTGCCGTCTTCGCCGTCCTTGCCATCGACTCCGTCCTTGCCATCGACTCCGTCTTTGCCGTCAGCGCCATCCTTGCCATCTTCGCCATCGGCTCCGTCAATACCATCTTTTCCGTCGCGGCCTTCGGCTTTAATCTTGTTACCGTTGTTGTCGAGTAACCACTCGCCATCCAATGTCCAATAATAAATGCCGTCAACATCCTGCTTTACACCGATAATCGGAGTGTAGCCATCAGCACCATCTTTTCCGTCGGCGCCATCCTTGCCGTCAGCACCATTTGCACCATCCTTACCGTGATAGATAGTTACTGGGCTACTCTTTGAAAAGGTAATCGTATAGCCGACGGTCTTGCCATCTTCGGTAATAGGGGTTACACCCGTAACATAATCATTATTCTTGAGCGCATCAACTAAAGTCTGTAACGACGAAATGTTGGTGTTCATCTGTCGGCATAACTGCTCAAGTGTAGCAATGCGACCTTCAAGCGAATTGAGTTTTGTCCAGATTTCACTGTCGTCAAAACTTTCGCTACATCCTGCAACTAATAGTATTGTCGCAGAGAAGAGATAAAAGAGAAATTTTTTCATAGTAAACTGTTATTTGAACTTTTGATTGTATCAAACAATTTACTATCCGCACCTCAATAGTGGTTTGCTATAAATAGAAAAGCGTGGTGCTGAAAGCATATTCAAAAATTACAGGTCGTAGGATACCTCAGAGAATTAAATATGCGACAGTCCCACGCCGAAATCCATAATGGATACGACGCGATAAAATGTCAGCCTACTCTTTTCTCTTGCGAATTTCCTACGTTCGTAATTTAAGAATAAACTTACACTTTCCGTGTTCTTAAAAAATATGTTGTTACAAAATTAATAAAAATAACTAATATTACAATGTGTGGTGCGAAATTGATTTTTTTTCGAAATGTGAGTATGAAATCTTCGACACCCTGTCGGGTGAAATTTTTTTTGCCCTTAAAAAGGCTAAAAATGGCTAAAAAATAGATATTTCATATCAAAATGTTCAGATTTGGATGAAAAACGCCTCTTAAAATTGGTTATTTGCGAAAAAAAGAGTATTTTTGTTTGATTAAAAGGGTGCGCTAAAATGCGCTAATTTTGAAAAGAGGAAACTATGTTGAATGAAGAAGAAAAGAGTGTCGGTTTGACGGGGCGAATCATCCCTGTCAATATCGAAGAGAAGATGAAGTCGGCCTATATCGACTACTCGATGTCGGTTATCGTTTCGCGTGCATTGCCCGATGTACGTGACGGCTTGAAGCCTGTTCATCGTCGTATTTTGTACGATATGAGTGCCGAACTTAATCTCTATTCCGATAAGCCTACCCGTAAGTCGGCGCGTATCGTGGGTGATGTGTTGGGTAAGTTCCACCCCCACGGTGATAGTTCGGTTTATGAGGCTATGGTACGTATGGCACAGGATTGGGCTATGCGTTATCCGTTGGTTGAGGGTCAGGGTAACTTCGGTTCTATGGACGGTGACTCTGCCGCGGCTATGCGTTATACCGAGGCGCGTATGCAGAAGATTACCGATGAGGTTATGGCCGATATCGATAAGGAGACTATCGATTGGACAACCAACTTCGATGAGACCTTGAAGGAGCCTACCGTTTTGCCTACCAAGATTCCTTTGCTGCTGGTAAACGGAGCAAGTGGTATTGCCGTAGGTATGGCTACAAATATGGCGCCTCATAATTTGGGCGAGGTTGTAGATGCTTGTTGTGCATATATCGATAATCCCGATTGTGAGTGTGAGGATTTGCTGCAATATGTCAAGGGTCCCGATTTCCCGACAGGAGCGTTGATTTATGGCTATGAGGGCGTCAAGGAGGCTTTGCTTACAGGTCGTGGCCGTGTTATGATGCGCGCCAAGGCCGATATCGAGACAAGTGCTACAGGCCACGAGACAATCGTAGTGACCGAGATTCCTTATATGGTCAATAAGGCCGATATGATTAAGCGTATCGGTGAGATGGTCAACGAGAAGAAGTTGGAGGGTATTTCACATATCAACGATGAGAGTGACCGTCAGGGTACTCGTATCGCCATCGAGATTAAGCGTGATGCATCGGCTAATGTTGTGTTGAATACGCTCTTCAAGAATACGCAGTTGCAGACGTCGTTTGCCGTAAATAATATCGCGCTTGTGAATGGCCGCCCGATGTTACTTAATCTTAAGGATTTGATTAAGTATTTCATCGAGCATCGTCACGATGTTGTCGTACGTCGTACTCGCTTTGATTTGAAGAAGGCGCAGGAGCGTATGCATATTGTGCAGGGCCTTATCATTGCACAGGATAATATCGACGAAGTTGTGCATATTATCAGAAACTCTCGTAATAACGATTTGGCAAAGCAGGCTTTGCAGGAGCGTTTTGGTCTTAGCGAGATTCAGGCTGCGGCAATCACCGAGATGCGTCTGCGTCAATTGACGGGCTTGGAGGTCGAGAAGTTGGAGAATGAGCGTGCCGAGTTGGAGCGCCAGATTACCTACTTCAACGATGTTTTGGCCAGCGTTGATATGCAGTTGCAGATTGTCAAGGATGAGTTGCAGGAGATGAAGGAGAAGTATGGCGATGAGCGTCGTACCGAGATTGTTTACTCTTCTGAGGAGTTCAATCCCGAAGACTTCTATGCTGATGAGGATATGGTTATTACCATTTCGCATATGGGTTACATCAAGCGTACTCCGCTTGCCGAGTACCGTACACAGCATCGCGGCGGCGTAGGCGTTAAGGGTAGCGCTACGCGCGATGAGGACTTTATCGAGCATATCTATGTTGCTTCAATGCACAATACGATGATGTTCTTTACCGAAAAGGGCCGTTGCTATTGGTTGAAGGTATATCAGATTCCTGAGGGTACTCGTACATCAAAGGGCCGTGCAATTCAGAATGTCATTCAGATTGAGCCCGATGATAAGGTTCGTGCATATATCAATACCAAGAATCTGAACGATACTGAATATATCAACTCGAACTATATCGTGATGTGTACCCGTGAGGGTGTTATCAAGAAGACCAAGTTGGAGGCATATTCACGTCCTCGTCAGAATGGTGTTAATGCTATTGTTATCCGAGAGGGTGACCAACTCATCGAGGCCAAGATTACAAGTGGTCAGGCTGAGGTGATGATTGCAGCGCGTGGCGGTAAGGCTATCCGATTTAACGAGAATACTGTTCGTCCTATTGGCCGTGTCGGTGCTGGTGTTCGCGGTATTGCGTTGGATGAAGGCGATGAGGTTGTAGGTATGATTTGTATTGAGCCCGATTCAATGCAGGATGTGCTGGTATTGTCGGAGAATGGTTACGGAAAACGTACCGACTTGGATGAGTACCGTATCACTAATCGTGGTGGTAAGGGTGTCAAGACTATCAACATTACCGATAAGACGGGTAGCCTTGTGTCGATTCAGGCTGTTACCGATGATAACGATTTGATGATTATCAATCGTTCTGGTGTAACTATTCGTACCGAAGTTAAGCAGATTCGTCTGGCTGGTCGTGCAACACAGGGTGTCCGTATTATCAATTTGCGTGAGGGTGATGCCATTGCTTCGGTTATGGCTGTCCCTGTCAGCGAAAACGAGGATGAAACGGAAGGTGTAGTAGTAGAGGGTGCTGCAGAGGGTGTAGTAGAGCCTGTTGCAACTTCAGATGCTCCTGCCGTAACCGAAAATGCCCCTGCTGAGGAGTAATTATTTGACACACGAAATAATAAATAGATTAATAAACACGTTTTTCATTAAAAGAAATTAATTATGAAAAGATTAATTTTCGCGGTGTTGGCTGTAACGCTTATGGCTGCACCAATGGCAAATGCACAGAGAGTAAGCAAGGACGCTCTCACATCAAGATTAACAAAGGCTGATGCTACTATTGCAGATGCAAAGAAGGCATCAAAGGCTACTACTTGGCTTAAGCACGCACAAGAGTGCTATAAGATTTTGTCTGCTCCTACTGCCGATATCTTTGTAGGTATGCCTTTCGAGGAGGCTCAAATCAACATCGGTAAGCCGGAGTCATCTAACGCCAATGTAACTCTCAACGGTAAGGCTTATACCGAGCATATCTATCCTTGGTTGAAGTTGTATGTAGGTGCCGATAACAAGATTGGTACTTGGGTAATGACTCAGCAGGTTAGCGACAAGGACTTGGTAGGTGCAATTATGAGTTCTTACAATAAGGCTTTGGAGTTGGATGCAAAGAAGATGATTGAGCCAGTAAGTGAGGGGCTTACTATGCTTGAGAACTATCTTAACCAGAGCGCAAGTGTTGCTATGGACGCAGGTCTTAACAAACTCGCAGCCGAGTATTATGCTCGCGCATACGCTGTTCAGGAGTCTGCAGGTTTTACAGGTGTTCCCAACTTGCAGTATCTTTTCTATTCAGGTTTCCTTTATGTAGTTGATGCACAGACTACTAATAATAAGGCTTCTTATGCTTCTGGTTCAGTTGTTTTGAACAAGGCTTTGCAGTCAGGTTATACAGATGAGGAGGGTAACATCTACTACTACCTCTACCTCTGCTACTTCGGTCAGGATGACTCTTCGGTACGCGTTGCTAACCTTCAGCGTGCAAAACAACTCTTGATGGAGGGTTTGTCAAAGTATCCCAAGAACGACAAGATTGTTGAGGGTCTTATCAATATCTATACTACAGCCGATAGCGGCTCATTGGGTGACCCCAGCGAGTTGATTAATATGGTTGATGCAGCTTTGGCACGTGACCCCAAGAACCGCGATATGTGGTATGGTCGTGGTCGTATCTTCTTCAGCCTGAAGAACTATGAGGAGAGTATCGCATCGTTCAAGAAGGTTGCAGAACTCGACCCCAAGGATGCACAGGTTCAGTTCTTTATTGGTTACTTCTACCTCGTACAGGCTGATTCTATGAATGACGAGATTAACAAGAAGGACTATAAGAGCAACGCCGAGTTTAACGAGGACCAGGAGAAGGTAAAGAGTGTATATCGCGCTGCTATTCCTTACTTGGAGAAGTCTTACGAACTCAATCCTAAGGATTTGCGTAACGTAGAACTTGCCAAGGAGGTTACTTTCAAACTTCGTGACGAGGAGGGTATGATGCCTAAGTATGAGAAGTATAACAAGGCATATCAGGAGTTGAAGGGTGCAAAATAATCTTTCGCTGATATAATACCTTATTTATAATATTGAGATGGCTTTCCCTAAAGCGGAGAGCCATCTTTTTTTGTCGTGATTTGTTAATGTCGATTGCTGTATGATAGTATTTATTGTGCCGTTTGTTGAATAAAATTTATCATCTGTGAAATAAAATTAAATAAAAATTTGATTTTATTAAAACAATGTTTAATTTTGTCGTAGAGGTTGCTTGCAAATGTGTATGGCGACTGGATATTGAAGATAAACAATGTTAAATGGATGTAGTTTATGCAGACACAAAAACGATTACCTAAAATTTGCCCTGCGTGCGGAGGTGGCCTTAAGGTGCATACGATGCACTGCGCAGGTTGCGGCACGAAAATCGAGGGAGACTATAAACTGCCAGCCTTAATGCGCCTGTCGGAGGATGATTTGCAATTTGTGCAGGATTATATCTTGTGTGGCGGCTCGTTGAAGGAGATGGCTGTGAAGTTGCAGGTGAGTTATCCGACGGTGAGAAATCGTCTGGACGATATCATCGAAGCATTAAATGCTATGCAACTTTGAGGGTAGGATGTTATTGAAAAAGTTGTAAAATTATAAAATCGGAGAACTATGAAAAAGTTTCTAAATCCATTCAAAGTTATGACCCTGCGTACGGCTATATGCTGGGGTATTGCATTCCTGATACTTACCTCTATATATTTTTGGCAGTTGGGGTTGCGTTTGACATCGCTTACGCAGTTTAATTATCTTAACGACAGATTGTGGGCTGCTACGTTGCGTCAAATTGTTGCGTGGTTGTTGTGTAGTGTGGTATTCTATGTTATAGGTTTGGCGGCCTCGCGTTCAAAGATTCGTTTCTGGGATGTCGCGTCGTATAATCTATTTGCTCGCTTGCCGTTTGATTTATCTACTTTGATATTTGCTATTCCCGTAGTGCGCAGTGTTATGGCGCTACTTGCAGAGGGTAGCATTACAACGGCAATGCAGTATCACGGAACGCTGACATCGGTAGGACTTTTTTCGGCTGTATTCTCTGTCTGGTATTTCGTATGGTCATATTACGCATTCTCGGTGGCTACCAACCTCAAGGGTGGTAAGGGTATTACGCTGTTTATAGTCGGTTGGATTGTGGCCTATGTAATTTCAGGCTTTGCGCTGAGTATGTTTTAGGGAAGGGCATAAAGACCTTTTTAGGTTATATAAAGAGAATATTTTTACCATCAACTATTGCGATTTTACATTATTTTTCTATACCTTTGTGTAAATATTAGGGTTATGGGTAATATTATTAACATATCTTGTGGTCGTATCTGGGAAATAATTCACTCAGATATGAAACGAATTGCCCCCCCCTATGCGCCCATAACTGATTGTAAATCAATAATATATCGTAAGTTATGCCCGATGATTTTGTCATCGGGCATAACTTCTTGTATCTATGTTTAACCTATAAATAATAAATGTATGGAGAAGAAAAACTATGTTGCACCCGAAGTTGAGGTGTTGGAGATTGCCGTAGAGCAGGGTTTTGCCCAGAGTGGAGTAGGTGGAGAGCCTAAGTTTGGAGGTTTTGGACCCGAGCAGGATTGGGGTTAATCCGAAAACGAATCAAAGAAAGTTAACGATTAAATTACTAATTAGAAAGATGAAAAAATTTATTTATGCAATTAGTGCATTTGCCGTAATATTCGCGGTAGGTTGCTCAAAGGATGAGGTTGAAAATCCTGCACCAGAGTATGATATAGTTGTAAATATGGAGAAGCCTTCGTTTGGCGATGACACTCGTGCTGCTCGTACCTCGTGGGAGAATGGTGACGTGGTTTATATTAACTTTAATGCTGATATTAGTACTGCTGAAAAATATTTGACACTAACTTATAACGCAGGCACTTGGGCTCCTAATTGGGTTGGAACAACAGCCGCAGATATTGTTGCCGTAGGAAACGGCACTTTGACTGCAGGCTATACTAATGGAACATTCGGCACAAATTATCCTATGTATATGTCTAACCTACAATATCTATACTGTCGTACAAATGAAGCAGGTTGTGTTATGGTATGTGAAAATGGTAAATACACAGTTTCGGGCAATACCATCACTTTGGATATTACAATGGTTCCCAAATGTGCACAGGTTACAGTCAAGGGTCTGCAAGTAGAGGATAATTGGACGCTGAAATGTAGTTGTTTGGTCCAGGTGCGCGGTTTTTCTCTTGGTGCTGCTACTATTGGTACTGCAAACGGTGAAGAAAATGGTAGTCTTGCTGGTTTTGCAAATGCAGATGGAGTATCTTTCTATGGTTATAATTCTGGGTCCTCTCCAGAAGATATTATATTCACTCTTACTAATGGCGAGAAGACTTATACTCGTACATTTACCAGTAAGGTACTTACAAACGGAATGGCGATTATTATGAATGGTCCTTCAACTTCTGGAGCGTGGGAGGAGGTGGCAGAGTAAAAACTCATATACCTCTATAGAAAAATCCGCTGGCATTGGTCAGCGGATTTTGTTTTGGAAATTTATGGTTTAGTGTTTAAGAGTAGTTGTCATTGCGAAGGAGCGTAGCGACTGTGGCAATCTCCTTCATCGAAGAACGTGGGGGATTAATCCGCCTTTGGCGTCTTTTCACTGCTACGGCTCGGCAAAGTATGAAAATCATACTCTGCTCTCGCTCTAATCGCAGCGTTACCACGTCGGACTAAATACCTCCTCGTAGTGACAAACAAAATAAAGAGCAGAACTTTTTAGTTCTGCTCTTTTCACATCCGTCGGGATAACAGGATTCGAACCTGTGACCCCCAACTCCCGAAGCTGGTGCGCTAACCGGACTGCGCTACATCCCGATGCTCAATATGTCAAAATTGAAATCTCTTGTCGGGATACCAGGATTCGAACCTGGGACCCCCTGCTCCCAAAGCAGGTGCGCTAACCGGACTGCGCTACATCCCGAAATTTTGTTGTCGTACCCTCGTTTTATAGGGCTACAAACGAAATATTCTCATTTCGTGGGGCAAAGATATGTAACTTTTTCGTCTTATACAAGTTTTTGAGATGCTTTTTTATATAAAAGCAACCCGATGAGTCTGCCATATCTCACCGGGTTGGTAGTAGTTAAACTGTGATGTTGTTGTGTTATAATTTCACATCAACATATACCGCATAGTGGTCCGAAGCCTTTTTCATATCACCTGCATTTGACTCTGTTATAACTGCAGTGTTAATAATCTGTGCAGGCTTAGCATTGTTGTTGAGTTGCAATATGTAGTCAATGCAGGGCTTATTGCTGTTCTCAACAGTTGTTCCACTTGAGGTTTGTGAAATTATAGTCCAATCTTTACGAAACTCCGCCATCATCGTGTCGTTGGGGTATGCGTTCATATCACCACCCAAGAATACGGGCTTTTTTGACTCCCCATAGAGTTTCTTAATCTCTGCGCTAAGATACTCTACTTGAGACGGTTGCCCGCCGTTTAGATGAGTGCAGGCCATAACATAGTTCTTATACTCCACAATGGTGAGAACGCGTGGCTCACTCTTCTCCTTGACGGGGATAGGTATATGTAGAGTTTTAAGGATTTTCTTCTCCTTGCCCATTACGCCTGTGCCGTACTTGCCACCTTTGTAGTCAATGGCCGGGCCATAATAGAAGTTCCATTTGGGGCCACAAGATTCCGCAATAGACTTTAATTGGAAGTAATCGTTACGAGTGTTACAACTGTCGAGTTCTTGTATGGCAACGACATCCGTCTGGGACTCATTGATTACATCGGCCAATAATTGTACGTTGTTCTCTTTGGTGAAGTTTGCGTCAATAAACTTGCATATCGCCCCCACGTTGTATGTCATAATGCGTATTGCCCCTTTGGGTTTTGGTGTAATGGGTGATTGGCACTCATCACTATTCCCGCAAGCCGTCAGGATGATGATGCTCAATGTAGTTAAAATTGAATATATGGCCTTCATATCTCCGTTCGCGATTAATTAATCTTTACGTTTGCAACAATCGGGCGGTGGTCCGACTCTACGGGCGCCTCGATTACGCTGTGTCCCGATACCTCGAATTTGGCTACGTGGTCACTCTTGAGCAAGCAGATGTAATCAATCTCAATCTCAGGCTTGTTCGCGGGGAATGTCAGTGATGCACCCTCCTTCTTGAAGATTTCGAAGTGCTTGGCCATAAGTTGCATAGCCTCCTCGTCGGGCTCGGCATTGAAGTCGCCTGCAAGCATTACGGGCTTGTCGAGTTTCGACAATTCGTCGATGATGATACCTACCGAAGTGGTACGGTCAGCAGCGTGCAACGACAGGTGAGTAGAGCAGTAGTAATAATCCTCCAACTCGACAATCAATAGAGAACGGGGCTCCGAACGGCAGGGTAGTGCTACGCGGCGGTGTGACAGCGGTTTCTCTTTGGTCAACATTCCTATGCCGTACTTGCCACCTTGAAAATCTATCGAGCCGGCAAATGTGGGGTACATACCCGTTAGGTCGGCCAGGTTTTTTAATACGTCTTGTCCTGCGTGGCGTGTAGCCATACTGTCCAACTCCTGAATTGCTACCGCATCGACATTGGCATTTTTGATAACATTGGCAACGCGCTCATAGTCGGTCTTGCCATCCAAACCATCGCAATTGCGTACATTATAGCACATTACGCGCGTAGATGTTGAGTTGTTGCACGCAACACTGCAACACAATGCAACGGCAAAGAGAAAAATTGTAACTATCCTTTTCATAACTAAATGTTTTTGTTTGGTGTAAAATTACCTCTTTTCTTCCGAAAAATATATTAAAGCGAGAAAAAATGTAAAAAAAAGTTGTAAAAAAGTTGCAGATATAAAATTTTTATACATATCTTTGTGATATCAAAATGATATTAAAACGAAGAGCAAAAAATTAATTAATGTCAAACTAAATACTATTTGCTTTATGGAGAACAAGAATTTTGAGTACACAGGTTGGAAAATCAATGGATTTGTAGCGTTGGTTTTGATTTTGGCGGCTATTGCGGCTGGTGTGGTAATGATTGTGAGAGGTGCCGAGACTGAGGTTCCTGGTGGTCCTATACTTGTGGTGTCGGGTATTGTCCTTATTCTCTTGGCCTTGATTGCCTGCAAAGGTTTTCTCTTGTTGGAGCCCAACGAGGCCCGCGTGTTGACCTTCTTTGGTAAGTATCGTGGCTCGTTTTATAATACAGGTTTCTGGTGGGTTAATTTCCTTATGTCATCAAAGAATATATCGTTGCGTGCGCGTAACCTTAATGCCGAGCCTATAAAGGTGAACGACAAGTCGGGTAATCCCATTATGATTGGTTTGGTGCTCGTATGGCGTCTGAAGCGAGATGAGATTTATCGCTCGGTTTTCGATATCGATGCTACTGCTGATAGTTCGGGTATGGTAACCCAGAGCAGTCGTATGCGTATGTTGGAGAACTTCGTGTCGGTACAGAGCGATGCGGCTTTGCGTCAAGTTGCAGGTTGCTATGCTTACGATAATAATTTGTCAGGTGAGGAGGAAGAGGTTACACTCCGCAGCAGTAGTGAGGAGATTAACAATCTTTTGGAGGAGCGTCTGTCAGAGCGTTTGGCTATTGCAGGTATCGAGGTTGTAGAGGCTCGTATCAACTATCTGGCTTATGCTCCCGAAATTGCAGCCGTTATGTTGCGTCGTCAGCAGGCCGATGCGATTATTGCTGCACGTGAAAAGATTGTCGAGGGTGCAGTTTCGATGGTTAAAATGGCTTTGGATAAGTTGTCTACCGATGAGGTTGTCGAGTTGGATGATGAGCGCAAGGCGGCTATGGTTACCAATATGTTGGTAGTGTTGTGTGCCGATGAATCAGCACAGCCCGTAGTCAATGCAGGTACTATGCATCATTAATATAACGTAATGGCAAAGAAAAACGAAAATAAAAGTTTTGTACTGCGTGTCGATGCCGCTACGATGGACGCATTGGAGCGGTGGGCAGACGATGAGTTTCGCAGCATCAATGGGCAACTGCAATGGATTATTGCAGATGCCCTGCGACGCAGCGGAAGGTTGAAGAAAGCCAAAGAGGAGTCGCAGGATAAGGTTGATAATGAGATTAAATAGGTGTGAACGATGTGTGGTGTTTTTGTGGTGTTTATGGTTGCAATCGCTATGAGGGTTGTTAATCTTATTAAGTAGTGATTTTATGGGCGAGTTCAATAAAAAGTGGTTCCATATTGTATGGATGGGACTGTTGTTTGCCTCTTTGGTGATAGATTATATCCAGCGTATGTCGGATGCACAGTGGGCGCACAGCGAGGCCATTGAGATGTTGGATACTATATTGTTGTGGATAGTCTTCCCGCTGACGGTACTGTTGTTTATCTTGCACAATATACAGATGTGGCGTCAGGGTGCGCGATATTTCTGGCGTCAGTGGCAGAAGGGTGCAACAGCCATATTGGTAAGTGGCGGATTGGCTTTCCTGTTGGTTCTAATAGTCAAGAAATGCAAAGGCGAGGCGGTGGAAATCAACAACGAGGCGCGGATGATTATATTGGCAATATTTGCAGTCATAGGCTTGGTAATAGCATTTGCTCGTTATAAGTTTAAGCATTGGCAAGGCGAAGAGTAGGATATTTCGATAATTATGCTTAACTTTAAGGGTGAAATAATATCTTAAACTCTTATAGTATGGCAAATTATAATTCTCAAGAGCGTCATCCTCAAGTAAGACTTCGTAATCGTATTTTGGCCGCTGCCGTTTTGATGTTGGCCGTAGTTAATGGTGTGGCAGGCTATTTTGACCTGCACGATACCGTAACGATTCTCGTTTTGAATATAGCGGGAGTTGCGCTTTTTGTTGCGGCTGTCATTTTGGAACTCAGGCGAATGATTCCGCGTAAGCGTTGGCGCGCATTGTCTTTTTTGATGCCTTCGTTGGGTGTTATACTGCTCTTTTGTGCCCGTGTGGTTGATAGCGAGGGGTATGCTAATGCTACCACTATATTGTTAGCCTTGGGCGGTGTAGTTATATTTTATGGAGTTGTATGTGCCCTGAAATGGAGACGATATAGTTTGGCTCGCAAGGCCCAACTGCAAGAGGCTCGTCAGAGGGAGGCAGAAAAATAATTTTTATTGTATTATGGGTTTAAGATTGATAAGAATAGGAAATCGTGTGAGTGTGGGCGAGGTAAAATCCCTTTCGTTCCGTCGCTCGATGCGTAACTCGGCTGTCATCCTTTATGTGGTAGCGTTGTGGGTTGCTTTTGTGATATTGGGCCGTATATTGGACGATATTCCAGAGTGGGTTGGTTTGGTTTTTTCAACTATTAATGCAGCATTCGTAGGAATTATAGATAAGCAGTTGCCTACACGCAAAAACAAGAATATGTTCTTGCTATTTGCGTTTATGGCTTTTGGTCTTATGTATCTTGGCGTTGGGGGAGTTGTATCGGGCAAAATGACTGTTGACTCAGGACTTTGGATTTTGGTCGGTATGATGCTTATTAGTTTGGGTTTTGGGCTCTATTGCTTGTATTGTTGGCGTCGTAGGGTATTGTGGTATAAGGGAATTGCCCTGCAACGCGAATTACGCGCCAAACGAAAAAGAAAATTAGAGTATTAACGTATGACAAAGATTGTTGTTTTTACAGGTGCGGGCGTTAGTGCCGATAGCGGTATCTCAACGTTTCGTGATTCAGATGGCCTGTGGGCAAATTATCGTATCGAGGATGTGTGTACGCCTGAGGCTTTGGTGCGTAATCGCGCCCAGGTGATTGAGTTTTATAATATTCGTCGCCGAGAACTGTTTTCAGTAGAGCCTAATGCTGCCCATAGGGCTATTGCCGAATTGGAGCAACATTTCGATGTCGAGGTGGTGACGCAGAATGTCGATAATCTCCACGAAAGAGCAGGCTCTACGCGAGTGACTCACCTGCACGGCGAGTTGATGAAGTTGCGTAGCGAGCGCAATCCCGAACTCATAGTACCTATCGAGGGCTGGGAACAAACACTGGATGCCAGAGCGGAAGATGGGGCGTTGTTGCGTCCGCATATCGTATTTTTCGGCGAGTCGGTGCCGATGTTCGATGCGGCGACACGAATTGCAGCATCAGCCGATGTGATGATTGTTGTGGGTACATCGTTGGCGGTATATCCTGCGGCCTCATTGGTGCGTTATGCGCGTGCTGGAGTGCCTGTATATGTTGTTGACCCAGGCAATCCCGACGTGGCGATGATTCGCAACCCATTGACACACATCAAGGCTCGTGCGGCAGAGGGTATGCCTGCATTGGCCGAGAAACTTATTAACGAACTTAAGTAATGAATACCGAGCAATTTCGCCGTCGAGCAGCCGAGTTGAAGGAGTTTTGTACAGCCAATGGCTACAACTCCCGTATTGCCCTTTTGTGGGATTTGTCCCTACATTCGGGCCGTAGGCGTTTTGTGGTGTGGAACTACGCGGAGAATAGGGTAGAGCGGGCATTTGTTGCCTCGCACGGTAGTGGTCAGGAGTGTAGTCTGCGATATAGTGCCTATGCTACGACGTCTAATGTCGCAGATTCTCATCTCTCATCTGTTGGCCGTGCGCTCGTGGCGGAACGGTATGTTGGACGTTATGGCGTTGCTTATCGTTTGGATGGCTTGGATGAGAGTAATTCGGCTATGCGCGAACGTTGTATAGTCTTGCACGGATGGAAGCATACAACCTCATTCCCTATATGGCCAATGCCGACCATAGGCAGTTGGGGGTGTCCGGTGTTGTCACGACGTTCGATGGCAATATTGGACGAGATTATTAGAAATGAAGAAAACGTTGTGTTATACGCATACAAATAAAGCAGGGCTCAATACCCTGCTTTATTGTTGATGTCTATTTCTACTACAAACTATCACCGAAATCCTTGCGGAACTTCTCCATCAAGCGGTGTGGCCAATTAGATGTAGGCTCCAAACCACCCATAAAGAATCGAAGTACGGGGGGCTCGTAGTTGAATTTCAAACCGCCAATCAACTTGCGGTTGTGCCACAACCAATCAATGCGGTCAATGACGTAGTTAATCTGAGAGAGAGTAAATACGCGGCGAGGAACAGCCAGACGTAACAACTCTACATCGGCCAGAATCTCCTTGCCCTCTTCGTCGCGTACGCTCGATATGGTGCCTCGCTCCATACCGCGAATACCCGAACAGATGTACAATGCCGCAGCCAATGCGCCAGCGGGATACTCCTCTTGTGGAATATGCTCGCAGAACTTCATTGCATCGACGTGTGCACCCAAAACACCTGCGGGTGTAACCATAGGTACACCACGCTTCTCCAACTCCTCAACCAAATATTTGATGAAGTTGGGGCTCTGGCTAATCATTGTTTCGTCCAAAGTCTCATACAAACCTACCGCCATAGCCTCAATCTCACGTACCGAGATACCTCCGTAGGTGAGGAATCCCTCAAACAGCGGAATCATAGCCTCCATCTTGGCATACAAGGCACGTTGGTTGGTGCAGATACCACCACCGCGAGAAGATGAAAGTTTACGAGCCGAGAAATAAACCAAATCGGCAAGGCCTGTCATCATCTTTATTATCTCGCCTAACTCATTCTCCTTCCACTTATCTTCGCGCTGCTTGATAAGGTATGCGTTCTCGCCCATAAGGCTGGCATCGAGTACCAACATAATATTATATTTGTCGGCAATACGACGCACGTCCATCAAGTTGGCCAACGAGAAGGGCTGTCCACCGATAAGGTTTGTCGAAGCCTCCATACGGATGAATGGTATATTCTCGACACCTACCTCCTGAATACACTTCTCCAACTTCTCGATATCCATATTACCCTTGAACGGGTGGTCTGATTTGAGTTCCAATGCGTGGTCGTGCAACAACTCTACAACGCGACCACCGCACTCCTGAATATGTGCCAAAGTGGTTGTAAAGTGATAGTTCATCGGAATAACGTTGCCGGGCTTTACAAACGAGCGGCAAATGACGTTCTCAGCCGCGCGTCCTTGGTGTACGGGCAATAGATATTTCTTGCCTAAAACATCCTCAACGGCTTTCTGTAAACGCTCGAATGATTGCGAACCTGCATAAGCATCGTCGGCGTGCATCATTGCCGCCAACTGATTATCGCTCATTGCGTTGGTTCCGCTGTCGGTCAGCATATCCAAGAATACGTCACGTGTGCTCAAACGGAATGTATTGAATCCGGCCTCTTTCATAGCCTCCATACGGCGTTCAATGGGTACGAGGTGGAGTTTTTGTACGACGCGAACTTTGTGCATCTCCAAAGGTAAATCACCTCCACGGTAGAATTTTACTCTGCTCATAGTAACAATTTTTTATTATTTCTTCGTTTTATGTCAAAATTGATTTTCAAAATTAATATAAATTTTTTAATAAAATTGCAAAACGAGCCATTTATTTTGCATAAATAGCCCGTTTTATTGCATATTGCGGTATTTGTTGCCCTCTTACAGATTGTAATCTGTGTTTTTTTGACCGAAGTATAAATCCAACAACTCCTTTGCCGCGATGAATGAACTCTGCTTTGCCGAGAGTACTCTTTGCTCTACCTCTTCGATGCGCTCGGCTATCAAAGGATTTTGATAGAAACTACTCTTTAGGACTTCGTTAATACTTTCGTACATCCAGTATTTATTCTGGCGGTTGCGATTCGCAGTGTAATATCCATTGGCCTCGATGTGGTCCAAATACTCCTCTACGCCTTTCCATACCTCCTCCAATCCGCTTTTTGCTAACGATGAGCAGGTATATACTTTGGCTCTCCACCCCGATTCGGGTAATGGGAAGAGATGTAGCGCACCCTGATATTGTACCTTCGCCAATTCGGCTTTGTGAACGTTTTCGCCGTCGGCCTTTGTGATAACCATCATATCGGCCATCTCCATAATGCCTCGCTTGATACCTTGTAACTCGTCACCGGCGCCTGAAATCTGCAACATCATAAACATATCCACCATCGAGTGTACGGCTGTTTCGGATTGTCCCACGCCTACCGTTTCGATAAATATCACGTCATAACCCGCAGCCTCGCATAAGACTATCGTTTCGCGCGTTTTTCGCGCTACACCTCCTAATGAGCCTGCGGAGGGTGAAGGGCGGATGAAAATATTGGGATTTGATGATATGCTCTCCATACGTGTCTTGTCACCTAAAATAGAGCCACCGCTACGCTCCGAACTAGGGTCAATAGCCAATACGGCCAAACGGTGTTTGAGTGATGCGACCATACCGCCGATGGCCTCAATGAATGTCGATTTTCCTGCTCCCGGTACACCTGTGATACCTATGCGGACCGATTTTCCTGCGTATGGTAGGCAGCGCTCGATAATCTCTTGTGCTTGAGCGTAATGTTCGTGGTTGTTGCTCTCGATAAGCGTAATTGCTTGTGAGAGGATGGTGATATTGCCGTTCAATATGCCCTCGACGTACTCATCTGTAGAGAGCGCACGACGACGCTTGCGTTTGAAGTATGGATTAACGATGGGTTGGTCTTCAACTCCTTGAGTAACATTTAGTGCACTATCGTGATGAGCATCAATATACTCTTTTTCGTAATGTTCTATTTTGGTAAAAGCCATCTCGTTATTTTTTATTTGTTTTTATGTTTGTAATCTTGTCTATGGTCTGTTGCGTAAGCCCTCCTGCGTGGCCACACCATAAGGCTATACGCTGTTTGTTGCAGATGACGCAGAAAGGGATAAACTTTACGCCATAATTGCGGAATGAACGCCCTTCATCATCAAATGCTACGCAGGTGTTAGCACCAAGATGCTCGGTCAGTGTGACTCCTGCATCGCTATATTTCTCTTTTGTCAATATGATGACATTCATTTTAGTTTCGGCACTCTGCGCTAAATTTTTTACGCGAGCCAACCACCTGCGACACTGCGGACTCTCCGAGTGGTAGAATACAATGCAGGTGTAGTCGGCCTCTTCGGGTTGCAAGTCCATAAGCCACTGCTTCACCTTAAGGTCGGGGGCTACCTCTCCTGTTATAACGTTTTGAGCATTGGCAATAGTAGCCGTGCCTATGATTGTAATCAAAACGCTTAAAAACTTTCTCATCGCGGTGTCAGGTTAGTTTGTCGGGAGCGAAATTAGCAACTTTCGCGCAAAGAAACAAACCTTTTTTGAAGTATCAATCTCGCGGAATGGACAAAAGTATCGAAATGGGTGAAAAACTCTTGAAATTTCAAGTTTTTTTAGAGATAAACTTGCTATAATATTTCGTTATTTGAGATTTTACTCGTACCTTTGTGAAGTTTTGTGCTATAGCAAATTTACGAATCATACATACACAAAAATATTTACAAAAAACAAAATTAACAATTATGAAAGTTTCACACATTGAGCATCTTGGTATTGCTGTGAAGAGTCTCGACGAGGCTATTCCCTATTGGGAGAATGTATTGGGTCTTAAGTGCTATGCTATCGAGGAGGTAGCCGAGCAGAAGGTTAAGACAGCATTTTTTAAGTTGGGCCAGACAAAGATTGAATTGTTGGAGCCTACTTCAGAGGATTCTACTATCGCTAAGTTTATCGAGACTCGCGGTATCGGTGTTCACCACGTAGCACTCGCTTGCGAGAATCTTGAGGAGCAGTTGGCTGACGCCGAGGCTCACGGTGTACGTTTGATTGACAAGACTCCCCGTAACGGCGCTGAGGGCCTTTCAATCGCATTCCTTCACCCGAAATCAACTCAGGGTATTTTGACAGAGTTGTGTGAGGACAAGAACAAATAATCAACTAATAAATATTTAGCACTTTTATGAGCGAAATTCAAAAACAACAGGTAGCCAAATTGATTGAGAATCGCGAGATTGCCCGTTTGGGTGGCGGCGAGAAGGCTATCGAGAAGCAGCACGCAAAAGGTAAGTACACTGCGCGTGAGCGTATTCAGATGCTCTTGGACGAGGGCAGTTTCGAGGAGTTTGATATGTTCGTAACACACCGTTGCTACGACTTCGGTATGGAGAAGAAGCACACTTTTGGTGATGGTGTTGTAACAGGTTATGGTACAATCGACGGACGTTTGGTTTATGTCTTTGCACAGGACTTTACGGTAACAGCAGGTTCACTCTCTATCTCTTTGGCAGACAAGATTTGCAAGGTGATGGATATGGCTATGCGTAACGGTGCTCCTTGTATCGGTTTGAACGATTCAGGTGGTGCGCGTATTCAGGAGGGTGTTAATGCATTGGCAGGTTATGCTAATATCTTCCAGCGTAACGTAATGGCATCGGGTGTTATTCCCCAGATTTCAGCCATCTTCGGTCCTTGCGCAGGTGGTGCCGTTTATTCACCCGCATTGACTGACTTCATCATTATGCGTCGTCAGACTTCAAATATGTTCCTTACAGGTCCTAAGGTTGTTAAGACTGTTACAGGTGAGGACGTTACACAGGAGCAGTTGGGTGGTGCCGATATGCACACAACAAAGAGTGGTGTGGCTCAGTTCGCTGTTGATACAGAGGAGGAGGGTATCGCACTTATCCGTGGCTTGCTCTCATATATGCCTCAGAACAATATGGAGGATGCTCCCTGTGTTCCTTGCACAGACGACATCGCTCGTAAGGAGGATATCTTGAATGAGATTATTCCTGATAACCCCAACAAGCCTTACGATATGTACGAGGTTATCCGTAGCATCGTCGATAACGGTGAGTATTTGGAGAGTGCAGCAGGTTATGCAAAGAATATCATTACTTGCTTTGCCCGCTTTAACGGTCAGAGCGTTGGTATCATTGCTAACCAGCCTAACTTTATGGCAGGTGTGTTGGATATCAATGCCAGCCGTAAGGCCGCTCGTTTTGTTCGTTTCTGCGACGCCTTCAATATCCCCATCGTAACATTGGTTGACGTTCCCGGATTCTTGCCCGGTACAGGTCAGGAGTATGGTGGCGTTATCACTCACGGTGCTAAGTTGTTGTTTGCTTATTGCGAGGCTACTGTTCCTAAGGTTACAGTTACATTGCGCAAGGCTTACGGTGGTGCTTACATCGTGATGTCATCAAAGCACATCCGTGGCGATATCAACTACGCTTGGCCTACTGCCGAGATTGCAGTTATGGGTGCAAGTGGTGCAGTTGAGGTATTGCACGCTAAGGCTTTGGCTGCATTTGAGAATGCAGAGGAGAAGGCTAAGTTCGTTGCCGAGAAGGAGCAGGAGTACAAGGATAAGTTCTCTAACCCCTACAACGCAGCCCGCTATGGTTATATCGACGATGTTATCGAGCCGCGCAACACTCGTTTCCGCGTAATTCGTGCATTGGAGTCGTTGAAGACTAAGCGTGAGGTTAATCCTGCTAAGAAACATAGTAATATTCCTTTGTAATATACGGTTGAAATATGACAATGTTAGCAATTAATTGGGGTAATGCGTTGTTGATTACAGGCGTAGGTTTCGGATTGGTATTCACTGTACTTGTACTGCTTATATTCATCGTGAAATCTTTCGGCTTAATCTTCAAGCAAAAGCCTCAGGCACAGGCGGCTGTTGCTGCTCCTGTTGCTGCTCCCGCTGAGGTTGGCGAGGAGGAGATGGCGGCTATCGCTTATGTTCTTCATACGTTCTACAACCAGCACGATGAGGAGAGCGATGTATTGACCATCCGTCACGACGATGTGGCATATTCACCGTGGAATCAAAAAAGTATAATCTTTTAATTAGAAAGGAAAAATGCAGAAACTTAATTTTAATATCAATGGTAAGCACTATGAGGCTACCATCACCGAGATTGAGCACAACGTAGCCGAGGTGGAACTCAATGGTAAAAAGTATACTATCGATGTAGAGCGTTCAGAGGCAGTCTCTGTACCTCACATTGCTACTCCGGCTCCCGCAGCCGCAGCCCCTGTTGCTGCTGCTCCTGCTGCTGCGCCTAAGAAGGTTGCTGCTGGTGCTAACTCTGTAACAGCCCCGCTGCCTGGTAGCGTTGTTGCTGTTAAGGTAAAGGCTGGTGACGCTGTTAAGGCTGGTCAGCAGTTGCTTATCATCGAGGCTATGAAGATGGAGAATGAGGTGTTGGCTCCCGCCGACGGTACTGTATCGGCTGTTCACGTAGCAGCAGGTCAGGCTGTTCAGCAGGGTGACGCTTTGGTTGATTTGGCTTAATCTAAATGTTGAGACCAATGAAAAAGGTAATGAAATATATGATGGTGCTTCTCGCTGTGGGCCTAATGGGCCTTTCGGTGCAGGCATCGACAACTCCCGAGGTTATGACTGCTGCGGCAGCCGCTACGGAGGTTGCTGAGGCTGACATCGACTTGGGCGAGTCGCTAATGGAATTTGTTAAGCAATCGGGTATCAGTGGTATTATCGCAGACTGGCGTGTGTTGGTTATGTTGCTAATATCTTGCGTGTTGCTCTATTTGGCTATTGTTAAGCAGTATGAGCCTTTGTTGCTGTTGCCTATCGCGTTCGGTATGTTGCTTACAAACCTTCCCGGTGCAGGCCTCTATCACACAGAGTTGTTCGAGGGTGGTCACGTACATTGGTTGATTGAGAAGGGTACAGAATGGAAGGATGGCACTAAATTCTTGTCTGATACTACATTCGACCGTGTAGGTGGTCTTATCGACTTCCTCTATTTGGGTGTTAAGTTGGGTATCTATCCTTGCTTGATTTTCGTAGGTGTGGGTGCTATGACTGACTTCGGTCCGCTGATTGCCAATCCTAAGAGTTTGTTGCTGGGTGCCGCTGCACAGTTTGGTATCTTTGCGACATTCTTGGGTGCTTCGGCGATGGGCTTTACTCCCGCTGAGGCTGGTTCTATCGGTATCATTGGTGGTGCTGACGGTCCGACTGCTATCTACCTTACTGCAAAGTTGGCTCCCCAGTTGTTGGGTCCCATCGCAGTTGCCGCTTACTCATATATGGCGTTGGTGCCTGTGATTCAGCCTCCTATTATGAAGGCTTTGACTACTAAGGCTGAGCGTCAGATTGTGATGAAGCAGTTGCGTACAGTGTCTAAGACTGAGAAGATTATCTTCCCCATCGCGATGACTATTATTATCTCATTGTTGTTGCCGTCGGCTGCTCCGTTGATTGGCTGCTTGATGTTGGGTAACTTGATGAAGGAGTGTGGTGTTGTTGAGCGTTTGAGCAAGACTGTTCAGAACGAGTTGATGAACATCGTAACTATCTTCCTCGGTATCTCGGTAGGTGCTACTGCTACTGCTGCCAACTTCCTTAACTGGCAGACTATCGGTATTATGGTATTGGGTGTAACAGCCTTCTGCTTGGGTACTGGTGCTGGTGTGGTTTTGGCAAAGGTTATGAATTTGTTCTCTAAGGAGAAGATTAATCCGCTGATTGGTTCGGCTGGTGTATCTGCAGTGCCTATGGCGGCCCGTGTATCACAGAAGGTGGGTCAGGCTGAGAATCCTTCTAACTTCCTTTTGATGCACGCTATGGGTCCTAACGTATCAGGCGTTATCGGCTCGGCTGTTGCAGCAGGTATCTTGTTGGCTTTCTTGGGCTAATAATATACCTTATATTTATTATAAGACTCGTTCCGTTATGCGGAGCGAGTCTTTTTTTTGTGTTGTATTGTGATTGGTGTTATTGTGTAACTTGTGTAACACGCAGATTATCTGTGATATATATGGATAGACTACCATTTGTGTATCGAAAAATACTTACTGATTAAAACTTTTTTGGTAAAAAGCACCTGAAAACTTGCTAATTAAAATTATTTAATATATATTTGCCATAACAATGATGGTAAATTATGCGTCAGTTAAATAACATATCGACTATTTGCGTAGCGACAACGATTGTTGGCGCAGGTTTGTCGTATGTTACTATTTTGGGCGGTACGATTATTACCACAACTACTACCATTACCCCTATGGGGGTGTAGTTTCTTGTAGCCGATAGGGGCATTTCTTTTTTGTCATATTTAAGTCTCGCCAAGGCAGTGAGAGTCGGCCAAAATCAATAAGTTTTATTTTATTAGTTAATTTTTGTCGTTGTGTTATTGTATTATGCTATGGCATAGACGGCTGATATGAATATTTATGGAATTATGAAAAGTGTTAGAGTTTTTGCGCCCGCTACTGTGGCGAATATGGGTTGTGGATTTGATGTTATGGGAATGACACTCGACGGAGTGGGTGATGTGATGACTATTGCCGTAGAAGAGGGTGATGGATTGCAAATCGAGAATCGTACGGATGTCGAATTACCTGAAGATATAGATAAAAATGTTATAACCCCTGCTGTGAGGTCTTTGATGGCGGCTTTTGGTGAAAAACGGATGGTCAGAGTGGTCATTGAGAAGAAGATTTCGCCAGGTAGTGGTATCGGTTCGAGTGCAGCATCATCGGCTGCTGCTGTGTATGGTTTGAATGTGGCGTTGGGCCGCCCGTTTAGTGATGAGCGATTGGTGGAGTTTGCAATGGAGGGCGAGAAATTAATTAGTGGCGGTACTCCTCACGCTGATAATGTGGGCCCATCGATATTAGGTGGCGTAGTGTTGTTACGCGGTTATGAGCCGTTGGATATCGTGCGTTTGCCTGTGCCTGACAATTTCTGTTGTTCGGTAGCCCATCCTGCAATTATGGTAAGTACCAAAATGGCACGAGAGGTGCTGCCCAAAGATATTCCATTGCGTACGGCAGTTAAACAGTGGGGTAATGTGGCAGGTTTGGTTGCAGGCTTGGCTTTGGGCGATGTCTATCTTGTTGGCCGAGCAATGTGTGATGTGGTTGTGGAGCCATACCGCAAACAGTTCATACCCGGCTTTGATGAGTTGCGCGAGAAGGTTACGGCGGCGGGTGCTTTGGCGTTCAATATCTCAGGTGCGGGACCATCTGTCTTTTCGCTCTCGGCTGATATGGCTACGGCAGAACGCGTAGGTGAGATTATGCGAGAACATTTTGCGCAGCGTGGTGTGGCCTCCGACCTGTATGTCTCGAAGGTCTCAAATCGAGGCGCAAGAGTGGTTGAATAGTAAGGATGTTAAACTAATAATGAATTACAATAATGAAATATTATAGCACACGAGATAAATCTAAATCGCACCCTTTCAATTTGGCAGATGCTGCATTTGCGGGATTGGCTCCCGATGGAGGTCTGTTTATGCCTGAGCGTATTCCTGTGGTTGATATGGCAAGGGTTGAGACTGAAGCCGCAAAGTCGTATGCCGATATGGCGTGCTATCTGGCGGGCTTGTTGTTTGATGATGTACCTGCTGCCGATTTGGAGCGAGTGGTGCGTGATGCCTATGATTTCCCGATAGAACTACATCATATAGCCGAAAACTACTCTACGCTGGAACTCTTTCACGGCCCGACGTATGCTTTTAAGGACTTCGGCGCACGTTTTATGGGGCGTATGGTAGGGTTACTGAATAATGGCGGTCCGCTTACTATCCTCACTGCGACATCGGGCGATACAGGAAGTGCTGTCGCGCACGGATTCTATGATGTGGAGGGTGTGCGTGTCGTAATCCTCTATCCCGAAGGTAAGGTTAGTCCTTTGCAGGAGGCGCAGATGACAACACTTGGGAAAAATATCTATCCACTAGGTGTCAAGGGTAATTTTGATGATTGCCAACGTTTGGTAAAGGCTATGTTCTGCAACGAAGAGTTGCGCTCGCAGGTGCGTATTACATCGGCTAACTCCATTAATTTGTTGCGCTGGATTCCGCAATCGTTCTACTATTTCTATGGGTATTGCGCGTGGAAGAGTACGACGGGAAGAGATATGCCTGTGGTGGTCGTGCCGAGCGGCAATTATGGCAACCTTACTGCGGGTATGCTTGCACGGAGTATGGGCCTGCCTATTAAAGGATTTGTGGCGGCATCAAACGCTAACGATGTTGTCCCGAAATTCCTGCTTACAGAGAAGTATTATCCGCGAGCGTCGGTGCGAACTCTGGCAAATGCAATGGATGTGGGTGACCCAAGTAATTTTGAACGAATGATGGCTTTGTGTGGTGGTGATGTGGCGGCTTTGAAGGGCGCAGTAAAGGGTTTTTCGTGCAGTGATGATGAAATCCTGGCGGCTATAAACGAGATTTATGAACGTTATGACTATCTGTCAGACCCACATAGTGCAGTCGGCTATCTTGCATCGAAACATTATGGGGTAGATGGGTTCTGGCTCTCGACGGCACACGCTGCCAAGTTCTCGGAGGTTACAAAGGCCGCAACGATGCAAGATGCACCTCTACCCGATAAATTGTCCGCAATGCTCGACAAGCAACGTAGTTTTGAGCCGATGGAGGCCGAAGATGGTGCTTTGGTCGATTATTTGCGTAGGTTATAGCCTTCCTGCTGATGAATAATATGTGCGAAAAAGCACTTTTATTCAGAAAGTTATAAATAATTTTCGGGGGTATTTGGTATATATGAAAAAAATTACTACCTTTGCGCACCCGTAAATATGCGGGAATAGGATTACAAAACAAGTTATTAACTTAAACGTAAAAGATGGATTCAAGAAGTTACAAAACTATCTCGTTGAACGCCGCTACAGTTCAGAAAGAGTGGGTTGTTATCGACGCAACCAACGAGGTATTGGGACGTCTTGCTTCGCAGGTTGCAAAGATTCTGCGTGGTAAGAACAAGCCCGGTTACACTCCTCACGTCGATTGCGGTGATTATGTTATCGTTATCAACGCCGAGAAGGTGAAACTCACGGGCGCAAAGATGACCGACAAGGTCTATGTACGTCACACCGGTTATCCTGGTGGTCAGCGTTTTGCTACTCCTGCGGACTATTTGGCAAAGAAGCCTGAGTTCGTAATCGAGCACGCTGTAAAGGGTATGTTGCCCAAGACTCGTCTTGGTGAGGCTATCCTTAAGAATTTGAAGGTATATGCAGGTGCTGAGCATCCTCACGCTGCACAATGCCCCAAGGAAATTAAGTTAAACGAGATTAAGTAAGAAGTATGGAAGTTGTAAACACCGTAGGTCGCCGTAAGGCAGCTGTGGCTCGCGTATATGTGAAGCCGGGTAATGGTCAGATTACAATCAACCACCGAGCACTTGACGTTTATTTCCCTTTGAACATTCTCCAGTACGAGGTTAAGCAGCCTTTGTTGGTTACTAACACTTTGGAGAACTATGACGTTACTATCAATTTGGTAGGTGGCGGTATCAAGGGTCAGGCTGAGGCTGCTCGTATGGGTATCGCACGTGCTTTGTGTCAGATTGATGCCGAACATCGTTCAATTTTGAAGAAGAACGGTTTCTTGACACGTGATTCACGTGAGGTAGAGCGTAAGAAGCCCGGACAGCCCGGAGCACGTCGTAAGTTCCAGTTCAGTAAGCGTTAATCCTTACCAGACCGAAATTTCGGCAAGCACGACGCGAGTTTCAAATCCGTCAGACTACTTTATATATATAATAGGTATTACCAACGGGTTGCTCCGTCGCGGAAAACCTTTCGGATTGGCCGAGGGCCACTACCTTGAGAGGTTGAAGAAAAGAGAAATTAAAATTAAAACAGAAAAATTAAAATGTCACGTACAGATTTTAATACATTATTGGATGCAGGCGTTCACTTCGGTCACCTGAAGCGTAAGTGGAATCCTAAAATGGCTCCCTATATCTTTATGGAGAAGAACGGCATCCATATCATCGACTTGCACAAGACAGTTGTAAAGTTGGATGAGGCTGCAGCAGCACTTAAGCAGATTGCCAAGAGTGGTCGCCGTGTGTTGTTCGTAGCAACAAAGAAACAAGCAAAGGAGATAGTTGCCGAAAAGGTAGCACCCGTAGGAATGCCTTACGTTACAGAGCGTTGGGCTGGCGGTATGCTTACAAACTTCCCCACAATACGTAAAGCCGTTAAGAAGATGGCCACCATCGATAAGATGTTGGGCGACGGCACATTCAATAATTTCTCAAAGCGTGAGAAACTTCAGATTGAGCGCCAGCGTGCCAAGTTGGAGAAGAACCTCGGTTCAATTGCCGATTTGACTCGTCTTCCTGCTGCCTTGTTCGTAGTAGACGTTCAGAAGGAGTCTAACGCTGTTAAGGAGGCAAAGCGTTTGAACATCCCCGTATTTGCAATGGTAGATACTTGTTGTGATCCTACAGACATCGATTACGTAATTCCTGCAAATGACGATGCTTCAAAGTCAATCGCTACAATCCTT
The DNA here is from genome assembly GCA_017399485.1 of Alistipes sp. GTDB lineage: Bacteria > Bacteroidota > Bacteroidia > Bacteroidales > Rikenellaceae > Alistipes. The sequence goes on from JAFQCA010000025.1 coordinate 118,466, forward strand.
GACGTAGTATGCGCTGCTATTGCAGAGGGTACTGCCGAGCGTAAACTTGAGAAAGAGAAGGAGGCTCAGGAGGCTGAGGCTGCAGCACCCAAGAAGGACGCTAAGCCTCGTATCAAGAAGGCTGTTAAGGCTGCTGTAGATGCCGAGGAGGCTGTTGTAGCAGAGGTAGTAGCCGCTACAGAGGAGAAGGCAGAGTAATTCTCAATCTGTAAAAGAGTTTATCAAGCAAAGAAATTATTAACAAATTTAATACAAGACAATTATGGAAATCAAAGCAGCAGATGTAATGAAACTCCGCAAGATGACGGGTGCAGGTATGATGGACTGCAAGAAGGCTCTCATCGAGGCCGAGGGTGATTACGAGCGTGCGAAGGATATCATCCGCGAGAAGGGTAAGTTGGTTGTCAGCAAGCGTGCTGACCGTAGCGCTTCTGAGGGTGTTGTAGTTACCAAGATTGTAGGCCAGAAGGCATATTTGTTGTGCCTCGCTTGCGAGACTGACTTCGTAGCACAGAACTCAGAGTTCTCTGCATCAGCAAACGCTATCTTGGATATCGCAGTAGCAAACGATGCAGCAGACGTAGAGGCTTTGAAGGCTATCAAGAATGCTGATGGCATCACCGTAGAGGAGATGGTAACTGAGAAGTCTGGTCAGACAGGCGAGAAGGTTGAGTTGGCATACTATGGTCGTATCGAGGCTCCCTATTGCAACGCTTACGTTCACTTCAACAAGAAGTTGGGTACTATACTCGGTTTCAATAAGGAGGTATCAGAGGATGTTGCTCACACTATTGCAATGCAGGCAACTGCTATGGCTCCCATTTCAATCGACGAGAACGACTGCCCCGCAGACGTAGTTGAGAAGGAGAAGGCTATCGCATTGGAGATGATGAAGCAGGACCCCAAGAACGCAAACAAGCCTGAGGCTATCTTGGCTAAGATTGCAGAGGGTAAGATGCGTAAGTTCTTTGAGGAGAACACTCTCTTGAACCAGGCATTGGTAGGTGAGAAGATTTCTATCCGCGAATTCTTGCAGCAGGCTGATAAGGAGGCTACTGTTGTTGCTTACAAGCGTTTCGCATTGGAGGCATAGTAGTTCCACTATCATAAGAAAAATCCCAGCCCGCAAGGGTTGGGATTTTTTTATAATTCAAAATTGAGGTGTAACACCTCTTTTGTATCTTGTGTTTACATCGGACAGATGTCCTTGCGAAGAGGGCATTGTCTGACGTGGCAATCATTTTGTTTATATTCCTTTTCCGATGTAACTGCGGAGGGCTGCGACATACTCCTCGAAGGCTGCTACACCCTCCTGTGTTATGGCGCAGGTTGTGCGCGGCATCTTGCCTTTGAATCCCTTTTCTACGGTTATGTACCCCGCTTTTTGCAGTTTGTCAATCTGTACGCTTAGGTTACCTGCCGTTGCTCCTGTCTGCTCGCGCAGAAAGACGAAATCGGCGCTCTCGACACTAATCAATACAGACATTACGGCAAGCCGCAGTTCAGAATGAAGCAGTGGATTTAACTCTTTGAACATACGTTGCCCGATTATTTGTTGTACTTATGGTTGAGAATATGTCCTGGGATAACCATCATAAAGAGGAATATCGCGGCAAATAGCAGAAAATCTGTACTCATCCATTCTGATTGTAGCGCAATATCGTTCAAGTCTACAAAGCGAATCATCAACCAATGTTTTAGAGGAAAGAGTATTGATGATGTCATCGCCACAATACCGCCAATTTGTGTGGCTTTGTCACGAATGACAAATCCCGTCATCGTTGTTCCCATTCCTGCCATCAATATCACGAGAAATAGAATCGGGGCGTGATAATATACGAAGGCAAACATTATCCATAGGAATGAGACACCTATTACGCTCCAAATAATAGAAATTACGCGGTCAATATAGTTTTTTGCGCCGTTGTCGTGCTTGCCCCATATCATCATTCCAGCCCAACCGATAAGGGGTATAAGCCACCATAACCACCAACACTTTATGTCGTATTGGAATAGGATATAATTTAGGATAGAGATTGCCACCGTTGTGTAGCCCCAAATAAGAAATGGTGTCCCTGAATTACGAGCCAATCGTGCGCGTGAATCCTGAATCATTGAGGTGATGAGTTCTAAACTCTGTGCCTCCGAAAAGTTTTTGGTTTGCATAATTTTGTGGTTTTTTGTTTGTTTTGTGGTTCCCTTCTTGCTTGATAATTGTCTGTATCGGCCGCGACAAACAGTATCAAACTATATAGGAGTTGTTTTATTTGTTGATGCAAATATAAAGTAGTTTATAATATAAACCAAATTTCTGCACAAGAAAAATGACAGTAGGGTATAAAATTTTGAAAGATTTTTCTGAAATATAGATTATACCTTATTTATATAGGAGTGCTACAATCTGCTCTAACCACACTTGGTCTATTTCGTCAAAAGTAGCAAGTTGCTCGCTGTCGATATCGAGTACCGCCACAATCTCCTTGTCACTCCATACAGGAACGACAATCTCGCTGCGCGACAACGAACTGCACGCAATATGCCCAGGAAATTGCTCCACGTCGGGTACTATTTGTGTAGCCTGCTCTTTCCACGCAGTGCCGCAAACGCCCCGCCCATAAGCGATTCTGCTACACGCCAATGGCCCTTGAAATGGCCCTAATACCAATTCGTTTCCCACTACGCGATAAAATCCTGTCCACCAGAAACCGAATGTGTGGTGAATCATCGCTGCGGTGTTTGACATATTGGCAATTATGTCGCTCTCTGTTGCCGTAACAGCGGTTATCTGTTTTAGCAGTAGTTCATATTTTTCCTCTTTGCTTCCGTCGGCAATGATTAAGTTTTCAGCCATATATTGTGCTATTGAAGTTTTGCTTTACTTATGACAATGCTATCCATTTTAGAGTTGTAGTATTTGTCGTCATCGCAGAGTCGGTAATTTATGTAGTGTCGTCCTGAGGGATTATCGTGAAATATATTATAACCGTCGCTCACTCTTATTTCGAGGTCTGCTCGGCGTAAGCCTGTTTGAGTCACCTCTCCACAAGCGTATGCTGCACACCATACACCATAGGGGTCCCACGCATAACGCCCTGTCGATGTGCCAAATGCGGTCAATGCTTGCGATACAATATCGCGATTCTCTCTATCTAAGGCTTGCAGTTCGGCTCCGCAAATCATTGGGCCACCAACCTGTGCCAAGAAATAGACTATCGGGAAAGGCCAATTTCGGTTTACATAATCTATCGCAGCGCGTGCCGGTTTTGCAAAGAAAAAGTTGTTGTCATAGCCTTCGGGATATACTCCGCCCACGATATACAACTGTCCGCATTTCTGTTTGATTAACTCCTCGCCCGATAACGGAGAGTATTCATCAGCCTCGCTTTTGAGTAATAGTTCGATGTTGGTGACAAATCCCGTGGTTATAATATCTACTCTGCGCTTGCTCTCGGCCAGAATCTTTCTGTATAACGCAACAGCATCCATCACCTCGCCTTTGCCATCGTCATACTTTGTCATCAAATCCCAATAGGGTGATGTGTCGGGAATATCTACCGAACTACGACCAATAGGAATATCGCCTTTTCCGTCGTGTAACAACATTCCGCGCATTGCTTGCAGGTTGTTTTTGCCTCTTACGGAGTATCCTACGCACTTGAGGTCTATCACCCCCTGGTCATCCAATGCCGTTGCCATTCTCACGGCGCATACATCATCCACATCGGTGCTGAAATCAACATCAAGTATCAGCGGTTTGCGTGGAGAGGTGTTAAGGAATAGTTCATCGTCGTTACGCTCTTCGACTTGCGAACAACTAACGACGGCTAATAATATTAATATATACCACCTTTTCATCTTTGCTAATTTATTTATTCACGTTTCCACATCTTGTCGCCCAAATAGAAATATAGTGTACCGTATGAGTAACGGCCTGTCTGCGCACCTCTGTCGAACGTAATCCACAAATAACGCTCGTAGTTGCCATAAGGTATTGGGACTATTGTGGGCCAGCCTCTAAAACCTCCATTGGCATATTGTTGCTGGAATGTGCCTTCATAACGGAGTGTGGGGTAGTCGTATATATAGAATGTTGTGTCGCTACCGCCACTTAATACATACCTGCGACCACCTACCGTTGTTATACGTATTCCCGTATTGTTATTCTTCGATGATTCGGCTATAAGCGTATAAGGACCGTTCCACTTATCGCTTTCACACAGATATGTGACATACGATTTATCTTTGAGCGCACAATATGCCAAACGCCACTTTTTCGCATCGTTGTCATAGAAGAAGTCGGGGTCTTCGGTGTTGTATTTTATATTTTGTTCTGTGCCTCGTGTGTAGTTATGCGGGAAATCCAACTCTTTGCACTCCAAGAAGTGCATACCGTGTAGCAGGTCACTCTTTGTTGTACAATAGGCCAATGTGTGAGTATCACCGTGTGTAGTGGTCATCACCAGATACTCCTTGCTGTCGGGATTGTAAACGACCTTTGTGGCGTGAAATCCATACATCAGGCCATCTCCCTTGCCAAAGAATAAAGCACCCTCCAGACGCAATTCATAAGAGTCTATGTCCAACGAATACACTCCCTGATATGAGTCCGGAATTTGCTCAAAGCCGCGAGTCGTAAAACATAGATACAATCTGCCATCAATAATCAAAGGCTTGCCATCGGTGGTCTGTATAATCTGAGGGTCGGCCTGTCCTGTTCCGCAAGTGAGCAGGCTTTGAGCCTTCAGTAATGTCACATTCCCACCCGCAGGCAACTTAGTTACAACTCCAAACGAAGTATCAATGCAACTGCTTGTGGCTCGTTTGTCGTGCTTGAGGCTGTATAATAACTCCGCGCGGCCATCGGCATAGAGCCTGAAGACGTGAAAGCGTTGGCCTGTATATTGTACTCGCAACGAAATATCCGATGTCGCGTCAGTCGCTTTCTCGGCCATAATCTTCTCTTGTCCATCTTTGATTAAGACCGATAATATTTTGCCGTCACGATAGAGAGTGTGTACCATATCCCCTTCCCCGCTATTGGGGTAGAATGCGATACCTGCTGCTTCACCTTTCCCTATCTCCTCGAATGATACCTCGTAGCATAGATATGGATGAAAAGCACCTACGCGCAGAGTCGCATCTATGGTAGAATCTTTTGCCATAATATGCAGTTTGCGCCCCGTCTGTTTAAGTTGGGGTTGGGCGCCGTGACTCTCTATAATTATGTTGGCCGAATTCTGTAAAAACAGGTCTGTACCCTCCATATTTATCTGGCTCATCACCTTTGCCGAGGTGTAGAAGTTTCTGACAAATGATTGTCTAACGAATGTCATATCGCCAAGTTTTACCTCTTTCTCAGGTGTTTGAGCCGCAACGGGACTTATTATTGATACCAATAAAGCAGTGATAATAGTATAAATATTTCTCTTCATAGCGTGATTTATTTATTTCCAAAAATACGAAAAAGATTCGGTATATTGTAATAAATGCTCGAATTTTGTAAATTTGCCAAATACAAATTTATCATTATGACACAGATTAAGGATTTAGAGCCCCGCTTAGTGTGGGAGCAGTTTGATGCTATAACCCGCGTTCCGCGCCCATCGAAGCACGAGGAGCGTGTGATTGAGTTTTTGATAGAATTTGCCAAGACTCACTCTTTGGAGTGGCAACGCGACGATATAGGTAATGTGGTTATTCGTAAAGCCGCCACCGCAGGCTATGAGACGCGACCTACAGTTATTTTGCAATCGCATATGGATATGGTTTGCGAGAAAAATGCCGATGTGCAGTTCGACTTCGCGTCGGAGCCCATCCGTACCTATATCGAAGGTGATTGGGTTAAGGCTCAAGGTACAACGCTCGGTGCCGACTGCGGTATAGGTATGGCCGCCGCATTGGCAATGTTGATTGACGATTCGGTTGAACACGGACCTCTGGAGGCTCTATTTACTGTTGATGAGGAGACGGGGCTTACAGGCGCTTTTAATCTTGGTGAGGGTATGTTGATGGGCAAATATCTCATCAACCTTGATTCGGAGGACGAGGGCGAGATTTTTATCGGCTGTGCAGGTGGTGTGGATACAGTCGCCACGTTTGAAGTTGAGCGTGAGCCCACACCTGAGGGTTATCGTTTCTATCGCTTCGATGTATCTAACTTGGTGGGAGGCCATTCGGGTGACGATATTGAGAAGGGGCGCGCCAATTCCAATAAGATTGTTGCTCGTTTGATGTATGAGGCGCAGAGCGAGTACGGTGCTCGTTTGAGTTATATTGACGGAGGTAATCTGCGTAATGCTATCCCTCGTGAGGCGTATGCCGTATTTGGAGTTCCGGCAAAGCATAAAGAGGCTTTTGAGGAGCGATATGAGCGTTTTGCTATGGATATTAAGGCTGAGTTTAATATTACGGAGCCCGATATGCATCTGTCGCTAAATCCTATGCCTGCGACTGACGATGTCCTTGCAATGCCGTTACAACAATCTCTAATAGGAGCATTGGTAGGTGTACCTAATGGCGTTTTGGCAATGTCGATGGCAGTAAAGGGGTTGGTGGAGACCTCTACAAACTTGGCATCTGTAAAGTTTGAAGGTGACGATAAAATCGTAGTAACCACATCTCAGCGCTCATCGCTGGAGAGTGCAAAACTGTACGCCAAGCAGGCTGTGGAGTCTGTATTTTTATTGGCGAGTGCCGAAGTGGAGCATTCTGATGGTTATCCGGGTTGGTCACCCGACCCCAAGTCGCGATTGTTGGAGATTACGGTTGAATCATATCGTCGTCTATTTGCCACTGAGCCGAGAGTACGTGCCGTTCACGCAGGTTTGGAGTGTGGTTTGTTCTTAGAGAAGTATCCACATCTGGAGATGGTATCGTTCGGCCCGACAATTCGAGGCGTACATTCACCTGATGAGCGATTGGAGATACCTACAGTCGATAAGTTCTGGAGGCTGTTGTGTGATGTGGTAAAGAATATATAATACAAATAGAACAATAAATAATGTAAGAGGTCGGATTTCCCGACCTTTTTCGTATATTTGTTCTATGCGTCACACTCTACTAATCATATTTGCTCTACTGACTCTCTGCCGTGCCGTAGCGCAGCAGACAATAGATGACGTATATCAATATAAGATTGACGATGAGCGTTTGACTGCGGAGAGTATCTACAGCGATACTTTACTGTTCTATCGCTCTATGCATCGTCATAGCGATGTGTATGGGCAAATCACCGATTATCGTTTCTCGTTTGTTGATTTTTCACGGCGAGGAGTCGAGTTCTTTCATCGCGATGTGGTGCTTGACGGCATATCGTTGTCGCGAACCCGATTGTCGGCTTTGAGGCGTTTGGGCCTTGCCGAGAGTAATTTTGCAGGTGTTTTTTCTCAAAACGGAACGCAAGGTGGTTATGTCGGCTCTGATGAATTTTCAACAGCCGAAGGTGTTCCCGTAGATGGTGGCAATGCGGGCTTGTTCTTTTCGGGGCGTGGCTATTTGGGCGGTGTGCGAGCCGCAATACATCACTCTATGTCAAATGGTTGGAGCCTCTCGCTCTATGCATTGGGCCGTGCGGGTAGTGATTTATATATCGAAGGGGTGTTTCAAAACTCAGTAGATGCGGCATTGCGGTTGTCGCACAAATCCTCATCAGGAGGTACTTTTTCTGTAGTGGCTATGTTGCAAGCGGGAGAGCGAGGTCTGCGTTATGGCTCAACCGACGAGGCTTTTACTCTGACGCGCAATAACCTCTATAATCCATCGTGGGGCTATCAGGCTGGAGAGAAACGTAATTCGCGTATTAGACGCGATAACGCTCCGTTTTTGATGCTCTCCTACTCTTCTGCCATAGGCGTAGCGACTCGTATGATGCTATCGGCGGGATGTAGTGTCGATGGTCGTAGTTATTCCTCTCTGGGATGGTATGATGCCTCAACCCCGCGTCCTGACAACTACCGTTATATGCCGAGTTATTATGCCAATCCTGCAGTTGCGGCAGCGGTTGCCGATGAGTGGCGCAATGGAAATGAGAAATATGCCCAAATTGATTGGGATGAACTCTACGCTCGCAATCGTTACTCCTCACGCGGTGCGATATATGCATTGGAAGATAGGGTGAATCGGGAGGTGCAAGGGGATGCCGCACTTCGATTTGTGAGCGATATAAACTCTTCGTTATCTTTGCGTTATGCCCTGCGTATGGGCGTTGTGTCATCCCGCAATTTCAAGCGTATGAGCGATTTGTTGGGTGCAACATATCATACCGATATTGACTATTTTCTGCTTGATGATGATACCTTCTCGCATAAGACCGACAATGATGTTCGTAATCCTGACCGCCGTGTTGTCGACGGTGATATATTCGGATACGATTATGCTCTTACCGAGGGGCGTATATCTGCAGAGGTTGGTTTGGGCTACTCTGTCGGTAAGTGGCAAATCAATGCCGATATGGCGTTTGGTCGTAGCCTGTTTCGGCGAAATGGTCACTTTGAAAAGGAGTTGTATGCAGGTGCTCGCTCCTTTGGGCGTTCCGATAATGTAAAGTTCTCTCCGTATGCATTACGCGCCACACTCTCTTATGCCATTGCACCGCAGCATCATCTGGAGTTTGGTGTGATGCACTCTGCTCACGCTCCTGAGATGGAGGATATGTTCCTTAATCCGCAGTATAATAATCGTATTGCCGATAATTTGAAAATGGTGAGCCGTTCTGCGGCTGAAATTAATTATAATTTCTCTGCTGCGAATGTAGATTGTACGGTTACGGCCTATGCTCTTCAGCAGTCGGGTGAGCGTCAATTATTCAGAGCCTACGATGATTTGTCGGCTACATATTGTGATGTCGATATTGTGGATATCGCAACTCTGCATTATGGCGTGGAGGCCGCCGCTCGGGTGAAATTGTCGCGTAATCTCTTTGCTGATGCATCACTTGCTGTAGGGCGTTATATCTATAATAATAATCCAATGGTAACACTCTATGCCGATGTCGATAACTCGGTTATCAGTTCCAACTCTCGCAGTTATATGCGTGGTTGCTATATTGGTGGAGCACCTCAAGTCGCATCAACTATTGGCCTTGAGTATATGACCTATCGTGGTTGGGCTGTTTCGTGTAGTGCGCAAGTGGCGGCTATGCGATATGTCGAAGCCTCTATGTTGCGCCGTACCGAGCGTGTAGCACGTCAAGCCTCTGTATCGGAAGAGATTTATCGTAGTTTTCTCTCGCAGCGTTGCCTCAATGATGCTTTTACGCTCGATACTTCTGTGTCGCGCTGGTTTAATATCGGAGATAATCGTCTGTCTTTGACTCTCTCGGTGCGTAATCTTTTGGGGCGTGATGATATCGTTTATGGAGGATACGAGTCCTCGCGCATTCGTCACTATAAGAGCGGTGCCAATCACGTATATATGCCGCAAGATGATATCTTGACTTATGCCTATCCGCGCACCTTTTATGGGGTAGTGTCGTGGAAATTTTAGTCTGACTTACCTGTTTGTGTCGGGCTTCTTGCCCAAGCGATTTGGCTAATTGGTTGCAAACCCTTATCTTTGCAGGGGAAATAAAAGATAAAACGAATATTATATGGCAGGCTCTAATTTTGTCGATTATGTAAAGATATTTGCTCGTTCTGGTCACGGAGGTGCTGGCTCGTGCCATTTCCGTCGTGAGAAGTTTGTCGCCTTTGGTGGCCCCGATGGCGGTGATGGTGGTAAGGGAGGCAGTATTATCTTGCAGGGAGAGCGTCAATATTGGACTCTTATTCACCTCAAATATCAGCGTCACCAATTTGCCGAGGATGGCGAGGGTGGTCACGGAGCGCGCTCTTCGGGTAAAGATGCCGAAGATATCATTATACCCGTACCTCTGGGAACGGTGGCACGTCGTGTTGTTGAGAACGAGGAGGATGGTACCACTTCGTTGGAGTATGTTGGCGAAGTTACCGAGCACGGAGAGCAGTTGGTGCTTTTGAAAGGTGGCCGAGGCGGTCTTGGTAATTGGCATTTTAAGAGTGCAACAAACCAGGCCCCGCGTTATGCTCAACCCGGCGAGGAGGGCGATGAGGGAGCCTTTATTCTGGAGTTGAAGGTGCTGGCCGATGTTGGTCTTGTTGGTTTCCCCAATGCAGGTAAGAGTACATTGCTGTCGGTTGTGTCAGCCGCCAAGCCCAAGATTGCCAACTACGCCTTTACGACACTTGAACCTAATTTGGGTATTGTCGAAGTGCGTGACCACAAATCGTTCGTTATGGCCGATATACCCGGTATCATCGAGGGTGCGCACGAGGGTAAAGGACTCGGTACGAGATTCTTACGCCACATCGAGCGCAATTCAGTATTGCTCTTTATGGTGCCAGCCGATAGCGACGATATAGCCAAGGATTATGAGATATTGTTGGGCGAGTTGACGCAGTATAATCCCGAACTTCTGGATAAACAGCGTTTGCTGGCTATTACAAAGTGCGATATGTTGGATGATGAACTCATCGAGCAGATGCGTCCTATGCTGCCCGAAGGTATTCCGTCGGTATTTATCTCGTCGGTTGCGGGAATGAATATCCAGCGTCTGAAGGATATGCTTTGGGAGGCCTTGCAGAAGTAAAGCCGTATAACAAGGTGATTTTTGCGTTATGCTTGGTCGCAAAATCCTCACATACGCATAGTATGCTGTGGTTTTTCGCCCTTCGCAAGCCTTTAACTTCCTCCTGTTATACGACTTTATAATCCTATGATACACAAAAACGCGGGTGTCGAATTGTTCGATACCCGCGTCTGTTTTATCACGCAATAGAGAACTTACTCTGCGTTCTCCTCTGTCTGCTCCTCATCAGGCAACTTAAACTCAGTGAAGCCTGCGCCTACCAAGATGTTGAACCACGAAAGAGCCTTCTTTATATCCGAAACGTGTACACGCTCGCGGTCATATTCGGGCAAAACCTCTGCGAAGTATGCCTTCATCTTCTCTGCTGACTCCTTGTGAGAGAGGCCCTCTTTGCCGCCTGTGTGAGCATACATACGAGTAAATACCTCTGCCAAAGCAATATCCTCACCCTCGGTGAACATAGAAATCTCCGACAAAGCGCTTACGCGTGATGTAGCCGAAGCATTCATTCTGTGACCATCCACCAACGACTCAACGATGATACCTTTAGTCGATTGTGCAACATACTTATACAGGCCGGGCATACCCGAAATAGCCAAAATATCCTTAAATTCCATAGTTTATTTATGTGTTTTATTATTGTTTTCGTTTTTTTTACGTCTGCAAATATAGCAAAAAAATCTATATATAAATAGTTTGTAATATACTTGTCATTACGAAGCCTCGTAGTGACGTGGCAATCACAATAAACATAGGTAATTATATGCCAAATTACACAACCGTAGGTTGTACCTCATTTGGAGCCTTGTAAAGGCGACCAAAGCCCCTGCCTGAGGCGGGGGTTGGGGGTGGGTCAGACTTGTAAATGCGGCTAAAAGCCGCAACGTATGCTTAAAGAAGCAAAACGCCTTAATAGAAGTGTAATATTGTATGTAAGCACCTAAATAAAATTACTCCTTTGTCAAATGTACATCCAACTGCGGGAATGGGAAGTTTGCACCGTGTTCGGGTAACTCCTTGTAGAATGCCTCGGTCACCGAATCGTAAACATCCCAATAATCTTGGTTCTTAACCCACGCGCGCGCCTCAATCACTACGGCACTATCTGCCAAAGCATCAATGCGGATATATGCTGCTGGGTCTGGTAATATTCTGTTGTCGCGTTTGATTATTGCCATCATAGCATCGCGTATCTGGTCGTAATCATCACCATACGAAACCGATACCTTCCAACTGCAACGACGTGTAGTCGATGTCGAGTAGTTGTTTATTATCGATGTTGATATTGCATTGTTGGGTATGTAGATGGTTTTTTTGTCTGTGGTGTGGATGATTGTAGTAAACAATCTGATATCGGCAACCGTACCGCTCACATTCTGTGCTTCGATGTAATCACCAATGCGGTAAGGGCGCAATACTAAAATCATAATACCACCAGCAAAGTTCTGCAACGTGCCACTCAAAGCCATACCTATGGCCAAACCCATTGATGCGAAGATTGCCAGAACCGACGATGATTCAAATCCGAGAATATTGAATATTACGATAAACAGAGCCGCATAACCCAAAACCTTTGTCGCAGTGATTGCAAATGAGCGCAACGAGAGGTCAATTTTGCGCCGAGTCAAGAACGCCTCGACAATTTTGAAGAATTTGCCTAATAACCAACGCCCTATGTAGAAGACAACGAGCGCGATACAAACCTTTATTCCGGTCCATATCATCCACTCTACCATCTGTTGCCATACATCTTTGATGTCTATATTTGCCAACTCGGTTACGGCTTGAGTAAAACGAGCCTTCTGTACGCTGTCGGGTACAATCAAATTTTCCACTTGTGGCTCGGTCTGAAGAAATAAGTTCAACATATCAATTTACTTTTATTCTATTTATCCTTTTCGTATATCGCCGTTGCGAGCGGGCGATTTATCATCGGCAAAAATAGTTATTTTTCATATAAATATTAGTATCTTTGTCACATTAAACCGAATTTTATAATGGAAATACTTATTATCATATTGCTTATATTGCTCAACGGGCTCTTTTCGATGTCTGAAGTGGCACTTATCTCTGCCCGTAAGTCTAATCTTAGGGTGCAGGCAGCGCAGGGCTCACGTTCAGCGCGTCGTGCTTTGAGCCTTGCCGAAGAGCCGGATAAGTTCCTTTCGACTGTTCAGATAGGTATAACGCTGATAGGTATTTTGACTGGTATCTATTCTGGTGCCGCCTTTGCTACGCAGTTTGGCGATATGCTTGTGGGGTGGGGAGTTCCCTCGTCGGCAGCATATTGGATAGCCCAGACGTTAATCGTCGTTGTTGTGACCTATCTTTCGATTGTATTTGGCGAGTTAGTTCCCAAACGTATAGGAATGAGTGCCGCCGAGAAGGTGGCCAAACGTGTTGCCCGTCCGATGTATTATCTCTCGAAGTTGGCATCACCATTTGTGTGGTTATTGTCTAAAAGCATAGAGTTGGTAGCGCGAGCATTGCGCCTGACCGATGTTGAATCTACCGTATCGGAGGCCGAGATAAAATCCATTATTCAGGAGGGTACCGAGAGCGGTGAGGTGCAAGAAGTCGAGCAGCGTATCGTGGACCGGGTATTTTCGCTCGGAGACCGTTTCGTCGGCTCTATTATGACACATCGAAACGATATGGTGTGGTTGGACGTTTCTACCTCGACAGAGCAACTGCGCCAAATAATCGCTGCGGCGCCACACTCTATCTATCCCGTTATTGATGGCAATCCGGACCGCCTGCTTGGAGTCGTTTTCCTTAAAGAGTTGTTTGGTGTTATAGCATTGGATGATTTCCACCTTGCCAATTATGTACGTGCTCCGAAGTTCTTTCACGAGCAGACCGAAGTATATAATGCATTGGAACAGATGCAGACCGAACATTTGAGTTATGGTGTGGTGTGTGATGAATATGGCGTTGTACAGGGCGTTGTTACTCTGCGCGATATATTGGAGGCGCTGGTGGGTGATATGCCCGATACCGATGAAGAGCCCCTTATTGTCGAGCGAGGCGATGGCTCTTTGCTGGTTGATGGCCGATGTCCGTTCTATGATTTCTTGTTGCATTTTGGGCTTGAGGATTGTTTCTCTCACTCCGATTATAACACCGTAAGTGGGTTGGTGCTGGATATTATGGGACACATCCCTGTCGCTGGTGAGCGTATTTCGTGGCAGAATATGGCCATCGAAGTTGTCGATATGGATGGGGCTCGTATTGATAAATTATTGATTAGTCGTACTCAAGAATGAAGATAGGAGATATTGATTTAGGGCATCAGCCACTCTTTCTGGCTCCGATGGAGGATGTTACCGACCCCTCGTTCCGCTATATGTGTAAGCGTTTCGGGGCGGATGTTGTTACGACTGAGTTTATCTCGTCCGATGGCTTGATTCGTGATGCTTGGAAGTCGCGCGCCAAACTCAACATCGACGAGCAGGAGCGCCCTGTCGGTATACAGATTTATGGCCATCTCATAGAGCCTATGGTCGAGGCTGCCCGCATAGCCGAGACGGCCAATCCCGATTTTATCGACATTAACTTCGGCTGCCCTGTAAAGAAGATTGCAGGTCGAGGAGCCGGTTCGGGTATGATGCGCGATGTGCCGCTTATGGTTGAGATGACGCGACAGATAGTCGAGGCTGTGCAAACTCCCGTTACCGTGAAGACTCGTCTGGGATGGGATGAAGATAATAAAAATATTATGGATATAGCCCTGCGTTTGCAAGATACGGGCATTAAGGCCTTGACTATTCACGGACGCACCCGCTCGCAGATGTATCGCGGTGAGGCCGATTGGACTTTGATAGGCGAGGTTAAACATCACCCTTCAATCGAGATACCCATTATCGGTAATGGTGATGTCGATTCTGGCCCTAAAGCCAAGCAGATGTTCGATGATTATGGTGTCGATGGTGTAATGATTGGTCGTGCGACCTATGGCCGCCCGTGGATTTTCCGCGAGGTGAAACATTTTATGCAGACGGGTGAGGTTATGCCGCAACCATCTGTTGTGGAGCGTGTCGCTATTGCTAAGGAGCACTTGGCAAAGTCAATCGAGATAAAGGGCGATAGGGTAGGAATTTTGGAGATGCGTCGCCACTTGTCTAATTATTTCAAGGGCCTTCCCGATTTCAAACAGACCCGCCTCAAGTTGGTTACGTTGTACGACGTTGATGAGATAAACTCAACGCTCGACTATGTAGCCGAGCGTTGGGGTGATTTCGATATGAGCGGTGCCGTTCCGCCATCACTCTCTCACGAGATATAACATTCTGCGCGAAGAAAATATATCCGCGTATTAAACGCGTATCAAAACAAATAAGGTTGTCCATCGGACAACCTTATTTTGTTTGTATTGAGTCTTGCCTATCTCTGCGGAATATCGACTTCGGTCTCTCTGCCGTCAATCAGATAATCGGTAAAGTAATCTACCATTCGCCAATAGAAATACTCATTCATATCGCCAAATCCGTGACGCTGTGTCGGCAGATACAACATATCAAAGCGCTTGTTTGCGCGAATCAAAGCATCCACCACGCGAGATGTGTTTCCTGGATGTACATTGTTGTCAATCTCACCGTGAACAAGCATCAAATGGCCTTTCAGGCGGCGTGCAATTTCGGGGTTGCTGCTGATTCGGTAAACGAACGTAGTGTCGCCCTTGTCGCTAACCTGCTCCTTAACACCGTGATGAGTCTCGCTCCACCAACGGTTGTAAATCTTGTTGTCGTGGTTACCTGCGCACGATACTGCCGCCTTGAAGAAGTCGGGGTATTGAAGAATAGCTGCCGTTGACATAAAGCCACCGCCAGAGTGTCCGTGAATACCTACGCGGTTTATATCTATGTAGTCGTAACGAGCCGCCAACTGCTCGATTGCAGCCTTTTGGTCGGCCAATCCGTAGTCGCGCAAGTTGCCGTAACCATAGTTGTGATACCACTTCGAGCGGTCAGGGTGACCTCCTCGGTTACCTACCGTAATAACTACAAATCCTGCTTGTGCCAAACGGTCTGTGCGTACACTCATCCGAGTGTAAGGATATTGTGTAGCCTCAACCTGAGGGCCTGGATATACATAATCCACAATCGGATAGACCTTTGTAGAGTCGAAATCAAAAGGCTTGTACATCACACCATATAGGTCCGTAACGCCATCTGCTGCCTTAACCGTAAATGTTTCGGGGAAACGATAACCGTTAGCCAATAGTTGCGAGAAATCACTTGTCTCCAGAGTGAGCAACTTGTTACCCAAACAGTCGTAGAGTGCCGTCTCGGGAATTGTATCTACACGTGAGTAGTTATCCACAAAGTAGCGACACGCATCATCCACCATCGGAGTGTGGAAGAAGTTACCCTCATCCAACTTCTTGACCTCGCCACCGTCGAGACTTACCGAGTAAAGATGTTGGTAGTAAGGATTTTCGCCCTCTTCGCGTCCCATACCCGTGAAGTAAACCACGCGCTTTTTGTCATCTACCTTGAGTATTTCGTGTACGTGCCAGGGACCATCTGTAAGTTTGCGCTTTAATTCGCCATCGCCACTATATAGATAGAGATGTGCCCAGCCGTCGCGCTCGCTCCATTGGATTACCTCCTTGCCATTGTCAACCGCCGCCAACGGACGAACCTCGATGTATGTATTCATTCGCTCCTCGATTATCGGACGCAGAGTGTCCTGGCCGATTGTGTATGAGCAGATGTCTATACGGTGCAAATCGCGGCTTGAGCGAGTGACAAAGAATCGATTTTCGTCACCCAACCATACCCAAGGCTGGTCGTACATATGACGCTGCTTATGCTCTCTGGGGCGATATCCTATTGAGAGTCGCTGGTCCTTGAATCGGCCTGTTTGAATCTCCTTGCGAGAGTTGTCCTGCATATCGAACAGATAGAGATGATATATGGGTGACTCCTTCTCGCCGGGCATCTGATAGCGATATGTCTCCAATGTGGGACGAGGATTTGCCAAAGCGTTGATTACCCAAAGAGGTTTTACATTACGCTCATCGGTCAAAATCGTTGCGAAATAACGAGAGTCGGGTGACCATATAACCGATACCCCTCTACGCTTTCCGTTCAACAATGTGTCGGTGTTGAGCATACTGTAAGGCTCTCCATATCCGAAGCCCTCAACTCCGTCGGTAGTAATCTGAATCTCTACGACAGTCGAATCCTTCTCGTCTTTCTTTAATTTCTCATAGTCTTCGCGTGACATACGGTATAGATTCAAATCCTTTGAGTAGATTACGGTCTTACCATCAGGCGACACCGAAGCCCAACCAAGTTGCTTTGTCTCTTTCTCTTTATCGGTCAGGTGAGTCAATTTCTTTGTTTTACTGTCGTATGAAAAGTAGAAAATCTCCTTGCCGCTCACTTTCTTGGGCTTCTTTCCTGCCAATGAGTCCTCCTTTGAGAGCGGCTTCGGCTTGGCATCTTGAGTCGATGTTACCTCAAAGGTGAATGTTCTGCCATCCTCTTCCACGTCCAAATTACGTATAGGTAATTGTGCTGCGATGTAAGGGTCTTTTACTATCTCGGTCAGTTCGGCTGCTAAGCGATTGTGGTCAAACAACTCCTCCTTTTTGCGTGTTGCAGGGTCTACGATATACCACTTTGTGCCTTCGCTGGTCTTGTAACTATACCAGAACTTCTCACCCGACTTAAACCAATGAGGGTCTACAGTCGTTGAGAACAGCATATTCTGCAACTTGCTTGCAGTAAATCGCTCTGCCAACTCATAGCGATTCTTCTTTCTCACATCCTCTCTCTCTTGTGTCGCATAAACGCTTGCTACACATCCCAGCGAGAGCAATATTAATATTAGTCTCTTCATCGTTGTTGTAGGTTGTTTTATTTTGCACTCTGTGCAGCCTTTGTAAAGTAGTCGCTAAAGAACAGCATCTGATACTTTATCGAGTTACGCCAATAGTCCCAATTGTGAACACCGGGGCGAACATAAAAGTCGTGGGGGATGCCTGCCTCCATCAATTTGTTGTGAAGGTTACAGTTTACCTGATAGAAGAAATCCTCTGTGCCACAGTCGATAATTAGTTTCATTGCGTTGGGCTTGAGCAAATCTACCATATTGATAACAGTGTATTTCTCCCAATTCTCGGGTTGCTCCTCGATTGTGCCCAACCACTTCGACATTCCCCAATTCTTCGGGAAGGGGCGAATGTCTACACCGCCCGATGTGCTACCTGCGGCACCAAAAAGGTCCTGATGACGTAGAGCGAGATATAATGCACCGTGACCACCCATCGACAAACCTGTAATGGCACGAGCCGTACGGTCTGCCTTTGTCTTATAGTGAGAGTCGATGTACTCAATAATCTCCTTTGTTACAAAAGTCTCATATTTGTTAGACTCATTTACGGGGCTATCCCAATACCAACTATCTACACCACCGTCAGGCATAACAATAATTGTGTTGTAAAGGTCGGCCAAAGGACCGGTCTGTCCCTTAGTGTCCCAAGCGGTATGATTGTCGCCGTGACCGTGCAACAAATAGACTACGGGTAAATCCTTCTTTTCGTGATAGCCTTCGGGAAGCAGTACGGTAATGGTAATATCCTTGTTCATAGCATTACTATGAATGGCCACCGTTTCGCGGTTGAAAGCCATAACTGAGCCGCACAAAAACAGTGCGACAGCGAGTGTAAAAAATCGTTTCATATCTAATTTTATTAAATTTATAATGCGGTTTAATGCTTATTTTGCCTCGTATGGGCCGAAAACAATGCAAATATACGCAAAAAGAGTGGAAGATGTGTAGTATATTTCGAATAAATGTTTATTTTTGCAGAAGAACATTAAACTGAAAAACATTAATAAGATGAAAGCGAAATTTATTCTTGCGGCTCTTATGGTTGCAGCCGTTATGACCTCTTGCTGCGATGGTGGTAAAAAGCAACTTTTCAATGGTAAGGACCTTACAGGCTGGGTATGTGTGTTGGATGCTAATAGCAATGTCCCCACATCTGAGGTTTATGGCGTTAAGGATGGCAATATCCATATCGTAGGTCAGCCTTTTGGTTATATGCGTACAGCCGAGAAATATGGTAACTATAAGATGCACGTCGAGTGGCGCTGGATTGGCGAGGGTACCAATAGCGGTATCTTCCACCGTGTTCAAGATGGCGATAAGGTGTGGCCTAACGCTATCGAGTGCCAACTTTGCAGTGGCAAGGCTGGTGATTATGTAATGCTCGGCGGCTCAAAGATTTCGGAGATTGAGTGTGTAGGCGAGTTCCCCGTTAAGGACCGCAATGGCGATTTTGAGAAGCCTGTAGGCGAGTGGAATGAGGCCGAGATTATCTGCGAGGGTAAGAAGGTTACAGTCTATATCAACGGACAGTTGCAGAACGAGTGTACCACAACTACAGAGTCTGGTTATATTGCTCTTCAGAGCGAGGGTGGTCCTATCGAGTTCCGCAATCTTTACATCGAGGAGTTGTAATTTTTTTCGGATATCTACTTTATAACAAGCCGCCGACAGTGATTGTTGGTGGCTTTTTTATTGTCGCATCCATTTCTTTTGAGCGAATTGCGGCCATTTGTTTTATTAATACAACAAAATATTGTAAAAAATAGACCGATTATTCTATTTTTATAAATAAAATACCTATCTTTGAAAAGATTATTGGGCCTAAATGCCTATTTGTGAGAAAGTGTAGCGTTGTAATGTGGTAAATACTGGGCAATTTAGATTCTTTTACGATTAAGTAAATAAAAAAAGGGCTTTAACAGCCCTTGGTGTGACCTCGAAAGGATTCGAACCTTCATCGTAAGAACCGGAATCTTATATTCTATCCATTGAACTACGAGGCCTCGCTGCAAAGATGGTGAAAAAAAATGGATAAGACAAATTTGAATCCCAATTGGCAACGATTGGAGAGTGTAATTAGATGGTCAAATATGACCATAAATAGTTTTGCGAAGTATATCGGATTGTCACGAGCCGAAAATCTGTATCAGATTAAAAATGGCAATAACGGTATCTCGCATAAACTTGCACGTCGTATTGTTGAATTTTTTCCTGCGATAAGTATCGGCTGGTTATTGACGGGTGAAGGCACTATGTTGCCCGAAGAGGGCGAGGTTGGGACTATGCCTTATTATCGGGGATTGGATTCGTTTTTGGCTTATTGTCGAGGGACGCAATCTGCGCCTGATGGTGTCGTATGTTTCCCTCTTGCCGCAGATGCTGAATTGGTTTTCGTAGCCGATAATGGGGGTGATACCCCCGAATCTTGCGTTTCAGCGGAGTGTAAAAGCGCAAAAAAGAGCGTTTTTTTGAAAAAAATAGCAGTTGAAGAGATAATTCCTTCGTCATATTATATGATATTGACATCAAATTTTGTATATTTGCGTAAGGTAACTACTGCGCAGTGTGGTGATGAATGTTACATATCATTGGCTGATGATGATTGGGGCTTTGTGAAATGTTTGGAAGATGCGGAGCACAATGTGCCGATGTTGCCTGATGCGACAATCCCCTTGTCGCAAATTGAGGTTGCTTATAGAGTCGTCGGAGTTTATGAAGCAATCTAAAAGGCTTGCTTGGGGAGAGGATGAGATTATAGGATTGAAAATGTTAAAAAATAAAAAAGATAACCAGTTATGATGACTATTAAGACAAAAGAGAATGCTTCGTTACTAATGGCTTTTGTTTCAGCATTTATCGTGGCTATCGTTATGGCAGCTTGTGATATTGTTTGGTGGCTTATCGCTATTGTTGCGCTTGGCGTATTTGTGGTGGTTTCCATCTTCTCATTATATCTTATCAAGTCTTATGTTGCCTATAAACTTAAACCCATCTATTCGATGGTTTTGTCGCGCCACGTCCCGACTAATGAGATTGTCGATGAGTTGAAGGATAAACACGTTGAGAATATCTCTGAGGAACTCACCGCGTGGGCCGATGATAATGATAGAGAGATTGCTCGTCTTAAGCAGAACGAGGCTTTCCGTAAGCAGTATCTTGGCAATGTGGCTCACGAGTTGAAGACTCCGATTTTCAATATTCAGGGTTATATCTCGACTCTGCTTGATGGCGGTTTGGAGGATGACCTCATTAATCGTAAATATCTTGAGCGTGCCGAGAAGAGTATTGACCGCTTGATAAATATAGTTAATGATTTGGATACCATCTCGAAGTTGGAGAATAATATGAATCAACTCAAGATGACACGTTTCGATATCGTTGCTTTGGCAAAGGATATTGTCGAGCAGTTGGATATTGAGGCTGCGAAGCGTAACATAAAACTTTCGGTCAAAGGAGCCGATTCTCTGCCTTCGACATTCTGGGTTACCGCCGACCAGCATTTTGTGGGGCAGGTGTTGGTTAATCTTATAACTAACTCTATCCACTACGGCAAGGAGGGTGGCTCTACCCGCATCAAGTTCCGCGATATGATGGATAAAGTGTTGGTCGAGGTAGAGGATACAGGAGTAGGTATCTCAAAGGATGATATGCCTCGTATTTTCGAGCGTTTCTATCGTGTCGATAAGAGCCGTTCACGCGAGCAGGGTGGTACAGGTTTGGGCCTGGCAATCGTAAAGCATATCGTCGAGGCTCACGGTGAACGTATTACGGTGCGTAGTGAAATGGGCGTAGGTACAACCTTCGCATTCCCGCTCAAAAAAGAGGTTGATACAACCAAATAATGTGAATTTTTCAACGAAAAATAAAAATGCCTGCCCCTTGTGGGGTGGGCTTAAATTTAATAAATGGGAGCGCAATTTACTAATCGGTTTTTCGTTCCTGCATAGAGAAGAGACCTGTTTATGCTTAATAATTTACTCTATATAGTATGGGATTTCGACCCTGCGATGTTCACTATCGGAGGTTTTGAATTGCGTTACTATGGCCTGATGTGGGCGGTTACTATTTTGTTGGGAGAGCGATTCTTTACGAAGTTCGCTCGCCGCGAAGGCTTTGGGCAGGAGATTGTCGAGACGGGATTTATATGGATTGTTTTGGGTGCCATTTTGGGTGCGCGTATAGGACACTGCCTGTTCTATGAATTCTCATATTACATCACAAAGCCTTGGGCTATCCTGACCGAGATTCGTAACGGCGGTATGGCAAGTCACGGCGCAGCCATAGGTATGTTGCTGGGTATGTGGATTACAACCCGCAAACACAATATGCCTTATGTGTGGTGGCTGGACCGTATAATGATTCCCGTATCCATAGGTGGCGGTTTGGTGCGTTTAGGTAATTTGTGTAATTCCGAGATTATCGGTAATGTGACCGATGTGCCGTGGGGATTTAAGTTTGTGAGGTTGTATAATTTGCCGCTTTCGGATGTTCCCGTACAGCATCCTGCGCAGTTGTATGAGGCGATATGCTACTTTATTACTTTTGGCATATTGATGTGGCTCTACTATAAGCGAGATATAGCCCGCAAACGTGCAGGTGTGATGTTTGGCATCGGTTTGTTGGGTATATTCCTAACACGATTCTTTATCGAGATTATCAAGAAGGACCAGGAGGCCTTTGAAGCGGGTATGTTGCTGAATATGGGGCAGTTGTTGAGTATCCCATTTATTATTATGGCAGGCTATGTCTTGTGGCAGGCTCAACAGGGCCGCTTCCCCATTGGTCGCCCTGAGGTCAAAAAAGCGAAAGCAAATAAGAGTAAAAGATAAAAAGTAAAACAAGTTGAATTATGGTAGGAGAGGTTAATAAAATTATCTATAATATGCTCGTCAGTGGTCGTGGTGTCTATCTCCCCGACGTTGGCTCGTTGTATATTGAGCGTCAGGCAGCGCGTAAAATCTCGGCAGATAAGTTGTTAAGCCCTCGTAATGTGGTGGCTTTCCAGTCGGGTGAGCAAGCCCCTTCGCTTGTGGCGGAGATTGTCGCTGTTGCAGGATGCAGCGATGAGCAGGCTGCGGATATCTACCAGCGCTGGAGTGTCAAGACTCGAGAGGGTAGTAATATTAAGATTGGCGGGGTTGGCGTCCTGAATCATAAGAGTTTTGTTATGGAGTCGGATTTCGCATCGGCCATTAACCCCAAGGGTGTCAAGACGATAGTCATACGTCGCCACTCTAATACTTGGCTGTATGCATTGTGTGCGGTATGTGTTTTGGTGGCATTGGGATTTCTGGGTTATATAATGTTTGGCGGAGAGCAAAAGCCTGCGGTAAAACGTGTTGAATCTATTGCTCAAACAGAGGCGCAACCTGTAGTAGAGCAGGGTGTTGCGGAGTCTACGGTTGCTGAAGGTCAAGTGAATACGACGGATAACACAACTGCTGTGGCTACGACGGCAACAACTGCTACATCAAGTGATACTTTAACTCAAACAGCACAACCCGCTGATACTGCGGCAACTACATCTGTTGATTATGAGTATTATGTTGTGATGGGCATATTCTCTACCGAGGAGAATGCACAACGTGCGATAGAGCAGGCTGAGAGTCGTATTAAGGACTTGAATTGCAGGGTGTTGCCGTTCAAGGATAAGTTTATGGTTACACTTTTCGGTAGTGATAAGATTGGCGATTGTAATTCGTTCGCAAACTCTTATCGTGATATTTACGCCGATTTGTGGGTGTATAGAAAGAAATAACCGAGTGGGGTAGTGATGCAGTTGGCGCAAGCAATAGGCCGCCTGATTGATTTCTTTTACGTCAGGCCATTTACGGGTATTCTGTCGAAACAGATGTTTCGATATGCTGCGTGTGGTGGCGGTAATATGCTACTTGATTTGGTGTGGTATTTCCTTATTTATCACTATGTTGTAGCCGAGCGGTATATCGATTTGGGGTTTGTTGTGATGTCGCCACACGTTGCATCGTTGGTTGTCGTGTTCCCGATAACTTTCCTTACGGGTTTCTGGCTTAACCGCAATGTCGCATTTTGTGCTACGGAGGTGGGTAGTGGCAGGCAGTTGCTTAAATATGCCTTGTCGGTTGTCGGCTCAATATTGTTGAACTATATCTGCATAAAACTCTTTGTCGAGGTATATAATATATGGCCAACGCCGGCCAAAGGTCTTACGACTGCGGTATGTGTGATTTATAGTTATTTGGCAAGCCGATATTTTGTGTTTGCCGGCAAGAAACGGTAAAAATTTGCAAAGATTGAGAGATTTTCATATATTTGTAACCAAACAAAATAAACTAAATAGAGTAAGATTATGGCAAATTTGAGAATTCTTAAGAAGGAGATTGACTATCGCTTGGAGGGTTTTGTATTCGATTGCGAGATGGCAATATATTTTCAGCCCTCAAAGGAGGAGGCTGTTGTCGGTTTGATGGAGAAGGCTGTTGCTTTGCGTAACGCATTGTATGTTCAGGCTAATAATCCTGCCGAGCCTCACAACGCATCGCTTGTACGTAAACACTATGCTGCATTGCGTCGTGATATGGTGTCTTCATTCTCTTCAATGTTCGAGGAGTTGAGCGCATTGAACGAGGCTAAATAGGGTAGTAAGCGATTTGTTATAGCGGTACAATCTTTTTTGGTTGTGCCGCTTTTTTTTGTCTTTGCACTATTCGTACCTCTGTTTTGGAATGATAACAAATCGCAATTTTCTTACAGATTGATTTGCAATGCATTAAATAAATATTTTTATTAAATCAAGATTTTACTATTATAATTTTGCGGATTAGGAATATTATATATAATTTTGAGGTGCAAAGCATATTTTTCTCTAAACATTTACGCTTATGAAAAAGTTATTTACACTGCTCGCTTTATCATTTGTAATGGTGGCGTACGATAAGGATGAATATAGAGACAATAGAGAGTTGTCATATTGGGACAAGGTGGCTTCGGAAATGACACGAACAAAGATGTCTGCTGCAGAGGTTTTGAATTCGTTGCAAGATAATGAATTTTGGTATAAAAATGCCTCAAGTAATTTTTTTTGCAAAAAATCGCAGAATTTGCAATTATCTTGTAATTAGACGGTTATTCGGAATGCTTGAAAATTGGGTAACGAGATAGCAACCGTTCGTATTTCTGAGTTCTTCATTATTATGCTCCAATGTGATAACTCTGATGGTACAAAGGTAATAAAAGAAATGCAGACAAGGAAATAATAGTCCTTCATTTTGGTTATTACATTATATTTTGAGTACTTTTGTGTTATAATCAAAGTTTTTACAGAAGCCAATGAAATATAAACATATAATATTCGATGTTGACGGAACTTTGCTTGACACTGAATTTGCGGTTTTGCATAGTTTACAAGATACTGTAATGCAGTATTCACATATATCTATCCCAATAGATAAGTTATGCTTTGCTTTGGGAATACCCGGAAAAGTAGCGCTTGAAAGATTAGGTATTGAGGATACAATCGGAGCTAACGAATATTGGAATGAGATGATGCAGAAATATCACAAAAGTATAGGTCTGTTTGATGGAATAAATGATACTCTGTCAGCGTTGCGTGATAAAGGTTATCGTTTGGGGATAATAACTTCTAAAACGAAGTCTGAGTTTGAAATGGATTTTGTACCTCACGGAATTAGCCACTACTTTGATTCCATTATATGTGTGGATGATTCACCTAAGCCTAAGCCATATCCTGACCCCATATTGACCTATCTGAATCGGAATCAAATCCTTGCATCAGAAGCCATATATATTGGCGATACGGAATATGATAGTCTATGTGCCCATTCTGCAGGAGTGGATTTCGGACTTGCATTATGGGGATGCCGTAATAGTGCAGGCATCAACAGTGAATACAGATTCAATACACCCAATGAAATAGTAATAGAATATGGACAAGAAACTTAGCAAATGGAAAGTTCTCGATAGAGAGTACATCATTCAAAGACCGTGGCTTACGGCAAGACGGGACAAAGTAGAGTTGCCTGACGGACGTATCATAGAGGAGTACTATGTCCTTGAATATCCAGACTGGGTAAATGTAATCGCCATAACTAAGGATGGTCAATTTATCATGGAGAAACAATACCGTCACGGATTAGGCGTGAATAGTATCGAACTGCCTTGTGGAGTGATGGAGAAGGGCGAACAGCCTCTTGAAGCGGCTCAACGCGAACTGCTTGAAGAAACAGGTTACGGAAATGGCGAATGGAGTAAGCTAATGACCATTGCTCCTAACCCTGGTTCAATGAGCAACTTGACACATTGCTTTCTTGCAACAGGTGTAGAAAAAATATCCAATCAGTCGTTGGACGAAACTGAAGAATTGACGGTGCACCTCATGAGTGAAGAGGAAATTAAATCATTATTAGAGAACGACCAAATCTATCAATCATTGATGGTTGCTCCACTATATAAATATTTCAGTCTAAAATAGATATTATTCAATAGTACATAACTTGCTTGTATAAGGCTTGTTTTACGACTTTTATTTTAGAGTTTCAACCCTCGTTTTTGGCTTTTGCTTGTCGGCAATCCTAAGGCTTCCACGACTTCCCCTATTCGATAGAATTTCCCAATCTGCGACCATCGGGAGCGGATTGCCTCCACCTCAGAGTGGAGCGAGGTTTTCGGGTGCGAATGTCGGCTTGACGGCATTTTTCGGCATCCCGAAAGATAACCTCGCTACACTTCCAAACCGAGGGTTTGCTGCGTCCACCGTCATTGACGGTTTTTGATTGTTCAGATAGCATTTCCTGATTCAATTAACAAAAGATTGTTGTCATATACAACCAACAGATTGCGGTAGGTAGGATTACATTTCTGGAGGGAGTGCAGTTTCTCGTCTGCCCAATTTTGATGATTCCTAAAAAACATCTCTCCATATATGGAAGCAGGAACAGCGTACAAATCGGGTTATCAATTGTAGAGCCTGTTTATACGCTGTTCTTTTCTGTTAATTACTTTTCCGTCGGTCGATTGTTTCCGTTGCCGTCTGCATTGTTAAGTACAGGGATTGAAAGGTGAAAGGTTTTCGGGCTGAATACTCTCCGCAGGAGGCAGATTCTGCCCGAAACGACTTGTCGCCCGACCTTTCATCTTTCAAATACGGTCTGTGCTACCTTTGCAGGCGAGCTTAGGAAACGGTCGAGTGACGGAATGGAAATACTGATTGAAAATTGAGCCACCTTTTCTAAACTTGTTTGCGACCTCTCGCATTCTTGTTATCTCACTTTCTCGCAGGCACTCCGCCCTGCCTGCCGTTGTGGCGTAAGGTCGGCATTACGGTATGCAGTCCTGCATTGTGTTTCGCCATTGCCCTATGTCTTGCGGTTGGGGCTTGTTCCGCTTCTCGGATTGGAACTTATACATACGGTTTTGTTGTCGATGAAAATTTGTTGATTTGATGAATAGAGGGTGTAAGGTGCTTATATTCAAAGTGATATTCTCTCAACACATTCTCAACAAATCACTCACCAAAAGAGAAATCAACGAACGTAGGTCGCTTATGTCTCAACGTACCTTTTGGCTTGTTGAGATTTTGTTGAGAGTGTATATTGCTTATTATCAATACATTTATTACCATATTCAACAATTCAACAAAAATAAAAAGGTGTTACAAGGATTTGCTTGTTTCACTTGGGCAAAAACAATTTGCGGACGATAAGAGATTATATCGGTTTCTCTTTTCGCCCGCAAGTCATCTTCAAGGTATCGTACCCTAAACAGCAAACCGTCCGCTAATCCTGCTCTCGAACATCGATATGTCGTGTTCAAGTTTGATGTTGGTAACTTTGGCGTATCGCTGTGTTGTGGTTATATTGGTATGTCCGAGAATCTTGCTTACACTCTCTATTGGCATACCATAGTTCAAGGCTAATACTGCGAATGTGTGCCTACTCAGATGGAACGAAGTTCGCTTCTCAATACCGCACATTTTGGCTACCTCCTTGATACGTTTGTTTATCGTGTCGTGGCTGCCGATGTTGAATAGATTGTTACTTATTCTGTATGGCTCATATCGCTTGATAATCTGCATAGGTATATCCATTAACTTGATTTGGAACGGTACGCCTGTCTTTTGTCGTTTCGATACAATCCAAGGAGAACCACCAAGCATTGTGATATTCTCCGTTGTAAGGTTTTTAATGTCGATGAACGATATTCCAGTCCAACAACCGAACACGAATAAATCCCTTGCCAACTCCAAATCGGGATTATTCAATTCAATAGTTGTAAAGGCTTGCAACTCTTCTTCTGTTAAGAAACCTCGTTCCTTGTGGTCGGGGTCAACCTTGTATTGGGCAAATGGGTTTCTTGCTATTTTCCCATTGTAGTGAGCAGTGGTTACAATGTGCTTCAATGGTATGGAGTATATCCACACTGATGACTGAGCCAATCCTACCTCATTTCTCAGATACAAGCAATAATCACGAATGAAATCTTCTGTTAGTTCATTCATTGCTATATCTGTACGCTTGTAGTGTACCTTGATAAACTCCGCAAGATATTTTCTTACGGTGAGGTACTTTTGATATGTACTCAGAGAACGATCCTTGCCAACTCGTTTGGCAAAGGCTTCGTTCTCCTTGTCAAATGCTCGGAGCA
>JAFQCA010000026.1 GCA_017399485.1 Alistipes sp.
AAAAGAGGTAAGATAATCAATATCTTACCTCTTCGGTTAGTCGGGATGACTGTTCTAGAATCATAACAACTAATTAAAGGCCTGTATTATTTTGTTAAATACCTGAATATCAGGAATATAAAATAGTAAATATTTAAGTAGAAATTTGCATAATTTCGGCTAATATACTATATTTGTATCATAAAGGTGTTGATATTTGGTGTTGAAACAACTTAACAATTATTATGAGTATAGTTAAAAGAGCATACTATCAAAAGAAGTTGGTAGCCTATCTTAAAAAGAATGGGACTGTAATGCGTTATAAACTGGCTAACATTGAGGAACAATATCTTGATTCAAGATACCGCGTAAAGCCCCGTTATCCATATGAAGACGCAACGATATTAAATAGACGAATAGACGAGTTAGAGGAGGCTATAAATAATAAGGTTGAAGAGTTGTTGCGAGCATATCCAAGTATTAAGATTAACAACAAAGTAATGAAATCAGCACTGGAGTCTGAGTCTCCAGAGGTGTCTGACCAGGAGAATCAAGATATATTAATATACGATTTTGACAAGTATATTAAGGAAATGATTTCTCGAAAGAAGCAGGAGGATATTCGTAAGGGGCGAGAAAGAGTAGAGAAAATACATCCTTCCTGCAAGGATTATATTAGTACCCGCAATGCTCTGTGTGATTTTGAGTATGATTATGGTGAAATACTATATTTACAAGATATTACACCTGTGATGATAGAGCAGTTTGTAGATTATCTAGCAGATATTAGAGAATCAACGCCAGAGCATAAATATTTAACGAGGGGCGGTTTAGAGAATAGTACCATAAATAAGAGGCTTGATTGTTTGGCATCCTTGACTCGTAATTTTTATAATGATGATAATGCTACCTCAATAATATTATCTGGCAAACAAGATAGCGAACGCACTGAGGTTATTCGACTCACCAAAGAGGAGATTGTTGAATTATGCGAACTTGAGGTTAGGTCAGCATCAGAGGATAGGATTAGAGATTATTTTGTATTTCTATGTTTAACTGGATTGCGATTTTCTGACCTTGTTAAAATCAATAAAACTAATTTTACGCAACGAAAAGATTTGCATATACTCTGCCTATACACTCAAAAAACAATTAAGCGAGCAGAGATACCATTGACTAGTAAGGCTTATGATTTGGCTATGAAATATGAGTTTCGATTCGATTATTATACTAATCAAGCATTTAATAGACAACTTAAAGATTTACTTGAAAGGTATCACAAATTTGAGGATGAAATCGTAGAGTATAGACAAGTCAAAGAAAGGGTTATACAAACAGTAATGATGCGACGTGAAAAGATTAGCGCACATACTGGTCGACGAACATTTATTAGTATTCTTGTTGAGATGGGTATTAGTATTCCAAGAATTATGGCAATGACTGGCCATACCAAAGAATCGACGCTTAAAATATATGTTGACAAGTTCTCCCCACATCTTCGTGAGGCAATATCTCCATTGGAATTTTAACACACTAGACTATGAGAAATAATACACACTTAAATGAGCACCTAGCAAAATGCTTTATAAGTTACTTTTGTTCGCTTAAAGAAGATGCAAATGCATTAAACTTTACTGAAATTTATACTGCATTCTTTTATGCATTGGGTGGTCTAGACAAAGAGCATAATTGTGCAGATTTTGTAAATAAAACTAAGGAGGGTTTTGAACTGATAGCGAAACATCTAGATAAAATAGCCCAAAGTATGTATAAAGACGAGAGGGTTAATTTAGGCCTTGTTGACCGTAGGCCATCTGTTGAAAGCCTATTATCTGTAAAAGATGCAGCCCGTAAATTAGGAATAAGTGAGCAAGCGGTACGTAAGCACATACAGAACAAAAAACTCGTGGCGCAAATGAATAGCCGTCATAACTATACTATAACGCCAATGGCATTACGCGAGTTTATGAGTAATCGTAAGAAGAATGATTAACCGTATCTCATTTCTCCGATATGAAGTAACACCCCTTACTTCATAGGATGCGTTCGTCGTCCGAAAATTTCTGGAAAATCTGGAGCCTCCCAAGATGGAGGCTCTTTTGCTTACACAGCGGGCAATGGGAACTCATCGATATGCACAGTTGGATGGAGAAGTACAGCCCTATACACATCGTTGATGATGCGCTTGATGGCCATCGGCTCTAGCCCCTCGTTCTCTTGCGTGTCGAGGGCTACGATTGCATCGTGGATGCTGATAACCTTCCATCCTTGCAGGTAGCACTTTGTCAAAATCCGACGCATCAGCGTGCTCTCGGTTTTCATCATTAACAGCGGTAATCTAGTCTTATCTTTGGTCTCCTCGATGGCTGCATACACATTTGGGTACACGCTCATAAATTTTTTGCCAAACTCTGTATATCGGGCAATGTTACGGGGATTGTAAAATATCAAGGCGAAGGCATTGCTTTTTATCTCATCTCTCGAATATTCGGGGAACGAGTTGTTCAACTCATCCCACATCATACCCTTAGAACAAGCATAGATAAAGCGTACTACATCCTTTTCTATGCTTAATCCTTTATCCTGCAACTCATTACACAGTTGTTCAGAAACATTATGGAGGTCGCAGACCTCTACTCTCTCTTTATTATAAATAATATTTAATATATTATAATCTAATTTATATTTAACAATCAATAATTTACACAATAAAAGAGGATGAGAATTTGCAATATCCAACTGAAATTTCAAGTTAAAAAGATATTTCAAATCTTTTCTAAGATAGGTTAGATAATGATAGATTCTATCTTGTTTATCAATGGATGTTATCTTTATATTCTTTTTATCGAACGAAAGAATATTATGTAGGCAATGATGATATTTGTGGGTGTTCCTATTTGTGAACAACGAATCTATATATCCAATCGCATTATCTTTTGAGATTTTCAAATCAAGATAAGACAATGAATCCTTATACATATCGTACAACCATTGCTCTTGTTCACCGATAATCTTTTCACCCTTCTTTATTACTTGTGCTCTGCCATCGATGATTTTAACCTCTAGTTCGATGTGTTCCGACTCATTGTATGAATTGACATCCTTTTGCGTGAGTTCAGCCCATCGAGAAAGATACTCTGCAACCTTAATATTTATCGTAGGCTCGATGTGCACCCGCCAATCCTTAAGAGATATGAATCGGCAATGCACGCCAACAGCATACTCCGTAGTCATTGAGATTATGTTCATCTCACATAGAGTCTCTAGCAGTATATCATAGTCGTTACCTAGAACATTCTTCAATCTCTCCGAGTGTAGTTGTATGCGGTTATCCTTCGAGGCTGAACAACGTGAGATGATAAGATGTACGAGGAATAGAAACTTCTGGTATAGTATGGCTCTGCGAGGGGCTGCCTTAACTTTAGTTTCAAGTATAGGAGATTCGCTTTGGCTATCACTTGTTACTCCATCAGCATTTACCACCTTCACCATCGGGCGTGTGGTAATCTCGATACACTTATCAATCAGTGAATCGATCGGGACATTGGTAAGTTTATATAATTCTATGGGAACAATCTTTTTCTTAGCCATAACAAAATTTCTTACTCAAAGTTAGTTATTTTTTCATTTAACTGGATATTTATATATAGAAGTAACAATGAAGTTACTTGAAATAAATATCATATAAATAGTAAATAAATAGATTAAAAAATCAATATAAATGGAGAATAATTCAATAGATGAGTTAAAGAAGATGTTAGGACTCGGAAGTGTATTACGCCGAGAAATTTCCATCCTAAAAAAGATGGCTCTAAACTTTACTTTGTAATGGGTTACACTTTGCCATTGCGCTGGGAGACCATTGAATCAAAGGGAATAAGCCACGACCGAATCATTGATGAGGTAGATAGGACGGAGTGGCAAGCAGAGTGGAGAGAAGAGCGTCGCAAGGAGGAAAAACAGCGACAAAGAATAACTGAAAATAACGAAGATAGACCTTTTTAATTATGGAAAACACAAACCAACAACAGCCAACTAATCGTAGTGGGAATCTCAATCCGATGTACGGGAGAAAGCAATCTTATGAAACTAAAAAGAAAATCTCAGACAGCCAAAAAGAGCGTTACCAAAGAATACGCCACGCTCTTTACGAGCAGGAATTGTTAAGCAATGCTCAAGACGATTTTGAGACTCGGAAAGATGTGTTGCAACACTTGCTTGATAATAATAAACTATCTTTTCGTAGCGTTCAGCAAGCGGTGAATTTCCTCTCGATAATGCTAGGGAAGGAGCGAATACAGAGCATTGTTAGGGCTGAGATAGACAAACTATTAAACGGGGATTGCAAGGCTAGTAATGGCTAAAAATGACTTTTATTCGCAAGTGCTTTGCCTGCAAATCATTGCTGTGTATGGCAACAGTTCAGCGTGTAAATCGCCGTCAAAATTTGATAATTTACTGACCAATTTTTGACAACCATCGAGAGCGTGAAACTGTCAAAAACTGCTACATCATTTGTATTAATTTATGACAGCCTCTCGTATGTATTATCGACAAGCAATGTAAGCAAATCGACTTACTATATTATTCTTGTTTCTTGCGACCACGAGTCGATGGCTTGACATATAATGATCCTTTGCGAATTACGCATATCTTGTTGCGATATATCAATTCCTCGCCATCTGGCAATCGACTGAAGTAGTTGTTTAATGAGGCTTGAGCAATTCCAAGTTCCTCTGCTGAATGTTTGTCATACAATGACGCTGGCGAGCCAAAATATTCGTGCGACTCTCCTATTTGAAGGTGTAGTATTGTTCTCTCCATTATGTAAAGTGTTGTAATTAATACAAATATACATCTTTTATTATTCTAATTAAAATAAAATCATATTTTATTGTGAAAAAGATGTTAAAATATTAGTATAATTAAAATAGAATAACTATATTTGCATTAATAAAAACAGCAAATGATGAAAGCAGAAGTAGGTAAATATAAATTTGGACGTCATTACAATCGTTGGGGAATATGGGTATATGACTATGTTAGTGAAAATGGTTATACAGCATCATTTGTAAAAGATGTTGCTACCTACGAGGATGCAGTCATTGAGGTATATAAACTCAATGGTTGGGGCGCTCCTAAGCGCATTAAAAGAGTTTATTAGTGTAATATAAAATCTTACAGTTATGAATATTATTGTAACAGACAAGTCAATGGTCGCATTGAGTGATTCAACTATCCGTCGAGCGAATGTTATTGCCCATAGAACAAACTCAGAGGTTATGGGAGTTGTAAAGGCTCAACTTATCAATGTGCTGAAAGCAAAACTCCGTAGTGGTGTAGCACACTTCTTATATGTGAAGAAGGATGGTACATTGCGCGAGGCTTGGGGCACCACTGCTAGTAATCTTATCAAAGCCAATGTGAATGGTCGTGGCATTGCACGAGAAAGTGTTAATTGCGTATGTTATTGGGATGTTGAGTGTGGCGGATTTCGTTCATTGCGCTTTGAGAATCTTATTCAAGTGTTCTAATTGAGAGCCGATGTGTGTTCAGGGAAAGGATGTATTCAAAAAATCTTGTACTGAATACACATAGGCATATTTTTACGCTACCATCCAATCCAAAGGAATTTATGAATACAGTCAAGACAGCAGTAATATATGCTCGTGTCAGTTCAACCATCGAGCGCAACCGTCAAAATACGGAGCGTCAAGTTGCAGACTTGAAGGCTTACGCAGATTATTCGGGTTTACACGTTGTAAAAGTTTATGAGGAGTATATAAGTGGAGGTAAGAATAATGATGAACGCGCAATACTACAAGATGCAATAGAGTATTGTATTTCCAACCGTGTAGATTTTCTTCTTACTAGTGAGTTGTCAAGAATAGGGCGTTCAAGTTTTGAGGTATTGGAAACTGTAAAGACTCTTATTGACCACCGTATCAATCTATATATGCAGAAGGAGCAATTTACATTGTTAGGTGATGATGGTAAAGCCGTCGATGTTTGCACCGATTATGTTGGCCACGTTAGCCACTTGTGCCCAAATAGAGCGTGAGAATATCCGTTTTCGTTTGGCTAGTGGTTACCAGAACTACAGAGCAAACAATGGTAAAGTGGGTAGAAAAATTGGTAGCGTCAAAACGAGCGAGCAGAAGCAAGAAGAGTATAAAGAGGTCATTCAATTACTCAAGAAGGGCTATTCTATCCGCAATATCGCAAAAATAGTACAATGCGGGGTCTCAACAGTGCAACGTGTGAAATCTGAATTTTGCTTGTAATGTCTCAATAGAACAACAGCATTTCATAATAAAAAAGTTGCTTTTTTAGGCACTTTTCCCAGAAAATGTTCTTAACTTTGTGTTGCATACTGCACCATAGCGTATGCAGACATATTAGAAAGCGCATTTTCGCTTTATCCCATCGATGTGAACTTGGACACTTCACGAAGTAAGTAGGGGTAATGTGGGAAAGGTGCCTTCTTTGGTATGTATTTTTCATCTATCGAAATACAA
>JAFQCA010000027.1 GCA_017399485.1 Alistipes sp.
GTATCACAGGCTGGTGTTGTTAAGGGTGTAGGTGCTGGTAGCACTATGATTCACTACCGTCGTGGCCAGTATGAGATTACTCAACCTTTCGCAGTTGCTAAGTCATTCCCCCATACAAAGGGTCAGCCTTTCGTATTGTCTAAGGAGGCTCCTACTACTTGGAGATTCAGCGCTTGGGACCGTGGTGGACGTTACGCTGGTTACGAGGATAAGTCAGGTCGTAATGGTAACACTCCCGACGTAGAGGGTAATGGTAACATTGGTTACTGTACCTCTGGTGAGTGGTTGTGCTATACTGTAGATGTTAAGGATGCTGGTAAGTACAAGTGTACTATGACTGCTTCTTCAAGTGCAGGTAAGGGTACTTGGGGTGGTAACTACCAGTGGTTCCTTGATAAACCCAACGTAGCATCTGCTGCTGTCAGCCCCACATTCCAGTTGCAGTCTGGTGGCGGTTGGGGTGGTCCTTGGATGCCTGCTGAGACAGAGGTTACTTTGGAGGCAGGTGTACAGCGCCTTATCTTCTATATGCACAATGGTGCTCACAACTTGTTTGACATTACTTTCGAGTACGCTGAGTAATTCAAGTTGTTAGAAAGAATTTACTTTCACAGTAAATAATTTCGGGTCGTTCCTTCGGGAGCGACCCTTTTTTAATGCAAAATTAGGATTTGGATAATAGATACGTCATTCCACATCACGAACGAATGTGAGTGATGATTGGAATCTCTAAAATACATATACCATTGACGTTAGAGGCTCCAATTCTCGCCTCGCGGCTCGGTGGAGTGACGTGGCAGGGAATTCAAAATTACGAGTAAGCGAGAGCAGAATCAAACTTGTTTGGATTATACCGAGCGGGAGCAATTAAAAGCCACCCTTGTGGTGGGTTAAATTTGCAGACTCCTCCGTCACTCCTTTCAGTCGTGCCACCTCCTCTACCTTAGAGGAGGAATTTAGATATTCGTAATGACAACCAAAACCACGACCTATTTAACGTATAGCAATGACAAGAAAAAAGCGCGTCTAACTCCGTCGTTAAACACGCTTAATAGTATATTCTCAACAAATCGCTTTATCTGAAAATCGTTATTCTACAACAACTTCTTAACCAACGAAAACATTTTGTAGGGCATATATCTAAATGGCAGGTCTATCCATTTGGGTGTGCTTACTACGGCGCGACGGTGTGAGAACGCATCGAAACTCAAACGTCCGTGATATGAGCCCATACCTGAATTGCCTACACCGCCAAAGGGAAGATTCTCGTTGGCAATATGCATTATCGTGTCGTTGATGCAGGCCCCGCCCGATGATGTGTGGCGCAATACACGCCACGCCTCGCTCTTGCGGCCAAAGTAGTAGAGTGCCAACGGCTTCTCGCGCTCGGTAACAAACTTTACAGCCTCCTCTGTCGTCGAGAATGGCAGCATAGGGAGTACAGGACCGAAAATCTCCTCCTGCATAACGGGAGCGTCAGCCTGAACATCGGCCAAGAGCGTAGGCTCGATATACAACTCCTCGCGGTCAGTGTTGCCACCTATGACGGCGCGACCATCATTCAGATAGGATGCAACGCGGTCAAAAGCCTTGGAATTAACCATCCTGACGAAGTGCTTGCTTTGGCGGACATCCTTGCCGTGCAATTTGCGTAGCGCTTTGCGGAAAGCCGTCGTAAATTGCTCCTGCAACGATGTGTGTATGAGCAGATAGTCGGGTGCGATGCAGGTCTGGCCCGCATTGAGAGTCTTGCCCCACGCTATGCGGCGGGCCGCCAACTCTATGTCGGTACCGACATCTACGATGCAGGGGCTCTTGCCACCCAACTCCAGCACTACAGGAGTGAGATTCTTCGATGCGGCCTCCATAACCTTGCGGCCCAACGAGGGACTGCCCGTAAAGAAAATTATGTCGAAACGATGCTCCAGCAACTGCTGATTCACCTCGCGATTACCCTGCACAACGGCTACATATCGCTCGTCAAAGGTCGCGCGAATCATCTGCTCGATGACCTTCGATACCTTTGGCACATAGGGTGATGGCTTCAGCAGGGCTGTACAGCCTGCCGAGATAGCACCTACAAGGGGATTCAAAAGCAACTGTACGGGATAGTTCCACGGCGCAATGATTAGCGACTGCCCCAACGGCTCGCTAATGATGCGTGAGCGCGAGGGCATCATCTTCAGGGGTGTGGAACGACGCTCCGTGCGCATCCAACTCTTGAGGTTTTTAAGGTGCTTCTTTACCTCGCCTGCGACGATGCTCGTTTCGGTCAATATAGCCTCCTGCTCCGACTTGTGTAAATCCTGCCACAAAGCATCACACAGGGGCTTATGCCACTCCTGTAAGGCTTTTTTCAGGCGTAGCAACTGCTCGCGTCGGAACTCGTACTCAAGTGTTGCGCCCGATGCAAAATAGGCCTTTTGTGCCTCTGCAATCTCGTCAATGCGTTGTTTTGAAGTGTTTTCTAATGACATATTTTATTTGTTTTCTATGTTTTCAGTAGCAGGGGCTATTTGCGGCCCGTGAAGTTGTCCATCGTCGAGTAGATGCCAACCCAATCACCCAAAATCTTGTCAAACCACGCCGAAGGCAGCAAAGCCTGACAAGCACGGATGAAGTGGAAACTGAAGGGCAGGCCCTTGAAATCCTTATTCTTCTCTATCGCTCGCAGAATATTGCGTGCCACCTTTTCGGGTTTGAGAATCGGGAAGAAACGCGACTTCACGCCATCGAACATTCCCGTGCTGATATAATATGGCGCAATCGTGGTGAAGTGTACCTTGCTACGCATCTGTTTCAACTCGATACGCACCGAATCGGACCAGCCTATGACAGCCCACTTGCTGGCGGCATAGACCGACATCTTGGGGTTGGAGAGCATACCTGCCGCTGATGCGATATTGCAGATGTGGCCTCTGTTACGGCTAATCATATCGGGCAGGGCCTGCAACGCTACGACCATCGGCGCTATGGAGTTAATCCTCATCGTGCGTTCGATATCCTGCACGCTCTGCTTATCGAAGGTCTTGTTGCTCGTGACGATGCCGGCGCAGTTAATCAATATATCGACATCTCCGCACTCCTCCTTTACGCGGGCATAACTCTGCTCGACACACTCGTTGTTCGACACATCTACCTTATAACCTTTCACTCGGCCTAATGCCGACAACTCCTCGACGGTGGATGCGATATTCTGCTCGTTAATATCCCAAATAATAACCTCCTTTGCACCTCTCTGCAGGGCTTGACGGCCCATAATACGGCCAATGCCTGATGCACCTCCCGTAATCAGCAGGCGACTCTCTTTAATCTTTGTCATCGTAAAAATAAGATTTATTTAGCCAACAAACGATAAAATGTCGGCAAAAATTTAATTTGAACC
The DNA here is from genome assembly GCA_017399485.1 of Alistipes sp. Classification (GTDB taxonomy): domain Bacteria; phylum Bacteroidota; class Bacteroidia; order Bacteroidales; family Rikenellaceae; genus Alistipes. The sequence continues at coordinate 3,386 of JAFQCA010000027.1, forward strand.
AACGCAAAGTTAAAAAAGAATGAATTTCGTTATTCTCCCTATATATTATATTGTGACGAATAGGCTTGTTTTTGTGAGAAAAAGGACTATTTATTTGGCCAATGTACCGAAAAATGTGGCGACGTGTCATCGTAGTTTTTCGCCCCACGAGGGATAGGAACAAAAAATCGGCCACTCCCAAAGGGAGCAGCCGACCTATTATTAATATAAGGTAATCTCGACTTATTCAGTAGGAATATCCTTGTTCACGTTCTTTGAACCAACCAAAGCGTAGAACAACATATAAGCCAAACCTGCGATTACTACCCAGTAACTTGTCAAGAAACTACCTGTCCAGTCAACGATACCGTTCTGCAACAATGGGAGGATACCACCACCACAAACGAGAGCCATAAAGATACCTGAAGCCTTCTCAGTGTACTTACCCAAGCCCTCAACAGCCAAGTTGAAGATACCACCCCACATTACTGATGTGCACAAACCGCACAATACGAGCAATGCAGCGTTTACGGGAACTGTAGCAACAGCGAATCCCTTAGCACCGTCGAATACGGGCAAATTAACTGTTGTAGCAGGGTCAAGGAAGATAGCGCCCAATACCAAGCACAAACCTACTGTAGAAGCGAAAGAGAGCATACTCTTAGCAGAAACCTTTGCACCCAAAGCAGCACCAGCCAAACGGCCTACCAACATCAAGAACCAGTAAGTACCGGCAACTGTACCAGCGATAGCAGTTGTAGATACCTCGTTCAACCACTTCTGCAATACGTTAGGAATACCAACCTCAACACCTACATAGATGAAGATACAGATAGCACCCAAAACGAAGTGACGGAATGACATAGGACCATACTGTGACTTCTCACCCTTTACAACGGCAGCAGGAGCATTCTCAGGAATAGCAGTGAATGATACAACGATGAAAGCAACTGCGAAGATAGCCAATGCAGTGTACATCAAACCGTTTACGTCGCTAATCTGAGCCTGTGCAATGTTGGGAATCAAAAGACCAGTCAAGATGATAACGGCAGTACCCATCAAAGAGTTGAAAGAACCACCAATCTGAATCAACTGGTTACCCTTGTTACCACCACCGGCAAGTTTGTTCAACATCGGGTTTACAACGATGTTAAGCATACACATTGAGAAACCTGCGATGAAAGCACCCAAGAGGTAAACGCCGAATGAGCCCATAAAACCAGAGAGAGTCTGGATAGCCACACCAGCAAAACCTACACCGATAGCAATCAACGCAGTCTTCTTGTAACCCATATTCTGGAGCATATTACCAGCAGGGATACCCATAATAGCGTATGCAATAAAGTTAGCGAATACACCAAGTGTACCCATCCAGTTAGGAACGCCAAACTGGTTCTTCAACACGTCACCCATAGGTGAAGCCAAGTTGGTCACAAACGAAATCATTCCGAACAACAGAATCATCACGATAATGGCCAATACATTACTTTTCTGTTTGTTTGCCATAAATTAATTGTTTTTTAGTTAATAATTTGGTTTATAAATTTGTTTTTGCGTTTTTTATACCTAATTTCCTTTCTCGGGTCACATTTAGCCCCTTCTCACATTTGGTCCCTTCTCACATTTGGTCCCTTCTCACATTTGGCCCCTCACTCGGCCCACTCTCTGCTTAGCCTCTCTCTTGGCCCTTTCCTGCCCTCTTATCGGTCCCCTCTATTTGTCGCGCTCGGCGACGAAGGCGCACAGATTTATCAAGGCTGTGCGGTAGGGTGAATCCTCATATTTTGAGAGTATAGCCACTGCGCGGTCAATGTAGGACTGCATTGTGCGGGATGCCATCGAAAGACCTCCCGTCACCTCTACAATGTTCTGAATATAATCTACCGCTGCGTCATCCGTTGCGCATTGCGATAGTTTGTCGAGCAGTTGCAACTTCTCGGCAGGCGAGCACTGCTCCAATACCTCTATGAGCGGCAGGGTAATCTTACCCTCGTGCAAGTCGTTGTTGCTCGGCTTGCCTGTTTTTGCCGAGCGGCTGTAGTCGAGGATGTCGTCCTGAATCTGGAATGCCATACCCAGCGCTTCGCCAAAGCGGCGCATCTGCTCGATATCTTCGCGCGAAGCCATCACCGATACAGCACCAGCCGAAGCGCTTACGCTGATAAGGCTGGCCGTCTTTTTGTATATAATCTCTAAGTAGTCTTGACGAGTGGTGTTTTTGTCGGCGGCGTGCTGGCTTTGCAGTACCTCGCCCTCGCAGAGTGTAGCCACTGTACCGATGATGTGGGATACCAAGTCGTATTGTGCGCTCTCCATACCTGCGCTCATCGTACGAGCCAGAAGGAAGTCGCCCATCACAACGGCATTGCGCGACTGCCACAAAGCGTTTACCGAGGGGCGTCCGCGACGCATATCGGCATTGTCAATCACATCGTCGTGAACGAGTGATGCCGTATGAAGCATTTCGACCATCATTGCCGCCAGATAGGTTCGCTTTGTGCAATTACGCTCACCCTCAACCCATTGGCGCGCATTTGCCGACGAGGTGAGAGCCGAAGTAAGCATAACAATGATGGGGCGCACACTCTTGCCGCGAGCCGACAAAACGTGCGTAAGCATCTCGCTCATCAACTTGCCATCCGATGAAAATTGGCCCTTCAAAAACTCTTCGAAGGCATCGATGTCCGAGGCGATGGGAGTACGTATTGCTTCAAGACTTACCATAAAAACGGTATTTGCAAATAGTTTTTACTCTGCAAATATAGTAAAATTTCACAATTAGACACCGAAAAATGAATGTTTTTCGTAACTTTGACGCATTAACTGATGATATTGTGATGAAAATTGATTCTTTCAAAAGCAAAAATTGGCTCTTCGCGGCTTGCGCTATACTCCTGTTTTTTGTAGTTGCGGCTATCTATTGCGCTCCGCAATTTGGTGGCAAGGTGCTTTCGCAGCACGACGTTCAGCAATATGAGGGTATGCGTAAGGATATTGTCGATTTGCGTGCCACGACGGGCGAGGATGCCCAATGGACAGGCCGTATGTTTGGCGGTATGCCGGCATATCTTATCGACGTTAAGTATCCTGCTCAGGCCGTCAAAAATACGGTCAGCAAGGTGGTGAAGATTGTCGATACACCTGTCGCGTTTCTCTTCTTTGCGATGACGGCAATGTGGGTGGCAATGCTGTTGTTTGGCGTGAGCCCCTGGGTGGGCCTTATCGCGGCATTGGCCTACGGCTTCTCGACCTATTTTCTGCTGATTATCGGTGCGGGCCACATCACCAAGATGTGGGCTTTGGTCTATGCTCCGCTTATGATGGGTGGTGTCTATTTCACCCTGCGTCGCAATATGTGGGCGGGCGCAGCCTTGACGGCACTCTTCACCTCGCTTGAGATAGGTGCCAACCATCCGCAGATTACCTATTACTTTGTTCTCGCTATGGCCGCTATGTGGCTCAGCGAGGGCTATTTTGCCCTGCGCGAGAAGCGGGTGAAAGATTTTTCAAAACGTACGGCATTGCTCGTGGCGGCGGGTATTATGGCTGTGGGCTCAAATTTCGCCCCGCTGTGGTATACTATGCAGCACTCCAAAGAGACCATTCGTGGCGGCTCGGAGTTGGTTGCCAAAGATGATGTGAATCGAGGAGCAGATGGTCTGGACCTGCAATACGCTACGGCGTGGAGTTATGGTAAGGCCGAGACCTTCACACTCTTTGTGCCCGATTTTATGGGTGGCACATCCCTCGACACATTCTCGCAGGATGGCCCTGTAGCCAAGTCACTCAATAAATATGGCTTGGGCCAGATGGCTCAATATCTGCCTCGCTATCGCGGCACACAACCCTATACGGCAGGCCCGACATATCTGGGTGCAGCGGCAATGTTTCTGGCTCTGTTGGCTCTGTTTGTATTGCCCAACCGTCAGCGTTGGTGGATTGTCGGGGCGACATTATTTACACTGTTCCTTTCGTGGGGTAATAATCTGATGTGGCTGACGGCCCTATTGTTCGACTATTTGCCGGGATATAATAAGTTCCGTACATTGTCGATGGCGTTGGTCGTTGTGCAGTGGACGGTGCCTCTGCTTGCGGCATTGGGTATAGCCCGTATTGTGAGCGAAGATTTCGACAAAAGCAAGTTGCGTCGTGCCTTGACGTGGGCGACATCGATTACCGTCGGTATACTTCTCATAATGATTCTGGGAGGTCGCTCGTTGGGTGATTTTGGTCAGCAGGAGAGTGGCCAGATGCTCACCCAGCAGTTCCAGCAGATTCTGCAACAGCAGGGAGCAACAGATTATATCAAGCAGGGCCTGCACGAGCAGATGGCGTGGGATGCGGCGTCGGCTATTGCCGAAGAGCGTGCCGATGTGATGGCTGCCGATGCGTGGCGTTCGTTGCTGTTTGTCTTGCTTGCGGCTTGTACGCTTTGGCTCTACGAAAAGCGTAAGGTTGTGACTTCGGCACAGGCGTTGTGCGTTGTGCTGACGTTGATAGTGGCTGTTGACCTCATAGATGTCGATAGGCGTTATCTTAATTATGACAGTTTTATGTCGGCTCGCCAGACCGCTATCCTGCCCACTGAGGCCGATAAGGTTATTATGCAGGATAAGGACCCCGCATATAGAGTGTTTAACCTCTCGGTATCGCCTTTCAACGACGCTTCGACCTCATATTTCCACCGCTCGGTGGGTGGTTATCACGGTGCTAAGTTGTCGCGTTATCAGGATGTGATTGACCGCTATCTGATGAACATTGACGACAAGGTGCTGGATATGCTCAACGTGCGCTACCTGATAGGCCAAAATGCTACTGCCGACGATGTCATCCTTCGTGAAACGGCCAATGGTGCCGCGTGGATGGTCGAGAATGTTGTGCGTGCTTCGTCACCACAGGAAGAGATTGAACTTCTGGGTAAGATAGACAATAAACGCGAGGCCATATTCAGCGAGGAGTTTATGCCCAGGAGCGTGAAGTTCTCGACGGGCGAAATCGCTCTCAAGGAGTATCGCCCCAACTACCTGCGCTATGAATATTCGGCAGATGGTGATGCGTTGGCCGTATTTTCTGAGATATATACCCGCGAGGGCTGGAGCGCCTCGATAGATGGAGCGCCTGCACATCCGTTACGCACCGATTATATCCTGCGAGCGTTGGAACTCCCCGCAGGTAAGCATACCATCGAGTGGCATTATCGTGCGCCCAATTGGGCTCTGATTGAGGGTATAACCCTCGCCTTCTCGTTGGCTGTTCTGGTGGCATTTGCAATAACAATAATACTCTATTTCCGCAATGAAAGAGGACAAAAGAATCAAGCGTAAGGTACTTCGCTCGTACATAGTATCAACTTTCAGCATCGCGCTGGTGCTATTCCTGTTAGGCTCGGTGGGGTATATGCTGACGGCTGCTTTGGGCACGGCCCACACTCTGCGCCGTAGCATTACGTTGTCGGTTGAGTTGGAAAATAATCTTGCCGACGATAGCCGCGAGGCTCTGCGTAATAAGATTACGGCTATAGAGGGCGTTGTGGATGTCACCTATGTTGATAAGCAGCAAAAGATTGACGACGTGGAGTTTCGTCGTATGTTCGCTGCCGAGATTGAGGAGATTTTGGCCGAAAACCCTTTGCGAAACAGTTTTGAGGTCGCTGTGGCATCGACTGATAGGGCTGTGATGGATGCAATGGTCGATAAGTTGTCGGCTATGGAGGGTGTGGTCTATGTGGCCTATCCTGCCGCGACAATCGAGCGACTGCACTCGACAATCACCAAGATTACAATCGTGCTCTTGGCCTTTGGCGGTGCGCTGTTTATCATCTCGCTCATATTGCTGAATAACACTATACGTCTGGCTATCTTCTCGCGCCGTTATTTGATAAATACCTTCAAGTTGGTGGGCGCTACGAAGGGCTATATTATGCGTCCATTCCTGGCTACGGCGGCCAAGCAGGGACTCTGGGCAGGTATCATTGCCAGCCTGTTGTTTGGCTCCTCGCTGGCTGCGTTGAGTGGGGCGTTGCCCGAGGTGGTTTCGACGACGGAGTTGATAAAGATTGGCATTACAGTCGGCAGTATGGTGCTTTGCGGATTGGTTATATCGTTAATTTTTACGACCTTTGCCGTCAATAAGTTTGTAAATATGAAATCTAACAAGATATATTTGTATTAATCGCGATAATGAAAAAGATGTTTGAGAACGTGCGCCGACGCTTCAATGCGGCAACCGATAAGCACGATGCCGAGATGCCTTTGACCATCAAGAATTATATTCTGCTCATTGTGGGTTTTGTGGTGATAGTCATCGGTATGGCCTTGATGACGGGTGGTGGCAGTGACAACCCCGAAGAGTTTAATTACGCTATGTTCTCGTGGCGCAGAATCACGCTCGCTCCGCTGCTGATTGTGGGCGGTTTTGTGTTTGAGATTTATGCCCTACTGAAGAAATTTTAAGTAAAAAATAATACCCAAACAATGACAATATTTGAATCAATTATTCTCGGTGCCGTACAAGGCTTGACAGAATTTTTGCCCGTATCAAGTAGCGGCCATCTTCAGATTGCCAAGGCGCTGTTGGGCGTGGAGATTGAAGAGAATCTCGCTTTCGATGTTACGTTACACGCGGCAACGGTCTTGAGTACCATCGTTATCCTGTGGCCAGAGGTGAAGCGTCTGCTTTTGGGCCTCTTTTCGCGCCACTTCAACGAGGAGCAGGCCTATGTGCTGAAACTCATTCTCTCGATGATACCTATCGGCATCGTCGGCTTTGCGCTGAAGGACTATCTTAATGCTATGTTGGAATCACCCTATATCCTCTCTATCGTGGGTGCGATGTTGTTGTTTACGGCTCTTTTGCTCTCGTTTGCATATTTCGCTCGTCCGCGTGTGAAGGAGGATATTTCATATCGTGATGCATTTATCATAGGTCTGTCACAGGCCGTAGCCGCTATGCCGGGCCTTTCGCGCTCAGGTACGACCATCGCTACGGGCTTGTTGCTCGGCAACAAGAAGGCTGCCGTAGCGCAATTCTCATTCCTGATGGTGCTTGCTCCTATCTTGGGCGAGATGTTCCTTAATCTGGTCAAGGGCGAGGTTGTGTTCTCGTCTATCGGCGTTGTGCCTATGTTGGCAGGATTCATCTCGGCATTTGTGGTAGGTTGTTTGGCCTGCAAATTTATGTTGGGTGTAGTGCAGAAGGGTAAACTCATCTGGTTTGCGGTATATTGTGCCGTAGCAGGTGTTGTGTCAATCGTTTGCAACTTTATATAATCACTAAAAGAGAATATGACAGAGAATCAATCGCTTCGCGGAATAGATTTCCGCGAAGGTTATATTGCCGTCATTGATAAACCGCTTGAGTGGACCTCCACCGATGTGGTGCGCAAGATAAAATATGCATTAGTAAACCGTCTGGGCTATAAGAAGATAAAGATTGGTCACGCAGGTACACTTGACCCTCTGGCGACGGGTGTCCTGCTTATCTGCATAGGCAAGGCCACGAAGATGGTCAATGCCTTGCAGAGCGAGGAGAAGGAGTATGTTGCCGAATTGGAGTTGGGTGCAACGACTCCGAGTCACGATATGGAGCATCCGATAGATAAGCGTTTCCCGACAGAACATATAACCAGAGAGTTGATAGATGAGGCCTTGCTCTCGCTTACGGGCGAGCGTTTGCAGGCACCACCCATCTACTCGGCCAAGAAGGTTGAGGGTGTGCGTGCCTATGAATTTGCCCGTGCAGGCGAGGAGGTGGAACTCAAAAAGGCGTTAATCAACATCTATGAGATTGAGGTGTTGGATTTTACGATGCCTTATCTGAAGTTGCGCGTCAGATGCAGCAAGGGAACTTACATTCGTTCATTGGCTTACGAGATAGGTCAGGCGCTCAACAGCGGAGCCTATCTGCGCTCGTTGCGCCGTACCCGCAGCGGTGGCTTTACAGCCGAAAATGGCTATAAATTGGAGAATTTTTTGGAAAAGTTGAGCGAATGTGAAACAAAATAGCGAAAATTTCGTATTATATATTGATATTTGTGTCTTTCACAGTTGATAAAACGATTTATAAATTATGAAGTTATCTCAATACGGATACGACTTTAAGAGCGAGATGCTGGCTCAATATCCTGCGGAGAACCGCGACGAGTCACGTCTGATGGTCGTTAATCGTGCTACGGGTAAAATCGAGCATCGCATATTCAAGGACATCATCGAGTATTTTGACGAGAAGGATTTGTTCCTGTTCAACGACACGAAGGTTTTTCCTGCACGTCTCTATGGCAATAAGGAGAAGACGGGCGCCGAAATCGAGATTTTCTTGTTGCGTGAGTTGAACCGAGAGTTAAGATTGTGGGATGTGTTGGTGGACCCTGCGCGTAAAATCCGTATAGGCAATAAACTCTATTTCGGCGAGGACGATATGATGGGCGCCGAGGTGATTGATAATACCACTTCGCGTGGTCGTACTCTGCGTTTCTTGTTTGATGGCTCTTACGAGGAGTTCAAAGAGGCTCTCTATCGTTTGGGCGAGACTCCGTTGCCGCGTTGGGTGCGCGAGAAGGTTGAGGAGGAGGATGCCGAGCGTTATCAGACAATCTTTGCTAAAAACGAGGGCGCTGTGGCGGCTCCGACAGCAGGTATGCACTTCTCGAAGCATCTGCTCAAGCGTATGGAGATTAAGGGTATCGACTCTGCGTTTATTACTCTGCACGCCGGTTTGGGCAACTTCCGTACTGTCGATGTTGAGGATTTGTCGAAGCATAAGATGGATTCCGAGCAGTTTGTAGTATCGGAGGAGGCTGCCGAGATGGTCAACGCGGCAAAAGGCAGCGGCCATAAGGTTGTAGCCATAGGTACTACGGTTATGCGAACCATCGAGACTGCCGTTTCGACGGGCGGAATGATTAAGCCTCAGGAGGGTTGGACTAATAAATTTATCTTCCACCCCTATGAATTTACGGTGGCCGACGCTATGGTTTCAAATCTGCATCTGCCATACTCGACACAACTTATGATGGTGGCAGCCTTTGGCGGTTACGATTGCATAATGAATGCATATCAGGTTGCAGCCGAGGAGGGTTATCGTTTTGGCACCTACGGTGACGCGATGCTCATTTTGTAGAATAGGTTTTCGGGGAGTGATAAATGAGCCTCTTGTGAGGCCATAACAGAGTGAAGGACCGATTCTTTGAAAAAAAATTATTATATTTGCACATTGTAAAAACCCAATAATATGGCTGCACGCAAGATACTCTACGTTTGTCAGGAGATTATGCCCTACTTGCCCGAAAGCGAGTTGTCGTCATTGTGCCGACATTTGGCTCAGGCAATGCAGGAGAGAGGAAATGAAATACGTACGTTTATGCCGCGCTATGGCTGCATCAACGAGCGTCGTAATCAACTGCACGAGGTTATTCGTTTGTCGGGAATGAATCTCATTATCAACGACAACGACCACCAACTAATCATCAAGGTGGCCTCGATTCCTTCAGCCAGAATCCAGATTTATTTTATTGATAACGACGATTACTTCGAGCGCAAGGCTGTGCTGGTAGATGAGGCAGGTGAGGAGTTTGAGGATAATGACGAGCGTGCTATCTTCTTTGCTCGCGGTGTGCTGGAGACTGTCAAGAAACTTAATTGGACTCCTACGGTGGTACACTGCTTGGGATGGATGTCAGCCATTACGCCTATCTATTTGAAGAAGGTATTTAACGACGACCCGTTGTTCCGCGACGTCAAGATTGTTGTGACGCTGTGCGATGACCGTTTCGAGAAGCAGTTGAGCGACGATTTCAAAGATAAAATAGCAAATGAGGGTGTAAACGATGTGAAGTTGGAAAATTTATCTGTCCCCTCATACGAAAATCTCTATCGTTTCGTTATTGATTATGCCGATGGCGTAGTCATCTCTTCGGAGAAGGCCGATGCTGCACTTGTCGAGTATGCTCGCCAGAGTGGTAAGCCGGTGCTTGAGTATAGCACCCCCGAAGGAGCAGAGTTTTTCGATAACTATAATCGTTTCTATGAAGAATTGTAATAAAAGATACGTAAGGGTGCTGGCGTCGCTGGCCGTGATATGTGCCGTGTGTTTTGCCACGCTGACCTCGTGTACTACGGAGGCAGACTACACTCTGGGAGAGGAGTTGACTCCGGGCCATCAGCAGATGCAGATGCGTCACCGACTCTATAAAGCAGGCATCGTCAAGGAGGAGAGCCAGGCCGATGCACCGTGTAAAATTTTCCAGACACGTCTGTTCAAGACCGACTCGATAAAGTCGAACTCGCTTGACCGACTCTATCTGGGTTTGCAGAAGGATGAGCGTTTTGGTGTGCGTAAATTCTCGTTTGCCAGCCAGATGCTGTTTATGCTGCCCGTAGATGATTCTGTCGGATTTGGCTATCGCCCCGTATATGACTCTACGGTGTTCCGTATTCAGGTAGATACCTTTGCGGGTGATACCACCAAGCCTATGCTCTATCACGTTTACGAACTGACCAAGGAGTTGGTTAATGAGCAGACTGAGGATAGTACGTTCTACATCTCGTATGACCCTCGCGCCAAAGGTCACCTTAAGGCTGATGCCCAACCAATCTTTACATTCGAGTTCCCGAATCAGGAGAAGGGTATTTATACCACCACGACACACATACGTATGCAGGAGACTGAGGCTACGCCCGAATTCTTGAAGCGTTTGCTCTGCTTGAAGTTGGATAAGAACGGTAATGCAACGGGTGGTCTGGAGGCTTACGAGAGCGACTCGGCTTTCCTTCACCACTTCTATGGCCTGTATGTTGAGGCTGCAAGCGCAGAGCCGCAGGGCGAGGGTGCTATCTATTCGTTGAACCCCACAGTGTCGGGTATGCAGGTCTATGGCCGTTCTCGCCATACGGGTGCCGACGTTTCGATGATTGCTGACACGATTAATATGACCTATTTCTTCAACGACTCCTACGCTATGGGTTACGGTAATGTATCGGCCCAGAGAGTAGAGTACGACTTCTCGACTACCGAGTTGGCAAATCTGGATATTGATGAGAATATGGCCTCGCGTGCCGAAGTGGAGTTGGGTTATGTTGATGGATGCGGAGGTGTCGTTACAGAGTTGACCTTTACCGATGAATTCCTCTATACGCTGCGCAATATCAATAGCGGTGACAAGGAGTACTCGTCGGCTGCGATAAATCAGGCTGCGCTAAGAGTATATCTTGAGGGGGCCGATTACGACTATACGGTGATGGACCCGCTGGTGATGGCCGATAAGATGGATGCGTCGATACCTCGTTTGGGTATGTATAGTAACTTCAAGTCGCAGACGCCGATTGCCGATTATCTCTATCTTCAAGAGGCCGAAGGTCAGACGCTGGCTTATGACGGTCACCTGAATCGAAGCCGCGCCTTCTATGAGATGAATATTTCGTCATACATCCAAAATCTGGTGAACGAGTTGCTCGATATGGAGCCTAAGGCCGATGGCACACTCGACTTTGATAGTATGACGATGCCCCGTACGATTTATATTGCCCCCGATGTCTACGACCTGTTCACATTCAAGCGTACGATACTGCAAGGGGCTGATACAAAGATTAATCCGGCAAGTATAGAGTTGGAATTGACCTATACATTGGTAAAATAAACTACTTTTGAATAATATCGCGGCAAACCTAAGTCAATGCGCTTAGGTTTTTGTCGTAATAGAAGAATAACAGAGCAGATGCAGGAAAATTTAGTTATTGTGGAGTCTCCTGCCAAGGCAAAGACTATCGAGAAGTTTTTGGGCAAGGACTATGTGGTCAAATCGAGTTTTGGTCATATCCGCGACCTCTCGAAAAAGGGACTCGGCGTAAATATAGAGGATGAGTTTTCTCCCAAATACGAGATTCTGGACGATAAGAAACGTGTAGTCGAGGAGTTGTCAAAACTCTCGAAGCAGGTACAGACAGTATGGTTGGCATCCGATGAGGACCGCGAGGGAGAGGCTATCGCGTGGCATTTGGCTGAGGTGTTGAACCTTCCCGTCGATAAGACCAAGCGAATCGTATTCCACGAGATTACCAAAAGCGCAATACTCAATGCCATAGAGTCTCCACGCACGATAGATATGAACCTTGTAAATGCGCAGCAGGCGCGTCGTGTGTTGGATAGAATTGTGGGCTTTGAACTCTCGCCCGTATTGTGGAAGAAGGTGAAGCCTGCATTGTCGGCAGGCCGTGTGCAGAGCGTGGCCGTGAGATTGATTGTGGAGCGCGAGCGTGAGATTATAGCCTTTAACTCTACTCCCTATTTCCGCGTTGTAGCACAATTCTATATCGCCGGTGACAAGCGTCAGAGCCTCTTCAAGGCCGAGTTGCAGCACCGCTTTGAGACCAAAGAGGAGGCCGAAGCATTCCTGCAGAGTTGTGTAGGCGCAACATTCACGGTGTCGAAGGCTGAGGAGAAACCCACCAAACGCTATCCCGCAGCACCTTTCACTACATCTACCCTGCAACAGGAGGCAGGTCGCAAGTTGGGTATGTCGGTAGCACAGACTATGTCGGTAGCGCAGCGTCTGTATGAGCAGGGACTTATCACCTATATGCGTACCGACTCGGTTAATCTCTCGGCACAAGCCATCGCGCAGTGTAAGAGTGAGATTAGCGCACTCTTTGGTGACAAATACTCATCGGCTCATAACTATAAGACCAAGACAAAGGGCGCACAAGAGGCTCACGAAGCCATCCGCCCATCATATATAGACCGTCACCAGATTGAGGGTACGTCAGCCGAGAAACGACTCTATGAGTTGATTTGGAAACGTACGGTGGCCTCGCAGATGGTAGCCGCCGATGTGGACCGCTCGACTATCGTTATAGATATGGATGGCTCGCAGTGGCAGTTTGTTGCTACGGGCGAGGTGGTACGTTTCGACGGATTCCTCCGCCTCTATTCAGAGTCGGTAGATGAGGATGCGGCAAGCGATAGCAGTGAGGCTATACTCCCCAAGATGGAGGTGGGTGCTGCGGTGCAATCTTCGCAGATTGTCGCTACAGAGCGATTCTCGATGGCACCGTCGCGCTACAACGAGGCATCACTCGTAAAGCGTATGGAGGAGTTGGGTATTGGCCGTCCTTCGACCTATGCCCCTACCATTACGACGATTATCAATCGCGGATATGTGGTAAAGCAGAATAAGGATGCGCAGAAGCGCCAATACATTGCTCTTACCCTGTCATCTGCGGGTAAGATTTCGGAGAAGACACTAACCGAGAGTTATGGCAAGGAGAAGAACCGTCTGGCTCCGACAGATATAGGTATGGTCGTAAACGATTATCTTGAGTCGCAGTTTGAGCAGATTATGGATTATAACTTTACGGCTAACGTCGAGAAGGAGTTTGACCGTATCGCCGAAGGTAACATCACGTGGAACGATATGATTACCGATTTCTACTCTCCATTCCACGATTTGGTTGAAAATGCCATCACTACGCAGACCGACAAGAATAACCAGATAAGAGTTTTGGGCGTAGACCCCGAGACAGGTAAGGCAGTAAAGGCTCGTATAGGTCGCTATGGCCCGATGGTGGAGATTGAGGCCGAAGAGGGTGGCAAGAGCCGTTATGCATCGCTCAAGAAGGGCCAACTCATTGAGTCAATCACTTTGGAGGAGGCTTTGGAGTTGTTTGCCCTGCCTCGTAATCTGGGTAAGTATGAGGGTCAGGATTTGATGGTCGGTATAGGCCGATTTGGCGCCTATGTACGTTATGGCAACACCTTCGCATCGCTTACAAAGAGCGATGACCCCTATACGTTGCAGTATGAGCGTGCCGTAGAACTCATCGAGCAGAGCAAGGCGCAGGCCGTAGCCGCTGCAGCCCCGATTAAGACTTTCGAGGAGGATAAGGATATGGTAATCAAGAATGGCCGCTACGGAGCATACATAGCCTATAAGGGCAAGAACTATCGTCTGCCTCATAACCGCAAGGCCGAGACCATAACCTATGAGGAGTGTGTGAAGGTAGTCAATACCCCCAAGAAGAAGTAAAGATTAATTACTAACTAATAAATAAGATTGTATGAAGAAACTTTTTGTTTTGGCAGTGCTTGCGGTGGGTTTTGCAGCCGCTGCTTCGGCTCAAGAGGGCTATAAGTTTACAGACCAGAAGGTCGTTAAGACAGTGCCTATCACCAACCAGTACAAGAGTGGTACTTGCTGGTGCTATTCAACTCTCTCATACCTTGAGGAGGAGATTATGGCAGTAGGTGGTGAGCAGATGACACTTTCACAGATGTGGGTGGTACGTCACGCTTACTTCGATAAGGCTGTTAAGTATGTTCGTTTGCACGGTAACCTGAACTTCGCAGTAGGTGGCGCAGCACACGACGTAACAGAGATGATTGCAAAGTATGGCATCGTTCCCCGCGAGGTTTATACAGGTCAGAACTATGGCACCGAGTTGCCCGAGTTCAACGAGATTGACAATGTGTTGAAGGCCTATGTTGAGGCTATCATCAAGAACGGTAACGGCAAACTTACTCCTGTATGGCAGGATGGTTTGAACGCTATTTTGGATACTTACTTCGGCGAGCGTCCTGAGACCTTTACATACAAAGGCAAGGAGTACACTCCCAAATCGTTTGCAGAGTCTTTGCCTATCAAGATGGAGGATTATATCGAGATTTCATCATATACTCACCACCCCTTCTATTCTACATTTATTCTTGAGGTTCCCGACAACTGGATGTGGCACTCAATGTACAACTTGCCCGTAGGCGAGATGATGCAGGTGTTGGATGCTGCTTTGGAGGCAGGTCGCCCCGTAGCGTGGGGTACAGACGTTAGCGAGAAGGGATTTAGCCGTACAAAGGCTATCGGTGTTATTCCCGAGGAGGTAGAGAAGAACTCTATCGGTTCAGATGCTGAGCGTTGGGGTAAACTTACCGACGCCGAGAAGCAGGCGATGATTAACAACCTTGAGGGCCCGATGAAGGAGAAGACCATCACACAGGAGATGCGTCAGGAGGCTTATGACAACTATCTTACAACCGACGACCACGGTATGGTTATCGTAGGTACTGCTACCGACCAGGAGGGCAATCCTTTCTATAAGGTGCAGAACTCGTGGGGTGAGAGCGGTCCTTACAAGGGCTTCTACTACTTCTCACGTCCCTTCGTAGAGTACAAGACTATGGACATTATGGTCAATAAGAACATTGTACCTAAGGAGATTTTGAAGAAACTTGGTTTGAAGTAACATTTAGTATTAAGTTTCGATAGCCTGTAAAGGCCACCGCCGCATCCGAATCAAGATGCGGCGGTTTTTTTTGTTATTGCATTGCGTCATTCCACATCATTGAACAGAAAGAGAGACGATTAGAATATCGGATATAATGACTAAAATTGTTACAAACCGCACTAAATTTTATAATTACGTTTTTTAAGTATAAAATTTGTTCAGATAAAGACTTTTTTGTTATTTTTGTTATGTATATTCAAAACCATTAAATAGTATTTCTATGGCAAACGCTCCAGTAACTAAGTATCAGGTCATAGCAAAGTGTATTCAGATTATGACCAATCAGATGAGAGATAGCAGACATCCAGAAATGAAACGCAGGCTCCGAGAAAAAATAGATTATTTTTCGTCGTTTGGCGTAGCCGACTCTTATCAGATGATTGTTTATAGCAATAGCATAATATTAGTTCACAACGATTTTAAGAATTATCCCAATTTGAATCTTTTCGATAACGGAAAACTATACATTGGTCGTTTTGATGCAACATTGGCGATAAACGACCCGCAATGTATTCGAATACACGGTAATGGCTCTGCGGATAGTGGGACTTGTGTTCACGGATATGTCGAGGGAGAGTGCATTACCGAAAATTTAGTACGCGAGAAGGGCAAAGAGGTGAGATATAAATATGAAGGAAACAACCCTTATAGCGCAGTTGTCAATGATAGCAAGCGAGTAAAGAACGATATGAGTCTGCCTTTATTTAAGCGATTATTCAAAAACGAGACTATCGGGCAGGGCGATTTCTTCAAAGGCATACTTTGTGTTATAGGTGCTGGCCTTGTTCTTACGAGTATAGGGCTTGACTTTTTGATTATAATACCAGGAATATTCCTTATTTATATTACATACAAACGTATTGGCGATTTAGGTTATAGTGGAGGTAAGGCGATTGTAATACTTGTGTTATGTTATATGTTACATATGTTAGGATTAATTATCCTTTGCGCTATGCCTTCGAAGGTAGTATCAGAATCTGAATATAAATTGACAGAAGATAAACTAATTCAAGAATTAGCAATAGCCGAAAAAAGTCTTAAGGCTCGTTGTAATGTATATAATGGTCCTATTAGTTGGCTATTAATCAATGCCGAAACGCTCCGTATAGCATCATCTCTGGCTGGAACGAGTGATAAAACTTCACATTCGTTACGAGGTGAATCTTACGGTGATGATGCGCGTCAAAGAGAGGAAGAAGAACTTCGTGAGGAGGAAGAGCGTATACGACAAGAAGAAGAGGAACTTCGAGAAGAGGAGGAGCGTCAGCGACAGGCAGAAGAAGAACTTCGAGAAGAGGAGGAGCGAGCAATGCAAATCAGTAATTTAGAGAGCCAGATTAGTAGTTTAGAGAGTCAAATCAGCAGCCTGCAAAGTGCTGCGTATAGTGCAGAGAGCCAAGCGACAAGCCGTCGTCAGCAGGGGGAAACCTATCTTTCATATGCCAATTCTACTCAAGATGAGGCTCAGCGTAATGATTATTTGCAGAGTGCAGATAGTTGCTTTAGTGAAGTGGCACAATATGAGAACGAAGCCGCTGCTGCTTATTCGGAGATAAATAATTTACAAAGCGAAATCAATAGTCTGCAAAGTGAATTAAATCAACTCTAATCAGAAACACTTAATATTTAGGGGGGCTAATGAATAGCCCCCCTAAATATTATTAGATAATAAAAACCTCCGCTTAAATCTTGCTCAGTGCCTCAAAGCCCTTGCCATAAACTCCCATTACAGAACCCATCGTAATGAAGGCATCGGCATCTATCGTGCGCACCAACTTGAGTATCATCGAGGCATCGCGCTTACGGCATACCACCATAACGATTTTGCTCTCCTTCTTGGTGTACCAGCCTGTTCCGTCGATGATGGTCACACCACGATGAGCATCGTTGTTGATGATGTCGGCAATCTGCTGGTATTTGGGGCTGATGATAAATATCTGACTTGATTGCTGGCTGCCCGACTGAATCAAATCAACCGTATAACCATAGACTGCAATCATAATATAACCATATATTACCGTTGCGATACCTGTTGCCAAGTCGCTTGCCACAAACAACGAGCAGCCGATGATAAAAAAGTCGCTCGAAATGACAATCTTGCCGTAACTGATGGTCTTGTATTTGTTGATAATCATTGCGACGATATCGGTACCACCTGTCGAGCCGCCCTGACTGAAACATACGGCAACACCCGAACCCGCGATAACGGCACCCAAAATGACGAGCAGTATGTTGTGAGAATCAATGTTCTGAGTGTACTCGACAAGGATGTTGGGCGGTAGTATATACCCCCACGAGTCCATCGCTATTGACAACACGATGATGCAATAGATTGTTTTTATGCCGAAGTTCCATCCGACAATGAATCCTGCCACAATCAACAATACGACGTTAATAGCGAAGACAAATGTACCCATTGTAATTGACGGGAATACGGCATTGAGCAACATCGAGAGGCCCGTAGCACCTCCACCCATACCTCCTGCGGGGATGACGCAAGCAACCCACCCGAAGGCGTACATAAACATACCGAGTGTCATAATCACATACTCCTTGATGCCGATAGCAATCTGTGAAAGTGAAATCTTCATATCGTTATTTGCTAAAAAACTACTATTCAATATTATAATTCCGATTTTGTCTCCATATCGGAGTTGCTACTCTGTGGGCGCAAAGATATTAAAAATATCGCCTTGATGTACTCCTTTTTGCTCTAATCTTTCATCGAGCATTGCCAAAAGTTGTTCGTTGCGTATCAGCCCCCACCCTTGAGTATGGTGGTAGCGCGGAGGAGCCTCGCCCGCAAAGCGCTCTACGACAAGGTTGGGGCGCAGGCGGCGCAGAATCTCGACAAATAGGTCCAGATACTCTTCGATGCTCCAGAAACGAAACCTTTCGGGGTGCTCGTCATATTCGCGGGCAAGCGGCGTGGAGCGAAAGAGTTGCAGTTGATGAAACTTTATGGTGTCTAAAGGCAGAGCGTTGATTTTTGCTGTTTGCTCAATAAGCATCTCGTCGCTCTCGCCGGGCAGGCCCAATATGAAATGCGCTCCACAATGTATGCCACGCTCGGCTGTAAGGTTGATGGCTCGCTCGGCTGCGGCAAAGTCGTGACCGCGATTTATGCGTTTTAGGGTAGAGTCGTAGCACGATTCCACGCCATACTCTATGCTGACATATTTGTCACGTGATAGCGATGCAAAGTAATCCAACTTCTGCTCATCTATGCAGTCGGGACGTGTGCCGACTACTATTCCTGCGACCTGCGGATGCGAGAGTGCCTCGTTGTAGCAGGCTTGCAGTCGCTCTAACGGAGCGTAGGTGTTGGAGAATGACTGAAAATATGCAAGATATTGTTGAGCCTCGCGGTAGCGGCGACGGTGGAACTCTACACCCTCATCAATCTGTTGCGTAATGCTCTTTTCGGGTGTGCAGTACGAGGGTGTGAAGGCGGCATTGTCGCAGAACGTACATCCGCCAAAGGATAGTGTGCCATCACGATTGGGGCAGGTAAAACCCGCATTGACGGTCACCTTCTGCATTCTGTGGCCGAATAGGCGCTTGAAATAAGCGGCATAGGAGTAGAATCGTCTATTATCGCCCCAAGGGTATTGCATAGTAAAACTATAATAAAGGTCATTCCACATTACGAGCAGTGTGAGTAATGGATGGAATCTCTAATGTGATTTTTGATTAGAGACTCCAATCCTCGCCTCGCGGCTCGGTGGAGTGACGTCTTTGTAATCTTTGGATTAAATAAACATATTACTTGACATCACCGACAAAAGTAGTGATTTTGCTGCGAAATAAACTCTCCGACTCTATCTTTTATTATAAATTTTGTACCTTTGAAAAAATAATTTGCTTCAAGATGATGAATCGCTTTGCCGACATAGTATTGCCATTGGCACAACCTGCCTACTGCTTTGCCTTGCCTGAAGGGGTGGCGTTGCAGCGAGGAGATGCTGTGGCCGTACAATTCGGTCCGCGCAACATCTATACAGGCATAGTGTGGCGACTGCACGACACACCACCCGCAGCCAAGCGCATCAAGCAGGTGGGGGATAGACTCTACGATACGCCTCTGCTCGATGAGGCGCAGATGCGTCTGTGGGAGTGGATGGCCGATTACTATATGTGCAGTATTGGCGAGGTGATGCGTATGGCTCTGCCCTCGATGGCAAAACCCAAAGGTAAGTCGGAGGAGGAGTTCTCGTCCGAGATTTTTAAGCCTCGCACCGAGCCTTTTGTCGCCTTGAAAGCCGAGTGGAGCGACAGGGAGCGACTCTTGCAGGAGTGTGAACGCATAGGACGTCGGGCCCCACGTCGCAAGGAGATTTTATTGAGAATAGCAACAGCAACGCAGGAAGAAAAAAATGATTTTGGCGAGATTCCACGACGATTGATAGAGTGCGACAGTACAATCCTCGCGGCTCTGCGCAAAGCGGGCTATATCTCGATTGTCGAGCGCGAGCGTCAGTCCGAGCAACATAAAGCCGTGCGATTTTGTCTTCCTAAATTAACCCCCGCACAACAGACCGTAGCCGATGAGATTGACTCTTCGCGTCGGGTAGGCAAGGCGGTGCATCTGCTGCGAGGGATTACGGGGTCGGGCAAGACCGAGATTTATATGTCGCAGATTGCCCGTACATTGTCCGAAGGTGGCGATGTATTGATGCTGGTGCCTGAGATTGCCCTGACGGCACAACTCATCGAGCGTATGGAGCGCGTGTTTGGCTCTTGCGTTACGGCCTACCACTCAAAACTAACGAACCGTCGTCGTACCGAGACCTATCTGCGATTGGCAAAGAGCCAAGGCGGTGAACTCATCATAGGTGCGCGTTCGGCCTTGTTTCTGCCGATGCGTCACTTGCAGTTAATCATCATAGATGAGGAGC
Organism: Alistipes sp.; assembly: GCA_017399485.1. Classification (GTDB taxonomy): domain Bacteria; phylum Bacteroidota; class Bacteroidia; order Bacteroidales; family Rikenellaceae; genus Alistipes. Next base: position 23,532 of record JAFQCA010000027.1, read on the forward strand.
ACGACCAGAGTTATAAGCAGAGCGATACCGCACCCCGCTATCAAGGGCGCGATTGTGCCATTATGCTTGCCTCGATGTATGGGGCATTTACTCTGCTGGGCAGTGCCACCCCTTCGTTGGAGAGTTATGCCAACGCCCAAAGTGGTAAATATGGATACTCTGTTTTGAAGGAGCGTTATGGCGGTGCGCGTGAGCCTCGCATCATTTTGTCTGATACGATGCGCTCGGTCAAACGTGGCGAGCGTAAGAGTCACTTCAATCTCGCTCTCACTAAGGCCATAGGCGATGCGTTGGCGGCAGGCGAGCAGGTGATGTTGTTTCAGAACCGACGTGGATTCTCGCCCTTCGTTTCGTGCCAGCAATGTGGCTGGACGATGCGTTGCCCCAACTGTAATGTCACGCTGACGTGGCATAGGGCAACCGAGCGTATGGAGTGCCACTATTGCGGCCATACAGCCCCCGTTGCTCATCACTGCCCACATTGTAAGACGGCAGAATTGAGGCCTATGGGATTCGGCACCGAGAAAATCGAGGAGGCCATAGCCGCTCTCTTCCCCGAGGCTCGTGTGGCGCGTCTGGACCGTGATACATCGACTTCGGAGAGTGCCTACAATCGTATAATCCGCGACTTTGAGAGTGGTCAGACCGATATTTTAGTCGGCACGCAGATGATAACCAAAGGTTTCGATTTTGGCCGTGTGGCGGTTGTCGGAATTCTAAATGCCGACAATCTGCTCTTCTCGCCCGATTTCCGCTCGTCGGAGCGGGCCTTCCAACTTATGACACAGGTGGCAGGCCGTGCAGGGCGTCGTGAGCGTGAGGGCGTAGTCGTAATTCAGACTTCGGAAGTGGATAACCCCGTTATCGGTTGGGTTTTGAGGGGCGACTACGATGCTATGGCCCGCAGTGAACTTGCCGAGCGTTATGCCTTTGGCTATCCGCCTTATAGCCGTCTTATACGTCTTACGCTGCGTGACGAGGATATGTCGTTGTTGCGTCAGTGTGCCGTAAGGCTTACTGATGGTCTGCGTCGTCGTTTCGGGGGGCGTGTTACGGGGCCTGTGACTCCGCCGATAGACCGAATCAGGGGCCAATATATTATACATATCTTGCTGAAAATCGAGAATGGTCGCTCGATGGCCCGCGCCAGAGAGTTGTTGCGTGAGGAGTTGGATGCGGTGGGCCGAGAGCCGCTGTATAAACGTATAAACATAGCCGTCGATGTCGATATTCAGTGATATATTGCACGATGTGGCCTCGTTACTGCTGCCCAGAGTGTGCCCTATATGTGGTGCTGAACTCAACGACAGACATAGTACGGTGTGTACTATGTGTGAACTCACCGCGCCGCTGACCGAGATGTGGAATGATGTGGAGAATCCCTTGACGCAATGTTTCTGGGGTTTGTTGCCTGTTTGCAGGGCATCGGCGTTTTTATGGTATGTCGAGGGCAGCCCTTGGCGACGGGCCATTCATCGTTTCAAATATAGCGGGGCGTGGAGTGTGGCTTACAGTTTGGGGCGTTGGTATGGCCGATACCTCAGGCAGAGCGGATTGTATGATGATATTGACATCGTTGTGCCCGTGCCTCTGCATTGGTGGCGGCAACTGCGTCGAGGCTACAATCAGTCGGAGTATTTGGCTCGAGGTATAGCCGAGGAGTTGGGTGTAAAGGTCGATGTTCGCAGCGTAAAGCGATGTAGGTATAATCGCAGTCAGACCTCGCGTCATAAGTCGGAGCGTTGGGAGAATGTCGAGGAAATATTCAAAGTAAAACGTCCTGAGGCATTGGAGGGCAAGCATCTGCTTCTGGTCGATGATGTATTCACTTCGGGAGCAACCATAATGTCGTTAGGGAAGACAATTCTCGCTGCGTCGCCTACCGTACGGTTGAGTGTTGCAGTATTGGCCTCGTCGCGCAAAAGTCTTCATCAGGAGCAGTAGCGAGTGCGGAATTTGGAGTTATTAACCGTTGTCAATAAGCCTATGTTCATAATTTTTAATGAAAACATATTGTCGGTTGTCGAAAATTGTCTAATTTTGAATCGTGGATAAAAGCCCTTGTGAAAAAATAGGTGCGTGATAGTTGTTTCGTGCGTTTAATGGGTTGGGCATCAGTTCGTAAAGCAAGATTCTATGGCAAAAAGTTATAATACATCAGCGGCAAATCGTGCCGCATATGAGAAATTGACCGAAGCGCCTGTCGCCGGGGTTGTTCCTCCTCAGGCTGTCGAGTTGGAGGAGGCGGTGTTGGGTGCGTTGATGTTGGAGCGCGACAGTATCATTGCCGTGCAGGAGTATGTGCGCCCCGAAACATTCTATACCGATGAGCATCGTACGATTTATAGTGCCATAGAGTCGCTCTCGCAAGAGTTGAAGCCCATCGACCTCTACACCGTCACCGAGCGTTTGAAGGTGCGCGGTGAACTCAAGAAGGTTGGCGGTGCAGCCTATCTGGCGCAACTCACACAAAAGGTGGGCTCGGCGGCAAATGTCGAGTTTCACGCTAAAATCATCGCGCAGAAATATGTTCAGCGTGAACTTATCCGCTCGGCTACCGAGATTCAGCGTCGCTCGTATGACGAGGACCAGGATGTGACAGACCTGATTGGATATGCCGAGAGCGAAATCTTCAAGGTTGCCGAAGGCCACGTCAAACGCTCGGTGCAGAGTGCAAAAGATATCTTGCAGCAGGCCCTGACGCAGATTGAGGATGCGAGTAAAAACTCCAGCAAGTTTGTTGGTGTGCCGTCGGGCTTTGCGGCTATAGACCGCGTGACGCTCGGATGGCAGCAGAGTGACCTTATAATCGTTGCGGCGCGTCCATCAATGGGTAAAACAGCCTTCGTGCTCTCTATGGCCCGCAATATGGCTATCGACCACGAGTCACCCGTAGCGTTCTTCTCGCTTGAGATGTCGGCTGTGCAACTTATGATGCGACTTATCGTTGCCGAGACGGGATTGTCGAGCACCGACATCAAGTCGGGACACCTCACGCCCGAGCAGTGGCGTCATCTGGAGAGTGCAACCAAGCCGTTGGGTATGGCTCCGTTGTATGTCGATGATACACCTGCCCTGTCGGTCTTTGAGTTCCGCTCGAAGGCCCGCCGATTGAAGATTCATAACAATATCAAGATTATAGTTATCGACTACTTGCAGTTGATGACCGCAAATCAGGATTCCAAAGGTAACCGTGAGCAGGAAGTGGCATTCATCTCGCGTACGTTGAAGGCTATTGCCAAGGAGTTGAATGTGCCTATCATTGCTCTGTCGCAGTTGAGCCGTGCTACGGAGACTCGTGGAGGCTCTCGTCGTCCGCAGTTGAGTGACTTGCGTGAGTCGGGAGCAATCGAGCAGGATGCCGATATTGTAGCATTTATCCACCGTCCCGAATATTATGGCATCAACCAAGACGAGAACGGTATGCCGACGGCAGGTTTGGCCGAGATTATCCTCGCCAAGCACCGTAATGGTGCGGTGTGCGACATCAAGTTGCGATTCCTGAAGGACCAGGCCCGCTTTGCCGATATGGATGCCGACGAGAACTCTACAGCGGCCAACCCTATGGGTGGCAATATGGGTGGCGGTTATCGTGAGGTGCAGAGTGGTATTAACGAGGGCTTTGCGCCTGCCCCCATAAGCGGAGGCTTAGGCACGGCAACGGGAGGCGGTGAGTTTGACCTCAATCAAGGCCCTACAAATATAGACCAGCAACGTCCCCTGACCGATGAGGTGCCGTTTTAGAGGATAATTATTAGAGCGATAAGCAATGGTAGTTAAGGCGTTTACGGGTACAGTGGCAGGTATAGGGGCTGTGATGGTGACCGTTGAGGTGAGCATCACAGGTGGAGGTCTCGGCCTATTTCTGGTTGGTCTGCCCGACAATGCTGTCCGCGAGAGTGAGCAACGCATACGCTCGGCTTTCGAAAATGCCTCCTACCGTATGACCTCGCGCAAATGTGTGGTGAATCTTGCTCCTGCCGACCTGCGTAAGGAGGGCTCGGGTTTCGATTTGCCGATAGCCGTCGCCATATTGGCGGCAACCGAGCAGATTGAGGCCGAGAAGTTGGCCGACTCGGTGTTCGTAGGCGAGTTGTCGTTGGATGGCGCTATAAGAGGTGTCAGAGGCGTACTTCCCATAACTGCCGAGGCGCGTGATAAAGGCTTTAAGCGCATATACGTCCCCAAAGAGAATGCTATGGAGGCGGCTGTGGTTGATGGTATCGAGGTGCTGGCCGTGGAGTCATTGACCGAAGTGGCATCGTCGCTTAATGGCGAGATTGAGATAGCGGCGGAGGATAGAAAGATAGATACATCGTCGGAGGTGCAGACCTATGCCGAAGATTTTGCCGACGTGAAGGGCCAGGCCCACGCCAAACGTGCTTTGGAGATTGCGGCGGCAGGTGGCCACAACGTAATAATGATAGGACCACCGGGGTCGGGTAAGACGATGCTGGCGCGACGTATGCCTTCGATAATGCCTCCTATGACGACGGAAGAGGCTCTTGAAACGACCAAGATACACTCCGTAGCGGGTAAGTTGGGGGCGAGTCGGGGCTTGATGAGCCAGCGTCCGTTTCGCGCACCGCACCATCTGGCATCGCCCGTAGCGTTGATTGGCGGCGGTCAGAATCCGCAGCCCGGCGAGGTGTCGTTGGCGCATAATGGAGTGTTGTTCCTTGACGAGATGCCTGAGTTTGGGCACGGCGTTCTGGAGGTGTTGCGACAGCCGTTGGAGGATAAGCATATAACCATCTCGCGTGCGCGTTATGCGGTGGATTATCCGTCGAACTTTACGCTTGTGGCGTCGATGAATCCCTGTCCGTGCGGATATTATAACCATCCGACCAAGGAGTGCAGTTGCTCGACGGCAGCCGTACATCGTTATATAGGCCGTATATCGGGCCCGTTGATGGATAGAATCGACCTGCACGTCGAGGTCACGCCTGTCGAGCGTGAGGAGATGGCATCGACCACACTCGCAGAGTCGAGTGCCTCGATACGGGAGCGAGTGATGAGAGCCCGCAGGGTGCAGGCTGAGCGATTTGCCGATACGGGCATACATACCAACACGATGATGTCGTCGGCTATGTTGCGCGAGTTCTGCCCGCTGACTGCCGAGTCGCGGATGTTGCTCGACAGGGCTATGGAGCGTCTGCAACTCTCGGCCAGAGCCTATGACCGTATAATCAAGGTGGCGCGTACGATTGCCGATTTGGAGGGTGCGGCAGATATTGCTCCCACTCATATTTCGGAGGCTATAACCTACCGCTCACTTGACCGTGAGAGTTGGGGAAGATAGGAAAATTCAAAATTCAAAATTACGAGAGGTAAACTCTCGTTTCCTCCTCGCGGCTCGGCAAAGAGTGTAAACACTCTCTGCGCTCGCTCCGCAGCGTCGGTTCAGAATTAATTTTTGAGTTAGGTAGAGGAATAGAACAAAAAATGTTGTAGAAAGGACGTCACTCCACCGTGCCGCAAGGCGAGGATTGGAGTCTCTAACCTAAAAACTTTGATAGTAGAGATTCCAATCATTTTTGACATTCGCCAAAAATGTGGAATGACGTAATGCAACAAAAAGATATATAAGGAATACTATGAAACGAGTTATACTTTCGGGTGGCGGAACGGGCGGACATATATACCCCGCAGTGGCTGTTGCCGAAGCGTTGAAAAACAAATATCGTGACAATGTAGAGATTCTCTTCGTCGGTGCCGAGGGCAAGATGGAGATGGAGAAGGTCCCTGCGTTGGGGTATAATATTGTGGGTCTGCCTATCGTGGGCCTGCAACGTCGTTTGGAGCCGAAGAACCTGCTTGTACCGTTTAAGTTGGTAGGTAGCGTATGGAAGGCTCGTAGTATAATCAAGGATTTCGCGGCTGATGCGGTTGTAGGCTTTGGTGGTTATGCCAGCGCACCTGTGCTCTTCGCAGCGCAGATGTTGGGTGTGCCGACAATCATTCAGGAGCAGAACTCCTATGCAGGCCTCACCAATAAGATGCTCTCGCGCAGGGCTCGCCGTATATGTGTGGCATACGAGGGTATGGAGCGATTCTTCCCGTCGGATAAGATTATCTTGACAGGCAATCCGTTGCGAGGTCGTTTTGCTCCCGCAAAGCAGAAGAGCGAGGAAGCGCTTGCGTATTACGGCTTCAGTGCCGAAAAGCCGACTTTGCTGGTTGTGGGTGGCTCGCTTGGTACGCGTACGCTCAATGAGATGATGAAGAGCTGGATACTATCGCTGGAGGGTAAGGATGCCCCGATACAGGTCATCTGGCAGACTGGAAAATATTATGAAAAGGAGATGCAGGCGTTTCTGGAGGAGCATCCCACGAAAAATATCTGGCAAGGGGCTTTTATCGAGCGTATGGATTTGGCCTATGAGGTGGCCGACCTTGCGGTGTCGCGCAGTGGAGCCTGCACGGTGTCGGAGTTGTGCCTGATAGGTAAGCCGACAATATTTGTGCCGTCACCCAATGTGGCCGAAGACCATCAGACCAAGAATGCTATGGCTCTGGTTGAGCGCGATGCGGCGCGTATGGTGGCCGATAAGGAGGCTGTGGAGAAGTGTATGCCGCTGGCGATGGAGTTGTTGCAGGATGAGCCTATGCTCAAGCGTCTGTCGCACAATATTTCGGTGCTGGGCATCCGCGATGCGGCAGAAAGAGTTATGAAACAGATAGAAAAGGAGTGGTAAAGAACTCTCTATAATAGATAAAACACGTTGTAAAGTATTGCGCGTTTATTTGTAGCGCGTGCGCTTATTTGTAAAAAGCAGGATGAAATGAAGAACTACGACAACATATATTTTATGGGCATTGGCGGCATCGGTATGAGTGCTTTGGCCCGTTATTTTATGCACGAGGGTAAGGCTGTTGCGGGCTATGACCGTACGCCTACACCTTTGACGGCAGCCCTTGAGGAGGAGGGGGCAACGGTGTGTTATGAGGATGGAGTGGAGAATATCCCCGCTGCATTTCGTGATAACGCAACCACGATGGTAGTCTTTACCCCTGCTGTGCCGAGCGACCATCCGCAGATGGAGTTCTTCCGTCAAAACGGTTTCCTGATGGAGAAACGCTCGCAGATGTTGGGGCATCTCTCGGAGGGCAAGTATGTGATGGCCGTAGCGGGTACTCACGGCAAGACCACCACTTCGACACTCATAGCGTGGCTTAATGCCGCAACCGATATGGGTGGCAATGCCTTCTTGGGTGGAATATCGAAGAATTTTAACGGTAATATGGTTTTGGGCGAGGGTAATCGTTTGGCTGTTGAGGCCGATGAGTTTGACCGCTCGTTCCTACGCCTGAAACCCGATGTGGCGGTCATTACGGCTGTGGCGGCTGACCACTTGGATATATACGGTACGTTTGAGGCTGTAGTCGAGGCCTTCGGGCAGTTTGCGGCGCTTATCAAGCAGGGCGGTCACCTGATAATCAAGCAGGGTGTCGATATTCCGTTGCCAGCGGCAGGGATTAACATCTGGCGATATAGTTACGATGAGCCTTGCGATTTTTATGCGAAAAATGTAACTCTCTGCGAGGGAGGATATTATAACTACGATGTGGTGACTCCGTCGGGTGTTATCGAGGGGTGCCGATTGGGTATTCCGGGCTGGGTGAATATCGAAAATTCGGTGGCGGCAGTGGCCTCGATGTGGTGTGCGGCACGCTCTCGCGGCGAGGTGCTCGATGAGCAGAAGTTGCGACGCGGTCTGGAGCAGTATTCGGGTGTGAAACGTCGCTTCGAGTTCTATATCAACACCCCGCGTCAGGTATATATGGATGACTATGCTCACCATCCTGAGGAGTTGGAGGCTACAATCACGTCGGTACGCAAGATGTTCCCCAATCGTGAGATTACGGCTGTATTCCAGCCACATCTCTACACCCGTACGCGTGACCTCTATCGTGAGTTTGCTGCGGCGCTGTCGCTGGCCGATAAGGTGGTGCTGGTGCCGATTTATCCTGCGCGTGAGGAGCCTATCGAGGGCATCACGTCGGAGATTATTGCCGAGTGTGTGACCGTACCCTGCCCGATATGTGAGCGTGAGAGGTTGGCTGAATATTTGTCGGCAGAGCAGACCGATGTGGTGGTGACATTCGGAGCAGGTAATATCGATGCATATTGTCAGGCCATAGCCGACGCATTGAGCCATAAAGCATAAGTTAAGAGATTTCTAAGCAAAGATGAACAAGACGCTGAGGATAATATTGATGACACTGTTGTGGGTGTTTGTCGCGGCCTTTATCGTGTATTTTAATGGCCGCGCCAAGGCGCATCGTGCATCTACGACAATCCGTAGCGTCGATATCAACATCATAGATAGCACACGCGAGGAGATGCTCATCTCAAGTAAGACTATCGAGCGATGGATTCAGCAGAATAAGATTGCGACTGTCGGTGTGCCTATCGAGGAGTTGGACTTGGCGTCAATCGAGAATACAATACGAGCAAATGGTTTTATCAAGCGCGTGAATGCCTATGTCACTTACGATGGCGAGTTGCGCATAGATGTGAGCCAGCGTCGCCCGATGTTGCGACTGATGGCCGACGGCTACGATTCGTACATCACAGCCGATGGATATATATTCCCCGCACCTCGTATGTCGGCTGTCTATGTTCCCGTTGTGACAGGCCCCTATGCTCCCCCTGTGCCTGCTAATTATACAGGCCGATTGGAGGATTATATCCAAAGCCGCATAGCCGAGTCGGAGGCTAAAATCCTTGAGTTGCAACACGAGAAGGTGCCTCTGTTCAAGCGCGAGAAGGAGATTAAGGACTCTGTCAGGGCCGTTAGCCGTATGCTTGTGGCAAAGAAGGGATTGTTGTCGCGTAAGGGCCTGTTTGAGAGTCACGATGAATACGACAAGCGTCGTCAGGCCAAGTTGCGCGAGAGAGCCGAGTTGCGCCAAAAATACAGTTATTGGAATCGCCAGAACGAAAATGAAATAGAGAAAGTGAGCGCAAAGCAGGATGCCGAGCGTAATAAGCAAAAAAAATTGCTCAAAAGGTATGAAGATTTGTCGAAACTCATTAACTTTGTAAAATATATCGAAGATGACTCTTTTTGGAGCGCCGAGATAGTACAAATCGTAGCATCGACAATGAGCAGTGGTGACCTTGAGTTGGAGTTGATTCCGCGTACAGGTCGTCATACTGTTCTATTTGGTGAGGTGGATGATGTAGAGGAGAAACTCGACAAATTATTGGCTTTTTATCAGAAGGGACTATCCAACATCGGCTGGGACTCCTTCCGCACAATATCCATCAAGTACAAGGGCCAAGTGGTCTGCACCCGATAAGTGGGGGCGAGCGTGGTGAACAAGGTGAGCAGGGGCGAGCCGAATATTCAGAGAACGGTTAGAGTAAGAGAAAAATTAAAACAACAATATAGTGGAGAAGAAAAATTACATAGTAGCAGTCGATATCGGCTCATCGGAGGTGGTTATCGCCGTAGGCTCGATAAACGAGAACGGCTCTTTGGAGGTGCAGGCAATAGTGACCGAGCCGACAACGGGCGTGACGGCAGGATTGGTCGATAATAATGAGAGTGTGGTCGAGGCTTTGCGCAAGGCCCGCGAGAAGGCCGAGCAGCAAGCCGGCATAGCGATTACCGATGCTTATGTCAGCATATCGGGTAAGTTTGTGCGTTGTGCGCGTTATACCGACCACGTCTTTGTTGAGGATGCCGAGAATTGCATATCGCAGCGCGATGTGAATGCTCTGAGTGAGCGTATGCGTAACGTCAAGGCAGCCGATGGCGAGGTGATTATGGATTTGTTCCCTCTGCTCTATAAGGGTGATGCGGGCACCGAGATGAAGAATCCCGTAGGCTCTTACAGCAAGCAGTTGTCATCGACCTATAACTTTATCCTCTGCGAGCGTGATGCCAAGAATCGCTTCAGTCGTGTATTCCTTGAGGCGGGCATCAAAATCAAGGGTATCTTTGCAAGTGCCGCCGTTGTGGCGGAGTCGGTAGTGACCAGCGAAGAGAAGGAGGAGGGTGTTGCCATTGTCGATATCGGTAGCGGTGTTACCGATGTTGCGGTGTATTGTGGCAATGTATTGACCTATATCGCCTCAATACCTATCGGTGGCGCTGCTATAAACAACGATATACGTCTTTTTAACGGATATATTCCTCATAAGACCATCGAGAACTTGAAGCGACGTTATGGCTCTGCTGTGGCCGAGATGACCAAAGATGACCTCATCCACATCCAGATTCGTAAGGGCGCACGTACCATTAAACCTATCTCGCGTTGGAATTTGGCCGCTGTGATAGGTGCGCGTATGACCGACATCGCCGAATATGTGTGGAACGAGATACGCGAGGCAGGCTATGCCAAGAAACTCTCGGCAGGTATTGTCCTTACGGGTGGTGGCGCAGCGCTTGCCAATGTGGCCGATTTGTTTAACAATGTAACGGGACAGGAGGTTAGAGTCGCTTGTGCCGAGATAGGTGTCGATTCTACATCGCTTGAGGTGGTGTCGTCGCCCAATCTCACGTTGGCCGTATCGATGCTTCTGCGCGGAGCAAAGGAGGGTGCTTGCCCTGTAGGTGTGCTTCATACTCCCATACCTAAGCGCGTAGTGCCTGATGTGGCTCCTGCGCAACCTGCAGCACAACCTGCACAACCCACTCAACCCGTACAGCCCGCAGCGCAGCCTGCCGAGCCGCAGACCATAAATCAGCGTTATGGTGCAGCCGCAACTCCTGCAACTCCTGTTGTACCTCCCGCATCGACACCATTGAATAACGATGTCGATGATTATGATGATGACGAGGAGGATGAGGATATCAAGCGTGAAGGATTCTTCTCTCGTTGGTGGAAGAATAAGATTAAGAAGGGGCTTGACGATGCTTTCCGTAACCCCGAAGACGATGATGATGGTGATGACTATTAAAATGTAGATTGACAAATGGAGGATTTGATGAACGAACTCTCGATGCCCAAGCAGGTATCGTCGATTATAACCGTTATAGGTGTAGGTGGTGCAGGCGGTAATGCCGTAAACCATATGTGGAATACCGGTATAAAGGGTGTGAACTTCTTGATATGTAACACCGACCAGAAGGCGATGGATAACTCGCCCGTAAAGGATAAGATACGTCTTGGCCAGGATGGTCTGGGTGCAGGTAATGACCCCGAACGAGGTCGTGAGGCTGCCGTAGAGTCGCTGGAGCAGATTAAGCAGTATATCGAGGCGTCGGGTACTCGTATGGTATTCATCACCGCAGGAATGGGTGGTGGTACGGGTACGGGAGCATCGCCCGTCATTGCCAAGTTGGCGCACGAGATGGGACTTTTGACCGTTGCCAACGTAACCTCGCCGTTGCGTGGTGAGGGCCCGATACGTTGCCAGCAGGCTGCTGCAGGTATCGAGGAGTTGCGTAAGTATGCCGATTCGTTGCTGGTTATCAATAACGACAGCATCCGCGAGATGTATGGTAAGTTGTCGTTGCCGCAGGCGTTCCGTAAGGCTGACGATATATTGGCATCGGCAACAAAGGGTATTGCCGAACTTATCACCGTAGAGAGCGCATATATCCGTGTCGATTTTGCCGACTTGCAGCGTGTGATGAAGGGTAGTGGCCGTGCGCATATGGGTGTGGCTACCGCCGAGGGTGAAGGTCGTGCTTTGGAGGCGGCTCGTCGCTCATTGTGCTCTCCGCTGTTGGATAGCAATCTCATCGCGGGTGCCAAGAATGTGCTTATCAATATCTCGGCTGCCGATATCGAGAGCGTATCTTACGAGGAGTCGATGGAGGTTATCGACTACATCCAGAGTTATGCAAGTTATAAGGACGAGGATGGTGTAGAACATAATGCCAATGTCATTTGGGGTGCAAGTTCAAAACCTATGCAGGAGAATCTGTTGGAGGTTGTGGTTGTCGCTACGGGCTTTAGTTCGGAGGAGGCTCCCTCGCGTCCCATATCGCTCATTATGGAGCCCATCGAACCTATGGATGATGAGGCTGTCATCACTGCTGTTCCTGCGAGTGGTCCCGAGTCGGTAAAGGTGGCGCAACAACATCACGCGATGCCCGCAATGCTTGACCGCAAACCTTCGAAGTGGGCTAACATCGAGGCCGAGTTGCGTATCCCTTCGTTCCAGCGTCGTAATGTGAAGTTGGTTGTCGATAACGATAATGCCTCGCGTCATAAGGAGGTATATCGCGAGGAGCCGCACGAGGCAGAGAATAAATCAATGGATAATAACCTATTCAAGGGTAACTTGTAGTAGGAGGAAGTTGAATTTAATTGATATAGTTTGGAAGAGGCTGTAGTTACATATCTTGGCTTTTCGCTTGATGTGGCGATAATGGGTGTGGTGATGGTTTTGCTGCTTACCCTATCGGCATTGGTGTCGGGCTCGGAGGTGGCGTTTTTCTCGCTTACTCCTCAAGATTTGCAGCAGATGCGCGAAAAGGGCGACTCGCGTGACAAGACCATTTTGGGCTTGTTGAGCAATGTCGATACTCTGCTGGCGACGATTCTTGTAACAAATAATCTTGTAAATATCGGCATCGTAATACTCTCATCGAATATTATGGATGCGCTGTTTGAGTTCCATCGTTTTGAGTTCTTGTTCAAGACGGTGCTGGTTACGTTTTTGCTGTTGCTCTTTGGTGAGATTTTGCCCAAAGTGCTTTCGCAGAGTAACCCCAAGCAGTTTGGACGAATGGTGGTCTATCCCATAAAACTCTTCAAATGGGTATGTTGGCCTATGACCTATATTCTGGTGCGTACGGGTGGTCGCATAAGCCGTTTGGCTACGCGCAATGCCGAGATATCGATGGAGGAGTTGGCCGATGCAGTCGATTTGGCTCGTGGCTCGGCGCAGTCTGAGGAGGAGCACCAGATGTTGTCGGGCATTGTCAATTTCGTGAATACCGAAGTCGAAGAGATTATGCGTCCGCGAATTGATATTACGGCTCTAGATATAAAATCGACCTTCGAGCAGGTGAAGGCCGTCATCATAGAGTCGGGATATTCGCGCATACCCGTCTACGATGAGGATTTGGATAATATCAAGGGCGCGCTGTATGTCAAGGACTTGTTGCCGCACATTGCTTGCGGTGATGAGTTTGGGTGGCAGCAGTTGCTACGCAAAATCTATTTTGTTCCCAAGCATAAGAAGATTGATGATTTGTTGCGCGACTTTCAGGAGAATAAGATTCACGTAGCCATTGTTGTGGATGAGTATGGAGCCACACAGGGATTGGTGTCGTTGGAGGATATTCTGGAGGAGGTCGTGGGTGAAATATCGGACGAGAGTGATGAGGATGAGTCATTCTACGAGCGACTGAATGCCAATACATATATCTTCGATGGAAAGAGCCACATTGTCGATTTCGAGCGCGTTGTGGGAGTCGAGGAGGATATATTTGCCGATGTGCAGGGCCGTGCCGAGACGTTGGCGGGACTGATGTTGGAGTTGCGTCGCGATTTGCTCAAGAAGGGTGATACGGTTGAGGCTCACAATGTGCGTTTCACTGTTCAGAAGATGGATGGCCGCCGAGTCGATAAGATAAAGGTCGTAGTAGGTCAGCAGGGCGATGAAGAGAGAGAATAATTCCACCTCGCAGCCCGATGTAATCACGTTTGGCGAGGACGGCAACCTGCTGATTATAGGTCATATCGCTCCATTACAGCAGTTAGAGGTCGAAGCAAGTGACTGCGAGTTGCAATCGGTAGAGCAATTTTCGTCATATTCGCGTCGCGCCGAGCGACTGTCGTGGCGTATGATGTTGCGTAGGGTTGTTGGCCGTAGCGTCGCCATTGAGTATAGTTCGCAGGGGGCACCACTCTTGTCGGAGGAGGTCGTAATCAATAATTGCCATTATAAATACATATCAGTATCGCATTGTCGCGATATGGTTGCCATTATGCTCTCACAGCAACCTTGCGGTGTCGATATCGAGCAACGTGGTAGGGATTTTGAGCGAGTGAGCAGTCGTTACATCACCGCTGAAGAGCAGGGCTTGAGCGATAGTGCCGTCTTCAATGCCGTGGCGTGGTGTGCCAAGGAGGCGCTCTATAAGATGGCCCACCGCGAAGGGTTGGACTTCAGGTGCGACATTTGTATCACTGCGGTGGATTTCGAGAATAATAGAATCTTCGGGCGCGTGGGGGTGTATGATAGTGTCGAGATGCAGATATTGTGGCCCGATGATGAGCATATCGTAGTCGGCACTATGCGGTAAGAGTAGGTGTGCTACTCTTTGTGAGCCAGCAATCGCCTAACATCATATTACTATTACAGTTCAAGAACCGTTCGGAAAAGATGATATGGTATCAAAAAAAATCGTAACTTTGCACCTATGAATAAAAGCGGTTCACCTCAATCATTAGGTACAGATAGCATATCCAAATTGCTTAAGCAATACGCGATGCCTGCAATCATCGCGCAGGTGGCCGCATCGCTATATAATATCGTCGATAGTATATTCGTAGGTCAGGGTGTAGGGCCGTTAGCCATTACGGGATTGGCTCTGACGATGCCGATGATGAACCTGACGGCTGCGTTTGGTGCTATGGTTGGTGCAGGTTCTGCGGCATTGACCTCTATTCGTTTGGGGCAAGGTAATAAGCCCGCAGCCGAGAATATATTGGGCAACGTGGTGTCGCTCAATGTGATTATGGGCCTTGTGCTTACGCTGTTCGGATTGGTATATCTCGACGAATTGCTCTATTTCTTTGGTGCGAGCGAACAGACTATGCCTTATGCACGTGAATATATGCGCATTATCCTCTATGGTAATATCATCACGCACCTCTATCACGGATTGAATTGTATGCTGCGAGTGGCGGGCTATCCCGGCAAAGCAATGAATATCACCATATTGGCCGTCGGGTTGAATGCTCTGCTCGATTGGCTGTTTATCTTTGTGTTCGGGTGGGGAATTGCAGGCTCGGCGTGGGCGACGGTTATCGCGCAGTTTATATCGGTTGTCGTGCAGTGGGTACATTTCGCCAACCCAAAGAGTTTCTTGCAGTTCCGCAGAGATGCCTTCCGCCTGCATTGGGAGATTATCAAGAATATCATTTCGGTGGGTATGGCTCCATTTATGATTCAGTCGTGCGCTTGCGTTGTGGTTATATTGGTCAATAACACCCTGCGAGTTCACGGTGGCGACCTCTCTATCGGAGCCTACGGCATAGCCAATCGTGTGGCTTTCATCTTTACGATGGTCGTTATGGGCCTTACGCAAGGTATGCAACCCATTGCGGGTTACAACTACGGAGCGCGTAATTATGACCGTGTGCGCGGTGTATTGTGGATGACGGTGGGTTGGTCGGTGGCGACTACGACTTTAGGCTTTGTTATATGCGAGGTCTTCCCTTATCAGGTGGTGCAAATCTTTGTTAGCGAGGATGGTACGGGCGACGCAACAGCACTTATCGAGGCTTCGGCGCGAGGCTTGAGAATGCTTGTTTTGATGTTGCCCATCGTAGGCTTTAATATCGTTGCAGGAAACTTCTTCCAGCATATAGGCAAGCCCAAGCGAGCCATACTGCTCTCGGTATCACGACAACTGCTCTTTATCGTTCCGTTGCTGTTTATCTTGCCACGTTGGTGGGGTAGCGACGGTGTGTGGTACTCTATACCGATTGCCGATTTTACATCGTCGGTGCTGGCGGCAGTACTTCTTGCAATGCAACTCCGTAAACTGCGCCAAAACCCCTCGCTCGAGAAGTCGATATAATATTGCTATTGCCGCTATCTCTTCGCTAATAATTTACTGCGGCATCGCGCATAACATCTTCGCCCGACCATACGCGTTGTGACGACCACTTCTCGTCTCCTGCACTCCAGAACTCCGCATCGGCGGGTAATCCCAACGGCAAGAATACGAAACAGCACAAATAGGCGCTTCCTGTCGATACATAATTTTCGGCAACATCGGGCTGATGACCGCAAAATCCTAACGTCAGCCATCCCTCTTTGTCGAACATATCCTTTACCGTCTGACGTTTTATGACGGCAGTCAGCGCTGAACGTACTTGTGCGGGTGATATGCCCTTGCTCAAAGCCCCCAGCAAGGCGGTATGTGAGAGCGCTTGAAATGCTCCGTAGCGGTAGCCGCACGAACGACCTAACATCGGGAATGTTCCTTCGGGCGAAATCATCATCTCCTGCTGTGCCGCAAAACGAGCCATACGTTTTAGATAGTTGTCGTGCTTTGCACCATAAGTGGCATACTCCTCGCTCTTGTCGGCATTGGCCTTGAGTGTGGCAGTGACATCGACCAACATCGGTTGGATGACATAACTGTTGTAGTAATCGAGGTGGAATGTAGCGCCATCACCATACCATCCATCCCCCTTGTACCACTCGTCGTGGCGGTCCAGAGCATATTTTATCTTCGAGAAGTCGCACTCTCCCGTAAACTGCAACAAAGCGGCCTCGATAGTTGCCGAGAAGAGCAGCCAATTATTCTCCCACGCGCGAATCTTGCGTGAACGCTTGAATTCATCAATTATTCGTTGGCGTGTTACGTCATCCAATCGGGGCCAGATGACATCCTTCGAGCGGAGCAAGCCCTGCGCAAAGAAAGCAGCATCGACAAGCGGCTGCGTGCCGGGCCCGTCAAAGGGCAGGTAGTCTGCGCTGGTGGGATTGACGGCATTGGCGATAGCCTTAACGACAAGGTCTGTCATCGCCTCTCGCTGCTTGCCTTCGGCGCTATCCTCCTCGCCCAAGTTAAGCCACGGGGCGATGCCATTGAACGAGCGGCCAAGCGCCTCAAGATGGCTCACATTGGCACGTTTGCCTGTGTTGGAGCCGTCATTAACCTCGACGGGCATATTCTTGCGCAGAGTTTCGTTGGCAAGATTCTCATATACAGGCGTCGCTATGCGCAACATAGTGTTTACCCAATATTTTCGGTCCGCTTTCGGTGAGGCGGCATTAAGGCTCGAAGTGCTACTCATCACTGCAAAAAGCAGTGCCAGAACAAATATCCGCTTTGTCATATTCTCGGAAAATTATTTCAAATAATCAATAAAAAGTTTGCCGTCGAGGTGGTCTATCTCGTGCTGGAAAATCACAGCCGTGAAGCCCTCGATAACCTCTTCGTGCGGGGTGAAACTGCTGTCGTAATATCGCAGTGTGATGCGTTGTGAACGCTCCACATCGTCATATATTTCGGGAACCGACAAACAACCCTCACCACCTGCGACAAGTGTGTCGTCTTTGGCCACAATCTCAGGGTTGATGAAGAACTCAAAAGGCTTGCCCTCCTTGTCGAATCGCTGCACAGCGACCAGACGACGCAGTATGCCCACCTGCGGAGCCGCAATGCCGACGCCCTCATTTTCGGGATTCTGCACCGTTGTAAGCATACGGCGGCAGAGAGTCGAGAACTCATCCTGAGAGACCATATCGCGCTTGAGAGGTTTTGATGTAGAGCGAAGCGTTAGTGAGTCCTGCTTGTTTGCTATACTTAAAACCCGCATTATCTCCTTCTCTCCACCATAGATTATTTCGCGTTCGGCAGAGGTAAAGCCTTTGGTGCAACTTGCAAGTAGTGTCATCGCAAATATGTGAATTAAAAAACGTTTCATTTTCTTTTTTTGTCGAATATGTTCAAAGACAAATATACAAATTTTTATCATATCGTGTTGCGGAACGCCCGAATAAAATTGATGTTAAAGACTCCAAATTGCAGACTTCTCCGTCACACCTATGGTGTGCCACCTCCTCTACCTTAGAGGAGGAATTTGTTATACAACATTAAACACCACCACCTCCTCGTAATGACACAACACGAAAATATAAAAAAATTATATCGTAGATATAAACATCACTCACACAAAAAAAATAGCGCCAATTATTTTGTTGCGTAGAATTTTTCGCTTACATTTGTAGTGCATAAGGCGCCTTTACGGACCGAGTGTTATGAGTTTGAGCACCGAGCGTTACGAGTTTTTGAGTCGGGCGTTGCGAGTTTTGAAGTCGAGCGTTGCGAGTTTTGAAGTCGGGTGTTACGAGTTTTGAAGTCGGGTGTTACAAGTCTTATAACCAAGCGTTACGAGAGGTGAAAAGGGAATACGGTGAGAATCCGTGACAATACCTGTTGCTGTAAGTTCCATTCTCGAGAGGAGAATTTATTTGTGGTACTCTTTGCCACTGACGGCAGGACCGTTGGGAAGGCACTACAAATGGAATAAGTCAGAAAACCTGCCTTTTGCGAATGGATTAAAACCTGCAGGACTACGGGGAAGAATCAGAACTATTTTTTTAGCCAAATTAGAGTTTAGTTTTCAGAACGTAGTCACCAGAGGCAGGATTTTTCCTACACGTGGATGTTACGTTTGCACGAATGTCAAGGTGTGCAGTCAGGGTGTGCATATTGTGTGTACATTTATGTCGGCATCCTTGTACAGGCAAAAGCCGATGTGGCCCATTTTCGGCATAGATAGTTTTGAGTGTTATGAGGCGTGTCCTGCAAAATGCGACAATACATTTTGTTTAACACTTTAATAACACAAAACGATGAAAAAACTATTTATGTTTTTAGCGGTGGCTCTGTTGAGCCTGTCGCTTACGAGTTGCGAGTATGACGACTCTGACCTTTGGGGTGCAGTAGATGACCTTGAGCAGCAGGTGGATGCCAACACCGAGGACATTGCAACCCTGTCGGCATTGATGGAGGCAATGAATCAGGGTAAGGTGATTACATCTGTTGATTACACCGATGAGGGCGTTGTGCTGACATTTAGCGATGGTACAACCGTAACAATTAGAAACGGTAAGGATGGTGCAGATGGCCAAGATGGTAAGGATGGCGTCGATGGAAAAGACGGTGCCGACGGAAAAGATGGTCAAGATGGTGCCGACGGCAAGGATGGCGATTCTTTCTTTGTGTCAATCGAGGAGACCGACACTACGGTAATCATCACATTGGCCGATGGCCGTCAGATAATTCTGCCGAAGGTTGAGGTACGCGTTCTTACATTCGAGGACAAGGACTACAAAGGCTCGGCTTCGAATGCTGCGACTTATTGGTCGGATTTAATCTCGTCGTCGGAGTATGGCAACGGCAATGGCCAGAATTCGTGGTGCGATGAGGGTAACACCGAGTTGGCTTTCTACCCCTCGCCAACGGCAATGTTTCCCGGTTATGGTGGTCACGCCATATCGAATTATGTGGGCAATGACCTCTCGAAGGGTAATTATATGTGCGATTTGCAGGCCTATGCCGTAGAGGGTGGTGCCAACGGCTCGGATAATTTTGCCGTACACTTCGGTTATACGGATGATTCGGGTATGGGAATGCAGAACGAGTTGATATACTTTGAGTTTGACGATGGCGTGGCTCGTACGATAGACCATATGTATGTGACCAACACTACCTATGTTTACAACATCCTTGCAAACGGCGATGGTTGGATGGTACCGACGGGTGGCGTATCAGAGGATTGCTGGTTTAAGATTATAGCCTATGGTTATGATGAGAATGATAATCCTACTGCGACAGCCGAGTTCATATTGTGGGACAAGGGCCGCAAGGGTGTCAAAGAGTGGACAAAGTGGGATTTGTCGTCACTCGGCAAGGTGGCACGTGTAGAGTTTAACCTCGTAGGTAGCGAGGAACTCTATGAGAGCGGTTACGGTCTGGGCGCTCCCGGATATTTTGCTTATGATGATGTGGCTGTAATATTTGAGTAGCGCGTGATTGTGAAAGAGATATTTAGACTTGTATGTGTATTAGTGGCTTTGATGATTACGTCGTCTTGTAATAAGGACGGCGTAATCACGCAGCCTATTGAGGACCACTATCGCGCCAAGACCTCGTCGTCGAAGGCCGATTGGTCGGCGGTGTATGATTATACCCCCGCGCCAGGCCAATTTATTGGCGATAGCCGTACAGGCGGTTTTAGCGGCAAGGAGAGTACGATGGCCGATGCCGTAGCCTATGCCGAGGCGCGATTGACGAAGGGTACGTTTATCTCGCTGGGAGGTTTTGGTGGCTATATGGTTGTGGGCTTCGACCACAGCATAGACAATGAGGTGGGCTATGATATTGCAATAAAAGGCAATGCCTTTGACGGCTCATCCGAGCCTGGTATTGTATGGGTTATGCAGGACGAGGATGGTGATGGCGAGCCAAACGATGTGTGGTATGAGTTGCGAGGCTCGGAGTCGGGTAAGGTGGAGACCTTGCAGGATTACTCGGTAACATACTATCGTCCCAAGGAGGAGGGCCAACCCGTAGCGTGGAGCGATAGCGAGGGCAATACGGGCGAGATTGATTATTTAGGGCAGTATCACTCGCAACCATTCTACTATCCCACGTGGATTAAGGCCGACAGTTATACGCTTTCGGGTACCTGCCTGAAGGCCCGCAACTACGATAAGTCAGGCAACGGTACGATGTGGATACAACCCGGTTACGATTGGGGCTATGCCGATAACTTCTCTTCGAAGGATTGCCTCGAGGAGGATAAAAAGGTAAACCTGTTTGATATATCTAACGCTATAGATGCAGATGGAAATAGCGTGGAGTTAAAGTATATAGATTTTGTAAAGATACAGACCGCGTGCAACACAAAAAGCGGATGGTTGGGTGAGATGTCCACTGAGGTGTGCGGCGTCTATGATTATACAATGAGAAGATAGGTAACAGAAAATGAATATTAGGTGCAACATATTACGTTTGGCGATTGTCGTTTTGCTGCTTGCTTCGTCAGTAGGATGTATGAAGTGGGAGTACGAGGACGGCGAGAGTTTTGCCACATCGGGAGCGGGGCTTTTCGTGATAAACGAGGGTAACTTCCAATATGGCAACGCATCGCTTTCGTACTACAATCCCGCAACGAAGAGCGTAGAAAACGAGGTCTTCTATCGAGCCAATGCAATGAAGTTGGGCGATGTGGCGCAGTCGATGACGCTCTATGGCGATACGGGCTGGATTGTGGTGAACAACTCGCACGTAATATTTGCTATCGACCCCACCACTTTCAAGGAGAAGGGGCGTATCGAAAACCTCACTTCACCGCGTTATATCCACTTCCTGAGCGACGAGAAAGCATACGTTACGCAGTTGTGGGATAATCGTATATTTATCGTAAACCCCAAACGCTATGAGATAACAGGCTACATCGAGTGTCCCGCAATGACGATGGAGTCGGGCTCGACGGAGCAGATGGTGCAGTGGGGGAAATACGTTTTTGTTAATTGCTGGTCCTATCAGAATCGCATACTTAAGATAGATACCACGACAGATAAGGTGGTTGCCGAGTTGGAGGTGGGTATTCAGCCTACGTCGTTGGTGGTGGACTGCTACGGTAAGTTGTGGACCATAACCGACGGCGGCTACGAGGATTCTCCTTATGGCTATGAGGCCCCGTCGCTCTATTGTATCGATGCCGAGACCTTCACCATCGAAAAGCAGTTCCTCTTTGCCAAAGGCGATGCCCCCTCGGAGGTGCAACTCAACGGAAGAGGCGACAAACTCTATTGGATAAACAACGATGTGTGGGCTATGGATGTGACGGCGGATAGAATCCCCGTCAAGCCGTTTATCCCCTACTCCGATACCTTGTACTATGGCCTCACCATCGACCCACGTAGTGGTGAGGTGTATGTTGCCGATGCCATCGACTACGTTCAGGCGGGCAAAATCTATCGCTATTCGGAGCAGGGCGAGAGGCTGGATGAGTTTTATGTGGGTATCACCCCCGGTGCGTTTTGTTGGAAATAGATGAATCAATGAGAGGGATTTTTACCATAATATTGCTGATGTTTTCGTCTGTCGCGCTTGCTCAAAGCAGTGCGTCGGGCGATGGTGTGCGTCGTGGTGGCGATATTCCCGAAGTCAGAGTCTATGGCCAACGCCCGATGAAGGAGATAGGTACACAGCAGACCAAATTCGACTCGTTGGTTTTGAAAGAAAATATCTCGCTATCGATGGCCGATGTGCTGACTTTCAACTCTTCGTTGTTTGTCAAAAGTTATGGCCGCGCGACACTATCTACGGTGGCTTTTCGTGGCACCTCTCCCTCGCATACCCAAGTGACGTGGAACGGAATGAAGATAAATAACCCGATGTTGGGAATGACCGATTTCTCGATGATACCCTCCTATTTTATTGACGATGCATCGCTCTTGCACGGCACCTCGTCGGTCAATGAGACGGGAGGCGGTCTGGGTGGTGCGGTAAGGCTTGCCACAAAACCTGCACAAGCCGATGGTTTCGGGATGCAATACGTTCAGGGCATAGGCTCATTCAAGACCTTTGACGAGTTCTTGCGTCTGACCTATGGCAATGAGCATTGGCAGGTATCGTTGCGTGCCGTCTATTCATCGTCGCCTAACGATTATAAGTATCGTAACCACGACAAAAAGTTGAATATCTACGATGAGGATAAAAATATCATCGGCCAATACTACCCCATAGAGCGTAACCGTAGCGGCGCATTCAAGGATTTTCATATCCTGCAAGAGACCTATTACAATACGGGGCGAGGTGATAAGTTCGGCCTTCAGACGTGGTATACTAATTCCAATCGTGAGTTGCAGATGCTGACTACCGACTATGGTAGCGATACCGATTTCGAGAATCGTCAGCGTGAGCACACCTTTCGTGGCATACTCTCGTGGGACCACCTGCGAAGTAATTGGAAGGTGGCTGCCAATGCGGGATATGTACACACTTGGCTGGCATACGACTATCGTCGCGATGTGGGTAATGGCAATATGCAGGTTATGACGCGCTCGCGTAGCAAGGTCAACACCTTCTACGGCAAGGTGGATGGCGAATATTATCTCGGCGAGAAGTGGTTGCTGACGGCCAATCTGTCGGCTCATCAACATTTTGTTACCAGCGCCGATAAGAATATTATCCGTCAGGATGGCAATCAGGCTATCGTAGGCTATGAGAAGGGCCGAATGGAGTTGTCGGGCTCGGTGTCGGCGAAGTGGCGACCAAACGACAGGATAGGCGTGTCGGCTGTTGTGCGTGAGGATGTCTATGGGCATAACTCGTCACCCATCATCCCTGCGCTGTTTGTCGATGGAGTGCTCTCCGAGAGGGGTAATGTGATGGCCAAAGCCTCAGTTTCGCGCAACTATCGTTTTCCGTCACTCAACGACCTCTATTTCTTGCCCGGAGGAAATCCCGACTTAAGGAGCGAGCAGGGCTGGACCTACGATGCGGGTTTGTCGTTTGAGGTTGGCGAGTCGGGCCTCTATTCACTGTCGGGCTCTGCGACGTGGTTCGATTCGAGGATTAAGGATTGGATTTTGTGGTTGCCGACACCCAAAGGATTCTTCTCGCCACGCAATGTGAAAGATGTACACGCCTATGGTGTAGAGTTAAAGGCCGATGCCAATGTGGCTCTGTCTGAGGAGTGGAGTATTGCTCTTAATGGCAGTTTCTCGTGGACTCCATCAATCAACGTGGGCGAAAAACTATCGCCCGCCGATATGTCGGTAGGCAAACAACTGCCCTATGTGCCTGAGTACTCCTCTTCGGTGACGGGCCGCATAGGTTGGAAGCAGTGGTCGCTGCTATATAAGTGGTGCTACTATAGTGAGCGATATACAATGTCGAGCAACGATAATACTCTGTCGGGTAAGTTGCCGACCTATTATATGAACAACGTCACGTTGGAGCGTCTGCTCTCCTTCTCGTGGGCCGATTTGTCGATTAAGGGTACGATAAACAACCTCTTCGATGAGGAGTATGTGTCTGTTCTTTCGCGCCCTATGCCGGGCATCAACTTCGAAATATTCATCGGCATCACCCCCAAGTGGTAGATAATGATGAATTAATACTCAACAACTGCCTGCTTTTTCGGAATTTATTATAACTTTGCAATATAAGGTTATCTGTGGGTTAGCCTCTTTGGTGCGAGGAGCCCTATATATTGAAAGTATAATAAAAATAAAGATATGAAAAAGTCTCAAGCAAACATCCTGTATTGGTTGGCTACGATGGCGGCATTTACGTCGTGTGGCAGTAAAGATAAGTCTCAAGGCCCGTATAATATTGTCTATATTATGACCGACGACCATACGGCGCAGATGATGAGTTGCTACGATAAGCGTTACGTTTCGACTCCCAATCTGGACCGTATAGCACGCGATGGAGTACGTTTCACGAATAGTTTTGTAGCCAACTCGTTGAGTGGCCCCAGCCGAGCGTGTATGCTGACGGGCAAGCACTCTTCGGAGAATCGTTTCTTTGATAACTCGACCTGTGTGTTTGATGCCGCGCAGCAGACTTTTCCTAAGTTGTTACAGAAGGCGGGCTATCAAACGGCTGTCGTAGGTAAGTGGCATCTCGGCTCGCTGCCTACGGGTTTCGATTATTGGGAGGTTATACCCGGTCAGGGCGATTATTACAATCCAAGTTTTATAACGATGCAGCAGGATACCATTGTCGAGCGTGGCTATCTGACCAACATCATCACCGATAAGAGTCTCGAATGGATAGACAAACGCGACAAGCAACGTCCTTTCTGTATCTTGATTCACCACAAGGCCGTACATCGTAATTGGTTGCCCGAGTTGAAGTACCTTAATGAGTATGAGGATACCACCTTCCCGATGCCTGATACGTTCTACGATGATTATGAGGGCCGCGTAGCCGCTGCCGAGCAGGAGATGCATATCTTGGAGGATATGGATATTATCTACGATACCAAAATGCTCAAGGATGATGTCGAGACTCATTATAAGGGGGCTTACTTAAGTTTCATAGGTCGCCTTACGCCCGAAGAGCGTGCGCAGTACGATGAGGCTTATGCCCCAATCATCAAGGAGTTCTACGAGAAGCAGCCGCAGGGTAAGGAGTTGGCCGAGTGGAAATATCAACGATATATGCGTGATTATGCCAAAGTGGTCAAGTCGCTTGACGACAATGTGGGGCGCGTATTGGATTATCTCAAAGAGCAGGGGTTGGATAAAAATACTCTGGTCGTATATACCTCCGACCAAGGATTCTATATGGGTGAGCACGGCTGGTTCGATAAACGATTTATGTATGAGGAGTCGATGCGTACGCCGCTTGTTATGGATTTGCCTGAAGGGTTTGACCGCAAAGGCGATATTGTGGAGATGGTGCAGAATATCGACTATGCTCCCACCTTCCTCGAATTGGCGGGTGTTGATGTGCCTGATGATATGCACGGAGAGTCGTTGGTGCCGCTGCTCAAGGGCGAGAGCCCTAAGGATTGGCGCTCGTCACTCTACTACCACTTCTATGAGTATCCTGCCGAGCATATGGTTAAGCGTCATTATGGCGTGCGTACAGACCGCTATAAGTTGATTCACTTCTATAACGATATCGACGAGTGGGAGTTGTACGACCTGCAGAACGACCCGCAGGAGTTGAATAACCTCTACGGTAAGGAGGGCTACGACGAGATTACAAAGGAGTTGAGGGCAGAACTCAACCGCCTGCAGGAGCAATATAAAGACCCGACACGCTTCTCACCCGCCAATGACCGTGATGCGGCACGATAGCCTATGAGCGAAAAGGAGTGCGTAGAGTTGCCGTATGGTCGTCCTATGTATGTGATGGCCAAGCCTGTGGGCGCAGCCTGCAACTTGCAGTGTGGCTATTGCTATTATCTCGAAAAATCACGATTGTATGATGCCTCGTCGCAGATGATGAGCGATGAGATGCTCGACCTCTTTATACGAGAGTATATTCACTCGCAAACAACCCTTGAGGTGTTGTTTACGTGGCACGGCGGAGAGCCGTTGCTGCGTCCCATATCATTTTATGAGCGGGCATTGGAGTTGCAGCAGAAATATGCCGATGGCCGTAAGGTGGCTACTTGCATACAGACCAACGCAACACTTCTTGACGATAAGTGGTGCGAGTTTTTTCGACGGAATGATTTTCTGGTTGGGGTATCAATCGACGGTCCGCAACCTATGCACGACAGCCTGCGAAAGACGCGTCGAGGCGAGAGCAGTTATCAGGATGTGATGCGAGGCTTGCGCCTGCTGAATAAGCACCGAGTGGAGTGGAATGCTATGGCTACGGTCAATCAGGCCAATGTGGAGCATCCGTTGGAGTTTTATCGTTTCTTTCGAGACGATTTGGAGTGTCGTTTTCTTCAGTTTACTCCCGTTGTGGAGCGTACCTGCCAGACGGAGGGTGTGGAGCGATTGATGCACGGCGCCGAGCCACGAGGTGAGGTGATGCCCTATTCGATAACGGCAGAGCAGTGGGGGCACTTCTTGTGTGAGATATTCGATGAGTGGGTGCGGAACGATGTGGGCCGAATGTTTGTGCAACTATTCGATTCTACGCTTGCCAATTGGGTGGGCGAGGCTGTAGGAGTATGCACGATGTCGAAGTATTGCGGTCACGCGGCTGTCATTGAGCATAATGGCGATGTATATTCGTGCGACCACTTTGTTTTTCCCGAATATCGGTTGGGCAATCTGCGCGAGAAATCATTGTCGGAGATGATGTATGGTCGACGGCAGAGCGATTTCGGCGTAGCCAAGCATACCTCTCTGCCACGACAATGCCGTGAGTGTGAATATGAGTTTGCGTGTCACGGTGAGTGTCCGCGCAATCGTTTCCTGACTACGGCGGATGGAGAGTCGGGGCTCAACTATCTCTGCAAGGGCTACTATTCATTTTTTGCGCACGTGGCTGATGCGATGGATTATATGCGTCGCCAACTGCAACAGGGCCTCCCGCCTGCAAATGTTATGAAGTGGATGGCCAAACAGAGATTTTAATTGGCATAAAGCGAAAGGACTATAATTTATTATGAAGAGACCATACTTTTTAATGTTGGGTGGCGGATTGCTTATCCCGTTGTTGAGCGCTTGTTGTAAAAAAGCGCAGCCCAACATTATAGTTATTATGTGCGATGATTTGGGTTATAACGATATAGCCTGCTATGGCCAAAAACTCATCGAGACTCCCAATCTGACAAGAATGGCTCGCGAGGGTATGCGTTTTACGCAGGCCTATGCGGGTAGTCCTGTCAGCGCACCGTCAAGAGCCTCGTTTATGACGGGCCAGCATTGCGGTCATACCGAAGTCAGAGGCAATAAGGAGTATTGGCGTGATGTGCCGATGGTTAAGTATGGCCAGAATGATGAGTTCTCTCGCGTGGGCCAGCACCCTTATGCTGCCGACCACGTCATCCTGCCTGAGATAATGAAGGATAATGGCTACACAACGGCAATGTTTGGCAAGTGGGCTGGTGGATACGAGGGTTCGCACTCGACGCCCGACAAGCGCGGCATAGATGAGTATTATGGTTATGTGTGTCAGTATCAGGCGCACCTCTATTATCCAAATTTCCTGAACCGTTATAGTCGGATAGAGGGTGATACGACTCTTGTGAGAGTGACTCTCGAGGAGAATATCAAGCATCCGCAGAAGGGCGATGGCTACCGTCAGC
This sequence comes from Alistipes sp., assembly GCA_017399485.1. Classification (GTDB taxonomy): domain Bacteria; phylum Bacteroidota; class Bacteroidia; order Bacteroidales; family Rikenellaceae; genus Alistipes. The sequence goes on from JAFQCA010000027.1 coordinate 50,937, forward strand.
GTACACAATACTCTGCCGATATGATTCATCGTAAGGCTATGGAGTGGATTCGCCGACAGGATGGGGTGCAACCCTTCTTCGGAGTCTTTACCTATACGTTGCCTCACGCCGAATTGGTACAACCTGAAGATTCGATATTACAATATTATCGAGAAAAATTTACCGACGATAAGGATTGGGAGTCGGGCCCTTGGTCGCGATATAATACTGCGCGAAGTGCTCACGCCCAATTTGCCGCTATGGTCTCGCGTCTGGATACTTATGTGGGCGAGATTCTGGATGAGTTAGAAGCAAAGGGGCTTGCGGAGAATACGCTGGTTATCTTCACCAGCGACAATGGCCCGCATCAGGAGGGTGGTGCCGACCCGTCGTTCTTCGGATTCAATGCCGAGTTGCGAGGTATCAAGCGTCAAACGCACGAGGGAGGAGTCAGAGTCCCCTTCATTGCGTGGTGGCCGGGCCGTGTGCAGGCAGGAGAGGTCAATTCCCATCAGTTGGCCTTCTATGATATTATGCCTACGTGTTGCGAGTTGGCAGGTGTGAAGAATTATGCCGAGCGATATAAGAATCCCGCCGCTGAGGTCGATTATTTCGATGGTATATCATTCGCTCCGACGCTTTGTGGCCGTCGAGGGCAGGAGCAGCACGAATTCCTGTATTGGGAGTTTGAGGAGACCGACCAGGTAGCGGTGCGTATGGGCGATTGGAAGATGGTATCGAAGGGAGGCAAACCTCATCTGTATGATTTGGCAAGTGACCTGCACGAGGATAATGATATTGCCGCCGAGCATCCCGATGTTGTACGACAGATGGTCGAGATAGCCCACTCGCAACATATCGAGAGCCCCTACTTCAAGGTTACAATGCCGCGTCTGGAGCAAGAGTAAGATAAACAGTGTCGCGTAAAACGCAGTGAGAGTCGAAATAGACTAAAAACAAAAAAACGAGATTATGACTGTTTGGGAGTATATCGTATATACCGTTTTCCTATGTGTCGCATCTGCCGGTGTTATATGGGCGTGCCGCAGGTTTCCGTTGCTTGGCCGTCTGGGCCCGATAATGGTGTTGTATGCCGTGGGAATGGTGGTTGGAAATATGCCGTTCCTGCCTGCGGGAATTGCTACCCTGCAAGAGATAATTCCCAATGTTATGATTCCGCTGGCTATACCGATGATGTTATTTGGTTGCAGTTTCTCGCGTGGTGAGGCCCGCCTGCAGATGAAGATTATCTTTAGCGGATTTTTGTCGGTGTGTGTGGCGGTGACGATAGGCTATCTCTGTTTTGGCCGATATATAGGCGAGGGCGCTGAGGTTGGTGGTATAATTACGGGAATGTACACAGGCGGCACACTCAATGCTGCTGCGTTGCAAGCGATATTTAGGATTGAGAGCGAGCGATTCGTATTGATTAATTCGTATGATATAATAATCTCGTTCCTATATTTTGTCTTTCTGTTCAGTGTCGGTATCAAGATGTTTCGTCGTCTGTATGGCGAGCGCGACAAGGTACTCTCTGCTAAGAGTAGGGCCGAGATAGAGGAGCAGATTGTTCAGACTGAGCAGAATCCCTACCGCCGTTTGTTGTCGCGTGAGGGCGCACAGCAGTTAGGCCGTATGTTGCTCTATACGCTTGTGATTGTGGCTGTCTCGGCAGGTGTGGCGTTGTTGATGCCCGACGGGTGGTTTATGGTGGTGTTTATACTCCTGCTTACGACTCTGGGCGTCGCGTGTTCGTTTATAAGGCGTGTTCGTGCGCTCGATTTGAGTTATGATGTGGGTATGTACCTTATCTATATCTTTAGTATCACCATAGCCTCGATGGCCGACTTCTCGAATCTCGATTTGGCAGGCGGAATAAACCAACTTGCCTTTATGACGGTTGCGGTCTTTCTTTCGCTTATGATTCACGCTGTTGTGTGTCGCCTAATGCGTGTTGATGCCGACTCGATGATGATATCGTCTGTTGCATTCATCAACTCGCCACCCTTTGTGCCTATGGCCTCGGCGGCAATGCAGAATAAACGTGCGCTGGTTACGGGTTTAGGTGCGGGTATCGTAGGCTATGCCGCAGGAACTCATTTGGGTGTATTGATGGTCGAACTATTATCGCATCTATAACTCCTACCCAACACAAAAAGAAATAGGGTTGCTCAACAAACTTATTGGGCAACCCTATTGTTATAATATAAATCGTATAAGCCTCTTTAGAACAAGAAACCTGTATTGATGTAGAAGGCTCCGTTGCCATCCTGCTTGCTGTACTTGCCTACGGGCTTACCATACTCGAAGCAGACGATGAAGTTTTGATTCATAATAAAGCGCAAGCCTGCACCTACGGTGATGTGAGGACGGTCACTGTCGAGTCCCATAGCCATATACTCATCATACTCCGCCTTTGCCTTTTGGTAGTCGGTCTGCGATGCAAACTCTTCGGCTGAACGGCCAAATGACATATCGTAAGCCTTTGTTACCATCGTACCGTCGCTGAAGGCATTCAAGCCAAATGCAATGTTCTGCTTCCAGAGCGTGAATGACACAAAACGCCAGCGCATCTCGGCATTATAGGTTGCCATATCCAAGCCCTGTACGCGGTTACGCATCAGACCTCTCACGGTACGGAAGCCGCCCATACCGTCACGGTCATAGGATTGGCCCATTGTGGTGATGTAGGGTAGGATGTAGTAAGGTGCATTGTCGCCTATTGTGCCCTGATAGTTAAGGCGATAGGCAAATGTCAGGATGTCGTTATCGACAATCGGTACGTAGTGACGGAACGTAGCCGAGTATTTGTAGTAGGGATTCTCGGTGCCCAACCACTTCGGGGCTAACGACAGGTGGCTCTCGGCCCAGATACCTCTCGAAGGAGCACCCTCCTTGTCGCGAGTGTCATAAAGAAGTCCTAAGCGAACAGTGCTGTTAAGGCCTCCGTCTGCCTCATCGTCCGAGATGATGCCCCAAGTGCGGTACTGCTCGAAGAGCGTAGGCTCGCTGTCGGGGAACATCTTATTCTCGTCTTTGTTTTTGTTAATCTTCTCGCGGTTGATGGCTCCCTGCTTGAAGTAACTCAAGTGGTAACCTGCCTCCCAGAAGAACTTGTTGTCCCAGATGTTGCCGATAAAGTCGGTCTTGAACAATACGGCCACGCGGTTGATGCGATATTTGGGCGAGTAGAGATACATATCGTCGTTCTTCTTGCCGTCGTTCACTTTTTGATGGTCGTAATACGACATATAACCGTTGAATCCGTAGAAGTCCATCGCCTTATCGTTTGTTGCCGTCAGCGTGGTAGAGAAACGGATACCCGGAATCAGGAACTTATTGTCGTACGATATGGTGTAGAGTTGCGAACCTTTGGTAAAGAACGACGCCTCGAAATACCACTGCTGGCGAGTGTTGGGGTATGTAGAGCCGTCGCCAAAATCATAGATATTGAGCAATGCGCCCAACTGAAAGCCCTTGTCGGCGTCAAATGCAACTGCGGGCAGCGGGCCGAAGTTATAGCCTTTCTTTATGATTTCGCTCTTTGAGTCTTTGGCGGTCTGGGCTATAGCGCCAAACGATAGCGATGCCAATATCAATGTTATAATAAAACTTTTGATTCTCATAATCTTTGGGTTATTTATTTGTTGAATAATATCTCGCGTATGTTTCTGTATTTGCTGCGCAACTCCTTGTTCAGCAGTAGTTTGATATCCGACTTTGCCAAACGGAACAGTCGCCACATCTCGTGCGCTACGACGGGTGCGGGCAGGAGTGATAACGTCAGAGGCAATGCCCACTGCCAAGGTAGGAATATGTAGGCTATGATAGAGTAGATTATCATCAGCACTGGCCACAAAACAAGATTTACCAAGAAACGAATCGAGTTACGGAATGCGTAATCCTTGAGTTTGGTAAAGATAAAATTGCAGAGCAACTTTATGGGCAATGTGAGTATCGATATGGGTATAAAGTAGGGTAGTGCCACGATAAAGAATAGTGTCTTCAAGATTCGTGACAGGATGGGATACTTTATTGATACCGATGCAAGGCTGATTCTCTCTTTGTGGCGTATCGCCGATGCCTCGCGGCCCAAAGCCAGCAACTTGGCGGCCTTTTCGGGATTCTCCTCCTTGAGTCGCATAATCTGGCTGACGGTGGCGCGGTTGGCGGCAAAGTGTGCATCCAGCGGGTGGGCGCGTTTGCCGTCGGGAGTATATTCGAAACTTTTTACCTGCTGCTTGACGGCTGCGGCACATATCTCATAGGTGGCCTCATAATCCTCGTCGTTGGGAATGTAGAGTATCGAAGAGGTCATACGCTCGGTGAGAATATCTTTTATGCTGTTCATCTGCTCGGCAACCGTAAGGTCGCTATGCTCGGCTATGAACTCACCGATGTTGATAGGCTCGCCAATTTGTACTCTCACCGTCGAGCGGAAACGGAAGAAACTGCCATAGCGCATACCGACGGGTACGATATACAAGGGCATATCGGGCATCAACTCCTGCGCTTGGAAGGCGATACGGAAGATACCTTTCGACAGAGGCAATGAAGAGTATTTTGCCTGATGAGTGCCTTCGGGGAATATGCAGAAGGGAATCTTGTCACGTAGTACATCGACAGCCTTCTCGATGGTCTTCTGATTCTTCTTCACTTCATCGAAGCCATCTCGCATACGCATAATGGGCATAATCTTCAGGAAGGTGAAAATCTTTGCCAGAGTCTTGTGACGGAAGATGTCGGCGCGGGCTACAAAGACTTTTGCTTTGGTGTCCATAGCCAATATGACCAATGCATCCATCAATGCGTTGGTGTGATTGGGGGCGTAGATTATGGCTCCATCCTGCGGAATCTTCTCCCTCCCGACATATCTTACATTACGGTATGAGAGGTTGAGTATGAAATCGACATAGTGTCGCAGGAGGGCATAGGCAGGGTCGTAATCCTGTATTTTCTTGATTTTTTTTGCCATACTTACTCCATAAGGGGTTTGCGACGGAACAGATAGGCAACGGTAAGGCCCGAAATGATGTGCCAGATACCCCACCAAGCCGTAATAAAGAGCATACCACCATAGTGACCGTGCCATACTTCGGGCGGGAAGATAGCCGTATTAAACAACAAGATGAGTCCAAGTCCCGAATTTTGAATACCAATCTCGATGGTCAGCGAGCGACGGTCTCTCTCTGGTACTTTAGCCAAGCCACCGCCGAAATAACCCGTAGCCAATGCACTCGCGTTGTGAAGCATTACGATGAAGAATACGTAGATTATATTATCCAGGAAGATTTGGAAATTCTGCGAGAACGATACAATCACCATACCGATAAACAGGGCAATGGATAAAACCTGTGCGGGTTTTGTAATCTTCTTTGTCGCGTTGGGGAAGTAGTGGGCAAAGATGAGTCCCAAAACGATGGGTACTCCCAACAACAACATAATCTGCTCAAGCATAGGCAAGAACGGAATGACCAACATCGGGATGTCATTGCGTACACTTATAATCTGACTATAGAGATTGCCCCAAAAGTAGAAGTTAAGTGGAGTGATGAAGGGCGCGAAAGCGGTAGTGATAGCGGTCATCGAAACCGACAACTCAATATTACCCTTCGAGAGCGACGATACGAAGTTCGAAATGTTACCTCCCGGGCACGAGGCTACCAGAATCATACCCAATGCAATCATTGGCGTGATTACGGGGTTGAGTATCAGTGCGATAAGGAATGTTACGGCGGGCAATCCCACCCACTGCAACGCAATACCTACGATAACCGATTTGGGATTTGCAAATACATCCTTGAATGTGTGAGGCTTGATACCAAGTGCAACGCCAAACATTACGAATGCGAGGATGATGTTTACAATCATCATTCCTCCCTCGCCAAAGTTGATGGAAATACCATTCAGACCTTCTAATTGTTCTCTCATTTCAATAGTCATTCAGCAACCTATATGCCTTATATTGAGGAATATTGCTACTCCTCGACAAGCAATGGTTGCGGGTTAAATGTCTCTAATCTGGGGGCTGCGTCAATAGTATTTACGCGACATTAATGACTATCTCTCTTGCCCTTATAATCTACTAATGAGTCAGATTATGCTACAAATGTATCAATAATTTTTTTAATTCTATCATTTTTAGCAATATATCTTACTCTTTATGTCCAATCGCGGGCCGTTGAAAACCAAAAACAAAGGTTGTCGCATTTATTGCAACAACCCTCTTTGTATCGTTGGTTAAACCAGTCGGCGAATAATCTGCTCCTTATCGCCTGCCAGAAAGTCGATTATTGGAATCTCAATCATTGTGTAGGCTCCGGGTTGCTGGCGCAGAACGGCTCGCGCTCCCGCAACGAGGATTTGGCTCGTAAGGCCGGGATTGTCGATGCTCATATTGAACTCAAAACGCTGATTCTGCGTCTTGCCCGACACGCCCTTGCGTACCATATTCACTCCGTGTCCCATATCCAGAAGAGCCTCTACGCTATCGACCTTAGTGACGTGAGTCTCGTCGTGCACAAAATATGCGTCGTTCTTGATGGCCTCAGCCACAGCCTCAAAGTCGTAACCATCCTCCAATTCGATATAAACCATACGGCGGTGGATACCCGTACCCAGCGGAATTGTCATCGATAGGGCCGCCTTTACACCCTCGATAGCCTTCACGGCAACGGTGTGTCCCATACTCATACCTGGTCCGAAGTTGGTATATGTTATACCCTGAGGAGCGCATACCTCCAATAGCGCACGTACCACAGAGTCGCTACCCGGGTCCCAGCCTGCCGAGATTAGCGCGGCAGCATTGTTCTGGCGTGCGATGACATCCAGACGTGCGCGTGTATCGGCAATGCCTGAGTGTATATCGTAACTATCTACGGTTGAGATGCCAAGTTTAAGGGCCGTCTCGGCGCTCTTTTCAACCAAGCGAGAGGGAGTACACAAAATCGCTACATCGACACTCTCCAACTCTGCAAGGTCGCTTACGACGGGATATTTTGAATCTTGTGCCGTAGCGACAGAAGATGCGCGGCGCACGATGCCCGCAATCTCGAAATCGGCAGCAGCCTCAAGTGCCTCTACTACATATTTACCGATGTTACCGTAACCTACAACGGCTGCTCTAATCCTTTTCATAGTCAAAATCTTAATGCTGTAAAACGTATAAAAAGCAAAAAGGGTGTCCAACAATTATTGGCACCCTCTTTAGTAGTGGATAGGGGATTCGAACCCCTATGTCATGCGTGAGAGGCATGTATCCTAGCCCTTAGATGAATCCACCATTGTGTTGTTTCGTGGTGCAAATATAGAGCAAAAAAATCAATCTGCAAATTTTTTTGCAAAAAATATGCAATTTTTAATGATTTTATATCTCTTGCGGGCGCTAATATGAGGTTTGGATGGTAGTTCCAAGCACCATATCGCCCCTATTCGTTGAGGTATGAGAGTATATTTCCGCTAATCTGCATCAACGAAATCTCGCACAACTTTGTGTTGTACTCTGCCGTCAGGATACGCTCCTCGGCGTCGAGCAGACTCTTCTGTGCTTCGCGCATATCGATACCAGAGAGTTCTCTCAATAGATAGCGTTCCATAGCAATATTGTAGTTTTCTTTGGCCGTGATGAGGTTTTGCTGCTCGAGTTTTACGACCTCCAGGTTGTTAAGATATGCCTGCCAAAAGGTAGCCAAATCGGCCGACAGCGACAACTCTATCTGTTCGCGTGTGTATTGTGCATTCTCAACCTCAATCTTTGCGTTGCGCTGCTCACGGCGGCGGTTGCCGTCAAAGATTGTGAATCCGAGATTGAGTCCTACGTTGGGGCCCAACGTACCTCGAGTCTTGGTTGTGCCACTGCCGTAGCGGTTGAGCGTATAGCCATAGCCCGCCGCCAATTTTAGGTAGGGGTAGTTGCGAGCCTTTACCGCCTTCAAGTCGAGCATCGAAATCTCGGTGTTGCGGTCAGCAATAAGCAATGACACGTTTGATTCGAGCATCTGAGCCTGCAATACATCCCACTTCAGAGCATCATTAACCCCTATCACAGAGTCTTTAGCCACGCACTTATCATCGAGAGATTTGTTGGCCATAAGTTCGTTTATACGGATGCGTGAGGCGATAACTGCCTCCTGCTGCGACATATATTGCGAAGAGTCGGCGTTGAAATCGACACGCGCCTGCAACATATCGAGGCGTGAGAAGTTACCTATTTGGTAGCGGTCCTCGGCAATGCGCAATCGCTCACGCGAAAGAGCCATCGCATAGCGGAAGTTCTTCAAGCGCAGGGTCTGCTGAATGAGGTTGTAATACTCGGCAGTGAGGTTAGCGACGAAATCCTCGATGGTCAGGCGTGTCTGCAACTCACCCTTTTGCTGCAATTCGCGCAGTTTGTTATAGTTGGCGCGCAGACGCATACCGTCAAAGAGTGTCCAGTTGAGCGACAAACCTACATCCACCGTTTGGTCGAATGCTGCATTGTCAACCATTTTGTCACCCTCGACGGGTGTCGTCTCCGTTCTGTCGGCTGAACCCATATATCCCGCCGTGAGGCCCAGCGTCGGAAGCATACCTGCGTTGGCTGCCGTAGCGTTGTTGTCGCTTATGCGTTGCGCATTACGCTCGATAAGAATATCATAATTCTGTTGCAAACCTGTTTCGAGGCACTCCTTAAGCGAGAGCACCCTCTCTTGAGCATTGGCCGAAACAAAAAGCCCAAGTGCTAATATCGTAGAGAGAATATATCTTTTCATAAATCGTCTATTTTGTTGCTTGCTTACTTCTGTTGGTTGAGACGTAAGAGTAGATTGCCGGTACGACATATAGTGTAAGGATGGTTGAAACCAACAAACCACCAACTACGGCGATACCCATAGCGATACGTCCGTTAGCACCCTCGCCCGTAGCGTAGGTAAGGGGCAAAAGTCCCAAGATGGTCGATGCGCTGGTCATCAGGATAGGTCGCATACGCTGCAATGACGCCTGCTCGATGGCCTCCATAAGGCTCAGTCCTTGCTCCTGCTTCTGGTTGGCGAACTCCACGATAAGGATACCGTTCTTGGCCACAAGACCGATAAGCATAATGATACCGATTTGGCTAAAGATGTTCATTGTCTGTCCTGTTGCGGTCATAAATATCAATGCACCTGCGATAGCCAACGGCACGGTAAGCATAATAACCAACGGGTCCTTGAAACTCTCGAACTGCGCCGCCAGAATCAAGTAAATCAGAACGATAGCCAACATAAAGGCAAACAAAAGGCTCGATGAACTCTCTCTAAACTCCTTTGAGTCGCCCGTAAGTGCCGTACGGAAGTCGTCGGGCAATACTTCGGCTGCTATGCGGTCCATCTCGGCCAATCCGTCACCGATGGTTTTACCCTTTGCCAAACCTGCTGATACGGTAGCCGAGAGGAAACGGTTGTAGTGGTAGAGTTGCGGTGGCGCAACCTCCTCATTGATATTAACGAGGTTATCCATCTGAATCATCTCGCCCAAGCCACTACGCAGGTAGATAGACTTCAGGTCGGCAGGCTTGTTACGTTGCTGGCGGTTAATCTCGGCCAGAATCTCGTACTGCTTACCGTTCATATAGAAGTAACCCATACGCTGACCACTCAATCCATATTGAAGCGTCTGTGCTATATCGCGTGTTGACACACCCAACAAGTTGGCCTTGTCGCGGTTGATGTTGATGCGGGCCTCAGGCTTACTGAACTTAAGGTTTACGTCGGCCATCTGGAATACAGGGCTCTCGTGTACCTTCTCCATAAACTTGGGCAACACCTCCTCCAAGCGGTCAATGGTCATTGCCTGCAATACATATTGTACGGGCATACCGCCACGGCGGCTACCAAACGTAGTCTGCTGCTGCACAAAGGCGCGTGCCTCTGTACGTTTCTTTACTGCCTGCGACAACTCCTCGGCAATCTCCATCTGCGTACGGTCACGCTCCTTGATGTCGTTCAGCGCAATCTGTATATTACCGCGACCACTGCTCACACGGGCTGTCACATATCTGCGCTCTGGCATAAGTGAATCGACCAAATCATTGATGCTCTCGGTGTAGTCGCGCAGGTACTCATACGTAGCACCCTCCGAACCCGAAGTATTGATTGTGATTTGTGAGCGGTCCTCCAGCGGTGCCAACTCGGCAGGTATAGATGTCCACAACCAACCGATAACACCCAGCATAATCACCACGAGCGGAATCGCTATCCAACGCACTTTCAGGAATGCAGCGAGAGTGTTGCTGTAAAAATTATTCAATCCGACGAAGAAGGGCTCGGTCTTATTGTAGAACCAACTCTTCTTCTCTTGACGTACCAGAATCTTCGATGCAAGCATCGGCGTTACCGTCAATGCCGCAAAAGTCGAGATGATAACGGCACCCGAAATCACCAAACTGAACTCGATGAATAGTTTACCCGTCATACCCTCCATAAAGACGATAGGGAAGAATACGGCCAACAAGGTAATTGACGTTGATAGTACGGCAAAGAAAATCTCCTTTGCACCGTCAATACCAGCCTCAAACGGCGACATTCCTCGCTCGATACGGATATATATGTTCTCGGTCATTACGATGGCGTCATCCACCACCAATCCTACCGAAAGCACGACGGCCAACATCGATAGTACGTTGATAGAGAATCCGGCCAAATACATAAGGAAGAATGTACCGATAAGCGAAACGGGAATCACGATACACGGGATGAGTGTTACGCGGAAGTTACGCAGGAAGAGGAAGATGATGATTACCACCAAGATAAAAGCCTCGTAAACCGTCTGCTTAACCTCGTCGATAGAGGCGCGGATAAAACGTGTATTATCGAAACCGTAACTCAACTTCACATCCTCAGGCAAATCCTTGCGCATCTGCTCCACGCGCTCGTAAACGGCATCGGCAATATCAATATGGTTAGCACCGGGCTGGGGTACAACAACGACACCAACCATCGGCACTCCGTTCATCTTCATATAACTGCGTGTATCCTGCGGGCCCAACTCGGCTCGGCCAATATCGCTTAGGCGGATGATACGTGAATCGCTCTCGCGGATGACCAAATCGTTGAACTCTTGTGCCGTATGCATAAGGCCCATTGTACGGATGGTAAGTTCTGTGGTGTTACCCTCGATACTACCCGATGGCAACTCGACATTCTCTCTATCCATCGCACTCTTGACGTCGATGGGTGTGATGCCGTAACCTGCCATCTTGGCGGGGTCCAGCCATATACGCATTGAGTAACGCTTCTCACCCCAAATCTGCACAGCACTCACGTTGTTGATAGTCTGCAACTGCTCCTTGATTGTAAGGTCGGCAATCTCGCTTATCTCCAGCAATGAACGTTTGTCGCTCTGTACAGCCACCATCAAGATAGGCATAGCGTCGGCATCGGCCTTCGACACTGTCGGGGGGTCACAGTCGCGGGGCAGGAATCGTTGTGCGCGCGATACCTTGTCACGCACGTCGTTGGCAGCCGTCTCAAGGTCTACCGACAACTCGAACTCCACAGTCACGCGGCTCGAACCTTGAGAACTGACACTCGACAATGAGCGGATACCGGGAATACCGTTGATATTCTGCTCCAGGGGCTCTGTAATCTGGTTCTCTATAACGTCGGCATTGGCTCCGGGATAGGAGCACGATACCGAAATGATAGGATTATCGACGCTTGGGTACTCTCTCACGCCCAAATAACTATAGCCTATCACGCCAAAGATGACGATGATAAGCGTAAGCACTGTCGCAAGTACGGGACGTCGTATGCTTAATTCGGAAATATTCATACGTGGATTCTCTTTGCGATTATTGAACGTTGTTTAACTGTACGGGCAAATCCTCGCGTAACTGCAATGTACCCGATGTGATGATTGTATCACCCACCTCAATACCTTCGACAATGTGAATCAAAGCGTCGGTGCGGAGTCCTGTCTTGACGGCTACAGCCTTTGCCTTGCCTGAACGATAGAGGAATACCTTATCGACGCCCATCTCAGGAACGATAGCCTCAGTCGGAATGGCTATGGCGTTGGGGATATCCTGCATACGAATCTTTGCCGAAATAAAACGTCCGGGCTGCAAGCGGCCATTGGGGTTGGCATAGGTACCACGTACCGACAACATACGAGTGTCGCTATCAACCTCCGACTCCTTGGCATAAACCGAAGCCTTGAACTCCTCGTTTATACCCTCGACAGTAAACGTAAGGGGTGTGCCGGGCTTTACCTGGTCGGCATAACGTTCCGGAACAAACATATCAATCTTGAGGGGTGAAACCTTTGTAAGTTTAGCCACAACCACGCTTGGTGAGGCGTAGGCACCCTCACTGACGTTACGCAAACCGATGATACCATCGAATGGAGCGCGCAACTCGGTGAGTGCGATGTTCTGCTTTACGATGTCGATGTCGGCATTGAGCGTTGCCAACTCGGTGCGGGCCTGTTCGAAGGCCTCCTGACTTACGGCATCCTTCTCCAAAAGGGTGCTCTGACGATATACGCGGTCCTGAGCCAACTTGAGTTGTGCCTCATAGCGCGAGAGTTGAGCCTGAAGTGGTTTATCGTTTACTTTGGCCAACAAATCACCCTTGCGTACCATTGTACCCTCCTTGAAATTTATCTCGACAATCTTACCCGATGTCTCAAACGTCAAATCAACCTCCTCGTCGGGGAGTAGGTTGCCGACCATTCTGATATCCTCGGTAAGGTCTTTAGGAGAGATGACTACACCGTTTACGTTTAGAATATTATTACGAGGTGCTGCAGCCTTTGGGGCATCTGCGCTGCTCTTATGATTTTTGTAATAGTTATATCCGCCCAAAATTATGCCGAAGACGGCAAGAATGATTGCGGTGATAATCCACTTCCTTTTCATATTGTAAAATTGCTTGATTGTAAACAAAAATATTCACACAAAATTATAAAAAATAATTCAAAAAGTGTATTGTAGCATTGATTTTATCGGGTGAAGTGACCAAAATGGGCGGTGAAATATTTAGGTGGGTTTATGAGTGCGGGCGATGAGTTTTGCCGTGCCTGTAAACGAAAAAAACTGCCCGACCAAAGTCGAGCAGTTATATATATTATATATAGGTATGTCGCTATTACAACTCCTTAACACGGATGTTGCGATACTTCAAACCCTCGCCGTGACCGCACAATGCGATGTGGCCCTTCTTGTTGAACAAACCGGGGTGGTTCAAGTGGTCAACAGTGTAAGGATTCTCGTTAGCACCCTTGGGGGCTACGTTGTGACCCTTGCAAGCAGTACGGATGTTGCCATCAACGATAACCTGACCATCAACTGTTACAGTGATGCGGTCACCCTTGATACGAATCTCCTCGCTGTGCCACTCGCCCAGAGGACCCCACTTGATACGCTTTGCAGGGATGATACCATATACAGAGCCGTGTACCTGATACTCACGCAGGTTAGCGTAGATGGGAGCGTCGTGGTGCAATACCTGAATCTCCATACCGTGATAAGCAGCATCTACACCCATCGGTGTGCGGATACCGATACCGTTGTTTACGCCCTCACGCTCGAAGCAGAACTCAAAGCGAAGAACGAAGTCAGCATACTCCTTCTTTGTATAGAGGTTACCTGTGCCACCGAAAGCGGCTGTAACATACATAGCACCGTCGATGGGCTGGTATGCGTCCAAGTTACCTGTCCAGGCATCCATATTAACGCCGTCGAACAACATCTCGAAACCCTCTTTCTTCTCCTGGTCTGACAACTCAGTCTTGATAGAGTGGTTTGCGCGAGCAGTGTTCTCAGAGATGAACTTCTCGATATCCTTACGCTTGTAAACAGCGTCACCGTCGTTTACTGTAGCAGCAACCTTCTCCAACAGAGCCTTTACCTCGGCTGAGTAGAATTCGGGGTGCTTTGTTGCAATCTGAAGAACTGTGTTGGCAGCAGCCTGTGCAGTCTCAGCGTTGTCCATATAATCAGCAGCGAACATCATACCCTGGTAAGTCTGTGTAGCAGCCAAAGCAGTCAAGGCAGCGTTCTTAACCTTTACGCTGGGGTTAGCCTCGATAGCGTTACGCAAGTTCTTGTACTTAAGTTCATTGCTGAGTTTAGATGCTGATGTAACCTGAATGTAGCGAGCCAAAGCGTCGTCCTTCAACGAAGCATCGTTTGTAGCAATCTCGAACAACGGAGCCAAGATAGCAGCGTCGTTGATAAGTTTCATACCCTCGTAAGCAGCCTTATCGCCAGCCTTGTAGCCTGCAACCAATGTGGGGATAACCTTTGCAGAACCTGTTGCACCCAACAAAGGATAGTAGAGTGCCTTCTTGTCACCAGCCTTTGCGATGCGAGCCTCCAAAGCAGCAACCTTCTCATCTACAGACTTGTTGATAAGAGTCTTGTTGATAGCAGCAGTGTTAGCCTTGCCAGCCTCGAACAAATCGCACATAGTGTTGAAGTCGTTGTCACCAACTACGTTAGCCAAAACAGCAGAAGCCTTTGCGTTGCCACCCTTAGCCTCGGCTACAACCTTCGATGCAGCCTCGGGAATTGTGCGGCTATTCAATACGCCGTAAGCCAAAGCCTTGCTTGCGTCGTTACCCTCCAAAGCCTTCACGATACCGCCATTCACCTTGCCGTTGAATGAGAGCAATACGCGCTGTGCAGTCTCCATAATGGTCTTAGCGTCGTCTGCATTAACATCCTCGATAGATGCAACCTTAGCCAAGATAGCCTCCAGAGCCTCCTCGCCACCGATGCGGCTGGCAGCCTCCATAGCCTCAACTACAACTGCAGCATCGGGGTTAGAGATTTGAGCGCAGATAGCACCAACCTGTGATGCAGCGTGGTTAGCGCCCAACCAGTTGATAACGTCAATCTTCGCAGCGTTGTCCAACTTAGGCAACATAGCAGCAACGGCAGCGTATGTAGCGTCATCGGCATAAGCCTCAGCCAAACGCATAGCGCCATAACGATACTCGTGGCAGTCGTCAGCAACAGCCTTCAATACCAACGGAGTGGTAGCCTTGCCGTTCATCTGTACCAACAAATCCAAACCTGCAAGACGTACGTTAGGCTTCTCAAACTTCATAAGTTGCTTAGCAGCCTTTGCTACAGCCTTGGGGTTGTGCTTCATCAAGTGACCGTTCAAAAGGCCCAAGTATGCACCGTAAGCGTCTGTTGTCTCGAATGTATAGCCAGCAGCCTTTGCAGCCTTAGCCAAATACTTTGCAGCAGCCTCACCACCACACAATGCCAAAGCGTTGTTGATGTGTACAGCATCCTCAGCAGTAGCCTCCTCAGCCCAAGCCAAAAGGATAGGCTCAGCATCGTGGAAGTGTGCCTTGTAAGATGCAATCTGTGCCAACAAAGCGCGGCTGATGCCGTTCTCTGCCTGTGCCTCCATCAAAGCCAATACAGCGGGCTCGGTACCCTTAACTGTTGCCAATGCGCGAGCGGCGAAGTTGCCGAAATACTCGTGCTTGAGTTGTGCCGCATAAAAATCGGCATCCTCAGCGGTAGCACAAATCTGCAATACGGTCATCACGAAAGCCTGATTAGGCTCGTCCTTAACCTTCGGGAATGCTGACTTAAGTCCTGCGCGAACAGCGGCACGCTGTGCAGCACCCTCTTTTGTAACGTATGATGCAACACCATTGAGAGCGTACTCGATAGTAGAGTTCTTAACACCCTCGGCTGCGGGCTTCAACATAGTGGCAAGCATCTCGACACCCTCGGCGCCTGTGCCAGCCAACTCGGCCATAATCTGATTGTACTGTGCAGGCTTCTCTGCAGGCAACTGTGCCAAAGCGTCAGCCACAATAGTTGAAGTGGCGCGATTACGAGCATCCTGCGCGTTGATAGCCGCAAAGGGCATCAACATAAGAGCCAATAATATAAATATTCTTTTCATTCTATTCACGTTTTTGGGTTATGTTAGATTTTCCAAGGAGCACGCATAGGCTGGTCGATAAGCGCATTTGCGGCGTCGTCGTTTACGAACTGCAACTTCACGGGGTCGAACTCCAATGTGCGGTTCAAGCGCAATGCGCAAAGACCCATATTCACGATTGTAGCCGAGCGGAAACCGTTGATTTCGTTCAATGCAAACTTCTCGCGAGTGTGGATACACTTGATGAAGTCTGTGTTCTGTGGTTCGGGGTCGGGGAGTTCGTTCAACTTCTCCATTACGTTGGGGATAGTGCAACGGAAGCCCTGATATACGCAACCCTTAGGACCTTCGATGTATGGACCGTTGGGAGTCTCGTGGCCCTCACCCTCAAGGATAATCTGGCAACCGTCCTCGTAAGTGTAAACAACCTTACGCCAAGTACCGATTGCATCGGGGTGCTGCTGGGGAGCATCAACCTCAACCTTTACGGGAGAAGTGTGGTCCTTACCCAAGATGTACTGTACGGGGTCGATGTAGTGCTGACCCATATCGCCAAGACCACCACCATCATAATCCCAGTAACCACGGAATGTCTGGTGAGTACGGTGCTCGTTGTAAGGCTTGTAGGGAGCCGGACCTAACCACAAATCGTAGTCCAAGTTCTTCGGGATGGGCTGCTCAACCAAGTTCTCCTTACCTACCCAGAAGAACTTCCAAGCGAAACCTGTACCACCTGAAATGGTAACCTTCAAAGGCCAACCCAACATACCGCTGTCAACCAACTTCTTGAGCGGAGCAACCTTTGTACCCAAGCCGTAGAATGTATCCTGGAAACGGAACCAAGTGTTAAGACGGAAGATACGACCATTCTGGCGTACAGCCTCCATAACCTTCTTACCCTCGCCGATTGTACGAGTCATCGGCTTCTCGCACCAGATATCCTTACCGGCCTTGGCAGCCTCAACGGCCATAATACCGTGCCAGTGGGGAGGTGTTGCGATGTGAACAACGTCCACGTTGGGGTCGTTGATAAGGTCACGATAGAGGTGATAACCCTTTACTGTCTCACCCAAATCGCTCTTTGCACGTGTGATACCTGTCTCGAGGTGCTTGCTGTCGACGTCGCACATAGCAACCAAGCGGCACTGCTCGTTACTTGAGAAGTGGTTTGCGCTAAAACCGATACCACCCATACCGATAATACCCTTAGTCAATTGGTCGTTAGGAGCAATGTGACCGGGGCCTCCGAGGACGTGACGCGGAATGATAGTCAACGCGGCCAATCCTCCCAAAGATTTAAGGAAATCCTTTCTGTTAATAGCCATAAATTTATTATTTTAACGGTTAAATAATTGTCAAAAAAATAGCGATAGTTGCATTTTCTCAAAAATCGGTATAAAATTACGACTTTATTTTTGTTCTGCCAAATAATTAAGGTATGATAATTGGTTGTTGGGATAAATTTTATGTAAATGTCGAGGGCCTATTTTATGTTATGGCGAAAGAGGGTTTGTGTGTTTCGTCGAAAATAATTATATTTGTTGTTGCCTAAAGGCGCGAAACTGCGTTTGAAAAATGAAAAACAAAATAATAACCAAATAAAACTATGAAAAATCTGTTTACAGTCGAGGGTAAGGTAATCGTTATTACCGGCGCGACAGGTATTTTGGGACAATCAATGGTTCAGCACTTTGCCGAGCAGGGGGCCAAAGTAGTAATTTTAGGCCGTAATGTCGAGGTAGGCCGCCGTCAGGAGGCTGAGGCCAAAGCCGCAGGTGGCGAGGCTATGTTCTTGGAGTGCAATGTGTTGGATAAGGCGCAGTTGGAGAAGACGTATGAGGCTATTATGGCGGCTTATGGCCGTATCGACGTGCTGATTAACGGCGCAGGCGGTAATCAGGCTGCGGCAACCGTAGCACCCGACAAGACCATTTTCGATTTGGATGTCGATGCCGTAAAGCAAGTGGTAGAATTGAATCTTTTTGGTACAATTCTCCCCACGATGGTATTCGTCAAGGCTATGGTCGAGCAGAAGTCGGGCTCGATAATCAACATCGCCTCGGAGGCTGCTCTGCGTCCGCTGACCCGTGTTGCGGGTTATGGCGTAGCGAAGGCTGCCGTGATAAATTGGACCAAATATATGTGTGGTGAATTGGCTTTGAAGTTTGGCGAGGGGCTGCGCGTGAATGCTGTTGCTCCGGGATTCTTGTTGACAAATCAGAATCGCGACTTGCTGACCAATCCTGATGGCTCGCTCACGCCTCGTGCTGAGACCATTATCGCGCACACTCCGTTTAAGCGCTTTGGTGAGCCCGAAGAGTTGCTTGGTACATTGCAGTGGCTGGCATCCGATGCGTCGAAGTTTGTGACGGGTACGCTGACCGTAGTGGATGGAGGATTTGATGCATTTTCAATCTAAATACACATAAAAAGGTGATTTTGTCGTTATGCTTCTCCTCGAAATCCTCATTTACGCTTTAGTAAACTGCGGTTTCTCGGAGTCGCAAGCCTAAAAATCCCCCATTCTCTGTGTATTTAGGAAAATTAAAACAAAACGAGTATGATACTTTGTAAACAATCTTGGCGCTGGTATGGGCCCAATGACCCCGTGACGCTCGATAATATCCGTCAGGCGGGTGCTACCGACATAGTTCACGCCTTGCATCATATTCCCAATGGGGAGGTGTGGACGGTTGAGGAGATAAAGAAACGCCAGCAAATGATAGCCCAGAAGGGCCTGACGTGGAGCGTTGTGGAGAGTGTTCCCGTTCACGAATATATAAAGACGCAAACAGGCGATTTTCAGCAATATATCGAGAATTATAAGACCTCAATCCGCAATCTTGCGGCGTGTGGTATAAAGTGCATAACCTACAACTTTATGCCCGTGTTGGATTGGACTCGCACCGACCTTGCCTATGAGGTTGAGGATGGCTCGCGTGCATTGCGTTTCGAGCGCGCGGCATTTATGGCTTTCGACCTCTATATCTTGCGCCGTCCCGCAGCCGATGCAGAGTACACCGATGAGGAGAAGGCCAAGGCCAAAGAGCGTTATGAGCAGATGAGTGACGAAGAACGAGAGCGCCTGACACGTAATATGATAGCAGGCTTGCCGGGCTCGGAGGAGAGTTTTACTGTGGAGCAGTTTCAGGAGGCTCTGGACCGCTATCGTGATATTGATGCCGAGCGTCTGCGCCAGAACTTGATATACTTTTTGCGTGAGATTTGTCCCGTAGCCGATGAGTGCGGTGTCGAGATGGTGATTCATCCCGATGACCCTCCTTATCCCATTCTGGGTTTGCCCCGCATCCTTTCGACGGCTGAAGACTTCCGCCGTTTGATTGAGGCTGTGCCCAATCGCTCAAATGGCTTGTGTCTGTGTACGGGCTCCTTTGGTGTTCGAGCCGATAACGACCTGCCCGCTATGATGCGAGAGTTTGGTGATAGGGTAGGTTTTGTGCATTTGCGCTCGACACGTCGTGACGAGGAGGGAAACTTCCAGGAGGATAACCATCTGGAGGGCGATGTGCCTATGTATGAGGTGATGAAGGCCTTCTTGGAGATTCAGCAGCGTCAGGGCCGTAGCATCCCGATGCGCCCCGACCACGGGCATCAGATGTGTGATGATTTGAATCGTAAGTCCAATCCGGGTTACTCTTGCTATGGCCGTATGCGCGGCTTGGCCGAGTTGCGAGGTCTGGAGATGGGTATTGCAATGAGCCTGAAATTTTAGTGTTAATTACTTGAATAAAAATATAGGTTGCCAACAAATTTGTTGGCAACCTATATTTTTGTAACACTGTATGTTGTAATGTTTATTTCGCAGGTGTAATCTTCATAGTGAAACCACCACCGCGAGCCGCTGTGACCTTAATCTTAGTCTTGTTGTCGGCAGTCTGCTTAACGATGCGGAAATCGCTTGCTATCTTGTTGGCATTAACACCGTCCTGAATACTCTCAATCTCGAAAGTGCCTTCGGGGAGGAAACTGAGGTCCACCTCAATCTCGCGCTGTGACCAGTTGGTCAAACCTCCTACATACCAATTCTCGCCTGAGCGACGTGCTATAACGGCATATTCGCCAATCTTACCATCGAGTGCTACGGTCTGGTCCCATACGGTAGGAATCTCGGCGATGAACTCTGTACACTCCTTCTCCTTCTCGTAGTTCGAAGGTGAGTCGCACAACATATTGAACGGAGCCTCATAGATAACATACATAGCCAACTGACGGCAACGAGTACCCTGACTCATAGGCTCCGAGTTGCTTGCGCGATAACTTGACTTCTGGGCGTTGCGCATAGCACCCTGAGTATAATCCATCGGGCCTGCAACCATACGGATGAACGGAATCTGTACGTCGTAAGTCACCTGGTCCAACTCGAGGCCCGACCACTTCATCTGCTCCAAGCCGTTTACACCCTCGTAGTTCACCACGTTAGGATACTTGCGTGAGAGTCCGCAAGGCTTGTAAGCACCGTGGAAATCGACAAACATCTTATACTTTGCAGCCGTAGCAGCAGCACGCTCATAGAAATCTACCATCTGCTGGTCATCGCGGTCCATAAAGTCAATCTTGAAACCCTTGACGCCCAACTCCGAGTAGTGCTTGAATACGTTGTCCATATCGCGGTCAACAGCCCAGTAACCACCCCAAAGTACGATGCCTACACCACGCTTTGCACCATAGTCGCACAAGTGCTTGATGTCAATCTCGGGTATAACCTGCATCAAATCGGCCTTCTTATTTACGCTCCAACCCTCGTCCAAGATAACGTACTCGATGCCGTTGCGTGATGCAAAGTCGATGTAATACTCATAAGTCTTGTTGTTTACGCCAGGAACGAAGTCAACGCCATAGAGGCCCCAATCGTTCCACCACTCCCAAGCAACCTTACCGGGCTTAATCCACGATGTGTCGCCGATAGCGTTAGGCTGGCTTAGGCGGAATACCATATCGTTGTTCAACAACTCTGCGTCGTTGTTTGCAACGATGCATATACGCCAGGGGAATGAGCGTGCGCCCTTAACCTCGGCGATGTAGGGCTTGCGAGTCTGTACCTCGCCCTGCAACATATTGTGGCCGCCCTGCTTAATCTGGTCGGGTACGGGAGCGAAGTTAGCGCCCAACTTGCTCTCACCCTGTGAGTGGAGATACATACCGGGATAACTTACGAGGTCAGTCTCGGTGATACAGACCTTCTTGTCACCCATATCAACCAATACGGGAAGGAACATCAAACGGTTCTGGCCCATCTGGCTCATCTTCTCGATGATGTAGGGCTGCTCGAATGAGTTGTAATACTGCTCCTCGAATTTCTTCTCCTTGTTGTTACGGACATAAGAGCAGTAAACTGTCTTGTCGCCATCGAACTTGTACTCCGAAATCTCGTTCTTTACGGTGTACTCGCCCGCGCGAGTCGATACAAAACGGTAAGCCGCTGCATCGTTGTAGGCGCGGAACTCGACAGCATAATCGCCCTTGAATGTAAGAGTCAGTGTCGAGCACTTGTCCTCTACCTCCGACTTCTTGTAAAGCGGTGAGGGGATAATCTCGTCAATCTTGCCTGTTGTGGCCTTGCGCAGACGTGGAGCCACGCCCCAAGTCTCATTCTCGTTAATCTGCATAGCAATCTGTGATGGTGCCAAAATAACATCCTCGCCTGATGTTACGCTCCAACGAATGTCGTTATCGACAGTAACCGTCACCTTCAATTTTCCGTCGGGAGAGGTGATGCTTTTTACGGTTGGTTTGGCTTCGGCTACACATAGTGTAACAATAGCCAATAGTGATAAAAGAACTCTTTTCATACTATATTTTTGTTAAATATTTTGTTCCTCTTTGCTTTGTTGGGTTGCCTCCCCCTTGCAAAAATAGGTTTTCACGTTACAAAGGTAGTAAATTATGTTGATTACCAATCGGTAATCATCTCTTTTTCGTAATCATCGACCAATTTATCGAAGGCTTCCTCCTGCTCTTTGCTTAATTCGGCCTTCTGTCGCCACGCCTTCGAGCCGTAAACACCTGCTTTGGAGTAGTCGAAAGGCTTGAATCCAATCTTTTTGAGCATAGCCTTGTTCTTCGGGGTGAAATTACCTGCTGCGACATCGGCAAATTGCGGGTCGGCAATAACCGAATTGACGTCTTGTCCCTTCTTCTGCCACTCGTCGAAACTTATGCCCTGAAACTCAATCTTCTTTTCGCTATCGGTGCAGAAATAGCAGTTGTAATCCGATTTGTGCCCCACATTTGCCCAATTAATTCCGCACATCACGCCCTTGCTGTAGTAGATGATGTTGTGCGAAAATTCAAACGAGAGGTGCTCCTCGACGCGCGAGGCCTCCAATTGTGTGCGAATCTGACCTGCAAAGATGTTGTTGCGTACGATGTTATCCTTACCGTAATGCTGGTGGAAACCGCCGCTTTTGCAGTTGTAGACAAGGTTGTTTTCGATGCGGATGCCCGTTGAACCCTCGTCGGTGTAGAGTCCCCAACCGCCGTAGTAGAGCGAGTAGATGTCGTGCAGAACATTGTTGCTCACCGATGTACCCTCCGACATTCCCAGAGTATAGACTCCTCCCATATCCGAGAGTTGCGCCCAACCCAAGTGGTGGATATGGTTGTATTCAACGATGTTGCGTTTGGCGGGGCTGTAGCCATAACCCCAAGTCCATCCAACCGATACTCCCGTATAGCGGAAGTCGGCAATGTCGTTGTGCGTCACCTGATTATCCGATGAGTGGAAGATAATCACACCTACTGCGCACGGAAATACAAAACCTCCGTGCTGAATAATGTTGTTGTCCACCTTGATGTGGTGGGTAATCTCGGCGCGGTTATCGCGGATGGTGCTCTCACCAATCTTCACACCACTTGCCCCAACATCATATATATGGCATCGCTCCACCGAGCAATCCGAGCAACCGCGCTTAAACCATACGCCACCCAATCCCGTATGCGCAATGGTACAGTCGGCAAAATGGATGTTACGTGCAAAGTTGGCCTCTACGACTGTGCCTATGCCTGCCGCAGCCTGCATCTGTACGTTTCCCTCGTTGGGGGTAAGGTATGAGGCATAGACGAAATCGATATTGCTGAATTTGACACCTTCGACCTGCTGCTTGATACTCTCACCGTTGATTTTTATGAACTGCTGGGCTATGGGTATATGGCATACCGTATTTTCGATGCTCTCGCCTTCGCAGGGGATATAATACAGCCAGCCATCCTCAGAGAGAATCCACTCGCCTTCGGCATCGAGAAAATTGAAATCGTTCTCGGCAAAGAAACGTGAACGGGTATCGATTGTATTCCACGGATATACTCCACGACCAGCGATAGTCATTACGCCACAAGAATCGACGTGCAGCAATGGGCGACGTGTGGTGTCCCACTTATGGAAAAATGTTATCAGTGGTTGGCCCAAAGCCTCCTTGTTTTTACTTGTCGGAGCATCCTCGCCGATATATTGCGTACGGCACTCGTTGCCAAAGGGGATGGGGTTGTTGGGAGTGATGTTCAACACCTCCCAACCATATATGTCGCGTCCCAGATTGGTTGAGTCGATAGGGATATGTTTCACCTGCTTGATGCCTGCAAATTCGCCACGATTAGGGCTCTGTGCGCGGAAACGACGTTCGCCGTTGATGTAAATCTGCTCGAATCGTAGGCCGTAACGCACAACTTCGGGGATGCGCACTCGCCACAGATTATCCTCTACGGCTGTGAATCGCTCGGCCTGCATAGCGCCCGATATGGTGGTGCGCTCGGCAGTATTGGAGCCGCGAAACTCGATAGGCTTATGGAGAGAAGTGTCAATTTCGAGCGCCTCATATTGGGTGTAGGTGCCTGCGGCAAGGTTGACGACAAAACCATCTGTCGCGGCATCTTCTTGCAGTGCGACGGCTCGTGCGACGGCTCCTTGAAGTGTTAAAAGCGGCTCTTTGACGCTACCGATGTTGGAGTCGTTGCCTGTTGGCGAGACATATAATTCACGCACGGCGGCTACGGCTGTAAGGCTCTGCCATAATGTTGCCGCTATTATTAAAATTATAAATCTTATTTTCATATCTCGAGGATTGGTAATTATAGTACAAAGTTAGTCAATTTGCGTTAAAATGACAAGGAAAACTATTGACGCATAACGATATTAATGTTATTTTTGTATGTTAAAATATGTAATCATTATGAGATACGTATATATTCTACTCCTTGCTGCTGTCTTGTCGTGTGCCAATATGTCGTGCGACAGACTCTCAGGCATTACATCCGAGCGGAGTGTGGTTGGCGGTTATTCCGAGCCACGCAAATTAAGCGACGAGGAGCGGGCTCTGTTCGACAGCGTGGCCGCCGAAATTGCAGGCGTGAAGTATGAGCCTATAAATGTTGCGACGCAGATTGTGGCAGACACCAACTACCGTTTCCTATGCAAAGGTAAAGAGACAGAGCGTCGCGGTAAGAAATTCTATGCTGTCATTGTTGTACACAAGCCCCTGCCTAATGCGGGCGAGCCGCGCGTGATGTCCATCGAGCGGCAGAAACGATAATCTCATATCGGGTGTTGAATCACTAAACCGACAATTAGCAATGGAGAATCACTCGCTGATAGACAGATTCATTACATATATTACCGCCGAACGTCGTTACTCACCGCTTACGGCGCGTAATTATCTGTATGATTTAACCACTTTCGAGGAGTGGGGGCGCAGTGCTTGTGGCAAGGATTTCTCGTTGCGCGAGGTTACTGCTGCCGATGTGGGTAATTGGGTTATGCATCTGTCGGATTCGGGGCGTTTGAAGAGTTCTTCGATTAATAGAGCCGTGGCCACGTTGCGCTCGTTCTATCGCTATCTGCGCCGCAAGGATATAATCCATCACGATATATTTGCCTCGGTGCAGAGTCTGCCTACGTCGCGACGCCTGCCCACGTTTGTCCCCGAAGGTAATATGGTCAATGTGGTGAATGTTGTCCTGCAACGGCTGGACGATGGCACTTGGATAGAGAAACGTGATGCGTTGATAGTCCTGATTCTTTATACCTGCGGGTTACGTCTGGCGGAGTTGTGTGGAGTTAATCTATCTGATTTTGAGAACGATTACACATCGTTGCGCGTTCGGGGTAAGGGCGATAAGGTCCGTATCGTGCCGTTGGTTGAGCGCGTGAGCCGCGAAGTGAAGAGATATTTAATGCAAAATTTCGATGAAAATATTTGCGTATCTGGAGAAAATGCACTATTTTTATCCAAGCGTGGTGGACGAATCTCAAGAAGCGACATCCAACGTAGTGTGGCACGTCTTCTGCGGGAGTGTGGAGTGCAGGGCAAGTGTTCGCCTCACGTCTTGCGCCACACCTTTGCGACGCACCTCTTGAACGATGGTGCCGACCTGCGTGAGATACAGGAACTGATGGGCCACTCGTCGTTGAGTGCGACACAAGTCTATACGCATAACAACATTGCGCAGTTGCAACGCATATATGCTATGGCGCATCCTCGCTCGGCGGGGGAGTTGTAGGATAGGGGAATAGGATGCGTAGCCGCAGCGCGACAGGAGAGGAGATAGGCGACGGCTTGAAGATAGGTTGCCGATAAATTTTGACAGGACGAACTCTCAAGTGGAGTTCGCATAATATAATGGGTGATTATATACCAAATTACACAACCGTAGGTTGTACCTCATTCGGAGCCTAAAAAAGGCGACCAAAGCCCCTGCCTGAGGCGGGGGTGGGGGTGGGTCAGACTTGTAAATGCGGCTAAAAGCCGCAATGTAGGCTTAAAGAAGCAAAACGACTTAATAGTAGTGTAATATGCTATGTAAGTACCATATAATGTTTAACTTCTAAATTTTAGGGCTATGGATGTACAGATTCAGTCAGTGAAATTCGATGCGAGTTCTAAATTAATTGAATTCATCGAGAAAAAGTTATCCAAGTTGGACCGTGTTGCCGAGAATGCTATCGGAGTAGATGTTGTTTTGAAACTCGAGAAGGATAGCGAAAAGGGAAATAAAGTTGCAGTGGTTACATTGCGTGTTCCCGGCGGTGACATTCGCGTGGAGGAGCAGGCCCACACATTCGAAGAGGCCATCGACAATGTAATGGATGTAATGAAGCGCCAGATTGAGAGGCGTAAAGATAAGTAGAAATCAAAAAATAGGTTGCTCATAATAAGCGACCTATTTTTTTGTAATTCAAAATTCAAAATTCAAAATTTTGGATTTTAAGAATTACAGACTCCTCCGTCACTCGTAAAAGCGAGTGCCACCTCCTCTACTTTAGAGGAGGAAATTTATAAAAGATAAAAGAGATAAGAGCAAAGATAAAAGAAATATTACCGCGCGTCAGCCTATCAATTTTGAATTTTGAATCTTGAATTTTGAATTACATTGGCTTGGTGGAGTGACGTGATATAAAATTCAAAAAATCAGGGATAAAGCCCCTTCTCCTAAAAGTCGAGCAGCGGATAAATCTCGCGGGTGCGGGGCATTGAGATGCGCTCCTGATAGTGCCACCACTCCTTGGCATAGGGGCGCAGGCCGACGGCATCCATAATCTCCAGCAGCAGCGTGCGGTTGCGGGCCGCCTCGTCGGATATTATCCCCTCCTTGCGTTGCCATTCGACATAGGCCTTGTAACTCTCCAGCGTGGTGTTCTTGTCGGTCCCAATCCACGCCTCACGACCAAAATGGTCAAACGGCGCACCCATATCAAGTATCTGTCCATTGCCGTCGATGATGGTCAAATCAACCGCTACACCATAGTTGTGACGCCCTCCGCGCGCTCCGTCGGCAACGTATGCCGTCAGGGGTGTACCCTCCACCGCTTTGCGCATACGTTTCTGCACACTTAACGGGCGGGCTGCATCGTATATGAGCAACGAATAGTTGGGGTGACGCTCGCGCAGGAGACGTTGTGCCTCGACAATCTTTTTGGCAAAGTGCGGGCGGAAAAAGGCCTTGCGCAGTGTGCCGTACATATTCTGTCCGACGAAATTATCCTCCGTAGCGTATTTGAGCAAAACCTCAATCTCGTCGTCAAGCGATTGTATATCAACAAGCCCCGCCTTAAGCATCTTCTGGTTGTAGTCCGCAGTGTTATTCTGCGCTACAATGCCAATTAGAGGGAAGAAGAGCGCCCAGAGCAGAAGAACTATTTTTCTTTCCATTGCGAATAGGGCATCTTAAGCAGTTGCGAGTTGTAGTAACGTCTGTCGCCTGTCACCTCGCGGCCTAACCACGTGGGGTGAAGGAACTCCTCGTCGGCGGATTGCAACTCTATCTCGGCAACAATCAATCCCGCATTTTCTCCATAGAAACAGTCTATCTCGAATGTGTGTCCGTCAGCCATCGGGGCCAGGTGGCGCACCTTGCTGATGGTGCCTGCGCTGAACGATAGCAGTTCGCGAGCCTCGTTGATGGGAATCTCATACTCCCACTCCTGACGTGTGGTGCCTTCGGCATTGGTGCGGCCCTTGATGGTCAGAAAACCCCTCTCGTCGCGGGTGCGTATGCGTAGAGTAAGTTGTTCGGAGCGAGCCACATAGCCCTGCTCAATGCGCGAAGATGAGGTTACGTCGGGCATAAAATCGCCACAAACCAAGAATTTACGTTCTATCTCTTGTGCCATAGGATTGTCTGTTTTCGACAAAATTACACATTTTTATAGAAAACAATCGAGGCTGCCCGCAAAAACTTCTTCGGCAGCCTCGCGTTTATCGGCTTGTTATGCTTTGAGTCTGTATCCCACGCCACGAATACTAATTATCTCGACACTCTTGTCGTCTATCAGGCGTTTTCGCAGTCGTGATATAAAGACATTCAAACTACGCAGGTTGAAGAAACTGTCATCACCCCATATCTGCATTAAAATCTGTGATGATTCGATGGTCTGGCCGATATTGTTGCATAGGTATTTCAAAACCTCAGCCTCACGTGCCGAGAGTTGTTGTTGCTCGCCGTCAAGAACGAGAATGCCGGCGTCGGCTAAAAAATCGTATCGGCCTATCTTGTACTCTTTCTCGGCGGTGGTCGGTTTTAATCGTCCTGCCAATGCCCTGATGCGTACGATGAGTTCGTCAATGGCAAACGGTTTTCTTAAGAAATCGTTTCCGCCCGTCTCGAATCCTTTTACCACATCTTCCGTCGATGAACGCGCCGTGAGATAGAGTATGGGTGCCGAGCACCCCTCCTTGCGAAGATTTTTAACCAACGTATAACCATCCATCTGTGGCATCATTATATCAGTGACGATAACATCGGGTTGAAAATCTCTCCACCCGTCAAGTGCCATCACGCCATTGTATGCTTGTTTGATTTCGAAGTTGTGGTCGGAAAGCGTGTCTGCTAAAATCTCGGCCAACATTCGTTCATCCTCGACAAGCAGGACTTTTATAATGTTATTTTTCATCGTTTGGTAGTGTTATCGTTATGGTTGTTCCTTCGCCTTTGCGACTTTGGGCGGTTATCTGGCCGTTGTGACGCTCGACGATTGTGCGGGCATAATAGAGTCCGAGCCCGTAGCCTCGCACATCGTGCTTATCGCCTGTCGGCACGCGATAGAATTTGTCGAATATGTGTGTCAGGTGTCGCTCCGATATGCCTATTCCGTTATCCGAAATAGCGATTATCGTTGCTGCGTCGGTCTGCCTGACATTAATGGATATTTTTACCTCCTCGCGAGAATACTTTATCGAGTTGTCAATTATTGTTTGCAGTATGTTTCTAAGGTGAAACCTGTCGGCTGTTATGGTGATTGCATCGGGACAGTCCAGAAGCGTGGTTACCTGTTTGCCGACGGCCTAACATCCTCTGATAATTTGTTGTAATAGCGGTTTCAACTCTATTGTTTCGGGGTTGTGGCTGCCTCTGCCGTCTTCCTCGACGGATACTGCCAGAATACGCTCGACCATCGAGGATAGTCGAGTGAGTTGCAGGGCAACAATCTCCAGATAACGCTCGCGGCGTGTGGGGTTATTGTCGGCTGCGAAATTGCGCAGAGCATCGTTGGCAGTGTAGGCTACCGATATGGGCGTTTTGAGTTCGTGGGTTATGTTGTGCGTAAGGTCGCGGCGCATATCTTCCAACTCTTTTTGGCGGAAGAGAGTGCGAATCAGGTATATGAATGTTAAAGAGAGCAGTATGATTATTGCCCCCGACGAGAGTATAAGCCCCCACATCGTATTCCATATCTTGCGGTATGGCACCTCAATGCTGACGCGCAGGATGAACATTGCATCGTCGATATTGGCCTCCATAGTGGTGGGATTCTTGAGGTTCTCACTCTCTATCTTGCGCATAACGACCCGCCCTGTTGAGGCATCCAACACTTCGATGTTGTGGGGTTGCAGAGCCTCTGATTCAAGTAACGAGTTTTTGAAATGCAGGTCGAAATCGTCGAGATTAATATTGATTGATATAATCTCGGAGGGCTGCATTGGATTTACGGTGATGAAACTCTGGTATATGCTCTTGTATATGGCCGATTGTACTCGGCTGTGGAAGTCGGCAACGGTATCGTTGTATAGGCGTACCACCCACACACTCTGCACGATAGCCAAGCCTGTGAGCAGGGCTACCACACAAACCGATATGTTGCGAAATACCGAGCGTTTCATCGTCTTATCCTATTCTTTACACAAAGGTAAAGAATAAAACATTCATATGAAATAGCGTTAACATTTATTAACATTTCTTAACACTTGGTTAAATCTTTTTTGCATTTTGGCGTATTATCTTTGCAGTAGGAAAATCGCGAAATTCCAACCTGACCTCACGCTGTGGGGCGCAAAACAAGAGTGT
The DNA here is from genome assembly GCA_017399485.1 of Alistipes sp. Taxonomy (GTDB): domain Bacteria; phylum Bacteroidota; class Bacteroidia; order Bacteroidales; family Rikenellaceae; genus Alistipes. Next base: position 80,582 of record JAFQCA010000027.1, read on the forward strand.
TTGAAACAAAAATGTTCAACTATTAAAATTGTCTGATTTTATGAAAAAACTATTAATTTTTGCCGCGATGGTGCTGATGGCTGGCGGCGCAATGGCTCAAGATGCCCAAGAGGGTAAGACACTTTATATTTTAGATGGTCAGGTAGTGCCGGAACTTGTGTTTAAGGGGATACCGGCAGAGGCAATCAAGAATATGAATGTTATGAAGGGTGTTGAATCGGTGGTAATCGCAACAACTGTAGATGCCGAACAAATGGCGGGTGTCTTAACGGGAAAGATGAATGAGGTTGAGACTCTCGTTTTGGAGGGTGCAAATAACTCTAAGACAGAGGTGTCTATTCTTTCATTTAAGAATGGCGCAGGCCGCGATGAAACACATTCTAGAGTGTTGGAGATAGATGGAGCAAAACCCGTAACGCTGGTGACTGATGCCGACGGAAAGACTACCCAAGTGAAGGATATTTTGGATGTGAAACCCGAAACGATTGAGTCTATGACTGTCTTGAAGTCAGAGCAGGCCAAAATGATTTATGGCGATGAGTATGGTGATTTGAAGGATGGCGTTATCTTAATCAATCTAAAGAAAAAGGAGCAAAAGGAGCAAACGGCTAAAGAATAGTCTTTAATCAAACCATAAGCAATAATGAATTTGAGGCCGCCAATTTGGCGACCTCAATTTTTTTGGAATTATATATTGTGTATAGTATTTGTATTACGTCATTCCACATCACGAACAGAATGTGAGTGATGATTGGAATCTCTACATTAAATAGTCATTTAGGTTAGAGACTCCAATCCTCGCCTTTAGGCTCGGTGGAGTGACGCATTTTACAGCATTTATCTATATCCATCCGTTTTTTGTGTTATCTGAATTTTGAGCCGACGCTGCGGAGCGAGAGCAGAGAGTGTGAATACTCTTTGCCGAGCCGCGAGGAGGAAACGAGAGTTTATCTCTCGTAATTTTGAATTATCTTCCCTTAAATCACACCCTGTTCCAACATTGCCTGTGCGACCTTCATAAAACCTGCAATGTTGGCGCCCTTGACGTAGTTGATTTTGCCGTCGGGCTGCTCGCCATAGCGTACACACGCCGAGTGAATCTGCGACATAATGTAGTGCAACTTCTGGTCCACCTCTTCGGCTGACCACGAGAGGTGTTGCGCGTTCTGCGTCATCTCCAAGCCCGATGTCGCCACGCCACCGGCATTGACGGCCTTGCCCGGAGCAAACAGAATACCTGCGCTCTGGAACGTCTCGATAGCCTCGGGCGTACAACCCATATTCGATACCTCGGCCACGCACCACGTGCCACCAGCAAGCAGTTCGCGGGCATCGTCGCCCGTCAATTCGTTCTGGAAGGCACACGGCAGAGCGATGTCGCACTTGATGCTCCACGCCTTCTTGCCTGCAATGAACTCCGCATCGGGGAATCGCTCGGCAAAGGGGGCTACAATGTCGCGGTTTGAGGCTCGCAACTCCAGCATATAATCAATCTTTTCGGGAGTCATTCCGTTGGGGTTGTATATAACACCGTCGGGTCCCGATATGGCTATCACCTTTGCGCCCAACTCTGTCGCCTTCTGCGCTGCGCCCCACGCCACGTTGCCGAAGCCCGATATTGCCACACTCTTGCCCTTGATATCCTTGCCTGCCTGATGCAACATATGCTCCACGAAGTAGAGCGCACCAAAGCCTGTCGCCTCGGGGCGAATGAGTGAGCCGCCCCACGTGAGGCCCTTGCCTGTGAGTACGCCGGTGTTATATTCGCGCGCCAATTTTTTGTACATTCCGTACATATAACCAATCTCGCGGGCTCCTACGCCTACATCTCCTGCGGGTACGTCGGTGTCGGGGCCTATGTTGTTCCATAGTTCGAGCATAAAGGCTTGGCAGAAACGCATAATCTCGGCGTCGGATTTGCCCTTCGGGCTGAAGTCCGAGCCACCCTTTGCGCCACCCATCGGTAGTGTCGTGAGGGCATTCTTGAAGGTCTGCTCGAAGCCCAAGAATTTAAGCATCGAAGTATTTACTGCGGCGTGAAAACGTATGCCACCTTTGTAGGGGCCTATTGCGCTGTTGAACTGAACACGGTAACCGAGATTTGTCTGAATCTCGCCCTTGTCATCCACCCACGTTACGCGGAATGTGATTATGCGGTCAGGCTCAACCATACGCTCAACGATTTTAGCCTTTTCGAATTCGGGATGGTCGTTGTAAACCTCCTCGATAGACTCCAATACCTCTTGTACAGCCTGTAGATACTCGCTCTCGCCGTGGTGCTTACGCTCCAGTTCGGTCATAATATGCTTTACGTTCATAGTAGTAGATTTTAGGTTTACACATTAAGTTTATTGTTCTATACAAATATAACGATATTTTTGGAAAAATATTAGCAAAACGACGAAAAAAATATGAATTATCAACTTTTGTGTATAAAAATATTACAAAATGACATTTTCGTATTTCTCCAAAATGTTGTTTGTGGGGTAAAAGTGAAATAATCGCGCCAAAAAAGTTGCACAGATTGAAATTATATGCGAAATTTGTAGCGTTATATCTAAATATATTAGAGGTATCGTATGGATATGAAGTATAAAAACCCGTTTGTCGATGAGAGCGCTTTTGAGGGTGACGAGGGCCCGAAGAAGAGCGAGGACGAGGTGTTGATGGAGGAGGCCAAGCAACATACAGAGGTAAAGGTTGTGCATACCTATATGACGCTGGGTATGTTGATAGGTCTGGCCGCAGGTGCTGTTGTCGGCCCGCTGCTGTTCGACAAGATTACGACAGGTATGGGTTTGGGTATGCTCGTGGGCTTTGTTGTCGGCTCCTGTATCCATAAGAAGGATAAGGAATAAAATTTTCGGGGAAGAGAAAACCGATGATAATAAAACTATTCATATTTCTATTGACCGCTTTTGTGAGTGGTGCTGACCCTACGTTGGATAAATTTATGGGTGGTGGAAATATGATGCGCACACCCTACGAATCATACGGCGGCTATGTCGAGGAGTTTATGTCGATGCAGTGCTATATGAAAGAGGGTAAGATATATGTAGATACAGATAGTGTTACTCGATATCCCGAAAACGAATATATTCGTCACGCAGGAATTGGTTATATGACAAGTGGTATAGCCAAGACGCGCGACAAACAGGTAAATGTGGATATTTACGAGCGGGTGGATACTTATGTTGCTTTTATCCCGTTCATTAATAAGAAATTTGTAGTATTCTACACAACCCCAAAGCCCGAACAAGGTGTATTCACGGTGAGGGTTGCCCGTAGAATATCGGGGGTGGAATACCGAGAATACCTTGATGCTTACAATCATCAAGAGAGAAGCGAAGATGTGATAGGCAAGGAGTTGAGAAGATTAAATTTGTTACCCTCAAAACATTAGGCTATGAAGATTATTCTGTCATATTTGTTTCTATCGCTGGCAATGCTGATGCCTGTGGGGGATAAGTCGCCTTTGTTAAATGATTATTTGGGTGGTGGCAATGATATTCGTTCTTTGACGGTGGTGGGGCTTGAAGGAGAGACCTATGAGTTTGACCGCTCGGTAGTATGCCGTATTGTTGGTAATGAAATTCGCGTTGATACCAACAATGTAGTTTATCCCGATAGGGATATGTGTGACAGAGTCCAATACTACCCCTCGCGCAATAAGTCTTGCACGATAAACCGACGCTACGATGAGAACACCAAACGGTTTCACTATATGTCGCGAGAAGAAAATTTTTTTATGCGTAATGTGGTGATTTTTCATAGCGAAAAATATATGGCTCTGCGTACGTTGATAGTAAACGATAGTTTGGAATTTAAGGTGCATATAATGCGCCGCATTTCAAATGATGATTATAATGAATTTTGCACCGAACAAAGAAAGGAGTGGGCAAATATTCAATGGGAGGATTTTTAGTTGATAATATGTTTTATAATAAATAATAATTTTTCTTCCCGAAAAGTGTAGTTTTTTTAGGAAAAATGCGACTAATAATATTGTCGGGGGAGAGTGCTTAAGCAATAATTGTAAAAAGAGTATATTATGAAAAAACTTTTAGTTGTATTGTTTGCGGTGATTGGGTTGAGTGCAATGGCTCAGAACCCCAAACCGTTTATTATTCCCGAACTTACCGAGTGGACGGGCGCTGAGGGCGAACTTCAGCCTTCGGGCCGTGTAGCCGTAAAGGGCTCCGACAAGGAGTTGATGCGCATCGCAACGGTCTTTGCTGAGGATTATAAATTGCTAACAGGTCGTGACCTTACTATTGTAAAGGGCAGCGGTAAGGCTGGCGATATAGTTTTCCAGTTGGACAAGAAGGCAACTTCGCTCGGAGCAGAGGGCTATGAGTTGGATATTACCGACAAGGCTATAGCGACGGCTGCCACTACGCAGGGCGTATTTTGGGCCACACGTACATTGTTGCAGATGGCCGAGCAGTCTAATAGCGGACAGATGCCTAAGGGTAAGGCCATAGATATTCCGCAGTACCAGATTCGCGGATTTATGATTGACTGCGCCCGTAAGTTCATCCCGATGGACTATCTCAACAAGTTGGTGAAGATTATGTCGTACTATAAGATGAATACCTTGCAGGTGCATCTTAACGACAATGGTTTCAAGCAGTATTTCAACAACGATTGGTCGAAGACACAGTCGGCTTTCCGTCTTGAGTGCGATACGTATCCCGGCCTGACGGCTAAGGATGGTCATTACACCAAGCAGGAGTTTATCGATATGCAGATTCGTGCCGAGCAGAGTTATGTCGAGATTATTCCAGAAATCGACGTGCCTGCCCACTCGTTGGCCTTTACGCACTATAAGCCCGAGATTGGCTCAAAGGAGTATGGTATGGACCACCTCGATTTGTTCAATCCCGAAACATATAAGTTCGTAGATGGCCTCTTCCGCGAATACATCGAGGGTGAGAATCCCGTTTTCCGTGGTAAGCGTGTGCATATCGGTACCGACGAGTACTCCAATGCCAAGAAGGATGTTGTCGAGAAGTTCCGCGAGTTTACCGACCACTACATCCGTTTTGTTGAGAGTTTCGGCAAGCAGGCTGTATGCTGGGGTGCATTGACTCACGCTGCTGGTGACACTCCCGTGAAGTCGGAGAATGTGATTATGAATTGCTGGTATAATGGTTATGCCAATCCTCGCCATATGAAGGAGCAGGGCTATCAGTTGGTGAGTATCCCCGACGGATTCCTCTATATCGTGCCTGCCGCAGGCTACTATTACGACTACCTGAATTGCCAATATCTCTATAATAATTGGACTCCCGCCCTAATCGGAGGTGAGCGTTTCGAGGAGCAGGACCCCTCAATCTTGGGAGGTATGTTTGCTGTATGGAATGACCACCCCGGTAATGGTATCTCGGTGAAGGATATCCACCACCGTGTATATCCTGCTATGCAGACTCTCGCTGTGAAGTGCTGGACAGGTGCACTTACGCAGTTGCCTTATGAGCTGTTCGACAAGCAGCGTAAGGAGTTGAGCGAGGCTCCGGGCGTCAATGAGTTGGCTCTGTATGGTACCGAGCAGCGCGAGGTGTATGCTGCTGGCGAGGTTAAGGCTGGCGAGGAGTTACCTCTGGAGGAGATAGGTTACGACTATACAATCTGCTTTACGCTTGAGGGTGCAGCCGAGCAGAAGGGTACAGAGTTGTTCCGTTCGGCCAATGCGGTGTTCTATCTTGCCGACCCCGAGAGCGGTCAGTTGGGCTTTATGCGTGATGGCTATCTCAATAAGTTTAACTATCGAGTACCTGTTGGCCGTAAGGTGGAAATCAAGATTCAGGGAACTAACAAAGTTACCCGTCTGTATGTCAATGGCCGCTTGCAGCAGGAGTTGGCACCCCTCACATTGTACGGAACAATGACGGCGGTAGATTATACCTACGACCCCAATCAGAATGGTTTTGCGCCTATCGTCTATAACCCCAGCAGCAAGATGTATTATCAGCCCACGCTGGTATTCCCGCTTAAGAAGGCTGGCGAGTTCAAGAGCCGTATCACCGACCTTAAGGTGTATAACTATCTGAAGCAGTAACTAATGTATTTGATTGTGCGATAGAATAGAGAAAAAGAATAATATACATTAAACACAAAGAAGATGAAAAAATTGTTATTTGCGGTTGTGGCCCTTATATTGGGCGCAACTTCGGTACAGGCCCAGATGGATGCGTCGCAGCCTCTGCCTGTTGACAAAGAGATTCGTCAGGGTGTATTGCCCAACGGATTGACCTATTTTGTCCGTCATAACGAGAAGCCCAAAGGAATGGCTAACTTCTATATCGTTCACGATGTAGGTGCTATTCAGGAGGATGATAATCAGCAGGGTTTGGCTCACTTCCTCGAGCATATGGCTTTCAACGGCACGAAGACCTATCCGGGTAAGTCTATGATTGAGTATCTGGAGAAGATTGGTGTTAAGTTTGGCGCAAACCTCAATGCCTTTACTTCGTGGGACTTGACTCAGTACTATATGGAGGATGTTCCCGTAGCCCGCGAGAGCGTTATCGACTCTACGCTTATGGTGTTGCACGATTGGTCACACTTCATTACTCTCGATGAGAAGGAGATTGATTCGGAGCGCGGTGTGATTAAGGAGGAGTTGCGTACTCGTGACAATGCGCAGTGGCGCTCTACTATCGAGATGTTGAAGGCTTTGGGTAAGGGTACTCTATACGCCGAGCGTAACCTCATCGGTTATCTCGAGGGTTTGGAGAGTTTTACTTACGACGACATCCGTGCCTTCTATGACAAGTGGTATCGCCCCGACTATCAGGCTGTTGTCGTAGTTGGTGATATCGACGTCGATAAGGTCGAGCAGAAGATTAAGTCGATGATGGCCGACATCCCCGCTCCTGCAGCCGATGCAGCGAAGAAGGATGTGATTGTTGTGCCCGACAACGACGAGCCTATCGTAAGCATCTTTACCGACCCCGAGATGCAGCGTTCACAGTTGCAGATTTACTATAAGTCGCAGGCTATGCCCAAGCAGATGAATAACACATTGGCTTATGAGGTAAAGCAAATCTTGACAAGTTATATCTCGGCTATGTTTAACGAGCGTTTGAGCGACATTGCACGTAAGCCCGATGCACCGTTCATCTCGGCAGGCTTCAGCCCCGCAACATCTGTTGGTATCTGTCCTACGTTGGAGACAACAGTTGGTCAGGTTATGACACAGGATGGTAAGTTGATGACAGGTTATAAGGCTCTCTTGACCGAGATGGAGCGTGTGCGCCGCTATGGTTTTACAGAGGGTGAGTATGAGCGTGCCAAGAACAATATGCTCTCAGCATTGGAGAGTCAGTACAATAGCCGCGATGACCGCGAGCACGCAGCATTTGCCGAGCGTTGCATCGACCACTTCCGCGAGGGAACTCCTTTGTACGATGCTGAGACAGAGTATCAGTTGGACAAGCAGTTGGCTGAGGCTATCACACTCGATGCAATCAACCAGACTGTAAAGCAGATGTACGACCCGTTGAAGAATGCCGTTATCATTGTAAACTCTCCTGCAAAGGATGGTGTGGCTGTTCCTACAGAGACAGAGTTGGTTGAGACTTTGAAGGCTACCGTAGCCGCAGAGATTGAGGCATTCAAGGATAATGTTGTTAAGGTTCCCCTTATCGAGGACGAGGCTGCTTTGAAGGGCTCGCCCGTAAAGAAGGAGGCTTTCAACGAGGCTATGGGTACAACAGAGTGGACGTTGAAGAACGGCATTAAGGTTGTAGTTAAGCAGACTCCCTACGAGGCCGATGCTATCTATCTCGAGGCTGTATCGGAGGGTGGTGCTGCCATCTTTGGTGATGAGGACTACTACTCGGCACAGATGTTGGGTAGCGTGATGTCGATGTCGGGTATCTCGAAGTTCTCGGCTTCGGATTTGCGCAAGCAACTCTCGGGTAAGCAGGCACAGGCAGGTGCAAGCGCAGGTAGTTATCTGCACGCCGTTGAGGGCTCTGCTGCCTTGAAGGATGTGGAGACTATGTTCCAGTTGATGTATCTCAACTTCACCGCTCCCCGCTTCTCGGAGGATGACTTCCAGACTTTGATGAATCGCTATAACGCTATGTTGGCCAACCAGATGACCAACCCCGATTTTATCTTCTCGCAGCAGTTGCAGAAGACGCTTTATGGAGACAACTACCGCCGTCAGCAACTCACTCCCGAGTTGTTGGGTACAATCAAGTTGGAGCGTATGGCCGATATCCACTCACGTCTGTTTGGCAATGCGAAGGATTTCCGCTTCACTATCTATGGTAATATGAGCCCCGAGGAGTTGAAACCCCTCGTTGAGAAGTATGTGGGTTCGTTGCCCGTAGCGAAGAAGGTTACAAATAAGTTCACTGACGACAAGGTGCGCGAGGTGAAGGGTGTAGAGAATGACTTTACAGCCAAGATGGAGCAGCCCAAAGTATCGGTATTCGTAGGTTTCAGCGGCGACTACAAGTACGATATTAAGAACGCTGTTACGCTCACTTACCTCTCACAGGCGTTGAGCAACCGCTACCTCAAGTCAATCCGCGAGGAGAAGGGTGGTACCTATGGCGTGAGTGTTCGTGGCTCACACTACACTCGTCCCGCACAGAGTTTCTTGATGCAGATTTCATTCGATACCAACGAACAGATGGCCGATGAACTCACCGCTATCGTTATCGCCGAGATTGAGAAGATTGCAGCCGAGGGCCCGCTCAAGGAGGATATGGATAAGACTCGTGAGTTCTTGTTGAAGGATTACAAGAAGAACGTGGAGTTGAACGGCTGGTGGTCACGCACATTGACTGCCTACTACGACTTCGGTGTGGATAACGTGAACGACTACGAGGCTGCCGTTAATGGCGTAACTGCTGACGATGTTAAGGCGTTGGCAAAGCGTATGCTCGACGAGAAGTCTATGGTTAAGGTTATTATGCGTCCCGAGAAATAGCGGGGGTGCAATTATATTGAAGAGTAATGGCGAGAAATTGATTTTTCTCGCCATTACTTTTTGTGGAATTAGATAGTTTAGTGTCGTTGTGTCATTACGAGGAGGACTTTAGTCCTACGTGGTAATCTTCTACCCCCCCTTCCACTCATATACAAAAAAACAAGAGGGAACCGCGTCCGATTCCCTCTTATTTTTTCGACATAATCGAAAAATTAAGCATACTTGAAAGTTGACTCATCCGATACGGTCAACTTCTTGCGTCCCTTTGCGCGACGCGCTGCCAAAACCTTGCGGCCATTAGCAGTTGCCATTCTCTGACGGAATCCGTGCTTGTTGATTCTCTTGCGACGAGAAGGCTGATAAGTTCTTTTCATTGCCATAACGATATCGTTTTTGTGTTTGTGTCAATTAATTTAACGGGTAATTACCAATTCGTAATCTTCCGCGAGGTGCAAAGGTAAGACAATTTTCCTATTTAGCAAAATATTTTGTAAATAAAAACGCATAAATAGCCTCTAACCTACTCTTTAATAGCCGCTAAAATGCTATGTGGATGGTATTACGCCATCTATTTGGGCTTGTAAAAGGCCTTTACATATCCTGATAGAGGTCCACTTCGCCACGCTCGACCTTGCCATACATTGCAGCCAATTCTCCCACGACGGGCGATATGAGTTCGATGGTATCTTTTATTGCTTCGCCACCTTTGTTGCCACCCTTTATGCGGTAGAGCATCGTGGCATAGAGAGCGCGGAAGGCTAATTCGGTATCCGAAATATCATCATTCTTGACCATCACTCTCAGGTTGGGCAACTGCGGAGCAAGCGCGGCAAACGTCTTGCGGTAGTGTTCACCTACGGGGTGCTGCATAAGTTGTAGATGCAGGTTGTGCATATCGGCTATAAGGTGTAGGGTGTGTTCCAGATGGCCGCTCTCCTCCTTGCCCTCCTTGCGCAGAAGATTTACAATATCCATATACCACAATAGGAAAATATGCCTCTGCTCCTCCTCGATTTCTCGCGGGGCTACGAGTTGCGAGTATATTGCTTCGGGGCTGAACTGCAATGCGCGCAATAAGTCCTCCAACTGCCATAGGTAGAGTATATATTCTGCAATATTTTCCTTGCGTTTTGCTTGTGCTATATCCATAATTTATATGTATTATATTGTCTTTTCCTGTTTACCTCTGCTATTTCAGGTTTAATAAAAACTTGGCCGAGAGGTTGTAGGTGATGGTGAGTTGTTCGAACTCTACTTCGGGCATTGCCACCTCGACTGTGTCTTCCATTGTAATGCCTGCATTCTTGGCCATCATCGTGCGGGCGGCATAGACAGGTTGTACCGATGTGTTGTAGTCGTTAATCTCGTAGCAGGCACCTATTGTCTGCCCCAAAGCCTCCGCCAACTCGCGAGCGCGAGACTGAGCATTGAGTATTGCCATCTTGCGGGCTTCAGCACGATGCTCCTCCATCTTCGAGCAGGTGGCGCGAGTGATATTTACATTCGATATGCCGTTCTTGTCCAACTCCTCGAATACTTTGCGGGCCTCGTCAGCCGATGCAACCTTGAGTTCGTAGTTCGAGGCGGCAAGTGAGCCGCGCTTACGGAAGAATGATGACGACATATCGGTTACCGACAACTGTTTTTCGATGTCGATACCGCACTTCTTGAGTGCCGAGAACATATCTTTGCGCTGCTCCTCTACGGTGACTTTACCTTTGGTGTCGGTCTCGTCGAGTTTTATGGCGATGTATATCTCATCGGGTGTAACTTTTAGTTGTGCCGAGCCGTTTACCGATACCGTAGGGATGGTCTGTCCCAACTCTTGAGCCGATGCTGTTGGCAAGTATGCTGCAGCGAGCATAATTACGGCCAAATAAATAAAAATCTTTTTCATAGAATCTTTAATTTGTGTTTGCAATACGTTTCTGTAAATCAAACGTAGCGTGGCTTCGAAATCGTGTGTGAGGCGTCAAAAAATGTTTTATTCCTTTTGGTCGGCCTATCGCTTAATCAGTTTTACCACATTTTCGACGTGATGCGTGTGGGGGAACATATCGACGGGCTGAACATCCACCACCTTATACATCGAATCCATCAACTGCAAATCTCGCGCCTGCGTAGCGGGGTTGCAACTAACATATACGATGCGCTCGGGTGCGGCACGCAGGATAACCTCAATCACTCTTTCGTCTACTCCTGCGCGAGGAGGGTCCAAGATGATTACATCGGGATGACCATTTTGCGCTACGAACTCGTCGGACAGAACATCCTTCATATCTCCTGCAAAGAACTTCGTATTGTCGATGCCGTTGATGGCTGAGTTTATCTTTGCATCCTCAATCGCTTCGGGTACATACTCCACGCCGACAACTCGCTTGGCTCGACGGGCGCAGAAGTTGGCTATCGTACCTGTTCCCGTATAGAGGTCGTACAACACCTCGTCGCCCTTCAGGTCGGCAGCCTCGCGTGCTACCTTGTAGAGTTCGTACGCCTGCTCCGAGTTGGTCTGATAGAACGACTTTGGTCCCACCTTGAATTGTAGTCCCTCCATCTGCTCGATGATATGGTCCTTGCCATAGTAGCAGATATGTTCCAGGTCGCCTATCGAGTCGTTCCACTTGGTGTTTACCACGTAGAAGAGCGATGTTATCTGCTTGAACTGCTCCTTCAAAAACTCCATCAATGCCACGATGCGCTCTTGGTCGTTCTCGTTGAATACAACGATAACCATCACCTCGCCTGTCGAGGCGGTGCGGATTATGATGTTGCGCATCAAACCTGCGTGTTCGCGGCAGTTGTGGAACGAATAACCGTTGTCGATGCAGAACTGCTTTACAGCCTTGCGAATAGAGTTCGATGGCTCGGCCTGCAGGAAGCAATCGTCGATATCCAATACCTTGTCGAAACAGTTCGGTATATGGAATCCCAATGCCGGCTGACGCTCGATGTCACCTGCGGCAGCAATCTCCTCGTAGGTAAGCCAACGCTTGTCGGCAAATGTGAACTCCAACTTGTTACGGTAGAATTGTTGCTTTGCCGAGCCGAGGCAGGGCCTAATTTCAGGCAGTTCAATCTTTCCTATGCGTGATAGTTGGTCGTGAACCTGCTCGGTCTTGAATCGCAGTTGCTCCTCGTAGGGCAGATTCTGCCACTTGCATCCGCCGCAAACCCCGAAATGAGGGCAGAAAGGCTCCTCGCGCAGAGGTGAGCGCTTGACGTAGTTTACCACCACACCCTCCATAAAGCGGCGGCGTTTGTTGCGTATCTGTACATCGACCACATCGCCCGGTACGGTCATCGGTACGAATACCACTTGCTCGTTGTAGCGGCCCATAGCCTTACCCTCGGCGGCGAGTGTTGTAATCTCCAATGCCTCGATAAGTGGGTAGTTCTGTTTTTTGCGTCTTGCCATATATGTTGTTTTGTATTTGCTTGTTTTACGCCTCAAAGATAGTGAAAAATATACTACCGACGATAAATATTCGCTTTGTTGAAGTTCTTTTGTTGTACGATTTTGAATCTTGCGCCGAATATTGTATTTTTGTAGATTATAAAACTAATGTTTTTTTGCTATGTTGGGAGAGATAACGTTGCGCTATGAGTCATACGATAGCATCGACAAGATGTCGGAGGCCGACAGAGAGTTGGTCGTGGCGGCATTGGCGGCTTGCCAGAAGGCTAATGCCCCATACTCCAATTTTCGTGTGGGTGCTGCGGCGCGATTGGCTGATGGACGGATAATTTCGGCGGCCAATAGCGAGAGCGAGGTCTTCCCGTCGGGGATGTGTGCCGAGAGGTCGCTGCTCTATTTCTATCAGTCGAACTATGCCGATGAGCCCATTGAGGCTCTCGCCATAGCATCAGACACTTCTCAAGGAGAGTGTTATCCTTGTGGCGGATGTCGTCAGACGCTACTCGATGTCGAGCGTCGTCAATCTTCGCCGATGCGTATTATTATGTCGGGCGGTGGCAGTGCGAGCGTTGTCGGCTCGGCTGCCGATTTGATGCCTTTTTCGTTCAAACTAAAATAAAAGCAAACGATGTTTAATCCCAAAGATATTCTTTACGAGGACAACCATCTGATAGTTGTCAATAAACGATGTGGCGATTTGGTGCAGCCTGACCGCGAGAGCGACGAGGCGCTGGAGACCGAGATTAAGGCTATGATAAAGGTGCGCGACCATAAGGCGGGTGATGTCTTTTTGGGAGTAGTGCATCGCATTGACCGTCCGGTGAGTGGTGCGGTGCTTTTTGCCAAGACCTCGAAGGCCCTGACACGCCTTAATGAGATGATTCGTACGGGCCAGATACATAAACGCTATTGGGCCATTACGGAATCTACTCCCAATCCCGAAGCAGGTAGCCTTAAACACTATATAGTTCGTGACGGCAGGACCAATCGCTCGCGAGCATACGATAAGCCCAAGGCCGATGGCAAACTTGCCCAACTGAATTATCAGGTGCTGGCTTGCTCGACTCGCTATACTCTGGTTGAGGTGGAGTTGCTGACGGGCCGTCATCATCAAATCCGCGCCCAACTATCGAAGGTGGGTTGCCCCATCAAGGGCGATTTGAAGTATGGCGCCAAACGCTCGAATCCCGATGGCGGCATCTCGTTGCACTCGCGTAGTGTGGAGTTTGTGCATCCTGTTCGCAAGGAGCCTTTGAAGGTTGTGGCACCTACACCCGCCAAGGATAATCTGTGGCAATATTTTGAAACGATATAAACTTTGCGTCAATGAGATTGTTAATTCAGCGTGTCAAACGGGCTTCGGTCACTATTGCTGGCGAGGAGTTTTCGCGTATAGGTCAAGGTCTTTTGGCCTTTGTGGGCATTGAGGAGGCCGATACCGCTGCCGATATAGAGTGGCTCACGGGAAAGTTGCTGCGCCTGCGTATCTTTGACGATGAGCAGGGAGTGATGAATCTCGATGTGCAGCAGGTTGCGGGCGAGGTGATGATTGTAAGCCAATTTACTCTTCACGCCTCGACCAAGAAGGGTAATCGCCCTTCCTATTTCCGTGCTGCCGCCGAGACTATCTCGCGCCCTATGTATGAGGAGTTTGTTGCCTCGGTTGAGGCGGCTTTGGGTAGGAGCGTGGCAACGGGTAGTTTCGGTGCAGATATGGCCGTAGAGTTGGTTAATGATGGCCCTGTGACAATCTGGATTGATTCGCAAAATAAGGAGTAGCAATAAAGGTTATGATAAAACAGCGCACATCTCGTAGCAGGACTCGCCGCAAGGGCCGCCGCAGCCAATCGCCCCGTGGCGGTAAGAGGCAGTTGCTCTATCTGGGCATCATACTTGTCCTGCTGGGGTGTAAATATATCTATGAGGATAGGTTGGCCGACAAGGTGGACTCTCAGGATAATGTAGAGCAGGTTGCAGAGCCGACGTTGCCTGCCGCTCCCTCTACATCTGGCGAGGATAAACCTGAGGCGAAAGAGACTCCGCAAGAGCCAGCCGTTGTCGCTCGGTCTTCGAAAAAGGCTATACGTGAGGGTTGGGCCGAGTTGCCTGCCGATGTCGAGCAGAAGGATTTTTATACGACCTACCATATGTGTGATGATGGTCGCCGCAACTATACGGTCTGCTTTAGCCGAGAACATCGTTGTCCGATGTGGGTGGCGTCACCTATGCATCCGAGTTATAAGGGCGAGGCCTCGCGTAGTGACGCCTTTATTTTTGACCCGACACTGCCGATGGATATCCAGCCATTGTTGCGCCGCTCCTATGGCGAGTATACGCGTGGCCATCTACTCGGTTCTGCCGAGCGTACATCGAGCGAGGAGACTAATCGCCAAACATTCTATGCAAGCAATATCGCACCACAGTTGCAGGAGGGATTCAACGCCTCGAATGGCGCGTGGAATAATTTGGAACGTTTTGCCGATAGGCAGTCGTGTGCCGATACGTTATATGTGGTGACGGGATGTATCTTTGAAGACTATGCCGATGCTACGGGAATGGAGGTGAAGGCTACGACTACCGTAAATAAAAATGATGGCGAGAAGGTCGGAGTACCTACGGCATATTATAAAGTGTTGTTGCGAACACGTAGTGGCAAGACGGGCCGCAGTGTCAGGGAGTGTAAGGCCGACGACTTGAAGTGTGCAGCGTTTGTGGTGGGGCACTACTCGGCTAAGGGGCGCAAGCCGACCTCTGCCGATATTATGAGTGTCGAGGAGTTGGAACGCCTGACGGGATTTACCTTCTTTGCCAATGTCCCCAATGCGCCCAAGCATAGGGCTGAGGCTGCAGAGTGGGGGCTGTAATAGAGGCGAGTAGTTGTTTGGGCAGATTGTAACTATCGTGTCTGCCGTACAGATTAAAAAGATAAGTGAATAAAGAAAATATAAAAAAGTATTATGAAGATAGCACGTCTTATATTCAATCCTTTGCAGGAGAATACCTATGTCGTTTGGGACGATACTCTGCAGGCGGCAATTATCGATGCAGGTAATATGTCGGAGCGCGAGAACAATGTTTTAGAGAAGTTTATCGCCGATAATGGATTAACTCCCGTTGTGGCAATCAATACGCACGGACACTTCGACCATCTGTTGGGTGTGGCGCACGTGTGCGAGCGATATGGTGCCGAGTTTGCCTTGTCGTCGAAAGATGAATTTTTGTTGAAGAATGCTGTGACGAGTGCCGAGTTGTTTGGTGTGCGTAGCGGTGCTATGCCCGAGAAGATTGATGTCGACCTCGATGGCCGTGAGAGCATCACCTTCGGAGATACCACACTCCAGATAATCTCGACTCCTGGTCATACCCCTGGCCACGTTGCTCTGTATGAGCCGCAGTCGAAGGTGTTGTTTACGGGTGATACACTCTTTCGTGAGAGTATAGGCCGTACCGACTTGCCGGGTGGCGACTATTCGTGGATTATGCGCTCGATAATCGACAAGTTGTTGCCGTTAGGCGATGAGGTGAAGATTTACCCCGGTCACGGCGAGGAGAGTAATATCGGCCACGAGTCGATGTATAATCCCTTTATCGTAGAGGTGCTGAACGACGAGATTAATTATCGTAACTAATCATTATACCCTTAATATGCGAATCTTATCAACCTTAATTCTCGTATTGTGCACTACCGTTGGAGTGTATGCGCAACAACCCTCTGCGGGCAATGCCAATGCTCGCGTGGGGGAGTTGATAAATTCTTCGGAATATATAACGCTGAGTCGGGAGTTGCCCTCGTTGCGCGACAAACTATCGAAACCTCTTTTGGCATTGGCCGATGCGATTACGGCCTATCACGAAGGTCGATTCGAGGATAGCAACCGAGCAATAGACAAGGTTGGCGAGTTCGCTCCAGAATTGGGAGGTGAGGTAATCTTCGGAATGCAGAATCTGGCACTTGTCAACTTTTTGTCGTTGGAGGATTATAAGTCGGCTCTTGGCGTTGTGCAACTTCTTCTGTCGTCGTTGCCAGAGGATGACTCTGCTTACGACAGCCGTCGAAATTTGGAGTCTATGTCGCGCTGGTTCTCGGCTATGACTACTCGTCCGACGGTTGAGGTGGAACGCCCGAAAAGTGATGTGGTGATTCCTGTTGAGGTTCGCAAGATGGGTGAGGGTGAACACCTTATTGTCGATGTGAAGGTGGGCAATAATGTAGAGGATTTTATCTTTGATACAGGTTGTATGAATGCCAACTTTATCTCGACTACCGCCGCAGAGCGATTGGGTATCGAGATTATCGCTGATGATATATTGATTCGAGGCGTTGAGGAGGGCTATGCCAAGTTGGGCGTTCTGCCAGAGATGCACATTGGCGATGTGGTGATACGCAATACAACCTTCTTTGTGGCCGATAATATCGTGCCTGAAAATGTAGAGGTTGAGGGCCTATGCGAGGCTGTGTTGGGTACGCACGTTATTAGAAAGTTGGGCGAGGTGCGTTTTGAGCGTGGTAGTGAGCGTTTGGTTTTGCCCGCTGAAGAGAGTGCAGCCCCTGCCGAGCGAAATATGTTCTTTGATTCGCAATATTATATCTGCTGTCAGGATGGGCAGGAGCGAGTTGTGATGCAGTTCGATACGGGAAATACCAAAACCCAACTCTCATCACGATACTATAACCGTTTTCAGCAACGTGTCGAGCAGAGTGGTGGCGAGGTTGAGCGTTCACGCAGTGGAGGATTTGGAGGTGTCGAGTGGCGCGATACACGCACTATGCCCGAAGCCGAATTTGTGGTTGGAACAAAGGCATTGCGACTTAAAAAGGTGGCTGTAAATATGCCTATTAAGTATGAAGACGGTGAGCCGTTCGTCGAGCAATACGATGGTGTGGCAGGCGTTGATTTGTTGAGTGCCACCGATGTCGTGACGTTCGACTTAAAGAGAATGTTTTATAGAATAGATAAGTAAGACAAATAAAATGGGAAAACTTTTTCATCGCATATTGTATCGCCTGCTCTCGCTGGAGAATTATTTGCGAGTGGTGAGTCGTATGTTCTTTGTCTATCGGGCATTGGGACTTGGCCGTAAGGGACGTGCGCTGGAGTATGTCTATCATCTTCCGCAGTTAGTCGCAAAGGGCGATACGGCTATCGACATAGGAGCCAATCTTGGTTATTATGCCCGCCCGATAGCCGATATAGTGGGGACTGAAGGGCATCTGTATGCCGTTGAGCCTGTGCCCATAATTTTCAGTGTTTTACAGCGTAATATGCGAGGGCGCGACAATGCCACACTGCTGAATTATGCATTGGGCGAGGAGGAGCGAGCAATAGAGATGGCTAACGACTCGGTTGTGGCGGCTGGATATTTCGGTACGGGACGTAATTTTGTGAGTGATGGCGAGTTGTCGCGTGATGCAGTGCGCTTTACAGCCCAGATGCGTCGTGGCAGCCAACTATTTGCTGACCTTGAACGAATTGATTTCATAAAGTGTGACATTGAGGGGTATGAGCGCGTTGTGATACCCGAACTCAAGCCCTTGCTGGAGCGTCATCATCCAACGCTGCTGATTGAAACCGACGGTGCGACACGTCGTGACATAGTGTCGTTGATGGCGGATTTGGGCTATAGGGCCTATATGCTTGAGGCGGGAGTTGAAGTGCCGCTTGAAGTGGAGAGTGATAAAGATATAATTTTTAGATATAACCGTTAAGATATTATGCGAATAGATATTATTACCGTTGTTCCCGAGTTGGTCTCATCGCCATTGAGTGAGTCTATCCTAAAACGTGCGCAGGAGAAGGGATTGGTCGAGATTGTGGTGCATAATCTGCACGACTATGCTCACGATAAGCGTAAGACTACCGACGACTATCCGTTTGGCGGTGAGGCTGGTATGGTGATGAAGTGCGAGCCCGTGTTCGAACTTGTCGAGAAGTTGCAGTCGGAGCGCACCTACGACGAGATAATATACACCTCACCCGATGGCATAACCTATAATCAGCACGAGGCCAACCGCTTGTCGATGTGCGAGAATATAATTATCCTCTGCGGCCACTATAAAGGTATCGACCACCGCATCCGCGAGCACCTTATCACGCGAGAGATTTCCATCGGCGATTATGTCCTGACGGGTGGCGAACTGGCGGCCTGCGTTATTGCCGACTCTGTGGTGCGATTGATTCCTGGTGCTATTGGCGACGAGGCGTCGGCCTTGACCGACTGTTTTCAGGATGATTTGTTGGCTCCACCCGTATATACCCGCCCTGCGGAGTTTCGAGGATGGCGTGTTCCCGATGTACTTTTGTCGGGCAATTTTGCCGAGATTGAGAAGTGGCAGGAGGAGCAATCATACGAACGCACCAAGCAGTTAAGACCAGACCTTCTGGAAATTGAATTATAATAGAATATGAAATATTATATCATAGCAGGAGAACCATCAGGAGACCTTCACGGCTCGAATTTGATGAAAGGCATCGTTAAGGCCGACCCTGAGGCGGAGTTTCGTTTCTGGGGTGGCGATATGATGGCCGAGGTGGGTGGCAAGGAGAACCTCGTGAAGCACTATCGCGCAATGTCGTTTTTCGGTTTTGTGCAGGTGGCGATGAATATCCGTACCATCCTTTCGCAGATGAAGGATTGCTGTCGTGACATCAAGGCCTATGCCCCCGATGTGGTGATTTTGATTGACTACCCAGGCTTTAACATCAAGGTGGCGGAGTTTGCTCACAACAACGGCATCCCCGTACATTATTATATCGCCCCCAAGGTGTGGGCGTGGAAGGAGCATCGTGTGAAGGCGCTCAAAAAGTTTGTTGATAAACTCTATATTATCTTCCCATTCGAGAAGGAGTATTTCCGCGCGAAGGGCATTGAGCCGCACTTTGAGGGTAATCCTCTGATGGATGCCATTACTGAGAGGTGCGCCGCAGCGCCCGACGAGAACCAATTCCGAGCAGAGAATGGCTTGGATGAGAGGCCTATTGTGGCGTTGTTGGCCGGTAGCCGCGTAAGCGAGATTAAGGCTAACCTGCGCTTTATGGCGCAGTTGGCCGAGCGTATGCCCGCAAAGCAGTTTGTTGTTGCAGGTGTGGGGTGGATTGCCAAAGAGCAGTATGAGGTATTTACAAAGGATATGCCCGTAAAGTACGTTTGCGACAAGACCTATGAGTTGCTGCAGATATCGGAGGCGGCTGTTGTAACGTCGGGTACGGCAACGCTCGAGACGGCCTTGATTGGCATACCCGAGTTGGTCGTTTACGGCATTCCGTGGCTCTATGAGAAGTGCAAGCCCTATCTGTTGAAGATACCCTATGTGTCGCTTGTGAATCTTAATTTGCAACGTGAGGCGGTGCGCGAGATGGTGGTTTATCATCCGTCGGTTGATGAAGCCGAGAAGGAGTTACGCTCGATACTCATTGGCGGCTCAAAGCGCGAGAAGATGCTCTCGGATTTTGACGAGTTGCGCGAGATAATAGGTGGCGCAGGTGCGAGCGATAGGTTTGCGGCGGATATTGTGCAAACATTAAAAGCCGTCTAACAAGGCTCTTTTGGCGTCTTGCTCGTCTTCAGAGTCCTCACATACGTCAAGTATGCTGCGGCTCTTCAGACTTCGGCAATCCTCAAAATTTCTCTTGTTATACGACTTTTTGGAAGTGCTTAATAGTAAATAAATTCAAAATTGATGTTTTTGGGAGCGTTGATATTTGTTGCAGTTTGGTGCTTGATAGCCCTGCTTTTGCGCCATTATCCCGAAACGATGGCGGGCTATAACACTATGCCAAAGGCAAAACGCGAGAAGATTGATATTCAAAAACTTGGCCGCTTTGTATCAAATGTGATGTTTGCGGGTGTGCCATTTGCCCTGCTTTCGCCACTGATGCCGAGCGAGAAGTTGTATGCGCTGATGCTGGTGGGTGTGCCTGCGGGGATGCTTATTGCCTGCGCGATATATGTTAATGTACGAATTAAAAAATTTGAGAAATAGATGAAGATAATCTGTATCGGTCGCAACTATGCCGACCACGCCAAAGAACTCAACGATGGGGCCGAACTACCCAAAGAACCGCTCTTTTTCCTGAAACCCGATACGGCTCTGTTGCGTAACAACGACCCGTTCTACATCCCTGCATTCTCTAATGAGGTGCATTACGAGTGTGAATTGGTGGTGCGCATCACGCGCCTTGCGAAGTGCATCGACAAAAAGTTTGCATCGCGTTGCTATGAGGAGGTGGGACTCGGTATCGACTTTACGGCCCGCGACCTTCAGCGCGAGGCCATAGCAAAGGGACTTCCGTGGGAGTTGTGCAAAGGTTTTGACCATTCGGCAGCCCTGTCGAATCAGTTTGTGTCGCTTGAGGAGTTGGGTGGTGATGTGCAGAACCTGGAGTTCGAGATGGAACTCAATGGCGAGGTGCGCCAGCGAGGGTTTACCAAAGATATGCTCTTTACGGTGGATGAAATCATAAGCCACGTATCGCGTTATATGACGTTGCGCATCGGAGACCTTATATATACAGGTACGCCCGTAGGTGTGGGGGCCGTCAAGGCGGGTGACAACATCAAAGCCCGCATCGGAGGATATACATTGCTCGATTTTGATGTGATGTAAACTTAAATAACGTCATTCCACATCACGAACTTTAAGTGAGTGATGATTGGAATCTCTATACTATATGAAATTGAGGTTAGAGACTCCAATCCTCACCTAAAGGCTCGGTGGAGTGACGTAAATAATATCAATATATTGTTAGTTATGCTATTGCACGATAAATTAAAGGAGTATCGCCTTATCTTGGCGTCGCAGTCGCCGCGCCGACGTCAGTTGCTTGCGGATGCAGGGATTGAGTTTGTGCTTGCGCCACGATTTGAGTGTAACGAGAGTTTTCCTTCGACGATGCCTGCCAATGAGGTGGCCGAGTATCTGGCGGGACTCAAGGCTGATGCTTATCCCGACACATTAGATGATAAAGATATTTTATTAACGGCTGATACTGTGGTGATTGCCGATGGCAAGGTGCTGGGTAAGCCCAAAGACAGAGCCGAGGCGGTGGCGATGTTGGAGCAGTTGTCGGGCCGTGAGCATCAGGTGGTTACGGGCGTTAGTTTAAGCAATGCTTTAGGTCGTCGCTCGTTTTCGGTGCTGTCGCGTGTGAAATTTCGTGTGCTAACTCTCGAAGAGATAGAGTATTACGTCGATAATTACCGACCGTTTGACAAGGCGGGCTCGTATGGTATTCAGGAGTGGATAGGTTATGTCGGCATTGAGGGTATCGAAGGCTCGTTCTATAATGTGATGGGCCTGCCCGTACAACGAGTCTATTGCGAACTAAAGGAGTTTGTCGGGTTGGCTGAGTAATATCAAGCAATGATAAATAAAAGGGTTGCTCCTGCTGGGGCAACCCTTTGCTTATCTGTTGATTACTATATTACAAGCGAGCCTTGATAGCCTTTGACTCCTCCTCGTAACCCGGCTTGTCCAACAGGGCAAACATATTCTTCTTGTAAGCCTCTACGCCCGGCTGGTTGAAGGGGTTAACGCCCAAGATGTAACCGCTGATACCGCAAGCCTTCTCGAAGAAGTAGATAAGTGCGCCGATTGAAGTCTCGTTGATGGCGGGAATCTCGATGCGGAGTTGTGGAACACCACCGTCGATGTGTGCCAACTGAACGCCCAACTCGGCCATCTTGTTGATTTGTGAGAGGCGCTTGCCTGTGAGGAAGTTCAAGCCATCGAGGTTAGCCTCCTCAGACTCTACCTTAACCTCGTACTTTGACTCGGCTACAGAGATGATAGTCTCGAACAAAGTGCGCTCACCCTCCTGGATGTACTGTCCCATAGAGTGAAGGTCGGCTGTGAGAGTTACGCTTGCGGGGAAGATACCCAAACCGTCCTTACCCTCTGACTCGCCGTAGAGTTGCTTCCACCACTCGGCAACGTAGAGCAACTTAGGCTCGTAAGAGCCCAAAATCTCAACCTTCTTGCCAGCCTTGTAGAGTTCGTTACGAACAATGGCGTACTGTGCTGCGAGGTTCTCCTCAACGGGAACATCAGCACCTGTAGCAGCCTCCATAGCCTGCGCACCTGCAACCAATGCCTTGATGTCGATGCCTGCAACTGCCAACGGCAACAGACCTACGGGAGTAAGAACCGAGAAACGGCCACCTACATCGTCGGGAATAACGAAAGTGGGGTAGCCCTCGTTGGTAGCCAATGTCTTGAGTGCACCGCGAGCCTTGTCTGTAATGGCTACGATACGCTCGGCAGCCTCCTCCTTGCCGTAACGCTCCTCGAGGTAAGCCTTGATAAGGCGGAAAGCGATAGCGGGCTCGGTTGTAGTACCTGACTTAGAGATAACGATAGCGGCAACAGAGTAATCCTTAACGGCGTCCAGCAACTCGTGAGTGTAATCCTCCGAGATGTTCTGGCCAGCAAATACTACTGTGGGGTTGTCGTGCTGCTTCTTGAGGAACTCGAAAGAGTTGCTCATAGCCTCGATAACGGCCTTTGCACCGAGGTAAGAACCTCCGATACCGATGCAGATTACAACATCGGCCTTTGCACGCAACTTGGCAGCCTGAGCCTCGATGGCCTCAATCTGATTGGCGTCGATAGATGAGGGAAGGTTTACCCAACCCAAAAAATCGTTACCTGCACCCTCGCCTGTATGCAACAACTTGTTGGCAGCAGCGGCCTGTGCCTTCATCTCTTCGCTGATAACAACACCACTCTTGGCGGTCTCTAACTTCATTAAACTCATTTCTCTTTAGTTTTTTGTTATTGTAAATTATTTGATATCTATTTGTTATTGTAAAATGCTTGACAGTTTGCGCATAGATTGTCTTGCCGATGCTCCGTTATAAAGAATATCATATACCATATCGGCGATGGGTAGCGTTACGCCTTTGCGCAGTTGGCTGTATTTGATGCATTTTGCGGCATAGTAGCCTTCGGCAACCATAGTCATCTCGTTCATTGCGCTTTTCACCGTACATCCACGTCCGATAAGCAGTCCCAAACGACGGTTGCGGCTATAAGTAGAGTAGCACGTTACCAACAAATCGCCCAAAAAGGCCGATGAACAAAGTCTGTCATTTTTAGGTGATATGTTGTTAATAAAAAGTTTCATCTCGGCGGCACAATTTGCGATAAGTACCGATACGAAATTATCGCCATAGCCCAATCCTGTGGCGAGTCCTACCGATAGAGCGTATATGTTTTTTACGATGGCGGCATACTCCGTAGCAATTACATCTTCGGAATAATTGATGTTGATGTAAGGGCGTTGAAATATTGTGCCTATATGCTCGGCTACCGACATCGAGGGGAAAGCAACGGTCAGATATGAAAGACGGCTCATTGCAACCTCTTCGGCGTGAGTAGGTCCTGTTATGATGCCTATCATTGAAGGAGTGGCATCGTAATGTTCTGCCAGATACTCACTTACTGAGGTGTAATCGTCGGGAACAATGCCCTTTATGGCTGATATTATGTATTTGTCGGCAAGGCTTACATTCAATGGTTGCAGAATGCTCTTCATAAATGCCGATGGCATTGCGAGGATTACATATTGTGCATCGCCGATGGCTTGATTGATGTCGGATGTAATATTGATATTTGATGTATCGAGTTCCGTATCGCGCAGATATTTACAGTTGTGCTTTGTTGTTTGGATAGACTCCGCCACTTCATCGTTGAGGATGTGCCAATAGATAGGAGTGTTGTTCTCGGAGAGAATCTTGACAATGGCAGTTGCCCAACTACCATAACCTATTACAGCGCATTTTTTTTCGGTAATAACCATCCTAAAAACAAATTAAAAAATTGACGTTGCAAAATTAACAAAAATTTCCACAAAAAAGTTGGAAAAGTTATGCATCTTTTCACTACCTTTGTACTGTCAAGTCGATTCTACGCTTTTCGTATCCTGCGGAAGTGGGTGCCAAAAGGGTGGAATTGACGTGTAACTGTTTGATTAATAGTATAAAATAGAGATATGGGATTTTTTTCATTAACACAGGAGTTGGCTATTGACCTCGGTACAGCCAACACGCTTATTATCTACAACGGCAAGGTTGTGGTCGATGAACCGTCGATTGTCGCGTTGGATGTTCATACGGGTAAGGTGATGGCCATTGGTCAGCAGGCTCGCCAGATGCACGAAAAGACTAACCCCAACATCAAGACCATACGTCCGTTGAAGGAGGGTGTGATTGCCGACTTTAACGCTACGGAGTTGATGTTGCGCGGCTTGATTAAGAAGGTGCGTACATCGAACAGTATGTTTGCTCCCTCGTTGCGTATGGTAATATGTATCCCGTCGGGCTCTACAAACGTGGAGATTCGTGCTGTGCGCGACTCTGCCGAGCACGCCGGAGCACGCGATGTATATATGATTTTTGAGCCTATGGCGGCAGCATTGGGTGCTGGCTTGGATGTTGAGGCTCCTGAGGGTAATATGATTATCGACATCGGTGGTGGTACTTCGGAGATTGCTTGTATATCGTTGGGTGGTATCGTTTGCTCGGAGTCTATCAATGTGGCGGGTGATGTGTTTACCGAGGATATCAAGAACTATGTTCGTCAGCAACATAATATCCGTATCGGTGAGCGTACTGCCGAGGAGATTAAACTCGCTATCGGTGCTGCTATACCCGAATTGGAGGAGGAGCCCGAAGATTTCTTGCTTACAGGTCCCAATATCTTGACTTCATTGCCGCAGACGGTGACATTGTCGTATAACGAGATTGCTTATGCTTTGGAGAAGTCGCTCGTGAAGTTGGATGCAGCGCTGATGAAGGTGTTGGAGACTATGCCGCCGGAGTTGTATTCGGATATCGTGAAGAACGGTATTTATCTGGCTGGTGGTGGCGCCCTGATTAAGGGTTTGGATAAGCGACTCTCTAACAAGTGTGGTCTGCCGTTCCATATCGCTGAGGACCCGTTGCGCGCTATCGCTCGTGGTACAGGTATCGCAATGAAGAATATCGACAAGTTCTCATTCCTGATGAAGTAATTGGGGGGGGTAAAGAGAGTCGATTTTTTTGAGTAAAGATAATTTTGTAATAAAAAATACGTTTTACGGCAGGCGGTAAGGAGCAGGATTCCTCCGCCTGTCGCTAATTATAATAGTCGAGACGACTGCCCTGAAAGCGGAAGTCGGGCGAAGAGTTTATGTATAAGTTAATTGAGTTCATACGCAGAATATATGTAGTGCTGTTGTTCCTTATGATTGAGGGTGTGGCACTATATGCTTATGCACACTCGACATACTATACGCAGGCTAAAATTATTGCTCATACCAATAGCATCGTAGGTGGGTTGCAGAACTCAATTTTTGGAGTAAAACACTATTTTACGCTGCGTAGCGAGAATGAGATGTTGGCGCAACGTGTGGCCGACCTCGAAACACAGGTGGAGTTCTTGCGTGAGCAGCAGGCTGCATCGGCTGATTCGGTTGCTTATGAGCAGATGGACTCACTTACAGCGCAGGGATTGGTGCAGTATCGTCATATGGCGGCGCGTATTATATCGAATACCACGAACCGTACACGTAACTTTATTACCCTGAACAAGGGTACGATGCACGGTGTTATTCCCAATATGGGTGTGATTACGCCCGATGGTGTAATGGTGGGATTTGTGGCAGCCTGCTCGAACCGCTATTCGGTGGTGAAGTCAATCCTTAATACCGATTTCCGTACCAGTGGTAAGATTGTGGGTGATGAACGTATCGGCTCTATTGCGTGGAGCGGTAAGAGCCCTTATCGTGTGGAGATGAATAACCTTTCAATATATGCCGAGATAGAGGTTGGTGACGAGGTTATAAGTTCGGGTGTGTCGCAATACTTCCCGCCCGATATGAAGGTGCGTATCGGATATGTCGAGAGTTATAAGCGTAACGACAGTCAAACGGCGAACGATGTGGTGATACGTCTGGCTACCGACCTCGCGAAGGTGAGCAACGTGATTTTGATTGAGAACTACGATTACAACGAGGTGACAGAGTTGGAGAGCGCTGTTCAAAATGGCTCATACTCAACGGGTGGAGCGGTAACGCCGTATTAAGGTTGAGGGCGAGTGATAGGGATTAGACTATCGGTGATG
The DNA here is from genome assembly GCA_017399485.1 of Alistipes sp. GTDB lineage: Bacteria > Bacteroidota > Bacteroidia > Bacteroidales > Rikenellaceae > Alistipes. Next base: position 107,048 of record JAFQCA010000027.1, read on the forward strand.
TTGGGGAGGGGTGAAGTGTCGGAGCCTTGCCTAACAAGTATTAAAGTAGAGCAAAAGATTTTATGCAGAGATATTTATCATACATTGGAATGTTCATCGGCGTGGTGTTGTTGCAGATTTTTCTGCTTGACAATATCTCGCTGGGTATATATTTCCATCCGCTTATATATGTGGCTTTCGTCATAATTCTGCCGCTGGATATGCGTCCCGTATGGGTGTTGCTGTTGTCGGCAGTATTGGGCCTTACGATGGATATGATGACGGGTATGTGCGGATTGAATGTTATCGCCACAACGGCAACAGGCTTCGCACGAAGTCTCATAATAGGTTTTACAAGCGGCTTGAATACGGGGGTGGATGACACCATTCCGGCATTGTATCGATTGCCGCAGAAGAATCTTTTGACATATATCATAATGATGATTTTGTTACACAGCGCGATATATTTCATTATGGAATCACTCTCGATGGCGCATCTGTTCCATACCTTGTTGCGAGTGATAGTGAGCGATGTGTTCTCGGTGATAATCGTCTGGTATATAGTAAAACTGTTTATAGAAAAAATCCTTAATAAATAATCGGGGCAATGAGCGGGAACGATACATATATAAGACGTGTGATTCTCCAAGCCATTGTCTATGGAATCTTTGCTCTCCTTGCTCTGCGAGTGGGTTACATCCAACTGTTCGACTCGAAGTACAAGAGCCTTGCCGACGGTAATGTGTTGCGTTATGAGGTGCTGTACGCTCCGCGTGGCGAGATTATAGACCGCAACGGCGAGTATCTGGTGCAGAGTAAAGAGTGTTATGATTTGATGGTGACCTATCGTGACATTGGTAAGCAGGGCTTCGATACTGTACGTTTGTGCGAGTTGGTAGGTATCAGCAAGGAGAAGTTGTTGCGAGTGTTGCGCGATGCCCGTAGCGCACCGCGTAAGGCTACGTTGGTGGCTGCATTTGTGCCGACGGAGGTGAAAGTGAGATTGGATGAGTATAATTTTCCCGGTTTTCACTCGGTGTATCGTACGATGCGTAACTATCCGCGTAAAATAGGTGGTAACCTGTTGGGTTATCTGGAAGAGGTCAATCGTAACGATATTAAGGAGGGCGAGGGTGAATACAAGATGGGCGACTATATAGGTCGTGCAGGTGTTGAGGCGGCCTATGAGAAGTATTTGCGTGGCGATGATGGCGTTATGATTTTGGAGAAGGATGCGCACGGCGCAATCAAAGGCTCATATATGGATGGCCTCTATGATACGTTGCCTGTGGCGGGAAAAAGAATAACGTGTACGATAGATGCCCGCCTGCAAGCCTTTGCCGAGGAGTTGATGGAGGGTAAGGTTGGTGCTGTTGTGGCTATTGAGCCTCAGACGGGAGAGATTTTGGTGATGGCATCATCTCCGACTTTCGACCCCGATGAGTTGATAGGCCGTGAACGTGGCAATAACTATATGCGTCTGTTGCGCAATAAACGAAATCCGTTGTTTAATCGTGCCGTGAAGGCGAAGTATCCTCCGGGCTCGACGTTTAAGTTGGTGCAGGGCCTCATCGGCTTGCAGGAGGGTGTGCTGACCCCCGCGCAGACATATTCGTGCCATTTGGGATATCACGTGGGACGAATCAGCCAGAAGTGTCACCCCCACGCCTCGCCTTTGGATTTGAGAAATGCCGTAGCACAATCTTGCAATGCCTATTTCTGTTATGTATTCCGCGATATAATAGAGAATCGCAAATATGGTAGTGTGAAGAATGGTCTGGAGGTGTGGACCGACTATGTGAAGAGTTTCGGATATGGTCGTAAACTCGACTCAGACTTTATAGGCGAGGGGCCCGGTACGGTGCCGACGCGAGAGTTCTACGACAAGCGTTATCGTGGCTCGTGGAATAGTCTGACGGTGTTGTCGCTATCGATTGGTCAGGGAGAGTTGGGCTGTACGCCGTTGCAGATGGCTAACTTGGCCGCGACGATTGCAAATAGAGGATATTACTATATCCCCCATATTGTGAAGGCTATCGAGGGTCAGGACTCGATTGACCGAAGATTCTATGAGAGGCAATACACGAAAGTCGATAGCGAACATTTTACGCCGATAGTTGAAGGTATGTGGCGCGGTGTGAATGTGCAGGGTGCAGGTACGTCGTGGCGTGCCTATGTGCCGGGTTTGGATATATGCGGTAAGACGGGTACGGCGCAGAATCCCCACGGCAAGGACCACTCTACCTTCCTATCGTTTGCTCCGAAGGATAATCCGAAGATTGCAATATCGGTATATGTAGAGTTTGGTGGCTTCGGTGCAACGATAGCATTGCCGATTGCAAGTCTGTTGGAGGAGTATTACCTGACGGATACTATCACTCGTCCGCAGTTGGTTGAGACAATTAAGAATTTCCCTTATAACCCGCGACACTATGCTGAATAGATATAAAAAGAATCAGATATCGTTGTTTGAAGGTGTTGATAGCGTTGCGGTCATCATCTACCTGCTGCTTGTAGCGGTAGGCTTTGTGAATATCATCTCGGCATCGTATAATGACGAGATTGAGGTCTTTTCGTTTGCGCAAAACTATATAAAGCAGATTTTCTGGATGGGAGCAGCCTTCAGTGTGGCGCTGATTATACTGTTGCTGGATTCGCGATATTATCATATGTATGCATATTATGCCTATGCGCTGGGTATATTGATGTTGATTGCGGTGTTGCTGTTTGGTCGCGAGGTGAATGGCGCGAAGGCGTGGTTTGAGTTTGGCTCGGTGAGAATACAACCCGTTGAGTTTGCCAAAATTGCGACGGCATTGGCTGTCGCACGATTGATGAGTAACTACTCTTTCTCGATTAAACGAATAGGCCACTTGATGCGTGTGGCATTGATTATACTCCTGCCGTTGGCTATCATCGTTTTGCAGAATGATACAGGTTCGGGCGTGGTGTTGTGTTCGTTTATATTTGTGTTATATCGTGAGGGCTTGAACAAATGGATATGTATCCCGATGATTATTGTGGCGGTGCTGTTTATATGTTCATTCCTCTTTACACCGCTGCTGCTATTGCTGTTGCTGCTTGTGATATTTACCGTGTCGAGCGCTATGATGATAGGCTCGTGGCGTATGCATATAATCTTCTTGGCGATGATTTGTCTAATGAGTATGTTGTTGTATGGCGCCTCGCTGCTATTCTGGGATGGAGCGTTGAGTGGTTATGCAAGCCTTCTTATTATGACATTGGCAGGTGTTGTAGTAGCGCTGATTTATGCATTGCGAAAGAATATATCGGCTATATTTCTGACGCTCGCTCTGTTTGTAGGTTCGGTGGCATTTGTGCCGACGGCAGATACAATTTTTGAGTCGGTATTGAAGGAGCATCAGAAGGTGAGAATCTTGAGTTTCTTGGGTATAATGAGCGACCCGAGCGGTGCCGATTACAATGTCAATCAGTCAAAAATTGCCATCGGGTCGGGCGGTCTGTTTGGCAAAGGATTTATGGAGGGTACGCAGATTAAATACAACTTTGTGCCTGAGAAACACACCGATTTCATATTCTGTACGGTAGGCGAGGAGTGGGGATTCTTGGGTTCGATGTTTGTGCTGGCTCTGTTGTGCGCCCTGATACTGCGTTTGATGAAGATGGGAGAAAGGCAGGAGGAGCCGTTTAGCCGAATATATAGTTATTGTGTGGCGGCAATCTTGTTGTTCCACGTGTTGGTGAATGTGGGAATGACTGTAGGACTGATGCCTGTGATGGGTATTCCGTTGCCCTTCCTGAGTTACGGAGGCTCGTCGCTTGTGGCCTTTACAATATTGGTATTTGTGGCAATAAGGCTCGATGCATCGCCTCGTAAGGGTTTGATGTCGGCAGTAAGATAGGTAAGGAGAATTAATAAATGAAGAAGATATGATATACGTTTTTTATCTATTGACAGTAGCCGCTGTCGTATGGTTTTCGGTGTTGGCTTCGCGCTACATCGATATGATTGACCGCTCGACTAAGTTGTCGGGGGCCTTCTTGGGAGGTGTCTTGTTGTCGGCTATCACCTCACTGCCCGAATTGTTTACAAGCATATCGGCTACGACGCTTATCGACGATGCGAGCCTGTGTATAGGTAATATCTTGGGTAGCAATCTCTTTAACTTCGGAATGTTGGCTGTCGTGATACTCTTCTTTGCGAAGGGATTTTCGCAGGCTAATTTGGCACGTAGTCATCGTACTGTGTTGCTGTTGTTGCTATTGATGTATGTGGTCGTATGGCTTAATTGGCAACAGGTGGTCGATGCCGAGATTATATTAGGCGCAGAATCGCCGTGGTTTTACGTTAGCGTGACATCGCTTGTGGTTGTCCTTTTATATGCTTTATCGGTGCGCTATTTGGCGAACGATAATGGTGCGGCGAAGAGTGACGAGGAGGCAAGTGAGGAGGTAGCATTGTCGCTTAAGAGCATTGTGGTGCGTTTTGTTGCAGCCAGCGTGGGCATTATCGTGGCAAGTGTTATATTGACCTATGTGACAGATGATATTGCCGAGCGCCTGAATCTGGGTTCGGGTTTGGCGGGTGCGCTCTTTTTGGGAGTCGCTACATCACTGCCCGAAGTGACATCGACCATATCGTTGTTCCGTATGCGTAATTTCGATATAGCATTTGGTAATATCGCAGGTAGTAATGTGTTTAACTACTTCGTTTTGGCGATAGCCGATTTGTTGTATGTGCGTGGTACGGTCTATTTCTTCGAAGATAGCAAGGTGATAAATCTGACGTTGTTCGGTTTGGTGGCATCGGCTACAATGTTCGTAATGCTGTGCAGTCGTAAGATGTGGGTGAAGATGGCGATGGCGTTGTTGGCTATCGGCTGTTATTTCGCATTCCTATTGGTGTAGGAGAGGTGTGCTTTTGTATATTTGTAAAGTAGAAAAATATAAAAAATCTGTTGTATGTTGAAAAAGTTGTTTCTTTCGTTGATGTTGTCTTTGACGCTTACGAGTGTCTGCGCTGACGAGGGTATGTGGTTGCCGAGCCTTATAGGCTCACGCATAAAGGATATGCGCAAGAAGGGCTTTCGTCTTTCGGCTGAGGATATCTATTCGATAAATAAGGCGTCGCTGAAGGATGCCGTTGTGTTGTTTGGCGGCGGTTGTACGGGTGAGTATGTGTCGGAGCAGGGACTTTTGCTTACCAACCACCATTGTGGCTATGGCTCAATTCAGCAACTATCGTCTGTGGAGCACGACTACCTGACAAACGGCTTTTGGGCGAAGTCGCAGGCTGAGGAGTTGCCTGTGCCGGGCTTGACAGTACGTCGTCTGGTGCGTATGGAGGATGTGACTGGGCGCATTGCAGCAGGTGAAAAGGCGCAGGATATTGTCGCGGAGGCCCGCAAGGAGGGTTATGCGGCTGATGTTCAACAGATGTATTACGGCAATCAGCAATTCTTGTTCGTATATGAGATTTTCCGCGATGTGCGCTTGGTGGGTGCGCCACCTTCATCAATCGGAAAGTTCGGTGGTGATACCGACAACTGGATTTGGCCACGTCATACTGGCGACTTCTCTATATTCAGAGTATATGCCGATGAGAATAACCGCCCGGCGGAGTATTCTAAAAATAATAAGCCTTACCGCCCTGCACGTCACTTCGAGATTTCGACCAAAGGCGTGGATGAGGGTGACTTTACAATGATTTACGGATTCCCCGGTAATACGCAGGAGTATGTTATTTCGGATGCCGTAGAGTATGTTGCCGAAGTGTCGGACCCGATGAAGATTGCGCTCCGCACTAAGCGTCTGGATATAATATCTGCCGAGCAGGCCAAGAGTGCCGAGGTGCGTATAGCCTATGCTGCCGTTCACGCCTCGATAGCCAATGCGTGGAAGAAGTGGCAGGGCGAAGTGATGGGCTTGCGTCGTTTGGGTACGGTAGCCAAGAAGCAGGCTTATGAGCGAGAGTTCGCGGCGTGGGCAAAGTCGAAGCCCGAATATGCATCGTTGCTTGATTCGATGCATACGGCATACAAGCAGGTTGAGACGGAGTATTATATTCGCGAACTATATAATGAGTCGGTAGCGACAGTTGATGTGTTCAATTTTGCCCGTACGATTGGTCGTGTGGCCGAGAGTGGCGATGAGGCGAAGTTGGCAACACAGATAGCATCATTCAATAAAGGGTATAACCGCACGATAGATGAGCAGATTGCAGCCGAGATGTTAGGTGAGTTTCTGCAGCGTATGCCGTCGGAGCGTCTGCCCGAAGGCTTGAAGGCGGCTGTGGAGGCTAAGGGTGGAGCCAAGAAGTATGTTGAGTGGTTGTTCGCCCAGACTTCGCTACTGGGTGATGTTGCACCAACTGCGGAGCAGGTTAAGGCCGATGTGATGGTTACATTTGCAAAGCAGTTTGAGCCTATAATTGAGAATAACAGAAAATATGCATATCGTAACTTGAGCAATGTACCCGAAGTAGAGAGGTGGTATCGTCCCTATATGCAGGCCCTGCGTGAGTGGGATAAGAAACGAGCATTCTATCCTGATGCTAACCTTACGTTGCGTGTGGCTTACGGAAAGGTGGCGGGTTATGAGTATGCAGATGCCGAGTATCATCATCCTGTATCGACGATTGATGGTATAATAGCCAAAGATGACCCCAATATTTACGACTATAATATTCCTCAGCAGTTGCGCGACATATATGCCGCAAAGGATTATGGTCGTTGGGGCGAGCAGGTGTATGGCCGTTATAGTGTGCCCGTATGTTTCCTGGCTACAAACCATACGTCGGGAGGTAATTCGGGCTCTCCTATAATCAATGGCAGAGGTGAGTTGGTGGGTATCAATTTTGACCGTACGTGGCGCTCTACGATGAGCGACATAGAGTTTGACCCCTCGATATGCCGAAATATTTCAGTCGATATTCGCTATGTGCTATTCGTCATCGACAGAATAGGTGGCGCGGGATACTTGATTGAGGAGATGAGCCTGAAATAATCTTGTTGTGCAATGTTTGAATCGTTGTTTCTCTCGCATTCGGCTCTGCAAGCCGTGATAGTTATATCGCTAATTTGTGCCGTAGGACTCTTCTTTGGCAAGGTTAGGGTGTGGGGCGTGTCGCTCGGTGTGACGTTTGTCTTTTTTGCGGGTATCGTAGCGGGCCATTTCGGTGTGAGTATAGACGAGAAGATGTTACTGTTTGCCGAGAGTTTCGGTTTGGTGCTGTTTGTCTATTCGCTGGGAGTACAGGTGGGACCAGGATTTATGAGTTCGTTCCGTGAGGGCGGTGTGAAGTTGAACGCCATAGGAATGGGTGTCATATTGTTGGGTACGGCTATGGTCGTGGTGATGAGCCGATGTTTCGACCTGCCTCTGCCCGATATGATGGGCGTATTGTGTGGTGCTACAACTAATACCCCTGCATTGGGAGCAACACAGCAGACTTTGGCGCAGATGGGAGAGCCTACGGCAGCCCCTGCAATGAGTTGCGCGGTGACCTACCCGTTGGGTGTTGTGGGGGTGATTATCGCCATAATGTTGATGCGAAAGTTATGGGTGAGAGAGTGCGATATGGCAGCCCCACACCCAGAACACGTCAATAATACGTTTATAGCGACTCTGCGAGTGCAGAATCCGGGCGTGTTTGGCCGAGATATGCACAGCGTGGCCGAGTTTGCCAAAGTACCTTTCGTTATATCGCGCTTGTGGCGTAATGGAGAGGTGATATTGCCGTCGAATGATACCGTATTGATGGAGGGTGACCGCGTGTTGGTGGTCTCATCGCGTAAGGATATGGAGGTGATGGAGGTGATGATTGGTCGTCGTGAAGATATAGACTGGAACAACGACAATGTCGATTGGACCCATCTGGATAGGAAACTGACGTCGCGTCAGATTATAATCACTCGTCCTGAAATTAACGGTAAACGATTGGGGGCATTGCGTCTGCGTAATAGTTATGGTATTAACATCAGCCGTATATATCGTAGCGGCGTAGTGTTGTTGGCGACTCCCGATTTGATGTTACAGATGGGCGACTGTGTTGTTGTAGTGGGTGAGGAGCGTGCCGTGATGAAGGTCGAGAAGGTGTTGGGTAATGCCGAGAAAGAACTCAATGAACCGAATCTTACATCAATATATATAGGTATTGCGCTGGGCTTGATACTTGGCTCGTTGCCATTGTCGTTGCCGGGAGCGGCTCTGCCTGTGAGGTTAGGTCTGGCGGGCGGTCCCGTTGTTGTCGGTATATTGATAGGTTGCTATGGCCCGCGACTGCATCTTGTAACCTATGCCACACGTAGCGCAAATCTTATGTTGAGAGGTTTTGGCTTGTCGTTATATCTGGCCTGTCTGGGACTTAATGCAGGTAGTGGATTCTTCTCGATGGCGATAAGTGCGACGGGTGCGATGTGGGTAGGTCTGGGATTTCTGGTTACGTTGTTGCCCGTGTTGTTGATGGGTGTTGCGGCTATGCGATTGTGGAAGGTCGATTTTAGTTCGGTGTGTGGTATGTTGTGTGGTGCGATGGCTAACCCTATGGCCTTGAACTATGCCAACGAGAGTGTTGATGGTGACCACGCATCGGTAGCCTATGCGACGGTATATCCGTTGTCGATGTTTGCAAGAGTGTTGTTGGCGCAAGTGGTGCTGATGGTGTTTATGTAGGCACAGCATATTGATGGGGGGAGAGGTAGATTGGTAAAAATGTTGTTTTTAGCCTAAAAATTTTGCAGTTTATAAAATAGTCGCTATATTTGCACACCTTTTCGGCAGATTGGCGTTGATAGACGCCCTGTCAGGAGTGAAAAGGCCCAGGTGGTGAAATTGGTAGACACGCTACTTTGAGGGGGTAGTGAGCATTAGCTCGTGCAAGTTCGAGTCTTGTCCTGGGCACATAGGTTGGCATAAGGCCAACCTTTTTTTGTATATATACTTCCCTTATCCAATAAACGCAATAAGCCTAATAAAGGCTCATCTACCCCAAATTATACCTTCGAGGAGAAAATAAATTCTAAAGGTTGAACAAAAACCCGAAAAAAATAGATAACTTTGTTATCAAAGGAGTGTCGCATATTTTAACGCCTCGAAAATAGGAACCAAATATCAGATATATAATGTTAGTACAACTAAACGAGTTATTGCAGGATGCAAACGCCAAAGGTTATGCCGTGGGGGCATTCAACTGTTTGAGCCAAGAGAACATAGAGGGTGCCGTGCGGGCTGCCGAAGAGTTACGCTCACCCATTATTCTACAACTTGCCGAGGTGCAGTTTCCGTGCGCTCCGATGGAGTTGATGGCTCCTATGTATCTTGAGGCAGCGCGTCGTGCAAGTGTTCCCGTCGCGGTACATTTGGACCACGGCCAAAGTTTCGAGACGTGTGCTGCAGCCATAAAGTTGGGTTTTGGGTCGGTTATGTTTGATGGGGCCAACTTGCCTTTTGATGAGAATGTAGCCATTACTTCTGCTGTAAGCCGTATGGCCAAGGCTATGGGTGTCGATGTAGAGGCTGAGTTGGGCAAGGTGGGTGATGTGGGCGTTGACGATGACAAAGTAGATGTTTTTACCGATGTCGAAGAGTCTGCCGAGTTCATCGCCCGTACAGGTGTTGACGCTTTGGCGGTAGCGATAGGTAATCAGCACGGACGATATGTTGCCACCCCGAAGTTAAATATTGCCCGACTGATAGAGTTGCACGAAAGAAACAGTATGCCGTTGGTTTTACACGGTGGTAGCGGAACGAGTGAGGAGGATTTCAAGGCCTGTATTCACAAGGGCATCTGCAAGATTAATGTTGCAACGGCTATTCAGGTGGGTATCGCCGACGATGTGAAGCGTTATGCTGACAGCACCGAGCGTCTCGACTACATAACGATGAAAGGCATTATGGTCGAGGCCTCGCAACGTGTTGTAGCCGAGCATATAAGATTGTTTGAGAGTAATAACCGAGCATAACTATTTTTGTATGAGAAGAGGAATTGTAAGCGCGGGTAATTGGCTTGTCGATACAATAAAGTTTATTAGGACCTACCCTGCGGCAGGTAATCTGGTGACAATCGAGAAGATTGAATCGGGGTTTGGCGGTTGCGCACACAATGTATTGGCCGATTTGGCACATCTGGAGAGTGGTATTCCGTTGTATGCTGGCGGATGTGTAGGTTGTGATGCGTGGGGTGATGAGATTATGGCTGCTATAGAGCGTATGGGAATTGATGCTGAAGGTATGTGCCGAGTAGATGCGGCAACCTCATACACCGATGTTATGGCCGATATGACCTCGGGAACGCGCACATTCTTCCACCATCACGGAGCAAATGCGACATTTGGCGAGGAGCACGTCGAGAAGATTAAGGCCGAAGCAAAGATTTTTCATCTTGGTTATCTGTTGCTACTCAAGCGTATGGATGCCGCCGACGAACAGTATGGAATTGTTGCGGCGCGAGTTCTTGACGGATTGCAGAGACGTGGTTACCTAACCTCAGTCGATGTGGTATCGGAGGAGGGTGACCGTTTCCGCGAAGTTATCCTACCCTGCCTAAAGTATATGAACTACTTTATAGTGAATGAGGTCGAGGCTGGTGCCTGCTTTGGTCACTCGTTGCGTGATGCGCAAGGCGAGATATTGCTCGACGAGGTGGAGGCTGCCGCTCGTTTCCTATTGGAACAAGGTGTAAACGATGCTGTGGTGATTCACTTCCCCGAGGGAGGCTTTGGTATGAAGGCAAGCGGAGAGAAGTGTTTCGAGCCATCGTTCCGCGTAGCGGCATCAGAAATTGTATCATCGGTGGGTGCTGGTGATGCGTTTTGTGCCGCGATGTTATATGCTTTGCACGAGGAGTTACCCCTCTCACGCGCACTACAAACCGCCAATGCTGCGGCAAGATTCAACCTCTATAACGCAACGGCTACCGATGGCGCGCCTACGCTACGTGAGATTGAAGAGTTTTTGAACGAGAAAGGAATTAAATAATAAAAACCAAATAAAACTATAGACCATTATGAAGAGAAGTGAGATTAATCGTTATATCGACGAGGCTCGTGCCTTTTTTGCCGAACACTCTTTCTATTTGCCCGTATGGGTTGATTGGACTCCCGAAGAGTGGGCCACCAAAGGCGAGGAGTGCGAGGAGATACGTCGTAATCAGTTGGGTTGGGATGTTACCGACTTTGCCAAAGGCGACTTTATGAAGGAGGGACTCACGTTGGTTACCATCCGCAATGGCAATGTCAAATATGACAAGAAGAGTTATTGCGAGAAGATTATGTTTGTGCGCGAGAATCAGGTCACCCCGACACATTTCCACTGGAAGAAGATGGAGGATATAATCAATCGTGGCGGCGGTACGTTGTGCATCAAGTTATGGAAGGCCGATGCCGAGGAGCGTCCGACGGATGAGCCTTGCACGGTGCAGATTGATGGTGTAACGACTGTCGTACCTGCAGGCGAGGTGTTGCGCATCGAGAAGGGACAGAGCATCTGCTTTGAGCCTTATATGTATCATCAGTTCTGGTCGGAGGGTGGTCACAGTATGATTGGCGAGGTATCTACAGTAAATGACGATGAGAACGACAACCGTTTCTTGGAGCCGCTGGGCCGTTACCCGCATATCGACGAGGATGTTGCACCCACACACTTGATGTGCAACGAATACACAAGATAATGTTTATCCAATTAGAAGAACAGAACAATATGAAGCGTTTTTTTGCAATTATAATATCCGCGTTGCTTCTTGCAGCAGTAGCGACGATGCCCGTATCGGCTAAATCCCCCAAACTAAAAGCACTGATTGTGTCAGGCCAGAACAACCATAATTGGCCTGTCAGCCACCAGGCGCTGAAACTTATTCTCGACAATTCGGGTATGTTCGAATCGGATATCGTGCTGACGGCTAAGGCTGGTGGCGATATGAGTAAGTTTAAGCCCGACTTCGAGAAGTATGATGTCGTGGTGTTAGATTATAACGGCGACCGCTGGCCTGCCGAGACCGATGCAGCCTTTTTGCGTTATGTGCAGAATGGCGGAGGTGTGGTAGTCTATCACGCTGCTGACAACGCCTTTGCAGGCTGGGAGGAGTTTAATAAGATTATTGCTCTCGGAGGTTGGGAGGGCCGCACAGAGAAATCTGGCCCATACTACTACCTCAAAGATGGCAAACCTGTCTTGGACCACAGTGCAGGTCCCGGAGGCTCGCACGGTCAGCAACGAGAATACCCTATGCATTGTCGTCAGGCGAAGCACCCCATCACCAAAGGCTTGCCCGATAATTGGATTCACGGCAGAGACGAGATGTATGACCGTATGCGTGGTCCCGCCAACATCAAGGATTTGCTCTATTCGGGATACGCTGAAAAGGCAACAGGTGGCTCTGGCCGCGAGGAGCCCTTGGTCTTTACAGTTGATTACGGCAAGGCCCGCATCTTCCATATTATGTTGGGGCACGCAGGCCCCACGCTCGAGGACAACCCTGCTATGCAATGTGCAGGATTCCAGACTCTCTTGTTGAGAGGTGCCGAATGGGCAGCAACGGGCAAGGTAAAACAGGCCGTACCTAAAGACTTCCCCACAGACAAGAAGACATCGTTTAGGCTCGACTACACACAACCTAAAAAATAGGAGGAGCACTTTAACCTAATCATTCACCTTCGTCCTCCGATGGAGTATTCACGGCATCCTTAAATTCACGGATGCCGCGACCTGCTCCGCGCATTAGTTCGGGGAGTTTCTTACCCCCGAAAAGCAGTAATAGTGCAAAAACAATCAGTAACATTTCGCTTGTTCCAATACCTCCAACAAATAATAGATTCATACTTTTTTGATATTTCGTGTAAAACTCTTACAGATGTTGATTTTTATAACATCATCTTCAAGTCACTCTTTATGCGCTGCCGAATCTCGAACAAAAGACGCGCTATCAAGCCTCTCAACTGGAATGTCTGTTCATTGGTTGCGGCTTGTGCGGCATATCGTTCGAGAATGTATGCATAGGCCGTAGGCTGACACGACAGCCGTCGCATATTCTCGATTCTCTCGTTCATCGACAAACGCGACCTGAAGTCCATTCGATTGATATCTATCAACTGAAACTTATACTCCCCGTCGGCAGTCGCTTTATATAGTATATTCGTTATATTCAAATCTTTATGCAGCACACCCGCATCGTGTAGCCGAAATATAAATTTAGCCAGCGCATCCATCAAAGGTTGCAGCAACTCGGTTTTGGCAGGGTAAGAGTTTATTACTGCCGCCGACTCATAATCACTATAGGCCGACACAAACAGGCTTTGACGCAACATCCCGCTACGTTGCACATCTACCACTGCTATGGGTGTCGGCGTATCGATTCCCATAGCAAGTAAACGCTCGGCATATCGGTATGCGCGCACGGCCTTACTACGTCGCACCCGTCCGTACAACAGACGATTGACAAGCGATAAATGCTTGTAACTTTTTACCACCATACGCACACCCTCTCGCTCGACTATCTTGACTACATTACGCCCCTGATGAAGCACCTCGGCATCGGGCAATGTGTCGAATTGGTCTGGCAGAGATTGCACAAATTCGTTTAGTGCCATAAAATGTGGATTAAGTAGTATATGCATAACACAACAAATAAGAATGTCAATTTTCTATCTGGCGGCATATATTGTTACCGACACAAAATTATAAAATTATAAAACGCCATTTTTTAGCATCAACACATTTGGAATACTCTATATCTGCAAGCGAACACTTCGCGCCATCTTTCACACAAAACATTGCACAAAATGACCAACGCCAATAGGAGCAAAAAACGTTTGATTTGCAATATCGAATATAATTTTCTAAATTTGTCATACAAGATATTGTGATGCTTATGATTGGTTTTAGTCGGAAAATATCTATAATGCTCATTGCATCTGTTATGCTACTTGCGACCTCCTGCATAAAGGATGAGAAGCATACCGGTGACGATACCACTATGGTAAGCATCGGGCAAAAGGCTCCCGACTTCACGGTTGAGATGCTCGGAGGCGAGAAGATTGCGCTTTCTGACCTGCAGGGAGATGTTGTGCTGCTCACATTCTGGGACCCGCAATGCCCCACCTGCCAGCAGGTGATGGACGTAGCACAAGAGCGCATCGTGGAGCGTATCAAGGGTAAAAAGATAAATTTTCTGCCTATCTCACGTGGCTATACAAAAGAATATATAGCAGACTATTGCGCATCGAGAGGCTATGACTTTCCGATAGGGTTAGACCCGCAGAAAACTATATATGGGCTTTATGCTACGATGTATGTGCCGCGCAGTTTTATAATTGACAAGCAGGGTGTTATACGCCATCTGTATGTAGAGTACGAACTCTCTGCGCTTGATGCCATCCTCGCGGCCACCGAGCAACTCGCAAAATAGAGTTTCGTGTAATTAATCACAACGCATTGCCTCCCACACTCCCAGATTGTACATATAGTCACGGAGTTCGGAGCGGGTTGCTAAACGGTAAAACCTATAGCGTTTGGGGAGTGCGTGCGACAGCATAAAATGATTATGGTCGATAGTGCTATGCTCTAAATAGATATTATCCATCGATGTCATATCATAGAAGCCCCAAAGACTCTCTTCGGGCGGACAAAGTGGATTACAAGGGTGAAACAAATAGAGGTCACCGACTCGAAATTTGGACTTGCTGCAAATTATGCGTTTCTTCATATTGTTTAGTTTTGTATAGTTTTTGTACAATTCCAAAAAAACGCACGTATCCTCGATACTTAAAAGGAATAAAAATAACACGAAGATTTTCACCGAGGACCGTGCGTATGGTCCCGGCTGTTTCAGAAAATCTAATGTTACACTTTTATTCCTTTTAAGCCGAACAGCTCATAGTGCAAATATACAAAATATATTTTTATTACATCAAATAAATACAATAATAAATTGTATTTTTAACAAAAAAAGCCTGTCTAAAAATTAGGCAGGCTTAATGACAGGGATGTTAATTTATAATTCAAATGTTCCTTCGCCTACATATTGTGCACCTACGATGTCAATGGTATATTCACCCGATACCATAGGAACAGCGATAGTGGCTGTTGATGATTGGTTAGAATTACAGATAGTGCTTGCAACTACATTGCCGTTTGCATCGCTTACCGAAATAGTAACTTCACCAATGTTTTCGTTAAATGTAAATACGATGTCGCCGCTATTACAATAAAGTACTGCCTCAACTTCAGGCTGGATAATTTGGCGAGGTCTTGTTGTTATAGGGTGAGTTACTGTCTCTCCTCGTGTAATAAGAATAGGTTTTTTCTTCTCCTCCTCATCCCCATCAACAGCTGCCTGAATATTTTCGCAAATAAAAGCCGAAGATAGAATCAAAATTGCGAATAATAATAACTTTTTCATAATGCTATTTTTAAGTTAACCTGTCAATGCAAAATTACATAAGAATAGTATAAATATCACATAAAATAGGTATAACTTGACTTTAACGATTGATTTATAACTTGCTAATCTACAATATGTTGCGCTGTAAAAATATTAACGCTGTATTATCAAATAACCATTGCTCTGATAACTAATTGAATGTCAGTATAATGCGTCTTGATTTTGTGATGCAATACTTTTTATGATAAGAATATTCGACAGCCGATGTTGGCAACTATTTGTTTGATAGGGTATTACATAGTGCTGAAATAAACTCCTCTATATGCAAAGCCCTATTGAGACCTATTTTCTTACTAATCCTCGTCCTGACAATATACAGACTATGGTTATTGGAATGGTTAAACAGAATTCTTATACTCTCAGGGGTAAATCCCAGTGAAATTAGGCCACAATATGATAGTTCATACGTGGTAATAGTTGGATAATGTTCTTTTAGGTATGTTATAACTCCATTATTTAACATATCTGCCATATCAATTATATCATCTGCTAAAATTGCATTTCGATTTTTTGATATTATAATATGTTCCTTAAACTTGTTATAAAATTTCTTTGATGAATCCGTATCTCCATAATAATATGCAAACTCAGATAACTCTCTAAGTCCATTCAATCTGTTATGTAATACTTCGACTAACTTGAAGCCCTGTTCTCCATTTTCTTTGGTATAGGCACCCATATTTTGCAAAAGAGTATCATATTGCTTCTGCAGGGTTGCATATTGTACGATAGATGCTTCTGATTCTTGTTGTATTTTTGCTATTTTACTCTTATATCTATTAAATAAATATACTGCGCTGATAATAAGGATAATAACAATCAAAATGCATATAATGACAAACAACGTATGTTGTTTACGTAGTGCAGTATAGGACTCTTTGATTTGTTGTGTTCTGTACTTTTTATCTAAATTTTGAATTAAGACTTCACGCTCCGCCTTGTTTATAGAGTCTGTTACATTAATATATTTATTCAAATATAATATTGCCTTATCATTCTGGTGACTTTCTTTATTAAGTTCTGCTAAAACTAATAACGTTTCGCTTGTAATTTTATTTAATGAGGAGAGTTTATTAATATACAAATTATAATAATATATTGCAGAATCAAGTTTATGCTCTACTTTATATATATTACCTTGTAATCTAAACCTGTCTATATCGTTATATATCTTAAGTATATTATTATATTTTTTAGCCTTATTAATATTATCTTTAGACCACCCTTCTGTAATTTTAATATTCTCCAACTGCCAATATACAATACTTTTGTCGCTATTTGATTTTTGTGCTAATTCGAGTGCTTTTCGTGCGGATGGGATAGACTCTTGTACTCTGTCTAAACATAACAAAGAGTTATGTATACCAGAATAAGCATATAATTGATTTGCAATATTATTTGTTTTCTCAAATTCGACAGCCGCCTTTTCATATAAACTCAAAGACTCTTCAAAAGAAAACTGCACATAATATTTTTGGGCAAGTAGGCTATATATTAGCCCTTTCAAATAGGCATCATCTGTTTTCTCTGCATATTCTTGAGCCTTGACCAAATTCTCGATTGTTGCCTCTATGTTGTTTTGATTAGTAAATATAATGCTATTGTAATAATACGCCAACGCTTTTTCGTGGTCGGAGCCGCGTTTTGAATAATAATTCAAAGCAACACTGATAAGCGAGTCGTTATCGGTGTCGATGTAGCATTTATCCATCGCCTGCGAGTAGAGCAAGGCAAAGCGAGCCTTCAATGCGCGATTTTTTAAGTCTGAACGTTTAATGCTATCGAGAACTGTTTTTGCACTGTCGGGGCTCTCAGCCATAAGACCTTCCGCCCTGCTAAGAGAATTCCGCACAACTGATGTATTGCAACCAAATAAAGCGAACAAAACTGCTAATAAGGCAGCATAATAATATTTCATAGTGTATATATTTATTGCGTAATTAAAAGCAGGGGATATATTGAACCTTCAATATGGGTAGACGGCAAAATTGGTTATTTCTTCGATATTACTATCGTATTGCAAATATAAGATATTTTTTATTAAAGATTTTGCGAATGGTCCAGATTTATGTAAATTTGTGTTTGTCAAATGGCCCATATGGGTTGTGACATATTTCAGCACAAAGTGATGAAATAAGATAATTGGCTAACAGCCAATTTGATATATACATTAATAGGATAACAACTTTATACCTAATACAAACTTTCGAATATAATTAATGCCAGGTATAATCGTTGCGAGTCCTTGTTATGTCCTACCCAAAAGGTAGGGCACGCAAGGGCGTGCTATGACATCTGGCAGAGGTAATTCGAAAGACCCGTATTAGGTGTTAGGCACGCTCTATTTTTATGCATCATTCCGAATCAGATACTCCAGAACAGACATCGCCAGAGCCTTATGTTATAGGAATTATTGTTGAACCCGATAGACTAACGAGCAAGCATTATCTTATAAATCGAGTATTAAATTACATTACATCAGAGGCGACGATTAATCATCGTGAAGTTCGTATCTTGATGGGGTTGCGCAATCCTTATGAACAGACATTGGCCCGACGATTAATAACATTGAGGCATAGATATTCAAATATATATGTAGAACTGTTAATATCAGATAATCAGTTTAATAAGTTTAGTCGCTGGACCAAAGGAATCTCTAAATGTAATTATTCAGATATTATATCCTATGCTGATGGATACAATGTTTTGCACACATACCATCCTGCTGATTTTTTTCGCACATTGACACAATATGTTACGCAATTCTGCAATGAAATATTGTACGGGATATATCATTCGTGGCATACAAAACTTTTTCACGCTATAACTCGAAGCACGAGCATACGATGTATTTCGATATTTTTAGATTTATGATATGATTAATAAGATTAACTCAAAACATAATCTAAAGAAAGAATGGAGGAATGTGTTAGGCTTGAATGGTTGGGATGCGAAGGCTTCGCATTGTTCCGCTTATTTTTCAAATGGAATTTAGGCCTTCCCGTTTAGGGTTCAGCCATTAATTGTTATATTGGATGCGCCCAATTTGCGCCCAAAAATTAAACAAAATAGCGTTAGACCGCAGCCTAACGCTATTTATAGTGCCCAGAATAGGACTCGAACCTACACGCCGTGAAGCACTCGCACCTGAAACGAGCGTGTCTACCATTTCACCATCTGGGCTTCGTTTCACAGGGCAAAGATACTACTTTTTTTCTTTCGGCAATATTTTTGACTCATTTTTTAGGGGGAATCTGCATACAAAATTGCACAACCGCAGGTTGTATCTATTTCGTAGCCTTTGAAAAGTAGCCAAAGCCCCTGCCTCTGCGGATGAGGTATATCCTCCGTAACCGATGCTACTCCTCCTGAAAAAAGCGGTATTGGAATATTATCAGGTAGACTACCGCGCACGATATATAGGCATCGGCCAAATTGAATATCGCGCCAAAGAAGTAATTATTGTAGTCAACCAAGAAATCTAACCAACCGGGTACGCTATTCCATTGGAATAACGGAAAGTAGAACATATCGACAACCTTTCCCATCATAAATGTGCTATAACCTTCGCCCAATGTGGCTACCGTAGTAGGAGTTGATTGTGTGAAAATCATACCGTAGAACATCGAGTCGATGAGGTTGCCTACTGCGCCTGCCAATATCATTGCCAATCCGATAGTTACACCTTTGGGAGTGCCCGTTTTGCGGCGGTTCAGATAGACGATATAGTAGCCTAATAGTCCAATCATCACTACGCGGAACAGCGATAAGGCTAACTTGCCCCAATCAAAACCTCCTGCCGATGATATCTGCATACCGAAGGCGGCGCCATTGTTCTCAATAAAACGGAGTTGAAACCACTCCGGAACAACCATAATAGCCTCGTCGATACACATATGCGTCTTAACCCAAATCTTCAGAATCTGGTCGAGCAGGATGAGCACGAAGAGTAGTATTGTGACGTTTTTTAGTTTCATAGTAATTTTATTTGTGAATTATATGCTTTATGTGTTGTCGGATGTATTACGTCATTCCACATTACTAATGGCTGCAAGTGATAGATGGAATCTCTAAAGAAAATTAATATTAGAGACTCCAATCCTCGCCTTTCGGCTCGGTGGAGTGACGCATATTACAACGCTAAATAGTATAATTCCGTTTTATCCTCGGCAAAGATAATAAAAATGGCGAAAACGAACTACCTATCTTTTTCTTTGAGCCTAAAAATAATTTGATACACTTCTTATGTGGTTTTGATAATCTATTACATTAGCAATAATCATCGAAGCATTCGCCTCCATCCCATTCTAATCCTTGTGCTAATGTGAAATCTTTTCTGGCTCCATCTTCATAAAAATATGTGCCTTGACTTTCGTGAATAAATTTGCCTTCGGTAACGTATATTTTTGCTAATGCGAATGGTTTCATACTATTGTCATTATAAGTCAATACAATAATGGCTGAGTTGTCGTCTATATATGCTTTGTCAACAATGGTCTGAATAGAAGGAGTATCACTATTTTGGTATTTAGTAATGTTAAAGTTTTCATCTATAACCAATCGGTTATAGTAATCTTCAAGAGGTTGATTACTTATTGTTTCTGGGCAACATACGAATGATGATGGAGTCCTCCAATCTTTTTGCCAAGCGGTTTCAGGTGCTTCTGCTTTTGTTAATTGAGGTTCAATAGTATACTGATAGCTGCCTTTGTTGTTTTCAATAGGTGTAATTTGTGCGGTTGAGGGAATAGGAATTGGGGCAATAGGTTCTCTGAATGATTTTGTCATCCTTCCCCAATCATCGTCAGTTACAATGTGTCGGTTATCGTTAGCGTCAAACGATGTGTTAGAAAGGGTATCAAACATTTTTGGTGTTGACATATTTGATGTTTGGTATCTATTATTGGGGTTAAGGTGTCTATGATATATATTATCATCTATTCTGATGCTACTGATAGGGCGAGGGTTTCTTGCTTGCTCTTCCCAATATTCTTTGATGTTTTCATATGCAATTTTGGCCTCTTCTGCAGTGACCGTTCTCATCCACCCTAAAGAAGTGTCTGGTATATTGGACTTTTGCAGTATTTGTGGGTTTTCAATGAATGCTTCTATACTACCACATATGCGTATGATTTTGTTTCTTGTGATTTCGTTGTTTAAGATATTCTCTAATTTGGTAAGCCAATGTAGATTTTCAATTCGATTATTACAACGGTTAGTATCTTTATGGTCAACAACAAACGTTGCACTATCGTGTGCACCATAAAAAGCGGTTGCTACAATTATATGAACTCTGTGCTTTCCGAGCATCATATAACCATTTCTCAAGTCTTTGTTGCCAAAAGTCCATACTCCATCATCTTTACGAGCCTTTTTCCCGATTCTCAAATGGCGCATTACTGCTCCATTGTCGCGTACGGAATAATGCTCGTCTTTGTAGATGCAGTCTCTTGTTTCGTTGTAGACGTTAATCATATTGTATGTCTATATTCTCTTACTAATCTTTATCGCGTTTTTCTCAGCAATAAGACGTCATTCATCCACACCGATGCACCCTCTTGCGGATTGAGCCAGCGGAGTGATATCTCGTGTGTTCCCTCCTTAAGGGCTAAGTCCCAGAAAATCTCCAATTTGCGCACCTGCCAATTTGCGGGCATCTTGCTTATCTGTGCCACCTTGCCGTCGATTGATACCTCGACCAATGCGACGTAGTCGGAGTTATTTGATTTCGCCTCTCCACGAATCTCGATACCTGCACAATCGGCTGTGAAAGTATACTCGTTTGCGAGATTCTTACCTATGCCGATACGCTCCTTGGGCTCAAGGTTCGGGAAACTCTGCTCATAGCGCACAGGCTTGGGCTGCTGGCACTTGATGGTGATTTTGTCACCCTCGACCTTGCCGCCATTCTTCTCGATTACCTGCAAGGCGTGAGAGAAACTCATCTTGTAGGTGTCGTTCAGCGATGATGAGGTGTAGCCAAACTTAATATCTTCGGCACGCTTGAGGGGGTCGAGCCAATAGGCCGGGATGCGGTCATAGCCTATCGCCGTGCCGAGAATACCACCAGCCGATGCGGGATTACAATCAGAGTCTTGACCGCAACGAGTAGCGATATCTATGGTGCGTCCGAAGTCACCTTTGCCGTATAGAAGTCCAATGACGACATAGGCGCTGTTGATTGATGCATCAATGTTAAATGACGAAAGCGCTCCATCAGAGCAGGCAATGTCGCTATCCCAGCGCTCGTGACACACCAGCCAAGCCTTGCGCCAATCGTTGGGGTTGGCCTTGTAGGCGGCGATTACGTCGCTTATGCAACGATGGAATTTACTCTTTGCAGGTATGGTCTTAAGTGCTTCGGTAACGATAAATTCGATATCGTCCGAGATAAACGCCAACGAATACATAGCACCCATATATACTCCGCCATACCAGCCGTCGCCGTAGTTCATAATGTGGCCTACCTTGTCAGAGATTTTCGATGCAGCATTGGGCATAGCAGGAGCCATAAGGCCTGCATAGTCAGCCTCAATCTGATAATCGATATCGTCGGCGTGGGGATTGTTGAGCCAATGTCCCGACTTGGGCGGCTTGATGCCTTGTAGAATATTGTAGCGGGCTGCTTGGTTTGCGTGCCACAGAGGATAACCTGCGTGAGCAAATGCATTGGCCAGCGATTCGACGGGGGCATCGATGCCTTCGCGCTCGAACACCTCGACAAATGTAAGGTCCATATAGATGTCGTCATACAATCCGATAGAGTTGGTCATCGTATTGCGGACATAATCTATATCACCCCACGCAATGTGGTCGTTGTCGTTCATTGTTCGGCCTAAATAACGGAACTCGGTAGGGCCTCCATAGGTCACACCTATAGTCTGGCCGGCCCAGCCTCCTTTGATTTTGTTCATCAATCCTTCGTGTGTGAAGGAGATGGTCTTTGGATATTTCTCGTTGCTACCTTCGGCAGCATTACTTGTTGTAGGGATGATTGCGATTGCAGAAACCAATATGGCAGCAATCAAAAACTTTAAGTAGTGATTAGTAGTAGTCATTTTTTTCGGTATTTATTGTGTAAAGATAAAACATTATAATTGTTTTTCAAAATTAGGCGTGGCGTTGAATGTAGTGTTGTGGACTATTCGTGGTGTGATTATTGCATAAAGAGGCGGTTTTTGCCCGCGCCCTATATATTATATATAAATAGGTATAAAAGGCCAGATTGGATAAATTATTAAAAAAAATGAAAAAAATATTAGAAAAAGTTTGCACGTTAGAAAATTATCCCTACCTTTGCATCCGCAATCACGAAAAAAGTTCTTTATTAAGCCAATTAGGGCCACGTTTTAGAGGTGGTTTTTGAGGATGAAATAAGGCTTTGAAAAAAAAAGTTGCAAAAAAGTTCTTGAAATATTTGGTGGTTTGAAAAAGATGCTTTATCTTTGCACCACTTTCGCGCTCAAAAATGAGATGCGAGATTTCAAACGGTTCTTTGATTTACTGGTTATATAAATTGAGAGAAATGTAGTATTTATCTGTCAATTCCTTTAAGAGGAAATGAAGTAGTCAGGACTCTAACAATACATTATAATTTTTTACAATGGAGAGTTTGATCCTGGCTCAGGATGA
>JAFQCA010000028.1 GCA_017399485.1 Alistipes sp.
CCACAAGGGTGGCTTTTCCTCCTCGCGGCTCGGCAAAGTGAGTAAACTCACTCTGCCCTCGCTCCGCAGCGTCGGTTGCCTCACCTTTTTACGGCTAAAAAGGTGAAAAAGACACGAAGTGGATTAATTTATGGGAGGAGATTATGTTACAGACTCCTCCGTCGCTAACGCGACACCTCCTCTACCTTAGAGGAGGAAATTAAATAAGTAAAATACGTCATTCCACATCACGAGCGGATGTGAGTGATGAATGGAATCTCTAAAGATAATTAATGTTAGAGGCTCCAATCAAAATCGGCAAGCGATTTTGTGGAGTGACGTGGGCAGAGAGCAGAGAGGAAAGAGGAAAGAGCAAAGATTCAAAATTGAGAATTAAGATAAACCAAATAAAAACCTGATGAAAAGGAGTTTGAGATATATAGTTTGCATTATGGCTTTTATGCCTTTGTTGCAGGGTTGTTTCAAGGATGTGGTGGAGTACACCGACTTCCGTATCAGCGTCTATGACCAGACAGAGTCGAATGGCGAGTTTGTGCGCTCGACAGACCTTGAAACCTACGCGTTTTATGTCGATACTACGCAGTGGACCGTAAAGAGTTATGAGGATGCTTTGGCCCGTCGCATAACAAACAAGACGACAGGCAAGACACAGACCGAGCCCGATGCCGTAGGCGAATTCTATGCCGACGACGAGTATCAGGTGACAATACGTCTGGAGAGCGAGATGTCGATGATTGTGGTGGTAAACCCGACGCTCAAACTCTTTGCCTACCGCAACTATAAGTTGCCTATAAACCTGCCTGCGGTAGATACCAAACTCTATATGGCATCGTGGCGACAATCGCACTCGGTGGCGGGATGGAGAGTGGTGAACAACTTCTACGAGCCACCCACTGAGGAGCCCACGCCCCCTGCAGACGAAGAGGAGCCGACAACACCCCCTGCAGACGAAGAGGAGCCGACAACACCCCCTGCCGATGATGGCGAAGGTGGCAATGAAGGCGAAGGCGACAACAACGAAGGCGACAACAACGAAGGCGACAACAACGAGGGTGACGGAAACGAGGGCAACGGAAATAACGATGACAACAACGAGGGAGAAGGAGAAGGTGACGGTGACGGAGAAGATAATGGCGAGGATGAGCCCGCCGCACCGCCCACAGACGAAGATGATAACACAGAAAACAATGCACGATAAAGAAGATTATGAAAGATACATCTACAACAAATAACAACAACGTCGCATCACGCTGGCTCTCGGTAGCCGTGGGGCTGATGTTTGCCGGTGCATTCTTTAGCCGTTGCGCCTCTATCGGCTCGCTTGAAGGTGGCCCTTACGACACTTTGCCACCCATAATCACCCACATATCGCCGATGGACTACACCACAAACTTCAAAGGCGACAAGGTGACATTTATGTTCGACGAGTACATACAACTCAAGAATCAGCAGAAGGAGGTATTCACCTCGCCGTCGATGAAGAAGAAGCCCCTGCTGACGATTCGTGGCAAGAGCCTTATCATAGAGTTGCGCGACGACTCGCTCAAACCCAACACAACATACTCGATAGAGTTGGGCTCGGCATTGGCCGACAACAACGAGGGTAACCCGCTACACGGTATGCGTTATGTATTCTCGACGGGCGACAGAATCGACTCGCTCTATATGTCGGGCTACACCGAAGATAGCCAGATGGCCGACTCGCTGGGTAAGACATTTATCTACTTCTTCGAGGCCGACTCCATCGAGGCTCCCGACAAGTATGACTCTACGATGTTCAAGTATCAGCCATCGAAGATTGCTCGCGCGGCGACAAACGGTATATTCATAGCACAGAACCTCAAACCCGTAGATTATCGTGTATATGCATTCTTCGACAGCAACGACAACCAGACTTACGAGCCCTCGTTGGACAAGATTGGTTTTCTGGATAGCGTATATAACCCGTCGCGTATGCCGGGATTCTCGATATGGTACGACTCGGTGCGCCGCTACGTATCGGCTGACCCGCAACTATACTTCCGTATGTTTATGGATGTGAGTTTCAGCAACCAGAAACTAAACGAGCAGAAACGCCCCGAACAGCATAAGGTGGAGTTGCAGTTCAACGCCGCACGCCCCGAGATACGTTCAATCACATTCGACAGCATCCCTGAGGAGGATATCATCATAGAGCCTATGACCAAAGGCCGCGATACGTTGGCCCTATGGCTCAAGAGTCCGTCGGAGTTGCTGCCCGACACGCTGCGCGGTAAGATTACATATATGCGTCACGACTCACTGCGCCGCCTGCAGGAGGTGACCGAAGATTTGGAGGTGACGTGGCGCTTGGTTGAGAGCAAGGAGCAGGAGCGCGAGCGTGAACGTCTGGAGAAGGAGAAACGTAAAGCCGAAGAGCAAGGCAAGGAGTGGAAGGAGCCACCACGCCGCTCGACATTCCGCATAGTCGATTTGAAGAGTACAGCCGAAGTGATTCCCGACGAGGATTTCGCTTTGGAGTTCGCTACGCCGCTGACAAAATTTGACTCTACGGCAATAGTGTTGCGCTCGTGGAGCGAGAAGGGCGATACGTTGCGCGAGAAGATTCAGTTTATACCCGACACGGTAAGCATACGCAAGTGGCGATTGAGAACCGCTTGGCAGCCGACGCGCAAGTATCAACTCTACATCCCGACAGATGCATTGGCCGACATCACGGGCGAGGGCAACGACTCGTTGAAGGTGGACCTCACCGTCGCCGACAAGGAGAAGTATGCCACGATGACGCTTAACGTTGTGCCACGCGTCGCAGAGGCTCGCTACATCGTGCAGATACTCAATGAGAATGGTGGTACGGTGCGCGAACTGAAGAACTTGGGAGCAGGCTCCTACAAGGTGGAGTACATACCCGCAGGCGAGATGCGTATGCGTATAATCGAGGACCTGAACGCCAACGGCGAGTGGGATGCAGGTAATATGGTCGAGCGTCGTCAGGGCGAGCGCTCCGAGTTATACAAGAACGAACAGGAGGAGGAAATCTTCACAACCAAAACGGGTTGGGAGTTCGACATAACACTCGATATGAACCGCTTCTTTGCACCCGTCACGATGGAGCAACTCATCGAGCGTCTGGACAAGCGTGAACAGGCCCGCCTCATCAAGGCCGAAGAGGAGCGTCGTGAGCGTGAGGCCAAAGAGAAGAAGGAGAACAGCGGCCACAGCCACGGTGGTGGTATGATGGGTGGCGCAGGCGGTCTCGGTGGTATGATGGGCGGAATGATGGGCGGCTCAGGCGGCGGAATGGGCGGAATGATGAGCGGCAGAAGGTAGGAATTGGGAATTCAAAATTCAGAATTACGAGAGATAAACTCTCGTTTCCTCCTCGCGGCTCGGCAAAGAGTGTAAACACTCTCTGCACTCGCTCCGCAGCGTCGGTTCAAAATTTTGGATTTACAGACTCCTCCGTCACTCGCTTGGGGCGAGCGACACCTCCTCTAACTTAGAGGAGGAATTAAATGAGTAAAAAACGTCATTCCACAAAATCGGCTTGTCGATTTTGATTGGAATCTCTAACTAAAATATATTATTAGAGACTCCAATCCTCGCCTGAAGGCTCGGTGGAGTGACGTGGGTAAAGATAAAAGAGCAAAGAGGAAAGAGCAAAAAAATTACCGCGCGAAGCCCAATCGCGGCAGATGAATTTTGGAGAAGTGAGGTTGTGTTGCAGACTCCTCCGTCGCTAAAGCGACACCTCCTCTAAGTTAGAGGAGGAAATTAAATAGATTGGAGTGACGTGATAGAAAAGACGTGAGAGAAAACAATAAAGATAGGGAAGAAAGAGAAGACAGAATTAGAAACTAATAATAGGAATGAAAATAAAAAGAGTAATATTTGCGCTGGTGGCGGTGGTGTTGGGCGGTGTATATATGGCACAGGCTCAACATACCGTAGGTGTATTTGGTGGTATAGCATCGGGCTCGGCTCGTTTCAACCCCGTGCAGGAGACAAGGTCGGTATTCGGACTCGCTAACGGCGGTATTTCGTGGCGTTACTACTCGTTGCCTCGCTTTGTGGGTGCGGTGGGTGCCGACCTTGAGTTTCTGCAACGCGGATTCTCGTACGGCTACACCTACCAAACAATCATAGACGACAAGGGTGTGGAACAACGCGACTACTCATACTACAAGCGACAACTAAACTCGATTATGTTGCCTATGGTGTGGCAGCCTCACGTCTATCTGGCCAAAAACCATATTCGTGTATATCTCGAAGCGGCATTCACCTTGTCGTACAACTTCGGTGGCGACTACGAGTATGACGACAGCGACATCAGTGGCAAATACGATTGGCGTCTGGAGCGCGACAACCGATTCGGCTACGGCTTGGCGGGTGGTGGTGGCTTCGCGCTGCTATTTGGTCGTTACGAGGTGGGATTCCGCGCACGTTACTACTTCGGTTATGCCGATATTATGCGTAATATGAACAAATATTACAACAACGCTACCGATGGCAAGGAAAACCCGTTCCGACTGACACCTATGCGCTCGCCGCTGGATAATGTGACATTCAACATAACGCTCGCCTACCGATTCAACAAGGATGGATTTATGGAGTGGACCTACAAGCCTAAGCGCCAGAAACGTAGCCGCGACTTCCAATTCTCACATAAGGGCGACTCGCAACTACGCTCACATTAAAAGATTCAATAACCTGATAATTAATGCATAACAATATGGAGTTACAACAAACAACACGTCAGCAGAAAATCTCGCGCCAGATTCAGCGCGACATCGCCGAGATACTGCAAAAGGAGGGGCAGGCCATCGTCAGTGGCTCGCTCGTTACGGTCACTACGGTGCGCGTATCACCCGACTTTGCCTATGCGAAGGTCTATTTCAGCATCTTCCCATTCGACAAGAGCGCACAGGTGATGGAGGCTCTGGAGAAGAACAACTGGTTTATTCGCCGCGAGTTGGGCCGCCGCATACGCAACCAACTGAAGATTGTGCCCGAATTGCAGTTCTTCCTCGACGACTCGCTGGAGTATATCGAGAATATCGACTCTCTGCTGAAGGAGTAGCATTGGAAGAGCAAAGAGCAAAGAGATTAAATAAAAATGTTGAATTCGTTGCGATACTTTATAGCGGGGCGATATATACGCTCCAGAAACTCGCACTCGATGATTAACCACATATCGAGAGTGAGTATCGTCGCTATGGCTATGCCTGTGGCGGCTATAATAGTATTGATGGCGGTATTCAACGGCCTGGAGAGTAAGGTACGGACGTTATACAACGCCATAGATGCCGACATAACAATCACGGCAAAGGAGGGTACTACGTTCATTATCGACTCCGCAAAGATAGAGGCCCTGAGAGAGATGGAGGGGGTGGCCGCGCTCACGCTATCGCTCGAACAGGGTGCAATGGTCGAGGCCGAGGGACATAGAAGCATCGTGCAACTGAAGGGTGTCGATACGCTCTACGACGCTACAATACCCATATCGCAGCAGATGCTCTCGGGCACAATGCTGACGCAACGCAACGGAAAGGATTACATCGTGGCATCGATGGGTGTGATGCAGGAGTTGGGATTAGGGCAGGGCTCGATAGGTGAGCAGATGAGCATCTACACCATCAACCGCAACCGTTTCTCAACACTTCTGCCTGTGGGTGGTTACTCACGTCTGGATGCCCCTATTGCGGGTGTGTTTGCGCTCGATGAGGATAACAACTCGCTGCTATTCACATCGTTGCGGGCGGCTCAGCAGTTGCTCAACTACCCCAACCGCGCCTCTGCCATCGAGTTACGGCTCGACAACGGACATACGGCAGACGATGCGGCAGAGCGCATAGAGGCTTTGATGGGCGAAGGGATGCGGGTGCTGACGCGCTATGAGAGCAACTCGATTTATCGCCTTATGGCGTTGGAGAAGTGGGGAATATTTGCTGTGGCGGCATTGGTGATGGTGATAGCCTCGATGTCGATTGTCGGTACGCTGATAATGGTGATTATTGACAAACGTGACGATATAGCCACGTTGCGCACGTTGGGCCTGACGCCACACGCCATCAGGCAGATATTTACCGCCAAGGGTTACCTGATGACGCTCATCAGTCTGGCAATAGGCCTGGCAATAGGTCTGCTGCTGACCCTGGCACAGCAACACTTGGGGCTGATACGGCTGAATGCGACGGCCATAGGCATTGACGCCTACCCCGTAGAGTTGCAGTGGGGCGATGTGGCGGCCACGATTATGGCTTACGTGGCGGTGGCGGTGACGATGGTGAATTTGACCATACGGGCGATGGTGGGGAGGTAATTCAAAATTCAGAATTAAGAATTCAAAATTCAAAATTGCGAGTAAGCGAGGGCAGAATCAAACTTGTTTGAATTATGCCGAGCGTAAGCAATTAAAAGCCACCCTTGTGGTGGGTTAAAATTACAGACTCCTCCGTCGCTAAAGCGACACCTCCTCTAACTTAGAGGAGGAAATTAAATAGGTAAAAAATGTCATTCCACAAAATCGGCTTGTCGATTTTGATTGGAATCTCTAACTAAAATATATTATTAGAGACTCCAATCCTCGCCTTGCAGGCTCGGTGGAGTGACGTGAGCAG
>JAFQCA010000029.1 GCA_017399485.1 Alistipes sp.
CCATTGTAAAAAATAAATTGTTATAAATCTTAGCTCTAATCTCAAAGGTATTGTTTGAAATTACTCTTAATTAAGAGTGAATAAAACTTCTTAGCTGCTCAATATCTTCAAAGAACTTTATCTCAATTTTACTCAAGATTTCTCATTTTGACCACTCGCTTTTTTGGAGCGGAAAGTGGTGCAAAGGTAAGACAAGTTTTTCTAACTTCCAAATATTTTTGGGGAAATTTTCAAAAAACTTTTTCTTAAGAACTCCTACTCTTTCAAAGGTTGTTTCCTTATCAAAGCGGGTGCAAAGGTAAGACAAGTTTTTCTAACTTCCAAATATTTTTGAAATTATTTTAAAAACTTTTCTTAAGAACTTTTGCTTCTTCAAAGGGCAATTCCTTATCAAAGCGGGTGCAAAGTAACGGCAAAAAATCGAATTATGCAAATATTACAACAACTTTTTACGATTATTTTTTGCCTAAAAATTACATCTCGCTATTTCTTAACAACTTACAATTACCCATTTATTGCACATCTCGAACTCATCTCACAACCACCATACGAAAACACGTGACATCTACAACAAAAAACTCTTTATTTACAAACAAGACTTTATCTCAAAGAAGCCTCATAAAATTGCTCAAAAGATTTTTTTTGTATATTTGTAATTGCAATAATAATGTTTAGGCATTAAACGTATACCTATATATATTATATATAAAGCGACGATACATATAATTCACAAATGCCTAACCGACACACAAAAACAAATTATGACACACGATAATAAAAACATACATCCCGAGTGGTGCTATTCGGCAGTTCTCTACGAGATGAACATCAGACAACTAACTCCCGAAGGCACTTTACGGGCCGCCGAAGCCTACCTGCCAAACCTGCAGGCATTAGGTATTGACGCCATATGGCTTATGCCTATTTACCCCATCGGCAAAGAGGGTCGCAAAGGTTCGCTCGGGTCATATTACTCTATACAGGACTATTGTGCCATCAACCCCGAGTTTGGCACAATGGATGATTTTGACCATTTTGTCGAGATTGCCCACTCTCTAGGGATGAAAGTTCTACTCGATTGGGTAGCAAACCACACTGCCCGAGATGCCAAATGGCTCCAAACAAAACCTGCCGATTGGTATGAGCGCGAAAGCGACGGCACAGCCAAAGTTCCTTGGGATTGGACCGATACCGCAAAACTCAATTACGCCAATCACGATGTCTGGCGTGGTCAGATTAAGGCTATGCGTTTTTGGGTTGAGCATCACAACATTGACGGATTCCGTTGCGATATGGCGATGCTCGTACCTATCGAATTTTGGCAAGAGGCTTCATACGTACTTCACTCTATCAAGCCCGACATCTTCTTTTTAGCAGAGGCCGAGGAGTTAAATCTCTTTGACCACGCCTTCGATGCCTCATACGCTTGGGATATTCACCATATGATGTGCGACATAGCAGGTGGAGCACGTCGTGTTTGGGATTTACGCAACACGCTTTACGCCGACAGGGAGAAATATCCCAAGTCTGCAATCCGAATGATGTTCACCTCCAATCACGACGAAAACTCGTGGAGCGGCAGTGAGTTCACCCGTTTTGGAGCCGCGTTGGAGATTATGACCGCACTTACATTTTTATGGGAGGCCTCATTACCGCTTATCTATACGGGGCAAGAGGTAGGTTACGACCACTCGTTTGAGTTCTTTGACCGCGACACACTACCCTCTCTTGTTGCCAATGAACACACTCAACTCTATCGCCGTCTTATCAATCTCAAACACACACAACGCGCACTCGACTCTGGCGAACGCGGAGGTCGCATTATCGAGATTGAGAACAATGCCAAAGATTGTATTATGACATTCGTACGCGAGAGTGATGACAGTCGCGTCGTTGCTATTTTGAATTTATCGCCCTATACCATCCACGCTGATTTCAATACAGGCATATACGCAGGCCCATATTACAATGCCATAACAGGAGAACAGACAACCCTCCCGCCCCACGTCGAACAACACCTCGCTCCGTGGGAATACACCATATTACACAAATAACCACAAAACACCGAAGGTTATGAAACGATACCTTATATTAATATTATGCACTTTTGCTCTATGCCTTCCCGCCGCGGCCAAACGATACAGAGTAAAGGATATACCCAACGTACAGGTTGAGAATCGTTATCGTTTCACTTCCAACCCCGATGGCATACTATCAAATTATGCCGTTGCCCAAATTGACTCCATCTGTTACGATGTACGACAGCGAGGCCTTGCTCAAATTGCCGTTGTCGCAGTAGATGAAATTGCAGGCAATGATGTTTTTGACTTTGCCTATGAGTTATTTTCAGCGTGGGGCGTAGGAAACAAGAGCGACAACGGCATAGGAATCCTGTTGGTTGAATCAGAACACGAAATTCGTTTTATCACAGGCTATGGCATTGAAGGAGTACTGCCTGATGCTTTATGCAAACGCATCCAGACTCAACTGATGCTACCCCACTTCCGTAATGACGACTACGATTCCGGAATGGTTGCAGGCATAAATGCTATCCGTTCGATTCTTGATGGCAGCGAAGTTGACGCAGGACTTACCGACGAATACGAAGAGGATGATACAGCATCCATCATTGCAATAATCGCATTTTTCACTTTCATCCTAATCTTCACATTCGCAATTATCATTATGGTAGACCGCGCGACACGCAAATGCCCCAACTGCAAACAACTCACCCTGCAAAAGGAGTCTGCACGTTTGATTAGTAAACGCTTTGGCATCTCAACCTACCGAGACACATACGTTTGCTCAAAATGTGGCACACGCGTAGAGCGCAACCGCCAAGAGGATAACTCACATAATCATCGCGGAGGTGGAGGCCCAATCATTATGGGCGGAGGCATCGGACGTGGCGGCTCATTCGGCGGAGGCTCCTTTGGTGGAGGTTTTGGAGGAGGCCGTTTTGGTGGCGGTGGCGCAGGCTCACGTTGGTAACAGCATCCTTCTTAGAATTAGAAAACAACAAAAACATAAACATAAATTTATATCACTATGAAAAAGATTATTCTTATGGCCGTTGTTGCCATCTTTTCAATGACCTCTTGCTCGACTTACAACAGTATGGTATCGAAAGATGAGGCTGTAAAAACTGCGTGGTCTAACGTAGAGACACAATATCAGCGTCGTGCCGACCTAATCCCCAATCTGGTATCTACCGTCAAGGGCTATGCATCGCACGAGGAATCAACACTTCAGGCGGTTGTGGATGCACGCGCCAAAGCCACCTCAATCTCACTCTCTGCCGAGGAGTTGAGCGCCGATAATCTGGCTCAATACCAGCAGGCACAATCAAGTGTTACATCTGCATTGGGCCGCTTGATTGCCATCTCGGAGAACTACCCCGACCTAAAGGCCAACCAGAACTTTCTGGAGTTACAGGCGCAATTAGAGGGTACCGAAAACCGCATTACAGTTGCTCGTAAGGAGTTTAATGAGGCTACTCAAGCCTACAACACTCAGGTGCGTAAATTCCCCGCAAATCTGGTTGCAATGTTATTCGGTTTCGAGCAAAAGCCGTACTTCGAGGCTGACGCAGCGGCTGCCACAGCACCAAAGGTTGAGTTCTAAAATTTGCAACATAAGTAATGGATTAAACCTCAACGTCTAAAAAACAGACGTAAGATTTTTATTTCCCAAATAAAATCGCTAATTTTGTTTGGACCTTAAATTAATATGATATGGAAGAGAAGAAACTTTTTCAAGAAAAGACTTCAAGACGTACGTTCTTGAAACAGTCTGCATTTGCCATTGCGGCAGCATCATTCTTACCCTCATTGCAATCTTGCTCTAATATGGGCTCAAAGTCTGCGAGTGGAATTAACTCAAAGTTCAGTGGCGTTCAGATTGGCGCAATCACATACTCTTGGCGTTCGATGACACCCCGCACCGTAGAGGACCTCATTGGCTATTGCAAGGAGGCTAACCTGAGTTCTTTGGAACTTATGAGCGGAGAGTTGGAGACATTCTTGGGTGTCCCGACCAATCCTACCAATAAGTTATTGGGCGAGATGCGCGCTAAGGCTGCAAAGGAGCAAGCCGAGAAGAAGCCCAAGAAGGGTGAGAAACCCAAGCCATTTGAGTTGAGCGAGGAGCAGAAGGCTGAACTCAAAGCCGCAGGCGATAAGTTCAAGGAGGACCTAAAGACGTGGCGTACAACGCTCGATATGGCAAAAGTTGAGGCTATACGCAAGCAACTTAACGACGCAGGCATCAATGTCCATATCGTAAAATACTCTCCTGCAGGATGGTCTGACGAGGAGATTGATTACGCATTCCGCGCAACAAAGGCTATGGGTGCAATGTGTATTACTCAAGAGATTGACGTAAATTCAGCCAAGCGTTTGGCTCCGTTTGCAGAAAAGCACGGTATGTACATCGGTATGCACAACCACGCCCAGTATGGTCAGGAGGGCTTCAGTTGCGACCCCGTATTGGCTGTATCACCTTCGGTAATGCTTAATTTTGACTGTGGCCACTACTACGGCTCAACAGGCAAGCACCCCGTTGATTTCATCAAGAAGTATAAGGACCGCATCTATAGCATCCACCTCAAAGATAAGACAGGCCCCAACACTAAACCAGCCAATGCTAATCAGGTATGGGGACAGGGTGAAACTCCTCTTAAGGATGTCCTCACACTACTCAAGCAAGAGAAGTTGCCCATCTATTGCGACATTGAACTTGAGTACGAAATTAAGCCGTGGTCAAATGCAGTCAAGGAGTTGGGCGTATGTGTCCGTCACGCACGCGAAATACTTTTGTAACAAACATAGACTTTCAACCGCCCTTACACAACTGCAAGGGCGGTTTTATTAGATATCATTATGAATCATAAAATCCGTTTCGGGGTTGTCGGCACCAACTTTATCACCGATTGGGTGATTGCAGGCGCACGTGAGGATGAGCGTTTTGAACTTGCTGCCGTATGCTCTCGCACACAGGAACGCGGTGCGGAGTTCGCCGCCAAACATAATATTCCCCATATCTTTACGTCGTTGGATGATATGGTACAGAGCGACGTTGTAGATGCTGTTTACATTGCCTCACCCAACTACAAACACGCCGAGCAGAGTATTCTGGCTATGAGTCACGGCAAACACGTATTGTGCGAGAAACCTATAGCATCGAATGCTCGCGAGGCACGAGCAATGGTAGCAGCCTCTCACAAATATGGAGTTACGCTTATGGAGGCTATGAAGAGTACCCTATCGCCCAACTTCATTGCCGTCAAAGACAACCTGCATCGAATCGGCACCCCGCGACGCTATTTTGCCTCGTTTTGCCAATACTCTTCACGCTACGATAAGTTCAAGGAGGGTATCATCCTCAATGCGTTCCGACCTGAATTATCCAACGGCGCGATGATGGACATAGGAGTATATACACTCTATCCACTCATTGCACTTTTCGGCTCACCCAAGAGCATCAATGCCCAGGGCGTTGTTCTATCGAGCGGTGTGGATGGCCAGGGAGCCGTTAATATGCAATACGACGGATTTAACGCAACGGTTCTATACTCAAAGATTGCCAATTCACAACTCCCCTCCGAGATTGAGGGCGAGGATGGCAATATTATG
Source organism: Alistipes sp. (assembly GCA_017399485.1). Lineage (GTDB taxonomy): Bacteria > Bacteroidota > Bacteroidia > Bacteroidales > Rikenellaceae > Alistipes. The sequence goes on from JAFQCA010000029.1 coordinate 5,634, forward strand.
ATTGACCGCATACAAACCCCCGTCGATGTGCGTTTCTACCCGCGTCAAGCCCCCGCATCAGGCCACGAGAAACGCGCCGAGGGCGAGTCTTTAACAGGAGCGGATAACCATAATGAATATTTCTACGAGATTAAAGAGTTTATCGACCTTATAGAGCAGGGCCGCCGAGAGTCATCCATCAACTCCCACCAATGCTCCATCACCACGATGGAAGTTATTGACGAGGTACGTCGTCAGTTGGGAGTCCGCTATCCTGCTGATGAGGCGTAGCCTCCGTTTCGCTTGATTTATGCTCCGATGAGCAATCGTGATTAACATCCGTGCAGGTCGCGCCATCGTGCATCTGTACGGATATCATATTATCCAACGAGTATCGACCTGCTCCCATCAAGAATAGCAGTATATACATCACCAAAAATATCAGCGCCAACTCCTTCGCCGCAAACGATTGCCCATTATGCACCATTATCATTGCCACCCCCATTGTACAAATAAGCGGTATCAAGGCCAAACGATAGAACGCGCCCACAATGACTGCCGCCGAACATATCACCTCTGCAAATATTGCAAGATACAACGAGAAACGGCTCCCCAACCCTATAGGATTTGGGAAATTATCGACAAGCGATACAAAATTCTCTATTTTCAGAATGCCGTGCCACATCATCAATCCGCCGAACAGCACTCTTAGGCACAACAACATCAGTGACACCGACTTCGGATAAACTTTATACGGGAATAAGAAACGTAACATAACCTCTTTTTACCCCATAAGATACAATATCCGTGCCTTCCGACTACACAACGACCATCTTCATCCAACCCGCCCACCTACTCACAAAAACACAAACAAAAAAGCGACCACCCCACGATTGGGATAGTCGCTCATTTCTGACACCGCACAAGCGGCAGCAGGCTATTTTACTGCATTAACAATTGCCTCGAATGCCTTGGGCTCGTTCATTGCCAAATCAGCCATAACCTTGCGGTTGATAGCAATACCCTTGGCATTAACCTTACCCATAAACTCTGAATATGTCATACCGTAAGCGCGAACTGCAGCGTTAATACGTGTAATCCACAATGAGCGGTATGTTCTCTTTTTGAGTTGGCGGTGTGCATAAGCATACTGCAAACCCTTCTCGACAGTATTTTTCGCAACTGTCCAAACGTTTCCCCTTGAACCAAAGTTACCCTTGGCAAGTTTCAAAACCTTCTTTCTTCTTGCGCGTGACGCAACAGCATTGACTGAACGTGGCATAGTAAATAAGTTTTTGATGGAACTCATAGCGGCGTGATTCTCTCACGCTCTTTGGGGCTATTTTGTCCCGAATTTGTTAATAAATAAAATTTACCTTGTGCGGTTAATTATTTAACCAACAAGTTCTTAATCTTAGCCTCATCGGCTGCAGATACAGTTGAAGAGTAACAAAGGTTACGCTTCTGCTTCTTAGTCTTTTTTGTCAGGATGTGACTGTGATAAGCGTGCTTGCGCTTAATCTTACCCGTGCCGGTGAAAGTAAAACGTTTCTTTGCAGCGGCATTTGTTTTCATTTTTGGCATTTTCTTAAAAATTGTTAATTAGTTAAACATAGCGCGCAAAGATACGTTTTTTTTCCGAAATATCACACTTTCGCCCAATATTTTTACATATTTCCCCATTACAGCAAACAAAAACGGGCAACTTCACCCGAAGTCGCCCGCATATTGCACATTATTAGTTTGACTAATATATAGTACCACTCCACAAACAACCCGCTGCTGGAGTCACACCATCAGCTTCAAGAGTCAAAGGTGGCAACAGATACGCACCACTCTCCAATTGCAAAAATGGCACAGGAGCATAATCAAATCGATAATATTTATTTTTAGTCACATTCTTCAATACAAATATATACTTTTCCGTAACTGTTTTGCCATCAAAACGAGCGTAGAATGAACGGTCTTCTCCATTTACTGCATCACACATCCACTCTCCGCTAAATTTGCCCATATAACAACTTGATTTTGGAATGTAAAATTGCTTATCATCATTTAGATATCCAGTAACAGGCGAGCGGGGGGCATTCACGGATGGACGACCAGGCTCGATTTCGTAATATTTATCATCATAAGTGACAGCCATCTCCCAATCATCTGTATTAGAGGCCATTTTTTGCACCGAGAATTGAACTGCATTTCTTTCCAAATTCAAATCCAATGTACCCAAATCCATCACGCCATCTGTTATTGAATATGGCGCATCTTGCATCAACAATATCTCACCTCCATCATAGTTCTTAAAATAATAACCGAGGTTAGATTGCGCTTCTTTGCCAATCGCGATATTACCCCGATAATGAATAGCAAAAAAGTAGCCTGATATGCTATTAATCAACTCTTCACTCCAATTATTTTTCATTGCACTCCACCCCACACTCTTTGAATAAGTCAAAACAAGTGTGTTGTCCATACTATCCTCTGTACAAAGCACATTTAAGCCTTCAGGCTGAAAGAATACTGCAATCTGGTCGCCATCCGCCCACGCAGTTTTGACTGCTCGTGTATCAGCAAAACAACCCTTATCTGCAACTTCAAACTGTACCTTAATATCCTTCGTTGCAGGTGCATTATCTTCCTTTGCGCAACCCACAAAACCTACAGCCAGTACCAATGTAATGGCCAAAACAAACATTTTTTTCATCTCTTCCCTCTTAAATTAATCGTTCAATACCAATTTACCACAACTGCTTTTCTGTTCCAAAGCCATTATACTCACCACCTGACTGGGCGAATCCTTTCTCGATTTCCACCTCGATTACTTCAACTTCGGGGGCAATGTAGTTTTCTTTCTTGCTCATAATTTTAATATTTAGATTAAACAATATATATAGACACAACAAGCCGCTCGATGCAAATTTACACATCGAGAAGCACACGTATAACGCACTGATTTTCTGCTATTTACAGATATATAAGGGGGGGGGTAGTATTTATCAAATCGGTTGAACTCCAACCGATTTTCGACAATACCATATAGTTATTCAGATTAACCATTTTCCCTTTCATAATATTTGCAAATATACACTATTTTTATAATTATTCAAAATCCTTTAGCATTTTTTCAAAATTATATAATTTCGTATTGTATTTAGTATTACGTCATTCCACATCACGAACAGGGAGTGAGTGATGATTGGAATCTCTACTGATAATAAATTTATAGAATTGTGGCACACCACAAAACAGAGCAAAACGAATATAACTACAAATAATTTTGAATTTTGAACCGACGCTGCGGAGCGAGGGCAGAGAGTGCTTGCACTTTTTGCCGAGCCGCGAGGAGGAAACGATTTTTTCGTAATTTTGAATTTTTCATTACCTTTGTATTATGATTCAAGCAAACGATATACATAAATCATTCGGCTCGCTCGAGGTCTTGAAAGGTGTTTCACTCTCCGTCAAGCCGAGCGAAGTGGTATCCATCGTTGGTCCAAGCGGTGCAGGCAAGACTACCCTATTGCAGATTTTAGGCACTCTGTCCAAACCCGACAGCGGCTCACTCACAATCGATGGCAAACAAATCAACACTTTAGACGATAATGCACTCTCGGATTTCCGCAACCAACGAATCGGGTTTGTATTTCAATTTCATCATCTTCTGCCCGAATTTACGGCTCTGGAAAATGTGATGATTCCCGCGCTCATTGCACGACGCAACCGCCAAGAGGCCGAGCGAGAGGCACTGTCACTACTCAAGATGATGGAACTCGCGGAGCGTACCACCCACAAGCCGAGCGCCCTCTCGGGTGGAGAGCAGCAGCGTGTCGCTATCGCACGTGCATTGATTAACCGCCCGGCTCTACTTCTGGCTGATGAGCCATCAGGCAACCTCGACACAAAGAATCGCGACCACATACACTCGCTCTTTTTCCGCTTGCGGGAAGAGTTAGGTCAAACAACCTTGATAGTGACTCACGACGAATCACTTGCGGCGATGGCCGACAGGAAAATTTCTATGCGTGACGGCTTGATTCTCTAACACTTAAACAACCCTACCCAAAATGGATAAAGAAGAGTTACGCGACCTACTTGAACATCTGCACGACAAATACAACCGCAAGGAGTTCATCGAGCCCGACCCGATAAGTATTCCACACTCGTTCAGCGACAAAGCAGACCGCGAGATTTCGGGTTTTCTGGCCGCTACTATCGCGTGGGGCAACCGCAAGGCCATCGTCAAGAGCGCACGGCGTATGATGCAGTATATGGACAACGCACCTGCCGACTTTGTTAAGAATGCATCTTCACGCGACCTTGCCACGCTACAATCTTATGTTCACCGAACATTTAATGGGCAAGATTTCACGGATTTCGTTATGGGTATTCGCCATATCACTACACAATGGGGTGGCATCGGTGATTTTTTTGAGAAGAACTACGCCCAAACTCAAGATTTGACGCAAGTAATATCACTCTTTAGAAAAGAGTTTTTCTCGTGCACCCACAACCCTCATTGCGAAAAACACCTCTCGTCAATCGACAAAGGAGCAGCCTGCAAGCGTATAAATATGTACCTGCGTTGGTTTGTGCGCCACGACAACCGAGGGGTGGATTTCGGACTTTGGAAAACTATTCCGATGTCGGCACTCTATCTGCCACTTGATGTACACGTTGGCAATATGGGCCGCGCATTGGGACTTCTTGTACGCAAACAGAACGACTGGAAAGCAACAGAGGAGATAACTCGCTCACTTAGAGAGTTTAACGCCGACGACCCTGTTAGATATGACTACTCATTATTTGGGGCTGGAATAGACGGATACTTAAAGTAAAGGTTTAACTATGCGCGGTAAAGGTTTCACGTTCAAGCAATTTCATATCGACCACTCGAAATGCGCTATGAAAGTCGGCACCGACGGCACTTTGATAGGCGCTTGGGCCTCAATGCCTTACACGGAATGTCGCATACTCGACATCGGCACTGGAACAGGACTCATCGCCATAATGGCAGCACAACGCGCCCCTAAAGCCCAAATCGTTGGTATTGACATAGATAGCGACTGTATCGAGCAGGCCCGCGAAAACGTAGCCGCCTCACCGTGGAGTGAACGTATAAACATAATACACAGTTCGTTACAGGAGTTCAGTTCAAGCGAAGATTTAGATATAATCATTTCTAATCCACCCTATTTTGTTGATTCTCTACTCTCTCCTGACGAAAAACGCGCCACCGCAAGACACGCTACATCGCTATCATTCAGCGACTTATTCGATGGCGTTGAGCGACTTCTTGCGCAAGATGGAATATTTGCATTGATTCTACCCCCAGCGGAGGCCGAAAGGTTTTTATCGGTTGCGCGTGGCAGACTATTTCTCAAACGTCGTTGCAACGTATGGTCCACACCCGAAAGCGGAGTTAAGCGAGTGATGATGGAGTTGCAATTACAACCACCCAAAGAGTTGCCGACAATCGAGAAATTGATAATTGAGGATAGTGGCCCGATGGGATATAGCGCCGAATACAGAGAACTGACACGCGATTTTTACCTAAAATTTTGATATCTCGCTCAAATAGACTATATTTGCGAAAGTAGTAAATAAAAATTTCGATGTTATGAAAAGGATTATTTTTATTTTGACATTGGCTTTGGTTGGCGTAAGCGCGTCAGCACAGAATAATATCTACAAGGCTGTTGTAGGCGTACACAAAAACGCGGAAGGCAGTGTTGTGGTATCGGACCCTTCGACAACATTGGCTGTGGACCTTACATTTGAGACGGAGCAAGTTGTTGTCGGTCCCTATGCAAAATATGCACAGAAGTATCTTGAGACTCGTGGAGCATTAGTGGATAAGAGTACAACTTCGTTAAAGAGTGCAAAGATTGCAATCGTTACAGATGATGCGCTTGCCGCAAGCGCAATTGCAGAGCCTACAACTTCGGTGACGTCATATATGGGTACAGAGGCTGAGTTCGCCAAGATTTCACCTGACCGTTTGAGCAGTTCGGCTATGAGTCTCGACGATGCTGCTGCACAGGCTGCACAGGCTATTTATACAATACGCAAAAATCGTATGGACCTTATCAGTGGTGAGGCCGGAGAGAATGTGTTTGGCGGAGGTTTGAAAGATGCGTTAGAGGCTTTGGATGCGAAGGAGCAGGCTTACCTTGAGTTGTTCCTCGGCAAGAAGGTCACAAAGACTCATACCGAGCGTGTAATAGTGCCCATCGTAGCAGGTGTAAATGAATATGCAATTTCGCGTACAATAAACGGCAAGGCTGAAAATCTCAAATTGGTATTGACCCCATCTGAGGCCACTCCCAAGTTCACTACTCTTTCGGAGGTGGACCCTCGTGACAAAACAGCCATCGCAGTACGTATTGCAAATATCGCAACTTGTGCAGTTATGGCAGGAGATAAGGTGGTTGGCTCTGCGGCATTACCAATATTTGAGTTGGGCCGTACGGCATACGTTGCAGGTGCAGTAAAATAGAGTATATAAAGGAAACGATAAAAATATCGGGTTGTCTTTTGGGGCAGCCCGAATTTATTTACTATGGCAGATAATACCTCTCGAATGATTGCCCTGCTGGGTGCTATGCGCAAACAGATGAACGGCGCAGTGGCAGATACGATGCGATACTACGGTGAAAAATATGGACTGAACTATGGTGTCAGCCTACCCACACTGCGACAAATAGCAAACCAAGAGCAACCAGACCACTCATTGGCACAATATCTATACAAGCAACAAGTGCGCGAACTGCGATTGGCAGCACTACATATTGCGCAGCCTGAAAATATAACTTCAAACGAAGCGGACTTCTGGGCTGAAGGGGTAATTAATTCTGAAGTGGCAGAAGAGATGGCATTTGCAATGTTAAGCAAAGCGGCTGAGGCAAAGGCTATAATTGACAAATGGAGCGACTCGGACGATGAACTTTTGATATATACTGCGTTGATGGCAGCATCGCGGAACACCGAAAATATAAGCAAAGAGTTAATTCTAAACGTTGTAAACATTGCTACGCGTTACAACTCATCTCGTATAATAGCACAAGGCATTGTAGCGTTATTGGTCGCTGCCAACAACGCTGGTGACGAGAAGAGTATCATAGCATCAACTATCACAAAAATAAAAGAGTTGGCGATAGTACCACAGAGTGGCTTTTCGACAATACACTACATTGCCGAAGAGTTGGAATGGCGAATTGAGGCATAGGACGGAGACACGATGTCGGTTTATCAGTAGGCCTCAATCTTATCATATCGTCGAATTATCTCGGCAAGAGTCTCTACGGTCAATACCCCACTCTCACGCCACAGGCGTTGCCCACGTCGAAAAAGCATAAGTGTAGGAACTGCCATAATACGATAATGATTGACCAACTCGGTATTTTCGTGGTGGTCGATATCGATACGAATGATGTCGAGAGTATCTATCATCACCTCCTCAAGCCTATCAAGAATCTTATGTGTCGCTTTACAAGGGCCACACCACGTAGCATAAAAATCGACAAGTGTCAAGCGCTCGTGAGAGATAATGTTATTAAAATCCTGGAGTGTCATAGCATTTACAAATACAATTCAAAGAAAAATCCTCTACGGATATTATCACGCAGAGGATTTCAAATATTATGCCACATAGCAAAGTGGAGATGACGTATAAAGACCGCATTATAACTCTTCACAGAAAAGGGCTCGCGGCAACTCACCTATATTATTTATATAGACAACATCTATTCCCGTTGGTAACTTCACTCCCTTACGCAGAAAGCCCGACACTATGATACGACGAAATCCCAAACGAGCCGCTTCGCTGACACGTTGCTCGGTACGAGGCGCAGGACGCACCTCACCCGAAAGACCTATCTCGCCTGCACAACATACTCCGTCGGCTATAGGTCGGTCATAATACGAAGAGATGACTGCCGCAACGATAGCCAAATCAAGACCTGCATCAGCAATCTTGAAGCCACCAGCGAAGTTCAAGAATACATCCTTCTGGAACATCTTGAGCCCCACACGTTTCTCCAACACTGCAAGCAACATACTCATACGACGTTGGTCGTAGCCCGTAGCATTACGTTGCGGAGTACCATAAGCCGCATTGCTGACCAATGCCTGTACCTCGATAAGATAGGGCCTAACGCCATCAACAGATGCACCAACGGCTATACCGCTTAACGGCTCCTCGTAATGCGACAACAATATTTCAGAGGGATTATCGACGGCACGCAAGCCCGAATCCAGCATCTCGAACACGCCAATCTCGAATGTCGCACCAAAACGATTCTTGATACCACGCAAGATACGATAGACATTATTACCATCGCCTTCAAACTGCAACACAACATCGACAATATGCTCCAAAATCTTAGGCCCGGCAATGGTGCCATCTTTGGTAATATGGCCAATAATAAAGATTGACGTTCCCGTGGTCTTGGCATACTTCAACAATGAGGCTGCACACTCCCGAATCTGCGACACACTACCAGCCGAAGAGTCAATGGTTTCGGTATAGATAGTTTGAATGGAGTCAATCACTACAACATCAGGCTGATATTGCTGAATCTGCAATAGGATATTTTCAAGTAAAGTCTCGGAATATATATAGCACTCCTCGTTAGCAATGCCCAAACGCTCGGCACGCATACCTATCTGCTCGGCAGACTCCTCACCCGATACATACAACGTACGCAGAGAGTGGGCTGTCAAGGCCAATTGAAGGCTTAATGTCGATTTTCCAATACCCGGCTCACCACCTAACAGCACCAAAGAGCCAGGCACAAGCCCACCACCCAATACGCGATTCACCTCGCTATTACACAAATCGAGCCTCTGATGCGTTGAGCGCTGAATCTCGCTCACTCTTTGCGGAGGTGCTTGAGGGGCAGAGGCTACTACAGCAGCAGACGCCGTAGCGGATTTGGAGATAATCTCTTCGGTAAAGGTATTCCACTCGCCACACGAAGGGCAACGGCCCATCCATTTGGGAGCCTCATAGCCACACTCACGGCAGAAATATGCCTTTTTAACCTTAGCCATTGAAGTAACTATTTTGTAAATAATCGGTAAATATCGTTACCGTTGGCATATATAACAAGCGCCAGCAACAACGCAAAACCGATATATTGCATAATCTCCAGGAACTTATCACTTGCCTTGCGGCCTGTAAGCATCTCCCACAGAGTAAACAATGCGTGACCACCATCCAAGCCAGGAATAGGCAGGATATTGAGCACTGCAAGCATAACCGACAAGAAGGCGGTCATAGTCCAAAAACGCAACCAATTCCACTCCGAAGGGAAGATATTGCCGATAGCAATGAAACCTCCCAACTCCTCATACATCTTGGTTTTGGGTTGGAAGATAAGTTTAAGTTGCTGCCAATAATCTGCAATAGTCTCACCCGCCATTTTAGCACCAGCAGGGATAGCCTGCCAGAAAGTGAAGGTCTTGGTGCGAGGCTGAAATATATCGCTCTTTAACAAAACACCAATTTTACCATCTGTATTTACAGGCACTCGCAACTCTGATATAGCACCAGAGCGCAGTACCGAAAGAGTAACGGTATCGCCTTTATAACGGTTTTGTAACAAATCGGTCATTGTAGGTACATCAATCTGTTCTCCATTACAAGCGACAACTTCATCACCTACTTGCAAACCAGCCGCTTGCGCTGATTCAGAGGCCAAAGAATCGACAATAAAGGGGATACGCAGAGTGTACAAATCCTCATATTGACGATTACGGCGCATCTCAAGCAGACTCTCGAATGGAATGGTAAATTCTACCTGCTCGCCACCTCGATTAACGACAACCGTACGAGCATCCTTAGTCAAAAGCAGTTGGGCACGAATATCGTTTACATCGTCAATCTGCTCGCCGTCGATACTTACAACCTTATCGCCATCCTGAAAACCCATTGCTTTGGCTGTGTCGTTAAAGACATAACCCCACTTGACATCTTCGTTTGCCATATAGGACTCACCGCTGACATAACGTATCCCAGAATAGATAATCATCGCCAGCAAGACATTCATCGTAACACCCGCTATCATAACGATAAAGCGTTGCCACGCCGGTTTGGCACGGAACTCCCACGGCTGGACGGGAGCCTGCATCTGCTCCAAATCCATACTCTCGTCAATCATACCTGCAATCTTGACGTAGCCACCTAACGGCAACCAGCCCACGCCATATTCCGTTTCTCCCCTCTTCCACTTAAAAAGCGAAAACCAAGGGTCGAAGAATATGTAAAACTTCTCGACACGAATCTTAAAAATACGTGCCGCAAGATAGTGGCCGAACTCGTGGATTGCAACCAAGAGCGACAGGCTCATAAAGAACTGAACGACTTTAATTAATATTTCCATTTTCTATTTAGTTTTCTAATCTATTATTTTGATATACTATTAATTACTATTTGCATTGACGAAGATACTCTTCGGCCAGACGACGCGACTCCTCGTTTGAGGCCTCATAATCCGCAAGTGTAGGATGCTCGATAAATGTGGCACGCTCAAGCGAATACTCTATGGCGGCAGTTATATCAGTAAATCGGCATTTACCTGCCAAAAATGCAGCCACGGCAACCTCATTAGAGCCATTCATAACACAGGCTGCCGTTCCTCCACGACGCATACAATCGTAAGCGATATCGAGAGCAGGATACTTATCTCTATCAGGCTCTGCAAACGTGAGCGTAGGGTTTGCCAAAAAATCGAAACGCTCACTCGGGCGTGAGGCACGATATGGATACATCAAGGCATAACTGATGGGCATATGCATATCGGGCGTACCCAACTGAGCCTTGATAGCACCATCTTCGAATTCAACCATAGAGTGAACTATCGACTGAGGGTGAATCAACACAGATATACGGTCAGCATCAACGCCAAAAAGCCAATGAGCCTCGATAACCTCGAAACCCTTATTTACAAGTGTCGCGGAATCAATCGTAATCTTTGCACCCATAGACCATTGTGGATGTTTCAAGGCCCTCTCTGGTGTAACATCACGCAACTGCTCCTTGGGCACGTCACGTAATGCACCGCCACTACAAGTAACTATCATACGACGAATCGGTGACCTCTCGCCCGTAAGGCACTGAAAAATAGCAGAGTGCTCGGAATCAACAGGTAATATAGGAACTCTTTTCTCGGTAGCAAGACGCATAACCAAATCGCCACCCACGACCAATGTTTCCTTATTTGCCAAAGCAATCTTCTTACCCGCCTCAATCGCTGCGATTGTGGGATGAAGGCCCGCATAGCCAACAAGGGCATTTACAACAACATCGACCTCTCCGCTACGAACAACTTGACAGATAGCATCGCTACCTGTATATACCTTAATGGGATACGCCGACAAGGCATCTCGCAGAGCCTCATATTTTGTTGTATCGGCAATAACCACACAGTCGGCATCAAACTCAATGGCCTGTTTTGCCAGAAGTTGCCAATTAGAGCCTGCCACCAACGAATTTACTTCAAATAGTTCGGGATTCTCGGCTACGATATCAAGAGTTTGGACTCCAATGGAGCCCGTTGAGCCGAGTATAGATAGACGTTGCTTCATTATAGGTTACTAAAAATTCTCTCCTTAAAAAACAATATATATTTCGGGGTCCACAGCCTTACCCTCGTTCCAAATCTCCAACTCGAACAACGGATTGGTCTTATCACCAACCTCAGGCATTGCATTATAGCCCAGCACCTGACGGCTCTTGACCGATTGGCCTTTGGCCACAAGCACCTGCGCGAGATTACGATAGATGGAAACAAATCCGTTAAAGTGCTGAACGGTAACGACAGTACCCGACTCGCCACCTGTTACCACATCGACGATAGTACCATCATCGATACTTGTAACGGGGGCATTAGGCGATGACTGTATTCCCACACCAAGATAGTTGTCATCACGCGAGAAGTGGCGTGTTATGATACCCTCAACGGGTGAAGCAAAAATTAGGCGTCCACCACCCTGCTCACGACTTTGGAGCGTACGAGCCAACGAATAATCGCCATCACCCTCCATCTGCAAACGCAAAAGAGAATCAAACTCCGAAGGGGGAATAAGTGTCTTATCCACCTTAACGGTATCGTCATCCGACAAGGGAGTACGAACCACTGGGGTACGGCCCTCCATAATCATCGCTATATTCTCGTTATAGGTAAGCATCTCGTTCATTCTACGTTCCATAGAGTCAATACGCATAACGCTCTCGACCAATTCGTTGTGGGTACGCTCGGCTGAAGTGCGATAACCCGGGAAAATATCCAACACGGGAGTGTATGCGACAAAGAGCATTGCTAGCAGGAATAAAAACAGGCAAAACGCCACAAGACTTGCCAACAAACCCGCAGGCGAGATATGCACACTCCAATCCTCTTGCAAAAGGATGGGGTCGCTCATCGAAAACCGCTTCTTGCGGAATAGGCGTTTTATACTCTTTAATAATTTTTTCATAGCAACACTTCTCTATAACCTTACAAAGATACGGAAAAATGGGTAAACCTATTGTGATTGGAGCATTTTTTTATGCGGAAAAATATTTATCGGGTAATATTCTGCGAAAAAGATAAAAATAATTGAAAATTTGAATTTAAGATTTTGAAATATTGCTAACTTTGCACTAATAAACATTTAATATAACACTAATCAAACGAAAAACTATGGTAAAACCTACATTACTCGTATTGGCGGCAGGTATGGGTTCTCGTTACGGCTCACTCAAGCAGATGGATGGTGTCGGCCCAAACAACGAGGCGATTATCGACTACTCGATTTATGATGCTATACGCGCAGGATTTGGAAAGGTGGTATTTGTCATTCGTCACTCATTTGCCGATGCATTTACTGCAATTTTCAACAAGGAGCGTTTTGGTGGCAAAATAGAGGTAGAGGTAGTATATCAGGAGTTGGATTACTTGCCCGAAGGATTTTCGGTCCCCGAAGGTCGCGAAAAGCCCTGGGGTACAAACCACGCGTTGTTGATGGCTGCAAAGGCTATCAAAGAGCCGTTTGCAGTAATCAATGCTGATGACTTCTACGGTGCTGACGCATATAAGGTTATCGGAGAGTATTTGAGCAAATTGGGCGAAGAGAGCAACCACTATTGTATGGTAGGATATGCCGTAAACAAGACTCTTTCGGAGAATGGTACTGTATCACGCGGTGTATGCTCTATTAACGAGGAGGGTTTCTTGACATCTATCGTTGAGCGCACAAAGATTGAGCGCAACGCTGAGGGTACAATCGTATTCCACGACTTGGGCGAAGATGAGGCCTTGGAAGAGGAGACTCCCGTATCGATGAATCTCTTTGGTTTTACGCCCGATTACTTCGCTTATTCAGAGGAGTATTTCAAAGAGTTCTTGAGCAGCCCTGAAGTACAGGCCAACCTAAAGGCAGAGTTCTTTATTCCTTTGATGGTAAACAAGTTGGTGGGCGAAGGCACTTCAAAGTTGAAGGTGTTGAGCACTACGGCAAACTGGTTTGGTGTAACATATCAGGCCGACAAGCCTCAGTTGGTTGCTAAAATCGAAGAGTTGATTGCCGAGGGCGTATATCCTCGCAACCTGTGGGGCAAATAGTCTAAGAAAAACCACACATTGATAATTAAAGCAGGTGAATAGGCGTTTCACCTGCTTTTTTAGTCGAATCACACGAATAAAGGTTATAGTTAATATTTTGTTGCTATCTTTGTATTAAATTAGATTTTTACAACAGAATAATATGAAACGACTTTTTACAATACTTACCTCTTTTATTCTAATTCTTTTTACAGCAAGTGTATCGGCTCAAGAAGCGCAGGAGTCTATCGATAGTACAGCCCAGAAACTGATGAGTTATGCCGCCGCACTTAATAATTTCGGTAAGGCTCTACCACAAGAGAAGGTATATCTGCATTTAGATAATACGAGTTACTATCAGGGTGATAAGATTTGGTTTCAGGCCTATGTCGTAACATCGGATTACAACAAACCTACGGTGTTGAGCCGTACGCTATATGTAGAGTTGCTTAATGCAGGTGGCACTGTGGTAAACAAGGTTATTCTACCGATTGTCAATGGTCGTTGCAATGGCGATTTTACTCTAAATCATCTGCCGTTCCATTCTGGATTCTTTGAGATTAGAGCATACACCAAATATATGACCAACTTTGGTGAAGATGTTATCTTCTCACGTGTAATTCCCGTATTCGACAAGCCTCAACAAGAGGGTAACTTCGAGGAGAAGAAGATGTTGCGTATGCGAACTGACAACAGCCGATATGTCGTAAAACGCGAATGGGAAAAACGTAACGATGAGGTTACGCTAAAATTCTTCCCTGAGGGTGGTAATCTGGTAGCAGGAGTTACGTCGCAAGTTGCATTTGAGGCTACCGACAAAGGTGGCGCACCGCTTGAAATCAAAGGTCGTGTTTTAGGCAACAAAGGCGAAGAGAGAGTAACATTTGCGACAAGACACGAAGGTCGTGGCGTATTTGAATATACTCCATCAGAGGGTGATAAAGCCGAAGTTGAATACAATGGCAAGAGTTACAAATTTGACCTGCCGAAAGCGCAGGAGCAAGGCGCTGTGATGAGGGTTGATAATATCTCGATGCGTGATAGCGTGAAAGTGATAATCACAAAGAGCGAAAATCTCTCAGCCGACTTGATGGGCGCTGCCGTAATGAGCGGAGGCAAACTATTCAACTTCAGTTTGATGGATTTCTCGGAAGAGGATTCGTTCACATTCACATTCAGCAAGCGCCGTTTGCCCGCAGGTGTGGCTCGTATAGTATTGACCGACCCTGACGGAAATATAGTTGCAGACCGTCTGTTCTTTGCCAACAAGGGAAAACGCGGAACTATCAACATCGAGAGTGACAAAGAGAGTTATGAGCCGTTTGACAAGGTAAAACTGACACTCTCAACAAACGATTACGCAGGCCGACCTATGCTCTCTCCGATTTCGATTTCGGTACGCGACAACAAAAATGAGGTGGAGGCTCGCTCTTCGATGCTGGTGGATTTGCTGCTAATGTCGGAGATTAAGGGTTATGTACACAACCCATTCTACTATTTTGAGGCTGACGACGAGGAGCATCTCGCGGCATTGGACAATCTGCTGATGGTACAGGGATGGAGACGCTATAATTGGGATTGGTGGTCAGGCAAGAAAGCCTTCGACCTTAAATATATGCCAGAGCAAGGTATCGAAGTACACGGACAGATTCTACGATACGGCACTGACAAGCCTATGACCGATATTCAACTCTCGTCACTACTCTCACAGCGCGGAAATGAGGAGGATAGCGAACAGGAGATTGAGAAGCAGGCAAGCAAAGCCGTCACTTCATCACCTACTCCCACCCAATCAATGTCTATGGGCGGCTACCGCGGCAGAGGAGGATTCCGTGGCAGAGGTGGCAGCATAGGACAATCGGCTGCAATGGCTTCATTGGGAACAAATAGTTCGGCTAAGAAAGAGAAAGAGGAGAGTAAAGAGCAAGAAGAGAATGCCGATACTACACAGACAGAGAAGGTAAAAGATGTGTCGCACTTCGGAATATTGGAGGTAGATAGTCTCGGCCAATTTGCTTTTGTCGGCAATATGCAAGGAAAATGGCATCTTACATTGGCTGTCACCAACGATAAGAATCGTAAAAAGTGGAGTCGCATTACTCTGGACCGTAACTTCACCCCCAAGCCCAGAGCATACTCCATAGGAGAGATGCAGGTAGTCACAGCGAGCGACGAGCAGAAGAGCGTAAATCGTAATTATGCTATAGACTCGACGCTAACAACGGATGAAATGCCGCCATTTATGCTCGACACTTTGGGTGATAGCCAGAAAAAGATGTCGGAGAGGACTCACCGCATAGATGAGGTTGTAGTGAAAGGCAAGCGTACTCATCAGCAAGAGATTTACAAAGCCAAGTCGGAGGCTGTGGCATACTACGACATTCCATCGGAGATTGACAACATACGCGACGGTGGCGAGTCGGTTGACGATGTAAGAGAATTGTTGGCCCAGATGGACGAAAACTTTATTATTACTCGTGCAAGCGTAGGAACTATAAGAGGCGGAACGGGTACAGGTTCAATAGCGGAAGTTTCACAAAAGGATGCAGAGAATTCGGGCAGTTATGGTGCGAGTATGATGGCAAATACTGAGACTGCGAGTGTACAGCAGTGGAATATCACATATAAAGGACGTGAGCCGTTGATGATTCTAAACTATGAGCGTCAATGGGGAAGCGTTGCAGGTGATGACCAGGTGAATCTGGCCGCCATAAAATCGATATACATTAGTGAGGATTTGGGCGCAATAGCCGACTATGCCGACATTAATAAGATGACACAGTTGGAGGCTACTTCGCGTTACTCGTGCGTGGTATTTATAGAAACATACCCCGAGGACAAGATACCCGTAGAGCCTGCACGCGGCGTGAGAAAAACGTGGATTGACGGTTATAGCAAGCCATCGGAGTTCTACAATCCCGACTATACAAAGTTGCCCAAAGATATTGATTACAGACGTACACTCTATTGGAATCCTGCAGTTGAGACCGACGAGAACGGCAAGGCTGTCATAGAGTTCTACAACAACGCAAGTTGTAAGAAGATGACCATATCGGCAGAGACACTGACCGATGACGGAACAATCGGAATGTCGGAATAGGAAGATGATGTAATAATGAAAAGTGGCTGTCCAATGAATTTATTGAGCAGCCACTTTGTTATTGAAGTTGTATTGGTTAAAGAGTTTTATTAGGTCGCAAGCCTCGCGGGTGTCGTGTACGCGTAATATGGTGGCACCCTGCCGCAAGGCCTCCCAATTTAGAGCCGTAGTGCCTGCCAATGAGTTTTCGGGTGTAGTATCCAGCACTCGATAAATCATAGATTTACGCGACAGTCCTGCCAAAACAGGATAACCCATAGCGCAAAGACGATGCAAGCCCGCCAACAACTCGTAATTCTGCTCCAACGTTTTTGCAAAGCCAAAGCCCGGGTCAAGAATTATCTTGTTTACTCCTCTATCGCGCAACGCTTGGCATTTGTCCGCAAAATAGTCACACACTTCGGAGGTTATATCTTTTTCATAGGATGTAAGACTCTGCATCGTTTGGGGTGTACCACGCATATGCATCGCTATGTATGGCAGATTATATTTCGCGACAACATCTATCATCGCGTCATCCTGCTCGCCTGCCGAGATATCATTCACGATTATATCACCAAAATTTTCAACCGCACGCTGTACAATCTCGGAACGAAAAGTATCTACCGACAACATCGCATCGGCAGCAACCTGACGCACACTTTTAAGCCCCAACTCGACACGCCTCCACTCCTCTTCGAGCGAGATATGTACAGCATTAGGGCGCGAAGAGTAACCGCCGACATCAAACAACGAAACACCATCCTCCAAGGCTTGGCGCACTCGTTTCTCGACATCTTCACCCGAATAGTTGCGACTTGCCCCATAGAACGAGTCATTGGTGACATTGACAATAGCCATCACTTGAGGCCTATGCATAGAGAGGATGTTATCTACGTGACTCATAGAGATACATCTTATGAAGTTGCTCAACATCGCTTTCCAGATATTCGCGACGGATATTAACAATAGTCCTATCGGATAGCCTATGCAACTCGTCATCGCTTAATTGATGTCCTATACGTCGCATTACAGTCTCTCTATCTGAATTATCGCGTTCCATAGTGCGCCGAATACGCTCTTCCAATGGGGCCACAACGGCAAGCGTGGCATCTACCTCACCATCGAATCCGGACTCGAACAGTATGGCACTCTCCAGCACAACATACGGGGCACTCTGACGCTCAGCCCACGCCGCAAAGTCGGCTCGCACCGCAGGATGAACAATAGAGTTAAGTCGTTGCAGTTGCTCCTCATCACCAAAAACACGTGACGCAAGATATGCTCGATTAAGTCCCGATTCGGTATAGCACTCATTGCCAAAAGCCTCCTGCAATGCATCACGCAACTCCGCGTTACATTCCATCAGACGCTTGGCCTCGGCATCGGAATCATATACGGCAACACCATAATCGGCAAGAAGTGCGCAAACAAAACTCTTGCCACTACCAATACCTCCGGTAATACCAACTTTATACATTATATTTATATAATAGGATTATTTACTGACCTGCGTAGTGTCGCTTGTTTCGGGGAGTGGAATCAATGGAATATCCCCTAACGAGAGGACTTTAATATCGCTAAAACGAAGAGTAATGGCATTCTGCAAGGATTGATTATCGATAATGCAATAACGGCCTAAAACCTCACCTGTCTGCTCATCAACTTTCTGCTCGACAGCATATTTCAAATCAGATAGCGAAAACCGCAACTCCTTATGCTGATACACGTTATAACCCAACAGATTAGTACCTACGCCCTCGACAACACAAGGCACACGCAATGACTCGCCATCAATATTCAAGCGCAAATCGTAATTGGTGGTATAGACATTACCCAATTTTATGATATACCACAAAATAAATGAGGCACAAAACAAAACAATGAATACGGGTGATATATAACCGCGAATCCATCGATATATAACATTCAATCTGTTGAGTAATTTTTTCATAGTACTGCAAAGTTATAAAAAAAATAGGTTGCTCGCTAATCGTAAGCAACCTATTTTTCAAATATTGTCGTGTTTTGACTATTTTGTCTTCTTATCTGTACGACGCAAGATATCGTAAGCAATAGGTGTTGCGATAAATACTGAAGAGTATGTACCAATAATCACACCAAGCAACAATGCGAAGATGAAACCACGCAATGTCTCACCACCCAAGATGAACATCGCAAGCAATGTCACGATAGTTGTACCTGAGGTATTCATAGTACGAGACAATGTAGAGGCAATAGCCTTGTTGATATTCTCGCCGATTGCACGCTTGGGATAGAGTGTAATGTACTCACGAATACGGTCAAAGATAACCACTGTATCGTTGATAGAGTAACCGATGATAGTCAATATAGCCGCGATGAAAGCCTGATTAACCTCCAAGTTGAACGGCATAATGTGATACAACATTGAGAAGATACCAATTACCAAGAAGGCATTGTGAGCAAGTGCCAACGTTGCACCTGTAGCCCACTCCCAACGCTTAAATCGAACAGTGATATATAGACCGATTGCGATAAGTGAGAACAACACTGCATAAAGGGCGCTATAAATCATATCCTTTGCAATAGCAGGACCAATCTTCTCAGAAGAGATGATACCATTGACATCCTCTTGTGTAGAGATAAATCCATCCAGAGTAATAGGATAAGAGTAGAATCCCTTCAAAGCCTCATAGATGAGAGCATCTACCTCGGCTGTTGTCTCCTCCGATGTATCGTCATACTTATACTGTGTAATAATACGCATTTGGTTCTCAGCGCCATACTGCTTAACCTCAACAGATGATTTGGTTGCATCATCGCTAACCAACGCCTTATCCAATGCAGCACGAACATCCTCGGCTGATACATTCTGGTCGAAACGTACTACATAGGTACGACCACCTGTAAAATCAACACCTGTATTAAGGCCCAATGTAGCGAGTGAAATCAAAGACAATACTACCAACGCACTAGAAACAATGTAAGAAACCTTACGCTTACCAATGAAATCAAACGAAACGTTAGCAAGCCAATTCTCAGACCAAGAGCGAGAGAATGAAACTGTACCCCACTTAGCCTCAACCCACTCAAGCAACATACGAGTGATGAAGATAGCGCAGAAGAGTGATGTCAAGATACCGATGATAAGTGTTGTAGCAAAACCCTGAACAGGGCCGTTACCAAAGATGAACAATACGATACCTGTGATGATTGTTGTCAACTGACCGTCGATAATGGCTGAATATGCATTAGAGAAACCATCCTTGATAGCCAACGACAATCCCTTACCAGCACGCAACTCCTCCTTGATACGCTCGTAGATAATAACGTTGGCATCCACAGCCATACCCATTGTAAGAACGATACCTGCAATACCCGGCAAGGTAAGAACTGCGCCAAACGATACCAACACACCCATCAACAAGAAGATGTTAAGGATAAGCGCCAAGTCGGCCATCCATCCTGCTGTCTTATAGAACAAGCCCATATAGAGCAATACCAATACGAAGGCCAATACGAATGAGAACATACCTGCATTGATAGACTCAGCACCGAGTGACGGACCTACCACTGTATCCTGAATGATACGAGCAGGTGCGGGAACCTTACCAGACTTCAATACGTTAGCCAAGTCATCAGCCTCCTGAATAGTAAAGTTACCTGTAATACGTGAACTACCACCCTCAATCTTATTGATTACGTTAGGAGCAGAATATACATAGCCATCCAGAACAATAGCGATAGGCTTACCAATGTTCTGGCCTGTAAGTTGTGCCCACTGTGACGCACCGTTAGAGTTCATAATCAAATTAACCTCAGCATTAGCACTGCGGTCAGAGTACTGCGACTGTGCGGTAGAAACAGCAGCACCATCCATAGCGGGCTTGCCATCAACAGAACGCAATGCATAAAGAGCAAAGCGACCACCGAACATCTCCTCACCCTTGATACCCCACTTAAGTTGAAGGTCTGCAGGGAAGAGGTTTTGAACCTCAGGACGAGCAAGGTACTCGTTGATAGCAGGCATATCGGCAGCAGCGGCAGCACCCACGATGCAGCCACCTGAATATGACGGGTCTAACAATGCGAACAAGGGATTCTGCTCACGAGAGAAGCGTGAGGTAGACTCTGCTGCAACCTCGGCATTAGCGGCCTCGGCAACCTCTGCAACCAAATCTGAAGCGGTTTCTGCAGCGGCCTCTGTAGCCTCAGCAGCCTGCTCACCCTCAGCGGGTGCCTCTGTGCTCTGCTTGATGAGAGCATCAGCCTCTGCCAAAATAGGCAATACCTCCTCAGTTGTATATGTTACCCAGAACTCCAACGATGCTGAACCCTGCAAGAGTTTACGAACACGCTCAGGCTCCTTAACACCCGGCAACTCAACCAAGATACGGTTAGAGTTGGGCAAGCGCTGGATATTGGGCTGTGTTACACCAAAATGGTCGATACGGCTACGCAAGATATTGAATGATGCGGCAATAGCGGCATCTGTCTCTTCGCGGAGAACCTTCAATACCTCGTCATTTGTACTATTAGGTGTAATATCCTGACGGTCAGGACTTACAAAGATAGCTGCCAATGAGCCACCGTTAGATGTCTCGGCATAAGCCTTTGCGAACTCTCCGATATAGTCATCTGTACCTGCCTTCAAAGCCTCGTTAGCCTTCTCAATAGCAGCAACAAATGCGGGGTCATTCTGGCTATCACCTGCAAGCGACTTAACCAAATCCTGCACCTCAATTTCGAGCATTACGTTCATACCACCCTTAAGGTCAAGACCAAGGTTTACCTCCTTTTCCTTGCACTCTTTGTAGGTGAAATCCTTAAGGCCGAGTAGACTGAATACGGGCTGATTCTGAACTGAATCCAGATAGTAAGCCTCGCGTGCAGGCTGCTCTGCCTCATCATAAGCAGCGGCATACGCCGCAGCCTTTTTCTCTACGCCTCGTGTAATGAACGAGAACGAGAGCTGATAAATACATCCAATCACTAATAGGATTGCGAATAATTTAACTGCGCCTTTACTTTGCATTTTGTTTAATGTTTTTGTTTATATTATTTTATTCTACGTTATTTCGTCTTACTCCTCACGCAATTTCTCCTTACTCGTTGAGTAGGTCCGAAATTTAGTTTGCAAAGATAATAAAAAAAAGTCCAAAAATCTAATCTTAATGACCGATTTTCAGACTTTTTGCTTAATATTTCGCATTTAACGCGTCAGCAACGCATTTTTCGGGATTTTCAACCCCGTTTTTGAGGCGTTTTGAGATTTATTTTCACTTCAATGCAGGAAGTAAGTATTTCCACACAAGATTGATTTCGGCCTGCATATCACCGACATTCGCGGTCATTGCTATTACTGCATTCTGGTCGGGCATAACGATGATATATTGACCTGCTGCACCATCAGCGCGATAAGCATTATGGCGACAACGCCACATCTGATAACCATAGCCCTGCAACCAATCACTATTCTTGGGTTTGATTTTAAGGTTTTCACGACGCACGCCAGCAGGCAAAGACTCCACCTGAGCCGAAGAAGCCGCAGCAACCCACTCCTCAGAGAGTATCTGACGACCATTCCACTTGCCTTTCTGCAAGAAGAGTTGGCCCATCTTTGCCAAATCCTCAGTCTTGAGATACAATCCCCAACCACCTGTATTGATGCCTTGCGGGCTCTCCTGCCAAGTGGCACCGACTATACCCAGCGGGCGGAACAGACGAGGATAGAGATAATCGATAACTTTCTCGCCCGTAACTTTCTGAACGATAGCCGACAAAACATAAGTTGCCATACTATTATAGACATAAAACGTTCCCGGCTCGTGAACAAACGGAGCAGCGAGGAAATACTCTACCCAATCCTGACCCTCAGCCATATTCTTACGGTTGGGCTCAACATCGTGTCCCGAAGTCATTGTAAGCAGATGGCGAATCTCCAACTTCTTGAGATTTTCACTCACCTCTGATGGCAATTTATCAGGGAAGAAAGATATGACCTTATCGGTTACATTCAATCGGCCTTCGGCAACGGCAAATCCGACAGCCGATGCTGTAAAGGTCTTGCTTACAGAGTTTAGGATATGAGGCTTATGCGGGTCGCCCTCACTCATCCACGCCTCCTTAACCACTTGGCCATCCTTCACAATCATAATACTATGAATATCCTGATTATCGGCCTTTATCGCCTCCAGATATTTATCAAAGGCTTTATTCAAAGTCTCATCGGCATCGGCACGTGGCAGGGATTTTATTAAATCATTATAACTGATGAGTTCGATATTGCACTCCTTGATTACTTGTTTAACCTTCTCGCTTGTAAACATATCGGTCACGCCTTGGCGGTCAATAGCAACATCCTCATAGCCGATATGGCCCACAGTCTGCATCTCCTCATTATCGAGCGCAGGGTGGTCGAGAAACATATATGTCTTTCCTGCCTCCAACGAGCGCAACATCTTGATAAAACTCTCCTCCTTCTCGGCTGAAGTCTTCTTGGGCCCTGCATACCAGGTACCATTAAGAGCATACTTTTCTCTTGCTCCGCGATGGTCCACAAGCGGGAGGTTATACTCATCGGCCAAGCGTTGCATCAACTGCTCGACTTCAGGAGCAAAACTCAATGAGCCCATATGGCCCGAAATATGGCTTATCTGAGGTATATTACGCAGAGCCATCTCGATTTGAGCACGCGCCTCACGCTCAATCTCGGCAATATTCCACTTACTCTCACTGATAGACAATCCCGGATAGGCTTTGTTGGCACCCATCATCGGCAGGAAGTAACCATTCTTATCGACCAATGACGGACAATGAGTCAGAGGACGCCACTTTACATTATCCCACTCACTTGTAAGCGTAAGATGCAGGCCCACATCGACGCCCGGGTTCTCGCGAAGCAGACGTGCTGCCTCTGGAAACCAAGCCGTTACGACCATCACCTCGATGCTCGTCTCTATACCATTTTTATAGCCATCCAAACAGGCTATATTGGCAGCACGGAATGAGCCCATATCATCGGCTCGAACTATAAGTCGTGGATTTTGTTGCGCAAAAAGCGAGGTTGCACACAGCACAAGCGCCACCACGCAACAGAGAGTTTTAATAGTCAGATTTTTCATAAGTGTAATATTTCGGTTAGCAATTATACAAAACTAACAAATTATCATTAGACAGACAAACTTTCGATACAATTTATACAACAAAAAAAGTGGTCATCCCCAAAAGGACAACCACTTTATATAGGATATCGCACAAAGCGATATTACTTGCAAAAATGCATTGGGTCGGGAAATTACTTAACCTCCTCGAACTCTACGTCCTCAGGCTGCTGTGCACCACCCTGCGCGCCTGCATCAGATGCTGCGCCCTGCTGTGCTCCACCTTGTGCCTGCTGTTGAGCCTGTTGAGCAGCATACAAATCCTGTGATGCAGCCTGCCAAGCATTGTTGAGTTCTGTAATAGCGGCATCGATAGCGGCAACATCCTGATTCTTATGAGCCTCCTTCAACTTGGCAAGTGCGCCCTCGATAGCAGACTTCTTGTCGGCAGGAATCTTATCGCCATACTCCTTGAGTTGCTTCTCAGTAGCAAAGATATTTGAGTCGGCTGCATTAACCTTATCAACACGCTCCTTCTCGGCCTTATCCTTCTCCTCGTTAGCCTTAGCCTCATCACGCATACGCTGAATCTCCTGCTCAGTCAAACCTGAAGATGCCTCAATACGAATCTTCTGCTCCTTACCTGTACCCTTATCCTTTGCTGAAACATTCAAGATACCATTTGCATCGATATCGAATGTAACCTCAATCTGAGGAACGCCACGCGGTGCTGCAGGAATACCATCCAAATGGAAACGACCAATTGACTTATTGTCACGTGCCATAGGACGCTCACCCTGACATACGTTAATCTCTACCGAAGGCTGATTATCGGCTGCAGTTGAGAAGACCTCACTCTTGCGAGTGGGGATAGTCGTGTTAGCCTCAATAAGTTTTGTAAACACGCCACCCAGAGTCTCGATACCGAGTGACAATGGAGTAACATCCAACAAAAGCACGTCCTTAACCTCGCCTGTCAATACACCACCTTGAATAGCAGCACCAATCGCCACAACCTCATCGGGGTTTACCGACTTGTTGGGAGTCTTACCAAAGAATGACTCTACAATAGCCTGAATAGCGGGGATACGTGTAGAACCACCAACCAAGATAACCTCATCGATATCGCTTGCAGAAAGGCCTGCATCACGCAAAGCAATCTTACAAGGCTCGATAGTCTTCTGGATGAGGTGGTCGCTCAGTTGCTCAAACTTTGCACGTGTCAAAGGCATAACCAAGTGCTGGGGAATACCATTCACAGGCATAATGTAAGGCAAGTTAATCTCGGTTGTAGTAGAAGCCGACAACTCAATCTTCGCCTTCTCGGCAGCCTCCTTCAAACGCTGCAAAGCCATAGCGTCGTGACGAAGGTCAATGCCGTGCTCGGCCTTGAAAGCCTCTGCCATATAGTCGATAAGAACGTGGTCGAAGTCATCACCACCGAGATGGGTATCACCGTTTGTTGATTTTACTTCAAATACGCCATCGCCCAACTCCAAGATAGAGATATCGAATGTACCTCCACCCAAGTCAAATACGGCAACCTTCATATCGGCATCCTTCTTATCAAGACCGTAAGCCAATGCAGCAGCGGTAGGCTCGTTGATAATACGACGAACTGTCAAACCTGCAATCTCGCCTGCCTCCTTAGTAGCCTGACGCTGTGAATCAGAGAAGTAAGCAGGAACTGTGATAACGGCCTCCGAAACCTCCTGACCAAGATAATCCTCTGCAGTCTTCTTCATCTTCTGAAGAATGATAGCCGAAATCTCCTGAGGAGTGTACTGACGACCATCAATATCGACACGAGGAGTATTATTATCACCACGTACGATGTTGTACGGAGCGCGAGTAATATCGTTTGCCACATTGTCATACTTCTCTCCCATAAAACGCTTGATTGAGAAAACCGTACGCTTGGGGTTAGTGATAGCCTGACGCTTGGCAGGGTCACCCACCTTACGCTCCGAATTGTCGGTAAAGGCTACAATAGAAGGAGTGGTACGATGACCCTCCGAGTTGGGGATAACAACAGGCTCGTTACCCTCCATTACAGATACACACGAATTAGTTGTACCCAAATCAATACCAATAATCTTTCCCATAATAGTTTAATGTTTATTTGTTCTTAATTATTTTTCCGTTTTTGTGACACCGAATTGTTAATTATCGCACCATCGGTGGTCGATAGTTATACAAACAAAGGTTATACCAAACATATTTTTACACTAAAATAGACCAACAACGCCCGATTATGGCATAAAAAACTGACACAAGTCGCGCGAAGTCTGCCATTTTGTCCGACAAGAAGAATGACACTCTAAAAATATCTGCCAATTTGCACTGTTATACAAATAACAAAAAATCATAAAATTGTTTGTATAATTACATTTTTTGTTTAATTTTGTAATATAATGATTAGAAAAATAACCTATTACCTAAAATTTTATCATTATGAAATTGGCACACACCCGTATATCGATTCTACTGATGCTTGCCGCAATGATAGTAATGGCTGCTACGTTTGCTGCGTGTGGCGACGACGACACTACACCCACACCGCCGGCACAAGAGGAACCAGACAAACCCAACAAAGAGGAACAACCCAAAGATGAGAATGAGGAGGAAGAAGAAAAAGACCTCTGTGACACAAACTACAACATCACAAAGGTCACATTCCCCATACATCGCAACGCTGCATTAAGCAATACTGTTACAATATACCCCAATGAAAACAATGTCTTCAGAGAGAGGGTTTTTGCAAGTCAAAACAGCGACGGCCACTCATATTTGATGCCAAGCAACCTCACGAAACTATATATAGAGTTCGAGAGTGATGCTAACGCTATATATATCAATGGTGTAGAGTATAAATCGAGTAGTGCATACGACTTTTCTCAGCCTACGACGGTGACGGCTTATGCCGACTCGGGAACAGAGAAGAGTTATACTATTATATTGGATAATTTCACGGGGCTGCCGATTATCTACATCAACACTGTATCAGGGCAGGAGATAAAGAGTAAAGATACTTATGAAGATGCAACGATTGAAATTATCGGAACTGACGACCTGCCTGGATTGGCGAAGATGAATATGCGTATTCACGGACGCGGCAACTCGTCGTGGGATACATTCAAAAAGAAGCCGTCATATACAATAAGTCTCGACACAAAGCAAAAAATATTCGGTATGCCCAAGCACAAAAAATGGGTACTCATTAGTAATTACCGCGACAAAACACTACTGCGAAATAATGTGGCGTGGTGGATATCAAGCAAACTATCGGGAATAAAATATACGCCACGCTTCCAACACGCCGAACTGATTCTAAATGGCCGACACAGAGGTGTATATCAGTTGGTCGAACAAGTCAGAATAGACGATGACCGCGTGAACATCAACGAGATGCAACCTACCGACACCGAAGGTGAAGCAATTACGGGTGGATATATCATCGAGTTAGACCGAGGTAGTGATGCCGACCAATGGGGATGGGCCCTACCCTATTTGCAAGGCAGTTCTCACCGCGCAAACATCAAGAAACCAAAGATTGACGAGAGCAACCAAGCGCAACACGATTACATAAAGGATTATCTATTCAAGGTAGATGAACTACTCGGCACATCGGACGATATGGAGTATGTAATGGAGAAGTATATCGATATGCCCTCGTGGGCAGCGCAATGGCTCGTGTTTGAACTTTCGGGTACGCCAGAGCCAAATGGCCCGAATAGTTGGTACACATATAAGGATAAGAGTGACGATAAATGGTATTGCGGACCGCCCTGGGATTTCGATTATAGGTCTTATTTAACATCGACAGCCAACGGCTGGGTGAGTAAAAATTATGTCTACCAACAACAAATGAGGCAATATGCCCCATATAGAGAGATACTCCTTCAGCAATGGAAAGAGATAGAGCCGCTATTACCAGAGTTGATTGATTACATCAACGAGCAGAGAGAATATATGCGTTATTCGGCAGAGGCAAATTGGTATATTCACGACCAAAACCTAATTGACGATAACCGCCGTGAGAATGGTGACGAATTTATTGCATCGGACAGTGCCATTGACCGTATGATTGAATATCTGGAGCAGAAATGGGCATTTGTCAGCAACAACATACACAACTTGCAATAGCCTGAAATCAGTATTCACCTCAAGAAATATATTACGACAAAACAACCAATGTAAAATCATTAAATTATGAAGATGCATACTCGTATATTCACGTTTTTGCTGTTTGTCGCAATAGCCTTTACGACATCGCAATTTATCGCTTGTGGCGAAGATAATACAGAGCCTGCACCTGTCACACCGCCCGAAAAAGAGGAGCCGGCAAAGAAACCCAATGAGGATAAGCAGGAGGAAGATGAGGGAGAGAAATCAGAGCCGTGTGATACTAATTACAACATCACAAAGGTCACATTTCCCATACATCGCAACGCTGCATTAAGCAATACTGTTACAATATATCCCGATGAAAACAATGTCTTCAGAGAGAGGGTTTTTGCGAGTCAAAATAGCGATGGCCACTCATATTTGATGCCGAGCAACCTCACGAAACTATATATTGAGTTCGAGAGCGACGCTAACGCCATATATATCAATGGTGTAGAGTATAAATCGAGTAGCGCATACGACTTTTCTCAACCAACCACCATTACGGCTTATGCCGACTCGGGAACAGAGAAGAGTTATACTATCATATTGGACAATTTTACGGGGCTACCTATTATTTATATCAACACAGCATCGGGACAAGAGGTAAAAGACAAAGAGAACTACGAAGATGCAACGATTGAGATTGTAGGGACTGACGACCTGCCGGGATTGACAAAAATGAATATGCGTATTCACGGACGAGGAAACGTATCTTGGACTGCATTCAAGAAGAAACAATCCTACACGATAAGCCTCGATTCAAAGCAGAAGGTGTTAGGAATGCCCAAACACAAAAAATGGGTACTCATCAGTAACTACCGCGATAAAACACTACTTCGCAATAATGTAGCGTGGTGGATATCGAGCCATCTGCCCGGAATAAAATATACACCTCGCTTCCAGCACGCCGAACTTATTCTAAATGGCAGACATCGTGGCGTATATCAGGTAGTTGAGCAGGTCAGAATAGACAACGACCGCGTTGATATCAATGAAATGCAACCTACGGACACTGAAGGTGAAGCGATTACGGGAGGCTACCTTATTGAGTTGGACCGTATGTCGGACGACACCGACCAATGGCGATGGGTACTACCTCATTTACAGGGAGGTACACATCAAGCAAATATAAAAAAGCCCAAAATTGACGAGAGTAACCAAGCGCAACACGACTACATAAAGGATTATCTATTCAAGGTAGATGAACTACTCGGAACATCGAACGATATGGAGTATGTGATGGAGAAATATATCGATATGCCCTCGTGGGCAGCGCAATGGCTTGTATTTGAACTATCGGGCACACCAGAACCAAATGGTCCCAACAGTTGGTACACATATAAGGAAAAGAGTGACGACAAGTGGTATTGCGGGCCTCCTTGGGATTTCGATTACCAATCATTTGTGCCTTCAACTGCAAAGCAATTCCGTAACAAAAGTTATGTTTATCAGCCCCAAATGCGCAAATACGAGCCTTACAGGGAGGAACTTATCAGACAATGGGAGGCAGTACAACCACTATTGCCCGATTTGATTAACTATATAAACGAGCAACGCGAGTATATGCGCTACTCTGCTGAGGCGAATTGGTATATTCACGAACAGAACTTAAAGGACGACCAAAGTCATCAGAATGGTGACGAATATATTCCGAGTGACTCCGCCATTGACCGTATGATTGAGTATCTTTATACGAAGTGGGATTATGTAGAGAATAATATCCGTAACTTGAAATAAATAGCGAAAAAGGGGCGACAGTCAAGTGTTGCCCCTTCGATTATTATATATACTGATTTATTATTTTATACCGTATTTCTTTAGAATCTTGGTAATAGGCTTCTGGATAGCATCGGCCCAACGCTTATAGCCCCACGAATAGGGGTGTATACCGTCGGCAGAGGTCAAATGGTCGGTACCCGTCTGATTGGTCACATCAACATAATATACGTTATCATACTCCTCGACGATACTCTTCATCAAATTGCGCACATAATCAACTCGCTCGGACTCAAACTTCTTGGAATTCTGGTCAAAGTTACGACTCTCGCGATAGATAGTCTCAAGGAATATTATCGGTTTATTAGGGTGCTTGGCCTGAATAGTCTCAATAAATGGACGAATACGCTCGCCTATAATCTCTGTTGTCGGGTTTGAGAATGCATCACAAATAAAAGCATCGGCATCCGACTTGGCCATAATCTCGGCCATAGTCTTTTGCAACTTACTATTACCCGACATTCCCAACGAGCACAGATAGAGCCCTGTCTGGCGTGACAGGAATGCAGGATAGGTCATTCCCGCCGCCGAAGCACACGAACCGTGAGTAAAACTTGAGCCGAAGATTACAATCTTATGACGGAATGGATTATCAACGGCACGAATATCGGCAGAATCATCTACGCCTATTTCAAGATGTTTGAGTTCGGTAAACAGAGGTAAATAGACTATGCAACGTTTCATCGATTTATCCATATTACCAATCAACTGCAACGGAGCATCCATCTTCTCGGTGCCATCGGCATTTTTCCCCGATGAATTGGCTCGCGACGCTGCCCATATCCACTCGCCATCGACATCAATATACATATTAAAGCCCTCGGCTGCGGCTCGAGGCATACCCGTTGACGTGCGATGAACGCCAACCTGAGCCTTAACCCAAACAGAAGAAGAATTGGTCTCGAAAACAACAGCCAGACCTGAGGCATCACGTAGCAAAGTCTTTTCTGTATTATTAAGTGAAGGATAGTCATCAACCTCAACACGATGATATGGATTGGTTGTTTCGCACATTTTACCTAAAAATGTCAGCGATTGAGCATCTACATATTTAACGGCATCGGCTTGCTGTACGGCAAACAACATCAGAGCCGACAAAAAAGAAAAAAACACTCGTTTCATAACATTATCATTTAATACATAAACCTTTTAGCAATATATTCTCTTGATATATGTCACAAAAAGAGCCGGACTTGAAAAATCCGGCCCTAAAACTTGTTATAAGACTTACTTATTCTCGTTCAAAATACGCATTGCAGCATCAAGAATAGCAGTATCGTCCAATGTAACAACACCGCCATCGGGGCCCTGCTCAATATGGATACCAGAACAAGCCTTAGCCTCCAAATGCTTACCACCGAAATAATTACGTACGGTCTCTACATCAATTCCCAATTCATCAGCGATACGCTGTGAACTTCCGCTGGGCAACTTATCCTTAATGCGGCGCAGTTCGTTAAATGTAATAATCATAATGAAACTATTTTTAGGTTTATATTTTATTGAATTATATACTCTAATTCTTTACTTGCACTCTTTACAACATAAAGATACTACATATTTTCGTATCTGCAAAATTTTAATTAAAAAATTTCAAAAAAAAGAGGAATATCTCTTGGGATACTCCTCTATTAACTCTTTATATAGTCTTTTAAGGACCTTTTATGCTATTTATGCGATACGACTACTCATCCTCACGCTCGATATAAATCTGCCACAGCATAGGAGAATATGGCTGAACCTCGGTAGTGATAGTTGTCGTAGTTTCGGTATCGCCGTAGTTATATGAATTGTTGTAATAATTATTGTAATAATAGCTGTCGTAATAATTATTATAATAGTTGTCGTAATAACCACCATAGCCATAACCCGGATAGCCGCCATAACCGCCGTAGCCACCATAGCCGTAGTAATTATTATAGTAGTTATTGTAATAACTATTGCCATAATAACTATTATAATAATTGTAGTAGTTATAATAGTCATAGTAGTTGTTCAGCATCGATGATGACGATGAAGAGGTTATGGTAGTACCTGCCACACCCGTTGCTCCGTAAGCATTCGAAGAGCCCGTCAAGATAGCATTCCACGCACCAAGTTTCATCTGCGGGATGGCATACTTCCACGCATCAACCAACGAGTTTGATTCGGGTGTTGATGTCACAAAATCCAATGCAGTACCCACGGTATCGGTAATCTCATCATCATAGATGATTTCCTTAATTTCCGGGATATTGGTGTCAATAATAAAACCATCCATCAAACGTGTTACATACCAAATCTTGGCATTGGTCACAGAATCGACGGGGTCGGCATCAGCAGGATGCAAGCCCTCGCCAAAACGCTTCAAAAGAGCCTCATCGACCTCCTTATTAATCTGCTCCAGCGTCTTTGCACCATAGATTTTACCACGCTTGTACTCTGTCTGGCCTTGATATATAAGAGTATCCTGACCTAAGCAATTAAACTCAAGACGCTGCTTGGGGGTATAGAGATAATTAATATACAACGCCGCGATAGAATCAACAGGCTGATGCCACATATTATCATAGACTACCTCTTCTGCATCTTCATCAGCGCGTGTACGCTTATACGTTTTGCGCTTTGCTGCAGCCTCGCCATCATCTTCATCTTCGGGAGCCAAGCCTCCGTTTACCTCAGCAAAGGCCTTAATCCATTGGTCCTCGTAAGCAACAGGATTGTTGATGTGGCCCCAAACATCCACCTCGACAATCATCGGGCGGTTGGAATCCAGAGTATATTGGCCCTCGTAACCACCATCACCCTGCATACCATCTTCGCCTGCTGCTATTGATGAAGGCAAGTAGAGACGCATCTTTGTACCATAACGTACCGCATACTCACCATCGCCAATCTTCAATTTATTACGCAACGCAAGATATGTTCCTTCGGGCATTGAGGTATTGTCGTTACCGCAGAACAAGAAATATGGCACATAATGGGTATGCTCGGTATAAGAGTTCTGCATACGCGCCAACTCCGAATTTCGCGTCATAATCACATTACCCGCCAAATCGCGGCACGTAACATCAAACCACAGCCACGCATTATCGTGACGCACGGGCATACTGTCAGCAACGCCCTCGTCAAGCAACTCCACATAATAACCACCGATAGGCTGATAATTCTCCAACAAGTCAGGACGGTTAAGTTTCATCCACGACTCAAGCGCAACACGCTCAACCTCCTCAAACTCCATCTCGTTACTCTTCACGCAAGATGACAATGCGAAAGCCAACGACATACTTACAAAGCAAAATATACTATATAAAAATTTCATATCTTTATTATATTCTTACTGTTCAACTCATTAAATTAGCACCAGCAGATAGGCAACTCGCCATCAAACGTTAATTCTTTACAACACTCTTGATTTGACATACCCACATAATGCTTGACTCCGCAGGGATGACACCCACAACGTGTTTATCATACGCAGTATCAAAGGCCATATAAACCTCAACCACATCACCCTCACGACAATCTACCAACGAAGCCTCCACGCCTTTTATTATATCACCAGAGCCGATTTTCACTTTTAGAGGCTCTAAAGACCAGAACTCTGAATTCAATCCGTTCTCAGCCAACTTTTCAATCATATCGGCGTTATTGGTATAATAGAGCGTATTCAGCGAGGGTGCACTACCCGTAAACTCATACGCCTCAAAGATTAACTCAACCTCATCACCCACAGCGACCTGACGCTTATTATTGCGTCCCGAATCGTAATATGTAGCGATATAGCGATATGTACTCGTATTGAGTCTTTCATAAAATGGCGGATTGGCGACCATAGAGTTTGGCACCTCCTCGACTGCTATCAAACGAGGATTGTGCGATGAGGTCAGATAACGCACAATTTGCTCCTGCTGTGAGGTCAAAACGGTATCCTCCTCATTGCACCCAACCACAAGTGTAAGACACATTGCGGCTAACGCCATTATGATTAATCGCAACTTCATAACTCTATAATCGTGCAAATTTAAGAAAAAATATCGATTCAGCCAATTTCATTACCAATATTTATATGAAAGTCACTATAACACACGCGGAATTATAGACGGCGCAAAGCCTGACGCACCACATCCTCTACGGCAGATGTAGGCGATTCGCTCAATATAGCCTTCACCGCCTTCTCGGATGCCGCTTTTTGGAAGCCTAACATAACAAGTGCCGCCACAGCCTCATTCAGGATGGAATTATCGGCCACGCCCAAACGTGGTTGCACATCGTCACTCACGCCCAACTCCAACATCTTGCCACTCAACTCAACAATGATTTTCTGGGCTGTTTTAAGACCGAGACCCTTTACGTTTTTAAGCAGAACGGCATTCTCTGTCGCTATTATATTGCGCAACTCCGAAGACGAGTATGTCGAAAGTATCATCCTTGCGGTATTACCACCCACTCCTGACACGCTGATTAATTGGCGAAACAACTCTCGCTCCATCTTGGTTGCAAAGCCATAAAATATGTGAGCATCTTCTCGCACCGTAAAATGCAGATACAGAAGCGCGGAGTCTTGATGCTCGATAGCAGAGTATGTCTGTAACGAGATATTGATATAATAACCTATTCCTGCAGCCTCCACAACGGCATAGGTGGGGGCTATTTCGGCTACTCGCCCTGAAATATATTCGTACATAGAACTAAATTTAGTTGATAATATGACAAAAATAAATATTTTTTTCTATCTTTGTCAGTTGTTGCGTATTCCGACACAAAAATAATTTCAAAAAATAAGATAGCAAAACGATGAAAAAAGTTTTTTTAACACTACTCGTTGCAGCAATGGGATTTGTTGCTTGCGAGAATAAGGCCGCAGCACCCGCCGAGGAGGCTCAAGCAACTGCAACAGAGGTGGTTGAGGGTGATTTGGCATACGTAAGAGTTGATTATGTTTTGGCCGAGAGCGAGATTTTCAAGACTGAGGGTATTGCATTGCAGGAGAAGACTCAGAAGGCTCAAAACTCTTGGGCTCAGAAGGAGAAGAACCTTCAGTATGAGGCTACACAGTTGCAGGAGAAGTACCAGAAGGGACTTATCACAACTGCCGATGCACAGAAGAAGCAGGCTGACATTGAGAAGAAGGTAGCCAACTACCAGACCAATACTCAAAAGGAGGCTCAGGCTCTTGACGAGGAGAATCTTGTATTCTCTAACCGTAGCCAAGACCTTATTATGCGCGCCATTCAGGCTGTAAACGCAGACAAGAAGTATAAGATGATTGTAAATGCGACTGCTCTTTTAGATGCTGCCGAGGCTTTGGATATCAGCGATGCTGTTTTGGCAAAAGTAAACGAGTTGTACGCTTCAGACAAGGCTGCTGAGACTACAGCCAGCAAGGAGTAATTTCCATAACAGATAAGGGGCAAAGACCTGATGCGGGTAGGCACCTTATTGAAAATAGATTAGGCGAATACCCGTGAATATAAATCGGGTATTCGCTTTTTTGATACACCTCAAACCTGCAAAACGCTTTTTACAATAAAAGATAACACCGATGGGATACCATAAGATTTTATTATTGATAGCCGTAGCAGAAGAGTTGGGCGACAAAGCGCTAACACAAATCAGCACAAGATGCGACATTGCTCTAACGGGCGTAGGAAAACTTAACGCCTATGAGGCAACGCTTTTGGCACTGCAAAAGGGAGAATACGACGTTGTTATCAACTTGGGAACGTGTGGTTCATCAAAACATACTGCCGGCAGTGTCCTACGCCCCAGCACAATAGCACAGGGAGATATTTATATAGATTCACCCTTTGCCTCTGCACCCATAAATATCGCAACGGGTAATACCGAGCAGTCTATATGCTCATCGGATAACTTCATCGGAGCCGATACACCTCTCTCGCAACTGAAACTGCTCGAGCCATACGACTGCTTCGATATGGAGAGTTATGCGATTGTCAGAGCCATAGAGTTCTATTCACGACAGAATAATCGCCAAATGCCAACTATCGAGATGATTAAGGTTGTAAGCGACTCTGCTGACGAAACACTTGAGGATTGGAACGCGCGATTGGAGCATCTGCGCACAACCCTATGCAATGCATTAAACGACGTACTCTCGCTATATGAATAACCTACCAAGCAACTGAACTATGAAGATTAAGGCAAACTGCAAGATAAATCTCGGACTTGACGTATTACGTCGTCGCGATGATGGTTACCACGACCTATCGACCATAATGTTACCAGTCGAAGGGTTATATGACGTTGTTGATGTCGAAAGGAGAGATGACGACAAGATTGTTTTTCGCGGTATAGGTTTGACGGTTGATTGTGCGGACGAAGACAACATCTGTGTCAAAGCGGCTAAACTTATGCAAGAGCGATACGGTATCGCCGGTGTAGATATCACACTCGACAAACGAGTTCCGTTTGGGGCAGGCTTGGGAGGCGGCTCGGCTGACGGCACAGCGGTCATTATGGCTATTAATAATATATTCTCACTTGACCTGACCGAAGAGGAGTTGATTGCACGCGCTGCGGAATTAGGGAGCGATACGGCATTTTTTGTTCGCAACACGCCACAACTATGCGAAGGTCGTGGCGAGCAAATGACCGCCATAGATGTAAATCTCGACGGTATGTGGATGGTCATAATCAAACCCAACGAAAGTGTATCCACACGCGAAGCCTATGCTGGTGTTAAACCTGCAATTCCAGAACTTCCGCTCACGGAGCGCATAAAGCGCCCAATAGCAGAGTGGCAAGGATTGATAAAAAATGATTTTGAGCCTTCGGTGTTTGCCGCACATCCCGCAATCGCCTCTGCAAAACAACAACTATTGCAAGCGGGAGCAATATATGCCTCAATGTCGGGCAGCGGCTCGGCCCTATTCGGACTATTCGACAATGAAACATCGGCGGAGCAGATGCGCCACTTGACAGATTATATATTTAAGATATAAGAAATAGAGCCAAAACAAAAAAAGAGTAACATTGCCTGTTACTCTTTTTGTTTCTCTTCCATATGAGACAATATCGCTTTCGCCAAATTCTTTGGTGCGATATTGCGTTCTATCTTACCACCATAAGCCACCGAAATACCTCCCGTCTCCTCTGACACAACAACCACAATGGCATCCGATGTCTCGGTGATTCCTATTGCAGCACGATGGCGAGTACCATACGATTTAGGCACATTGGATTGCGTCACAGGCAATATACATTTTGCTGCAGCCACTCGATTATCCTGCACTACAACTGCACCATCGTGCAGAGGCGCATTTTTGAAAAATATATTCTCCAACAATGGCACCGACAATTGGGCATTGATGGTTATACCGCTATCGATAATATCACTCAAATCACTTCTCTGGCACAATACGATAAGCGCTCCGGTCTTGGTGGCAGCCATCTCAACCGCCGCCGTTACAATAGGTTGCAAAGTAGGCTCGTTCGAAGTACGGGCAAAGATGCGATTGATAAAATTAAATGCACCTTGACGACGGCCTATCATCTGTAGAAAACTACGCAATTCGGGCTGGAACAAGATAATGATTGCAATCATTCCCACGCTAATCACCTGTCCCAGAATAGTCTGCAACAACTCCATATTGAGCGCACGCACCACCACCCATATCACATAGATGAAGATGATACCCGTAAATATATATGGAGCATTGGTGCCTCGTGTCATTCGATAGAGTCCGAACATCAACGATGCGACAAGCAATATATCGAGAAAATCTATAAAAGTAAATGGTATAAAATCCATAACGCGGTCATTTTACTATGCAAATATAGCATAAATCGAATTCAAAATTCAAAATTAGTCGCTTAAAATTACCCTATCGGCTCTCAATCTTTACAATTTGGACAGCATACGACCTTTTATGCTATATTTACTTCACTCGAATAAAATAAGACGGCTAATAATTATCATCAATTAATAGCCGTCCGTAGTAGATAACTGATTTAGACCTTTGGTGCCCAGCCCTTCTCATATTTTCTACCCCAGAGTTTATTTATCTCGGAGTTGGAATTCAGGATGCGGCCACTAATCGGGTCAATATCCAAAGATTGTCCCGTACGCTGGGCGATATTACCATATTGCACTAATTGGGTACTTATGCAGGCATCAACAATATTGGAGTTAAGCGTAGCACCCTTACGGATTCCGTCAAACCAGTTACGGAAATGGAATACATCCAACGCCTCTGACGGATTAAGCAGGTTGCCCTCCTCAAACTTAAGATTACTCTTTACATCCTTGATGAGTTTACCCTTTATATCGTGAATCTGGTAGCCATTACCACTACCCAAGAATAGAGTTCCTGTCTCGCCATAGAACGCGACACCGCATCCTATTGCATCAACGGGCTGGAGATTGCAACTACGGCCCTCCCACGAGCCTGATGCCTTATCGCCAAACTGATATGTTATGAGTTGTGTATCAGGTGTCTCCCAATCATCATTATAACGATAACGTCCACCAACTGAATGTACCTTTGTGGGATACTCCACATCAAGACCCCAACGCATCAAATCGACAAAGTGAGTACCGTTATTCAAGGCCTCACCTGTACCCCAATGCCAGAACCAATGCCAATTGTAGTGAACTATATTATCACGATACTCGGTACGAGGAGCAGGCCCCTGCCACAAATCCCAATCAAGCCACTCGGGAACATCCACGACCTTGCCCGTTC
Source organism: Alistipes sp. (assembly GCA_017399485.1). Classification (GTDB taxonomy): domain Bacteria; phylum Bacteroidota; class Bacteroidia; order Bacteroidales; family Rikenellaceae; genus Alistipes. The sequence goes on from JAFQCA010000029.1 coordinate 43,993, forward strand.
CAATTGAAGCACGATTGTTTACATACCACGACTTAGCATATTGCACACGCCCAATCGAGCCACCACGCACCTCCTCAATAGCAGCCTTGACATTAGGCCACGAACGACGTTGGTTACCAACCTGAACAACCTTATTATATTTTGATGTGGCGCGAATCAACATCTCATTCTCGGCTGGATTATGACTTGTTGGCTTCTCAACATATACGTGCTTGCCCGCCTGCATCGCCATAATAGCCGCAGGTGCGTGCCAATGGTCGGGCATAGCGATGGCCACGGCCTCGAAATCATCAGACTCCAACATCTTGCGTATATCACGCTCACCGCGAGGAGTCTTACCCGTAATCTTCTTGACAGCCTCCTGACAAGTGACGATTGCACGAGAATCCACATCACAAACACAGGTTACTTCACACTCCGAAAGTTTTGCAAGACACTGTGCAATGGCGCGACCTCGTGAATTAACGCCAATAACACCTATGCGAATCTTTTCGTTTGCGCCCATAACGCTCTTGTACGATGCTGCCGACTGAGCCGTTGCCGATTGAGCCGTTGCCACACGCCCCAAAGACAAAGCGGTAGCACCAACTAATGCTTGTTTTAGAAAATCTTTTCTGCTTATCATTATTGTAGTAGTTTAATTTGTTTCCGATTTTATTAGATTCCTGCTCACGCAACATTTATCGTTACTTTGCATATCTCTTAAGAAGTCGTTTGGCCTCCTTCTCACCTTGCTTATACGCCTCTTCAAGAGTAACCATCTCGCCACCTCGCTCCTTACTAAGATTCGATGCTCGCATAAAGGCAAAAATCTCCAAAGTCTCATCCTTGCTGACGGGAGCAACACCTGTCTTAAAGAACTTCAACACCTGCTCCAACAAAACCTTATAGCCTACATAACCACCCGCGATGACAGCCTTTTTGTCGGTATAAGCCGTTCCACCATAGATATGCGGTCCTTTAACAATGGCACGGAATGTACCTATACGGTCATCATCCCAATAGCCCGTTACGACATCACCCTGCTCGGTAGATACTCGATTTACGGCCTTGCATCCCATACCCAAAATCGTATAGAGTGTCTCTACGCCGTGTATGCCATAAAAACCAAAATCGGGATGCGTAGGCTCAACAGAATGCGGGGAGTAGCAATCGGCACCGATAACCTTGCCCAACTCGCCATTGCGCAACTGCTGATTAATAGGAGAATAGCGCAATGCTGAAGACGAAAAGATAGGAATATTGTACTTTTCGGCCATAGCATAGATTGCAATAGCATCACCCAATGTCGCCCCTATAGGTTTATCAATAAAACATATTTTGCCCGCCTTAAACACCTCGACGGCCTGCTCAAGATGCAAACGGCCATCATTGGTCTCAAGCAAAACACAATCAACCTCCTTGAGCAAATCGGCAATGGAATCAACGATTTTCACACCGTGCTTTTTAACCTTCTCGATATAGTCGGGAATACGCTTATAACTCGACTCAATGGTTTGCGAGCCATAAGGATATGCCGCAACAACCTTAAAGCCCTCAGCCCAAGCCTCACCGCCAGAGTTTATCAACTCGGTAAAGGCTGTGGAATGTGACGTATCAAGTCCTATAATACCTATACGAATTGTAGTTTGCGCCAAAGCATTAAGGCACAAGCAAAGCGAGACAAATAATAGAGTAATTTTTTTCATAGTATTTTTATTTATTAATTCTATTCTTTAAGTAGTCCTTCTGATAATAACATTTTACGATAAACATCCGCCTTTTTCTCTACTACCATAGGATAGGCTCGTGAAGATGACGGCATTCGCCACAGACGCAGACTACGCCCCGCGATTAGAACCTCGACAAATCCCCCTACCGAAGGCCTCGCACAACCGATATTCGACGATATTGTTTCTGCCGCTTTCTCACCCGTAATGACAACGGCTTGGCAACAAGGTATTTCGTTAATTAATGTCGCAACATCGGTAGGCTTCGCTACCTCAAGGAATTTATCCGAAGCATTATCCTTCAATCGGCGCACTTCGCTGGCTACATCAAATATTGCGATACCCCTATCTCTACAAAATTTAACGATTGAATCTTTGTCGAACTTACGCTCTTCCCGAATCTCGAAGATATGCTTATCATCAAAAAAGATATGCCCCATAATTCGCCACATATCGTTTTGATAATTGGGGTAGAAGAAATCCATAGACCACCTCTCGCGCTTGGGAGGAAAACTTCCGAGCATCAGTAATCTCGCCCCATCGGGCAGGAAGGGCTTAAGCGGATGAGTCTCTATGGGATATGTGACAGATTTCATATCCCAAATATACAAAAAATATCAGAAATTACACAAACACCGCTGAAAAATATAGTCTTTATCAGATAATAGGCTTAAGACAAAATTATCCCACGATGTACGCCTTATATTTAATTTTGGTTATCAACAGATTCTCGCTCCTCGCGGAAGATATTGAATTTACGCAAACGATGATTTCGACGTGAAAGAATAAGACTCTCAAGCAACAACAACGACAACGCTACGGCCAGCAGATACTGATATTGCTCGTTATACTCCTCATATCGCACCGTAGAGAGTTCACTCTTCTCCATTTCGTTGATGCTCTTGACAATCTCCTCAAGACCGATGGACTGTTTGGTCGCTCTAACGTATGCGCCATCGGTAATAGTGGCTATCTGCTCCAGCATCTGCTCGCCCAACTTCGATACGACCATCTGGCCATCTTCGTCCTTGACAAATTCTCCGTTGATTTTAATTGGCGCACCCTCTGGCGTACCTATACCGATTGTATAGATACGTATACCCTGCTCCTTGGCAACACGCGCAGCCTCGACGGCATCATCTTCGTGATTTTCACCATCGGTAATAAGGACAATAACGCGGCTCTGCTCACTTTGGCTTGAAAATGACAATGTAGCCAATTGCAATGCCTTACCGATAGCAGTACCTTGCTCACCCACGAGCGACGGCGAAAGGCGTTTCGCAAAGGCCTGAGCCATACGATAGTCCGACGTTATAGGCAACTGCACCTTCGGCTCACCTGCAAATGCCACCAGACCGACACGCTCCTGATGCAACCCTTCGAATAGTTTTCCAATTGCATATTTGGTGCGCTCCAGTCGGTTAGGCTCAAAATCCTCAGCCAACATAGAGTTAGACACATCGACAACGAGCATCATTTCGACACCCTTAGACTTCTCCTCTCGCAACTTAGAGCCAAACTGAGGACGTGCTGCAGCCAACACCACACAAGCAAGGGCTAACAAATAAAGCGCAAACTTCAGACGTAACCTACCACGTGAGAAGTCGGGCATAAGCCCCTGAAGCAACTCCAGATTACCGAACTTGGCCAACAAATGGCGACGTCGGCGTGCTACCAGCGCATATATTATCGCCAGCACAGGTATCAACAACAGAAGATATAGATATTCGCTATTGGCAAATCGGAACATAACTAAGGAATACGTTTAAGTAATACTTGACCAAAAAGGAACTCCACGAAAAGCAGCGCAATAGCCAACAATACCAACGGCAAATATTGCTCGTGATAGATTGTCTGGTCGGTGACCTCGACCTTACTCTTTTCCAATTGGTTTATCTCGTCATAAATGGCTTTAAGTTTTGCCTTATCCGTAGCACGGAAATATTTTCCGCCCGTACGCGATGCTATTGCTTCCAATGTCTCCTCGTCAATCTCTACATCGGCCATCTGGAATGTCATATTACCGAACATATCGACAGCCGGGTAAGGAGCCTTGCCGCGCGTACCAACGCCTATGGTATATACTTTTATTCCCATATCGGTAGCAATATCGGCAGCCATCAATGGGGCTATCTCTCCACTATTGTTCACGCCATCGGTAAGCAGGATTATAACCTTACTCTTTGCGTCGCTCTCGCGGAGACGATTGATAGCCGTAGCAAGTCCATTACCTATTGCCGTACCATCCTCGACGACACCACTACGGATTCGCGCCAACATAGTTTGCAGAGTGCTCTTATCGGTTGTCAGCGGGCTCTGCGTAAACGACTCACCCGCAAAAACCGCCAGACCGATACGGTCACCATAGCGGTCCGCAATGAACTCTCCTGCCACCTCTTTGGCGGCAGTTATGCGGTCAGGCTTAAAATCTCTTGCCAACATTGAACCTGATATATCAATCGAAAGCATAATATCGATTCCTTCGGCATTTGTACGGCTCTGCTCCTCGATGGTTTGCGGACGAGCCAACGCCACTACCAATGCCACAAATGCGGCACATCGCAACACAAAAGGCAGATGGCGAAACCAATAACGCCAAGTACGCGGAGCCTTACGAACACCCTCAACAGACGATATACGGATTGCCGCACCACCTTGCAATGCACGATATATGTAATAGGCTATCATTGGTACTACAAGCACCAACAGCCACAACAAATATGGATTTGCAAACTTCAATTTTCGCTCAGTTTTTAGTTAAACACGTTTTATGCATCCATTAGCCACATTAGCCAACCCTCGACATAAAACCACACAATCACTCTACCAATTTTTACGACCTTTAATAATCACACCTTTGGCCTTTTCGTCCAATTTCTCTTGCGTCTTATCCTCTTGAGCCTGAATAGCATTCAACAACTGTTGTTGCTGCTGCTCGCTCATTCCGCTACGAGGAGGCTGCTGGCCTTGTTGGTTCTGTTTATCGTCCTGATTATTTTGGTTATTCTGATTATTCTGATTATCTTTATTATCCTGGTTTTGATTATTATTTTGCTGGTCCTGATTCTGGTCGTTCTGGTTATCTTGGTTTTGGTCTTGATTTTGGTTATCTTGATTTTGGTCGTTTTGATTGTTCTGGTCCTGATTTTGGTCTTGGTTTTGATTCTGCTGCTGATTTTGATTCTGTTGCTGTTCGAGCAACTTTTTTGTATAGGCATAGTTATACTTTGCCTCCATATCATCAGGATTAAGTGTCAGGGAACGACGATAACTCTGCAACGCCTCTTGCAACTTCTGCTGAGCAAATTGAGCATTTCCCAAATTGAAATATGCCTCTGCACGGTCTGTAGCCGATTGCAGAGAGTCGGCAGCCGTCGCCGTCAATAATTGCTCAGCGCGGTCATATCGCTCGGTGCGAAACATTGCATTTCCCAAGTTATATTTCGCAGCAAACGAAGTCGAATCGTAGACCAATGCCTGCTGGTAACTGTCGGCACTCTGCTCATAACGCTGATTGGAGAATTGCCTGTTACCCTTACGCACCAACCCTCTTTCGGGCATATTTTGCGCATAAGAATCGGTAAGGCTAGTCACCATAGCCACGCAGGACAACACTATATATTTAATATATTTACTCATCGCATTAACTCTTTTTATCAGTCTCGCCACTCTTTTGCGGCTCATCCTCATCATCCTCGACAATCTCTACAGGCTTGGTCTGCTCGACAAAATCCCACGCAGCACGGAATGCAGACTCATTCTCTTCAGCCTCTGGCGTAGCCTTAGCAAACTTCACAAGGTCGGCCTCACGCAGAATATCAGCCAAATCCATAGCACTCTTCTGCGGCAACTCAACGCCACGCACAGCCTCGATTATTTCGTCTGAGGTCATCTCCATAGCGCCTACACCATAACGACCCGCAAGATAAGCACGGATAATATCGGTAAGCGTAGAGTAATAGAGTTTATGATGGCCCTCCTGCCACAAATGTTGTTGTCGCAACTTCTCCAAAGCCATCTGCGCCTCAACGTGTGGCGGCAGAGGTGGCGCAGGCTTAAATATGTCGGATATATTCTTACCATAATGAGCCAATATGCGTTTTGCGACATATAACAACAACGCCAATACTATAAGCGCAATGATTGTCCACTTCACATAGCCCGAAATCTCTCCAAACTTAAACGGCAGATTCTTCTGCGGCTTAATATCAAACGGGGCGTGCGACGTAGAATCTATCTGAAAAGTCGTAACGAGCAGAGATAGTGTATCGGGGCCATACAATGTATCGATAATATTCTTATCGGCATACATTACCTGAGGTACAACATTGTGAATACCCTCCTCAAATGCAGCCATACGATAACTCTTACGTATCTTCAAACGACGTCCTTCGCGCTCAAGAGTATCGACAGGCATATCCTCGATGAGTTCGTAAGCCTCAGCCCCAGCACCCGTAAGCGACGGGAAATATACGCTCTGCACCAAATCCTTCTCGACCTCTATCGAATAGACAAAGCGGTCTCCGATACCTATTGAATCCACATCAATAGTACCACTGACACGCGGAGCCTTATCACTAAACGCAGATGTCGCATTTGTGCTTTGAGCCGACACTAACGGCATCGCAAACAATGCCAATATGCATAGTGCAACCGCTACAAGAACAAAATTTGACTTACATATATAAAATCTCAGACTCTTCATTATCGTGACTTAAACAATTTTATAAGTTCAGCAACATAATCGCCATCCGTAGATATCATAGCCATATCTATGCGATTACGGCGCAACAACTCTTTCACCGCCTCATCCCGTTGGTGCCAACTCGTCGAATAGTGCTCTCGAACACGCGCCGAAGAGGTATCAACCCACACCTTACGATTGGTCTCGGCATCCTGTAACTCGACAACACCTACGTTTGGCAACTCGGCCTCGCGCTCATCCCAGACTCTAATTCCGACCAAGTCGTGTTTCGAGCGAGCAATCTTCAGTGCATCCTCCAATGCTGCATCATCACGGTGCGAGTTCATAAAATCGGAGAGTATAAAGGCCGTACAACGCTTTTTATTGACATTAGTCAGATAACGCACAGCCTCCGAAATAGCCGTACGTTGCGATTCGGGACGGAATTTTATTAATTCGCGGATAATGGTCAAAATATGGCTCTTGCCCTTCTTGGGCGGAATAAACTTTTCGACCTTATCGGAAAAGAATATGCACCCGACCTTATCGTTATTCTGTGCCGCCGAGAAGGCCAACACCGCTGCAATCTCGGTGATGATACTCTTCTTTAATCGCTCCGATGTACCAAACATACGCGAGCCACTGACATCAACGAGCAACATCATCGTAAGTTCGCGCTCCTCTTCATAGATTTTGATATGAGGCTTCGACGAACGAGCAGTCACATTCCAGTCGATATCACGCACATCATCGCCCGCACGATACTCTCTAACCTCCGAAAACGACATACCACGCCCACGGAAAGCAGTATGATACTTTCCCGCGAAAATCTCATTCGACAGACCTCGTGTCTTAATCTCAATCTTTCGAACGCGCTTTAAGATATCGTTCTCTTTTTCCTGCATAGGGTTAAGGAACTATTACGTTATTAAGGATTTCGGTAATAATCTGCTCGGTGGTGATATTCTCGGCCTCAGCCTCGTAGGTCAAACCAATACGATGACGCAAAACATCGTGACATACGGCACGTACATCCTCGGGAATTACATAACCACGACGACGGATGAAGGCATAGGCTCGCGCTGCCTTCGCCAACGAGATGCTGGCACGTGGTGAGCCTCCGTAAGCAATCAGCGGCTGCAACTTCTCAAGGCTATACTCGGCAGGCTCACGTGTTGCGAAGATGATATCGATGATATACTTCTCAATCTTCTCGTCCATATACACATCCTCCACAACGCGACGTGCCTTTACTATATCTTCGGGAGAGATAACCTTGGCAGGCGTTGGCATACCTCCACCTGCAAGATTCATACGCACAATCTCTCGCTCCTCCTGCTTCTTAGGATAAGAAATCTTGGCCTTCAGCATAAAACGGTCCACCTGTGCCTCAGGAAGTGGATAAGTACCCTCCTGCTCCAATGGGTTTTGAGTTGCCAACACAAGGAATGGCTCAGGCAAACGGTATGTCTCATCACCAATAGTAACCTGGCGCTCCTGCATAGCCTCCAAAAGCGCAGACTGCACTTTAGCAGGAGAACGGTTAATCTCATCCGCCAACACGAAGTTAGCAAATACAGGACCTTTACGCACTACAAACTCCTCGTTCTTCTGCGAATATATAAGCGTACCAACAAGGTCGGCAGGCAAAAGGTCGGGGGTAAATTGTATGCGGGCAAAATCGGCATCTACGGCCTTTGCCAACGTCGTTATGGCCAACGTCTTTGCCAAACCCGGCACACCCTCCAACAAGATATGCCCATTCGACAAAAGTCCTATTAAAAGGGTATCGACCAGATGACTCTGGCCGACAATAACTTTACTCATCTCTGCACGCAGAGTATCCACAAATACACTCTCGCGCTCGATACGTTCATTCAACTCTTTAATGTTGATTACTTCACTCATAGGTTTATCTGTTTTATATTCTTCTATATCTCTATTTTTCAGTGCGCTTATTAGCATACCCATATAATAACGCACACACGCATAATAATATTGCAAAGATACTAAAAAAAGTTATCACACAAAGATTATTTATGGACAAAGATTGCTTTTCACATATTCGACACAATGGGACAATTAGTTATTTTTAATAAAAGTCTGTTTGAATTTATCTTATACTATGACATCCATCCACTGCTGATATAAAATTTTAGAGCCGACTCACATCGCTCACCATACATATTACATTTTGAAATAAAAACCGTCTAAAAACACACAATCTGTAAGCGGACAACATTCATCTCGCTTCTACGCACCATAAGCCGAAAAAGCGAGCAATCTCAACAACTATTTAATAATTTGTATCTCCTAATATCAGCCCATTCGCAACAAAAACAACGCTGCGCAAATAACCATAGGCTATTGCGCAGCATTATATCCCCGCCACTCGGAGATAACAGTTTCGTCCAATCTTGGTAAATTTCAATTACTTGATATCCATATTAGAGCGGAAACGCACATTGCGACGTGCAGCAATTTTCACAGACTCTCCTGTGCGAGGATTTCTACCAACTCTTTCAGATACCGAAGCAACAGAGAATACTCCAAATCCTGAAATTACCACTTTCTCACCCTTATCTAATGTAGATTCCGTCAAACGGAAAAGAGTATCAACAACAGACTTAACTTCTGTTTTAGAAGCAGACAACTCATCCGCTATCGCATTGATTAATTGCGATTTATTCATAATATTATGCTTAAAAGGTTAATATTTAGGTATTAATTATATTACAAAATTAACACAAAAAAACTATTATCCAAATTTTTAGCCAATTATTTTTTCAACCTGATAATGAGGACATTGAATAAAAAATACAAAAAAAGTTCTTAAAAAATTTGGTTAATTAGAAAAAGTGTTCTACTTTTGTCGTTGGAGAGATGGCAGAGTGGTCGATTGCGGCGGTCTTGAAAACCGTTGAGCTGCGAGGCTCCGGGGGTTCGAATCCCTCTCTCTCCGCAATAAACCTTGAAAATCAAGGATTTACAAATTAAGTACACGAAAATGTACACGAAACGCCCAATTTCAACACGATTTTGGGCGTTTTTCTTTTTTCGGCTTTTCTTGTTTTTGCCACACTTAAAACATTGATATTCAACCGATTTTTCTTTTAATACATATTTTTCACCCCGAAATCATACATTTTTTTGACACACTTTGCAAGAAAAGGGGTTCGTGTACAACAATGAAGCCCGGCAAGAAACCGGGCTTCGACATTGTTCCCCGGTGCAACTCCGGGGCTTTCGCAACAATGTGGTGCAAAGATACACCTTTTATTATAATATCTTCAAGATTCCCGAAAGAATCTTTCTTATCCAATTGACAATCGGTGTTCTTTTCGGGTATAACAAAACGGCGACACCCAACAAGGCAATGAAAAATATATAACGCCAACGGTAAGGGTCGGGGGTTGGTTCTTGCTGCTTGTCGGTGCTTTCCGTTGCCTTGGTTACGGTGGCGGCACTTTCGGTTTCGTTGCTTTCGCTTGATTCCTTGCTTTCGCCCTTTTCTTCAACATCGGATTCAATCACCGTTTGTTTTATCGACTTGACCGCCCCTTGAACCTTTCCGACATTCGCCAAATCAACACTTGCCGTTGTGGTTGGCTGTGTTTTCTTCGGTTCGTCTGCAACCTTGTTGTCCGAATCCTTGGGTTTATCCTTTTCCTTGGGTTTGTCGGGTTCGGGCTGTGGTTGCTCGATTTCAGTTGGTGGGAAAAACTCAATTTCGGTGATTGTAACCTTTCCGTGTTCCGTCCGGGTTGTGTCCACCACCTTTTCGGTTTGTTCACTTACCGCCTTGGCAACTGTCAAGCTGTCAAGTTGTGTTTCGGTCGTCTTGATTGCCTTTTTGGTCGCCCCGCAAGAAGCAAGCAACACAAGCAAGGCAATGAATGTGATTATCTTTTTCATATCACTTCGATTGTTATTTGCTCATTGTTCGACAATGCGGCTTTACACCGCTTTACCAACTCGATTTCGTAAGGGGTTGAATTTACCACCTTGCCTTTGACCTTGTTTTCACCAACCAAGATGCACCCGGACGTGTCCTTATTCGTGTTACCTCGATGAATCAAGATACCATCGAAATTCGGCACGTCAAGAAGTCTTGGCAAATCACGTTTGAACCTTGGGGAACGATTGACAATGACATTATATGTTCCAAAGGGAATCGCCGTGTGGTGCTTCACCTTTGTTTCGCCATTGTCGAAGTGTCCGTTGTGGTTCTTGTCGTGGTTGGCATCTTCCAAGGTATCGCAGAACCGCACACCATCAATGAACAATGTTCCGATGGTGTACGTTTCGCCAAAGAATCTTCGCTTCAACTGCAACTTCATAATGCACGAATTGAATTTAAGCGGTTCAACCAACCTTTCAAGAATCGTTTGTTCGTGTGCTTCAACAACTCTTTTTCGGTTGCTTTACGTCCAATTTTCCTTTCAAACTTCGCAATGCTTGCATTGGTAATGTCATTCAGGAACTTAACACGGGCATCGAAAAGGGCTTCAAACAATTGGTCGGGGTCTGCAAAGTTCACCGCCGACAATGTTTTGTTGCCAACAATGCCGTCCGGCTCAACGCCAAGCATTTTTTGTGGAATGACAATGCCGTGTTTACCTGAACCCCACACCCAATCAACCAAGATGTTTGCAATCTTTTGTGAATGTATGTGGTCGGCTTTCCAACGATTCCAATAATGCGGTTTCAATACTCGATTCATCACGTCCGCTTCCGAAAGCAACTTCAAGTCTTGCACATCAATATCACCGTCGCCGTCCTTGTCATATCCAACATTTCGCCACGTTGCAATGGTAACGCCCTTATTGGTCGCACCGCCCGCGTCTGCCGGGTCGTTCACAAATCCGCCCTCCCACTTCAAGATGAACGGCAATAAAATTTCAACCTTTGCCATAATACATTATTCTTTATATTCGGGCAAAAGATATTGAACATTCATCGCCACTTCGTGAAGTGTCGCGCGAACTTCATCTTCGTTCACCTCGACATCGTGGGTGAACTCGCAGAAGATAGACCCCACCCAATCGTGGGTGTTGTCGCTTAACCGCTTGATTGCAACCTTACTCGTTCCACAAGCTGAAAGAAGCGATTTTGCGTATCGGTCTTTTACCTGTGCATCTATATCATCGAAGAACATATAAAGGTTTTTCGCCATATCTGCACAAAAGGCGGCACACTCACACATTTTGAGGTTTTGAACCTTGGGTTTCATTGATTCCACGCCCTTTCGCTTCGATTCAAAATAAATGCTTACCATTGATTCGTTGCCAAGTGGGTGTGGCTGCACGATATAAACACGGTCGGCGTGCAATTCGTGCAATGCTTCCCATAATTCGCCGTGAACGATTGCCGAATTGTCGGCACGTCTTTTCTTCTTTTCGGCTGTTTCGGCTCGGATTTGCTCAATCTTCAAGTCCGTCATTTTGTCTTTGGTCTTTTGGTTGTACGCAAACCAAGCTGTGATAATCACGCCGATTGCCGTAATGATAGCCGGGATATATTCCATCATTTTAAGTAAATTGAAAACATTTTCCGACCTTGACAATGGTTGTGTCCATTGGGTACAAAGACAACAAGGGCAAGCCATTTTCACTTCGTTTCTTGTTGATTGCGGGCAAGTTGTTTTCCGCCTTTTGAATGGCTGAAATCAAAATGTCCGACCCGGTAAAACAAGAACGTCTTTCCCCAACGGGCGTGCCATCGGGGTTCTTTGTGTAATAATCACCGTCTTTGTCGGGTGATTCGTTGAACGTGGCAAGCACAACTTGCATTTGCATTCGTAAGCCGGACGCATTCTTTCCCGGATATTTTGTTGGCTGAATGATTGTCTTTTCAATCAGGATTCGGCGACCGAACAATTCTTCAATCTCGATTCCCTTGCCAATTACCACGTCCGATTCAATCCCAAGTTCACAAAATTTTGCCATCGGTATTCGGTTTAATGTTTAGTTCGACAATGTGTTTACCAACATCACGTCCAAATCCTCGGTAAACTGCAAGTATTCCTTGTATGCGGCAACCGCGTTTTCATCAACGGCAACGCCCAAGACGTGCTTGTTGTATGAATTTACAAGGTCAAATTCTGCCGTTTCGTCAAGGACTGAACGGATAATTACTTTCTTCAAATTCGCCTTGGTCGGCTTGTTGAATGTGCGAACCTCGCAACACTTCCAACCAATTTGAACTTCTTTTTCCTGACCATCAGGAATGCCCATTTCAACTTCGATGTTGAAACGATACAAGTGCGACCCGTCATTATCTCTTTCCAAGACGGCGGGCATACCGTGCGCCATATCATAATGGGCGTTTGCTTCGATTGAATTTAATTTCATACGGAAATTGTTTTGAAAGTTTGTTCACTAAATTGATTGAATCACAATACTTGCACCACCCCCACCAACTGCAAATTTGTTGTTTGTAGTATTCTTTCGTTGGGGCAATCTTGCGTTTGTTCAGCTTTGCCACCCGGCGACAAAGTTTTTGTTTGATTGCCTTTCGCAAAAGGGTGTGGGAATGATAAAACACATAACCCAAGAAGTCAATGCCCCTTGAATCAACGGGGAACACTTGGTAATTACGTTTGACCGCCAATTTCAGGTTGTCGCGTAAATATGCACGGATTTCGTGCAATAAGTTGTGCAAAAACTCCTTGTTCGGTGCAAGAATCACAATATCATCGGCGTAACGCCAATAATACTTCACCCGCTTTTCTTCTTTCAACCAATGGTCGAAATATGCCAAGAAAAGGTTTGCAAAGTATTGGGAAAGATAGTTGCCAATTGGCACGCCATCGACCGAATCAATGATTTCGTCAAGCAATGCCAAAAGGCGACCATCTTTTATTTTCCGCCGCACAACCTTTTTCAAGATTTCGTGGTTGATTGACGGGTAAAACTTGCGAACATCTATTTTCAGGCAATACCGTGTGCCGTCCGGGTCTTGCTTCAACGCCTGTTTCACGTCCTTGGCGCATTTGTGGATTCCACGATTCTTGATGCAAGAATATGTGTTCTTGTTGAACACGGAAACCCAAATGGGTTCAAGAACATTCATAATTGCGTGGTGCAATATACGGTCGGGGTAATACGGCAACCGATAAATAAGACGTTCTTTTGGTTCGTAAATGGTGAAGATGTGATATTTTGATGTTTTGAATGTACCGTTTTTCAAACTTTCGTGCAAAGCAAGCAAATTGGCTTCACGGTTCTTGTCGTGAATCCTGACACCATACGACTTCAACTTGCCTTTCCTTGCCTTTTCATCGGCAAGACGTAAGTTTTCAAGCGAAATCACTTCGTCAAATATGTTTCCAATTCGCTTCATTGTATTACTATAACACAAGTTTGCTTGTATATTAGGATTCTTCGGGTGTTACCCCTACCAAAACCGTTTTACTCATTTTATTTTTTGCCGTTGGATTGTTCCAACTCATTCAACCCCGGTTGGGCTGTTTTTGTGGCAAGGTTTCCGATATGCAACTATATTTTTACAAGCATAGCTGAGAACCGATATTCGCATTCGTATTCGTCGCCGTATTATTCGTATTCGCATACACGAACCCTGCATTCGCACCATTATTCGCATTACCGCTGAACAAAACGCCACGACATCGGACAACCTTATTTAATTTTTCATTCAATCATCAAATTTCCATCATTCAATTGTTGTGGTTCGATTTGGCGTTTCACGCCGCTTCGATTTGCGGGAAAAAGCAAAGCCGAGAACCGAGCCTCGCATTCGTATTCGTCGCCGTATAATCCGTATACGCATACACGAACCCCGCATTCGCACCACTATACGCATAACCGCCGAACAAAACGCCACGTTCACTTACGCCACTTTCGGGAATACTTGTGTAAAAGTAATCGCAAAAATAGGTGGTTGAACCCGCACCGACTTCAAGCGGCATAATCTCGCCATCTTCACCAAGAATCAAGGCTTTTACATATCCCTCTTTTCTTGGTAAGACACCACGCAATTGATAATTGGCAACGCCTGAACTTGTGAAGTTCGCGGGTTCATCACAAACGTAAAATTCGGATAAACCGCCGCTTGCTTCCGACTGAATCAAGCACTTGCAACCGTCCGTCCACTTCCATATATGACCGAATGGGTTTTCAACACCTCGATACGATGGAACGCCAACAACGGTTGTGGTGGTATCATACTCGCTTGGCATTGTATAATCAACAACGCCCGAATGGTTGCCAAGGCTGTTTGTTGTTCCGCAAGGAATAACCGGGTAATAACCATTGAAATTCGACCACTTCGTGCCGTTCAAGGTTGTAACACCCGCACCCAAGCCGCCTTGACGATAACCGTTTTCGTCCAATTCGGCATTGAATGTTGCTTGGCAATTGAAATTCGCATATTCAATGGCGAACAACCACCACATCTTGCGGTGTGTTTGGTACACGTTGCAATTCCATTCGGTCGAACCTCTCTTTCGCGCGTATGTGCGGAAATTGGTTAATGAAATGGACGTTGCGGGCATACCAAGCATTGTGCGATATGTGCCATCACGTGTCGCATCGTTGTTGCCACCTCGATAATCTGCATCAGTGCTTACAACCGCCGCCAACTTGGTTGTTGAACGCTGAACGGTCGCTTCAACGGCTGAAATGTAGTCCTTACGCCAAAGGTGGAAACCGGGCAACGCCTGTGTCGAAATCAATGCACGGTTCTTTGTGCCGTCCGTTTCAAAACGAACATACGTGTCCGGCATTTCAACCATATATTGACCATCTGCACCCGTAAGGTTTGCCGCCGCGCCATTGTCGCGCTTGGTCGAATCGTTGGCGTGAAGATAGTAATTCACCGCACCATCATCAGTCAAAAGACAACGGCGCATCAAAGATTGAACGGGCAAAGATTGGTGCAACTCCATCTTGCCAATTCGTGTCGGCTTGGGATTGCTCACGGTCGAATCCCATTCAATGCCGTAATAATAATCATACGCAAAGGTGGGCTTTGTGCCACCTACTCCGATAATCAAGCCCATATCAATAGCCCCATTTTAAGTTAGTACCTGACAATGAAGTTTGTTTCACTGTCTTTACAATTTCAGGATTCCAACCACAATCAAACTGTGTTTCGATGAAATCCCCATCTTCCATTCCGGCAAGCTGCACCGATAATTTCACGGGCTGTGTGCCGTCATTCTTGATGTTGAAGCACTGACCATCAGCCAAGGCAAAGTTGCCATTGGATAAATTGCCAATAACTCCCATCTTTCCAATTTGGGCGGAAACGTGTTCGCCCGACCTTGTTTCACTCATAGTTGATATAAATTTTCTGCAAAATTACAATCTTAATGTTTTACTATAACACAATGTGGACAAGTTAAGCATAACTTTATGCCAACAACGATTCAAGGCGGTTAATTTCGTCCCGGATTGCTTGCCTTTCATCGTGTAATGCCTGTATGTCGTAAGGCAATGTTTCGCCCACCAACGAACATTCATAACACTTCGTAACCTTGTAATCGGATTCCGAAAGTCGTTGTTTCAATTCGCCAATTTGTGTTTCGATGGTTTCGGTGTCAATCTTGGTTTCCCAAGACTGAACCACCTTGCCATCAACGATTGTGAACGAATCCTTTGCAATATACCCGGCATCGCATCGGGGTTGTTCACTTGGTACAAAATCAAGATACCCGGCATTTCTCAACTTTGTAATATATTCACCTTGTAGATGCTGACATCTTCGTGTGTCAATAATTCCGTTTTCGTCAATTTTTGCTAAAAGTATATCCATAATTGTTATTTTATGAATGGGTTGATAATACGTGCCAACCACCATTATAATATCGCAATCTCAACACATCGCCTTTTGCCATATCATAATAACTTATCGTCTGCCCATTATAACCATATATGTAACCATCTGTTGTTGTTTCGGGCTGAACACGAATTTTGTTGGGCATCGAACGGTCGCAAACAATTTCAATATCAAATATCACAACCGCATTGTTTACAAATGAATTGATTGATGCTTTTGATGGCAAATACACATACCTATGCGATGCACCACACGCATTGAAATGGAATTTATGGGTGATTTCGTAATAACTTGTGATAATATCCGAATATGCTTCACCAACATAACCATCTTCAAACTGTGCAACCCCACCAATTCCAAACATATTTCCATCATAATGAATCGCCCTTTGTGTGTACCAAGGATGTTTGTAGTTGGGGCGGCATCTTGCATATAATGCAATTGCACTTTGCCCATACGTATAGCCATCTTCGTATTCAAAACGTGCCAAGCAAGGATAACCCATTGTTGCCGGGAAAACATTAGAACCAATACCCGCCCAAATGGAACGATTGCTTGTGTATTGCGAAAACTTGATGAAACTTGACAAAATGGCAAGTCCATCATTATTCGTTGAGCCGATTGTTTCTGCAACACCAATTCGACCGGGTGCAATCTCGAATCCGCCAATAAGACCCGAAACGGAATTGATAACACCCTCGACGGTTGCTTTTGTCATCACCACCGAACCATCTTGAAGCACACGAAAAGGTGCGCTTGCTCGATTCTCAAATGATGCACCCGCCCAAAAGCGAACCGATGTTGTCGCCGTTCCATTGCCCGTGATACCCGCTAAGATGCTTTTGTTGTCGCCCGCAACCTGAATTGTGCCGGACGTTACAATTCCGCCATCAATGGTCGTTTGCGTGTTGTCGTAATACACGGCAATAACCCAATCGTTCACATTGTAAGACTGTGAAGATGTTTTCTTGGTGATACATCGGCGCAACTCCTTTCCATCAACCCACAAATCGCCAATGTCGTAAGGGGTTGTCGGCGTTGCCACAAACACACGTCTTTTGCCATCGGCTGTGTCCTGTGCTTGGCTTGCCGCTTCATAAGCTGCAATCGCTTTGGCATCTTCAACCTTTGTCCACACATAAGAACTTGTGTAATACTTCAATTCTTTGTTCGTGGTGTGATACCACATATCGCCAACGTGCTTTTTCTTTTCTGCTGTCGTCCACACATTTGACGGGTCGGTCGTTTGAAACCACGTTTCAATCTTTCCGTCAATTTGCGTCAAAATGTCGGTCTTGTCGGTTGCATAATCGCCGTTGATAAAGTCATTCAACCCCGAATCATCGGTGTATTTTGAAGCCTTATCCCAATCGCTTGATGAATACGAACCCGAAGCACGCGCGGTCTTGCATCGCATTATGTCGCCATCTTCGCCCTGAACCCACAAATCGCCAACATCATAAGGTGTTGTTGGTGTTGTTACAAATACACGTCTTTTGCCATCGGCTGTGTCCTGTGCTTGGCTTGCCGCTTCTTGCGCGGCAATTGCGTCCGCATCTTCAACCTTTGTCCATACATAAGAATTTGTCGATAATTGCCTATAATACCTCAATTCTTTTGATGAAGTATTAAACCACATATCGCCAACGTGTTTCGTTTTTTCGGCTAATGACCACGCCGTAGATGGTGAAGTTGTTTGATACCAACATTCTATCTTGCCATCAATTTGTGATTTTATTTCATCAATCGTTTCATCGAAAACGCCATTTATGAAATTATTTAGGCTTTCATCGCTTGTGTAATTGGTTGCATTTTCCCAATCGCTTTCCGCGTAAGTCGCGTTTTTGCCTTTCGATGTCATACAAACTTTTAGGAAAGTTCCATTTACCCACAAATCGCCAACATCGTATGGCGTTGTTGGTGTTGTTACAAATACACGTCTTTTTCCGTCGGCTGTGTCTTGTGCTTCCGCCGCCGCTTGCATTGCGCTTGCAATTGCAGAATCGCTAATTTCAATCCATTTATAAGTCGAACCGTCCTTGCTGAACCTGTACGCCGTGCCATCATCGTTGTTGTAATAAATATCACCCAAGTGCATATCCTTGTCGGTGTTGGTTGTCCAATCACTCGCGGGCGCATTGTTTAATGTTGGTACGCCCGAAGCGAACCAAGTTTCAATAACGCCGTCCAATTGTTTGAATATCTCATTGATTGCGGGTGTGTAAATACTATCAATAAACGAATTAAGTTCTTCATCGCCCGTGTACTTTGAAGCACGTTCCCAATCGGTTGCAGTATATTCCCCACTTGTGCGGGTTGTCTTGCATCGCATAATATCGCCCGTTGCGCCTTGCACCCATAAATCACCGACATCGTATGGCGTTGTTGGAGTATTTACGAACACACGGCGTTTGCCGTCTGCCGTATCTTGCGCCTTGCTTGCGGCTTCCAATGCGTTTTTTGCGTCCTTATCTTCCAAGACTTCCCAACTATATGAATCGGAAAATCTCTTTGATTCCTTTGTTTCGGTATTATACCAAAGGTCGCCAACGTGCTTTTTCTTTTCTGCTGTCGTCCACACATTTGACGGGTCGGTTGTTTGAAACCACGTTTCAACCTTACCGTCGATTTGCGCTTCTATTTCACCAAACAATCCCGGCAATGTGTTGTTGATGAAATCTTTGCTTTCCAATGCTTCTTTGCCCAATTCTTCAAGTGTCTTTTCGCTTCCATTGGAATTGAACACGATTCGACCGCCGATTTCCGAATTGTCAAGGTCGAAATATGTTGTTCCGTCCGCCGATTCAATGCGCCCGGTCTTGATGAATCGCCCATTTATCATCGTGAAACCATAAGTCAAGGCAAGGGAACGCGCTTTCAATTCCGGGTCGATGCTTGACAATGTACCGACCAAGAAATGATAATAATTCGCATCTTCATCAACCTTGATTTGTGATGCTGTGAAGATGAACGAACCCGCCGTTCCGTTTTTCTCACACTTGGCATATAGGTAATAAGGCACGTTGCTTGTCAAGGTGGTTTGTGCGTCCGCCATCACCCAAGACACCGCCGATTCTTCATTGATGGCGTAATGGGTAAGAACACCGCCTTGCCACTTCACGACATTGTTGTTGCCTTGGAAATTTGGTTGGAATACTGTATTCATCAAACCAAACTGCATTGACTTCGCGCCAACCGACAAAGCCATTGTGTCGATTGAATTTGGCTTTATCTTGTCGGTGTAATAATCACCTTCGGGGTCGAATACCATATTCAACACTTCACGACTTGAACGCCAATTCGCACGCGCACGGGTTGGGTCTTTCAGGTTGTTAATGGTAACAATCTTGTCAAGTTCCACCAAGTCCGAAATCACGCGGTTGGTGATTGTGGCACTTGTTACCGTGTCCGAAATTGTCAAGGTATATTCGTAAGGGTCAAGGATATTTCGCACAAATGATTTGATACGAATTGCCTTGTCCACGTCAATATCCTTGTCCACCACGTGCAAATAATCACCGGGGGCAAATACATTGGTAATGGAATCATGCGTTCCAACAATCTTTTCCAAATATGCCTTGGTTACACTCAAACCGTATTGCACTTTTGGTTGGCAATTTTGGTCGTAATACTTATTTGCCACTTCTTCCAAGTCCGCTTCCGCCTGTGCTTCGATTTCGGGTGAATAGGCAATATCAAGAACCTTGTATTCATCGCCCAAACCAAATTGGAATGCCGCCGATGTTTCGGACGGGAACACATCGCCCCGGTCGTCCGTTGTCTTTATCAACGTAAACTTCTTAAAAGTGTGGTCGTATGCCTTAACTTCAAAATCATACCCGGCAAGGTTGCCCGTGTTGAAGTGAATTTTCGCCGATACGCCATTGATAAGATACAAGGTTTCGCCATCTGCATTCTTGGCGTTCAGGTCGAAAGGAAATTTCGTGTCGATGAACGAAAATTCATCAACCTTGCTTTC
Source organism: Alistipes sp. (assembly GCA_017399485.1). Classification (GTDB taxonomy): domain Bacteria; phylum Bacteroidota; class Bacteroidia; order Bacteroidales; family Rikenellaceae; genus Alistipes. The sequence goes on from JAFQCA010000029.1 coordinate 64,166, forward strand.
GATTGAACCCGTGAATGTCGGCTTCACGTTGTCAAAGTTCTTGCGACCCTCAAAAATGCCGTATTTCGCCACCATTTCGGCTTTCTCAATGTAAGATTGCCCCTTTGTTCGTCCCGGTAAACAAAGGCGGTCGGCGCGGTATTTTGACGTAATGTTTTCGGTTGAACCATACACTTTCAAACGTGTAACAATGTTTGCGGACGATACGTTTTCGCGGTGCAAATCATACAATCCACGACCCTTGCCATACTCAAATTTGTACGGCAAAGTTTGACCAACACGTTCATAAAGATTGATGGTGTAAATGCCATCAGCTTGCACAATGTCAAATTCCACGTTGAAGTTGGATTGACCACAAAGGTTTTGAAGCACTGACAAGCAATTGTCCGATTCGCCAAACGTCAAGGTCTTGTCGCCGATGGTATCAGGGCAAACACCCAATTTCCACTTTCCGGGGAACACTCGATTGGCATTGGCAACAAGAACCGTCATAAATCGGCGTAAATTACCCGTCAAGCTGTCGCCCTGAATGTCTTGCAACTCATTCGTGGTCGTGTCAATGGTCAAGTCGTATGTTACGCGGAAAAGGTCGTATTGTACACCCTCAAATTGTAGGGTGTATTGAAATTCGTGCATTCCCGTTTTCTTGACCGATGGCAAGCGGTTCAATTTGTAATCGCGCCCAAAGATGGTGATTCGGTCGCCGATGTTGTACGTTTGGGGGAATGGTGATTCAACGGTAATGTCCACCGTATCTTCTGCATTCAAGCCCCAATTCTGCTTTGCAGACACAACCCCGGTTGCCGTGCGCCGATTCTGCATTGGCACACGGTTTCCGTTTGGCTGTGTAATAATGATGTTTGTTAGATTCGTTCCCATACCACAATCGCATTTGTCGTGAATGAAGAAATTTCGTCAATGCACCCCGTTATCACCGGGAAATAATCACCGTTCACATCGTAATCGTGGGTAATTGTGAGGTTTTCGCCGCTTACATCGTAATCAACTTTGCCATCACCCCAATAAATGTTCACATATTTGGAACTTGTCAAGGTGATTGAACAAGTCTTGGTTGCTTCACCCACGCGAATGTGCTTCAACACACGTTTCACGGGTTCAGGTTCAACCAACTTCAACTTGAACGTGCCAACCATCAGTTCATCACTCCATTCCTTTGAAATCTCGATTGCATCTTTGCAATAGACTTCGTAAATCAAAGGTTTTACCGGGTGAACGTCAATCACAAGTCGGTTTGTTCCCGTCTTGTCAAACTGTTGTTCAAAAGTGGTTATCTTCTTGATGAAATCCATCTTGGAATCCGCCTTGATGAAGCAAGACAATGTGATTTCCCTTGATTCGTAAAACTTATGTGATAAATCCACACTTTCGCCGTGGTAATTGTCCCAACTCAATGTTGCGGGTGCTTTCATCTTGGGGCGGTTCATAATTCCGTCCGAACCTGACACAAACACGCCATATTGCTTGAAGTCCACGCCGTCCAACAAATATGCTTGTTGCTTACTTGACGACAATTCATTGATAAGTTCGGATTGCGACAAGGCGAAATTGTAAATCTTCACATCGTCAAGCAAACCGAAACCATATTCACCGCCGTAATAGTCTTGACAAAGCGAAATGCCAAGCAATGTTCCCGACAAATACAAGGTTTTCACCAATGATGAATTGACATAAAAGTTGTATGCCGTTCCACGTCTTGTCATTGCCAAAGAATACCACGAACCGGGCGTTGCTTCAATTGGAACTTCGACATAATTGTTCAGCCCCGAAAAGTTAAGAACCCAAATCATTTTCTTTGGTGAACCGCATTCGATTTCCCGACCCTGAACCCACATCATCATTGAAAATTCAATGTTCATATTGGGAAACACCGTCTTTGAAACCTCGCAAGTGTCCGAACCACCAAAGGAAATTGCATTTCCATTCTTTCCGGCAACGAACTTTGCACCTACAACCGCACCATCTGCACGGTTTTGGCTGTAATCGAAAGCAACCGCCGAACCGTCGCTTTCATCAAAAGGCATTTGAAAAATTATACTGTTTGCATTCATATTCAATAAGTCTTTTTGTTCTTTTCCCGGATTTTCACAATGGCATCACCCATTGCATTTTTTGTTATCGAACCGCCGTAATGGTTCACACAAACTTTCGCCCGGTCGCTTGCGTGAATACCCACAACGGCATCATCGAAAATGTCTATCATCACAAAGGCATTGTCCTTGGCAACCACGTTTAATTCGGCATTGTGTTTGGCGAAAACCTCGCACACTTCAAACCCATTTATGTCAATACGCCCTTGGGTTGCCCCCAAACACACGCATTTGGGCTTATTTTCGACTTTTATGTTGTCGTCAAGGAAAACCCCTTTCGCTTCCATAACCCCTTTGAAATGCGTTCTTATGAAGTCATTTTTGGGGTAATCATTCGCCAAGCAAAAGTCAATACCTTTCAAGTACATATCAACCATTGCTTCTTTGTCCTGTAATGTTAGCAATTGGGCGTGCCAAGGGGCGCAAATCCCCTTGGCTTTCGCCTGTCTTGCAAGTTCTTTCGATAATTTCATAAAGCCTTTTTTATAGTAAAACACATTTGGTTACGACAAACCTTGCGACCTCAAAGAATCACCCGAATTGTTTTCAAGAATGGTGATAATTCTTTCAATCCTTGCCAAATATCGGTTGTATGCCGTATTTGCCGCAATGGTGTTCAGGGTCTGCAACTGTTGGCGCAAAATGCTTGTCGTTTCAAGTTGGTTGATACGAATTGCATTCATTTGTCCGGCGACAAGACTTGCGGTTTCTTCCGAAACACCCTTGACCGCCCCGGTCAATGAATCGTCCGATTCTTCAATGTTCAAATCCTTGAACAAATCCGAATAAATGCCAAGGGCTTGTTCATAGTTGTTGGCGGCTGCCTGAACCTTTGCTTTGAAAGCCGCAATTTCCGCATCGGTCAATCCGTCGAAAATAAATTTATCGCCATTCCAATAACCCATTGACCCTTCCAATTGGTCAAGTGCGCCTTGAAGCTGTTGTTCCAAGAACTTCTTTTTCAATTGGTTTACAACGATGTTTTGCAACACCGTGTTCACCGTATCTTCAAAAGCCTTTGCCGAATCTTCACCCGCTTTGAATGCCGTTGTCAAGCCATCAGCCAATTGGGTTGCAAAATCGCTTGCGGTGGTCTGCAAAAGGTCGTTGGAAATTTCATCGTACATATCGGCAATTTGGCGTTCCAATTCCGCATATTGTTCTTTGAAATCGTCCACCCTGTCCCAATCGGTTTTCTTCTTGGAAATTTCAGCTTCCCACGATGCACGCAAATGTTCCTGTTGCTCTTTCATATTGCGGATTGCGGCTTGTTGGTTCTTGTACACATCACCGCCCAACGCCTTGTCAATAGCCCACGAAAGTTGCGTGTATGCCTTTTCAAGTTGTGAAATGGCTTTTTGGTGCTTCTTGATTTGCTTTTCCGCCTTTCGGTCTTTTGAATTGAAAAGGTCGAATGCGGACGTAAGCAAACCGATAGAACCTTGAATGATGGACAATGGGTTTCCCGTTGCGATACCGCTTGCAAGTTGGCTTGCTCCATCAAGGATTCCGCCAATGTCGCCCATTATCGCTTGGGTTTCTTCGTCCATTGTAACACCCATCTTTTCCAATCCTTTTGTTACCGCGTCAAGTGTGCCACCGATAAGGTCGATTGCGCCACTTGCACTTTCAAACATATTGGTCAATGCCTTTTTCTTGCCCTCATCGTCTGCCGCCTTGCCATAATCCTTGATTGAGGAAACAAGCGATTTGAACGGGTTGCGTTCTTGGATTTCATCTTTCATTTCCTCGATTTTGTCTTTCAAGGCTTCAAGGTCTTTCGGGTCAAACTCGATTCCAAGATACGCACCATCAAGATTGTTGATTTTATCAATCAGTTCTTGAAGTTTCCGGGTGCTTATTTCGTCAAGGTCGCCAAACATCAATTCCCAATCCGGGTGTGCTTGCAGTTCATCAAGGGCGAATTTTGAAAGTGCTTCGGCTTGGGCTTTGTTCAGGGCTTCCACCATTTCGGTGTTGCCGACCGCCTGTGCCGCCCGTCGCTTTTCTTCGTATTCGTCAATGATTGCTTGCTTGCGTTGCTCAAATGTGCCATATTCCGCCAACAAAGCATCGTAGTCAACTCCACCAATGCCGTTCACATCATCATCACGTTGCTTCTTGCGGTTGGCAATGGCTGCATCAATTTCGGCAAGCTGTGCTTCATCGGTTGTCGCCTTACGTTTCGCCATCAAAATTTCATAATCGCGGTTGTAGACTTCATCAATGCGGCGTTTTTGCTCTGCATAAGAAGCATATTCTGCCAACAATGCTTCGGTTTCTTCGGCAAGTTGTTCTTTGGCGTTCTTTTCGGCATCGTCCAATGCTTCACCCTTGGCATTGTCCACTTCCGTTCCATCGCCGGACAATTCCTTGCGTTTCTGCTCAATGATTTTGAGCATTTCAAGGGTTGTTTTGGCATTGGTCAATTGCTCGTTCAACTCTGCATTGAATGCGTCCAAAACCGTTTGTTTGGTTTCTTCGGCAATGGCATCATTGAGTTGTCGCAACTGTTTGTTTTGCGCCTTGGTGCGGTTGGCAACATCAATGGACAAGATTTGGTCGCGTTGATTCTTCAAATAATCAATATATGTCGCACCCTCTTTCAAAAGACCCTCAAATTCCTTGTTCGCCGACTGAACCAATATCGCATCACCCGAATTTAACCACTTCGTGAATCGTTGGTATTCGGATTTGCGCTTGTTCAGCTTCTCCAAGAACGGGTCTTTTGGCGTACCACCACCGCCACCACCGCCGGACTTCTTGCCCGTGATTGCATCGGCTTGTTGCTGCAAGTCGGCAATCTCTTTCAATGCGGCTTCATATTCGGTGTTGTTGGTAAGGTTTTTTAATGCCGCTTGCTTCACCTGAATGGCTTGTTCGATTGCCCCAAGTGTGCCATCTGCATAAGTCTTGGTCGCATCAATCCCGGCTTGTTTTAATAGGTTTAATCCGTTGGTTTCAGCCGTTGCCGCGTTCTCAAAACCTTGCGTGATTTCGGCACGCAATGATTCAATGGCGGTTTTTGCTTCCGCTTTTGCCTTATTTGCCACCGTTACGAATGTACCACTTGCGTAACCACTTGTCGAATATCCCGTTACAACCCATTTTTGCACTTGGTCGGGCATTGCATTATATTCTTGTTCTTTCTGCATCAAGGTTTTCACCTTTTCTTGGGCTTGCTGAACAAGAACCATTGCTTTTGCCTTTTCTATTTGGGCATTGATGAATGCTTGCTTGTTGTTCACAAGTAAGTTTTCGGCATCGGTTACACCATTGATGGAAACACCCAATTCGTCAAATGCTTGTGCGTTTTGCTCGACAAACTTTTTCTTGGCTTCCAAGTCATCGCCAATGGCGTTCCACTTCACCGACAAATCTTCAATGCTTGCAATAGGTTTGTAACAATTTTCGGCAACGGAATTGTACCATTCTTCTTGCGCTTTCTTGGCTTCACGCGATTTGCCCACAAAGTGAGAAACAAGACCAATCAAAGCCGAAATGCCCGCAAGAATCCAACCGAATACCGGGATTGACTTAATCGCCGCACCCACCATTCGGAATGCTCCGGCAAGACCTATATTTGCAACCGTTCCCGCCGTTGCCGCCGCCGTTTGTGCGCCTGTTGCAACGGTGTTCGCACCTTGTGCAACCGTGTTTGCTCCTTGGGCGGCTGTGTTCGCTTGTGTGGCGGCTGTGTGTGCCACTTCTGCCGCCGTGCTTGCGGCTGTTGCCGTTGTGTCTGCAACCGTTGCGGCGGTTGATGCAATTTGTTCGCCACGTCCGACCGCCAAAAGGTTGTTCCACCACTCTTTTAGACCGTTGATTGTTACAAGCTGAAATGCCGAATCCTTGTTCAAGGCTTGGGCGGCTTGCTGCAATCCCATTGTAATTGACATCAGGGATTGCACTTTCAACATTATCTTTTGCAAGTTTTCATTTTCCCCGGCAAACAACGCAACCGCACCTTGGGCGGCGGTGAATCCACCAACGACACCGCCCAATCCCTCAATCATACCTTGGAATTGTGCTTCATCATTGGCAAGAACACTTCCTTGTGCCTGAATATCGCCTTGAATGTCCATCAAACGACCAAGTTCGTTTTCCAATTCCTTGTAAGCCGCACTTTGTTCGTCTATGCCATCGGCAATCATTGCCGCCATTTCTTCTTTCAAGTCGCGGATTCGGGTTCGCAACATCGTGTGTTTTGTTGCGGTGTTTTCCGCTTGCCTTGCCGATTCTTCCAACTTGGTTGCTTCATCTTCAAGGGCGTTGGATTGTTCGCGCAACTCTTTCAATAGTTGCTTGCGAACCGTCATTTCGCCCTGAATGGCGTTTCTTTGCTCCTGTAAGGCACGAAATTCATCGTCGCGTCCACTCATAAAGGCACGGTTCATTTCGTTGCCCAAACGGTCGTATTCCTGACCCAAGCGGTCAAGGGCTTGTTCGTGTTCAACGCAAGCATCGCCGATTTGCCCAAGTGCTGAACGAACTTGCACAATCATTTCTTGTGTGGTCTTGTCCATCACATCGCCACTTCCAACGACCGCATCGGAAAAGCCTTGCACACGGCGCAAGGTTTCGTCAATTGCCGAATTTAGTTGGTCGTTGTCCATTATGGATTTGAACGACAAAGAACCACCGTCAATTTCTGCCATATTACATCAAACTATTTACAAAATTCAAAATTTGTTCACTGTTGTTCTCGGTCAATTCGATTTCTTCAACCCTATTGTTGTCGCTTAAATCGTAACTTGGGGCATCAATCATCATACGTTGAACAACCGACCACGCAATGCCGTGTAACAAGTAATCATAAGTCCACCCGAAATGCTGACATATAGCCCCCCGGCGACCGTGTGGACTGTTTAACCCTCGTTGTTTTCCTCTATCCGAATCGGCATTGTGGTTCTTTCTTGCTGCATCAATCGAATAGAGTTCATAAAATCCCCAAGATTGCACATTGCGTTCACAAGGACGTAAAGTTTGTAAAGCACCGATGGTTTGATTTTCCGGGCGAACAATGACGTTAATTCGTCAAGTCGCTTCGTATCTTCAACCCACCTTGTGCCACCTTTGCCGTGAACGGGAATCAACCTATCTTCACCAAGAACCGCAATGGCGACAACCCTTGCACAACGAATGGAGTGTTCACGGGCAAGACTTCTTGCACGTTGCATCGAATCCGTCGATTTCATTGCCGCTTCGTCAATGGTAAATTCGATTGTTTCCGCCGAAATTCGGTCAAGGGTCGCAAGGGTCGGTTCTTCTATTTTGAACGTCCTTGTAACCTCACGGGGTTTGTATCTCTTAACAATGCCCAAGAACCGCTTTTCCGCGTCAAATTCGGTGTCTTTCACCTCAAATGACACACCCTTTCCAATCAGGGTGTTAAGTTCCGCACGTTCTTGTTCAAGTTTCTTTTTATCGTCTGCCATATATTATTAAAAAATGAAGCCCCCAAGGGTTTGACACTCCGGGGGCTTCGGGTTTACGTTAAGATTGCACCCCGATATTAGTTCGCCTTTTTGGGCGTTCCTTTCAGGGCTTTTCCGGCTGACACCGCCATTGGGGTAACGGTGAAATCCACAAGGAAAATTCCCTTTGCGGACATATCGGCGTTGATTACCGCTTCAATGTCGGCGTTTGGAATATCGAAGTCCAAACCCTTTTCGGTAATCACACGGATTGCCTTGTTTGCAACCACTTCGTCGCCGTTGTAACCCCAAGCACCGTCGATATTCTCACCACCAACGTATGCCACAAGGTCGTCCACATTTGCGTCCATAATGGAGAATGTAAGACGGGGGATTTTCCTTGCCTTTTTACGAACTTCGGGTGCTGCCATACCCTCTTCGTAATGCTCGGTTACATCGGCGGCATCTTGTGCAATCTTGCAAGTGTCCTTGTAGGTCTTGCCAATCTTGGACATCTCGGTGGGCATTGTGCCACCGGGCGCGGCTGTACCAACCTTGATTTCGCAAAGTCCAAGGGTGATTAAAGATGTTCTTGTTTCTGCCATAACTGTATGGAATTAAAAAATTATTCAACTTGAATGTTCCAATCAATGCGAATGTTGGCGAAATGTTGCTTCGTGTTCGGCTCATACATCACCGTCATTTTGCCGGGAATTATCATCAAGCCATCAATGTTCGCATTTCTCACAAGTTCCAAGGCTTCATTCGCCAAGGCTTTCAATCGTGGGCGATTTGCCGAAACTTGCATCTTTCCGCCTATTTTCTTGCTTGTGTCCGAAACGTAAATGTTGATGTTGGACGTGCCGATTTGGGGCAAGGTGTCTTGCGACAAATCAATGGTGTTCACAACAACATCTTCGGCGGTCGAATTTTCGGGTCTGCTATCATCGCCCGCATAACAACCACCCTTGTTCGACATCTTGCCATTCAGCAAGGAAAACAAGATTGCGTCGGTGTCAAATGTAGTTTTCATTATTCCGCTGCACGTTTGATGTTTGTAATCAGTTTTTCCAACATTCGGGGCAATTCCCGTTCTGCAAGATGTTCAGCACTCGACAATACGTTTTTCCCTCTTGCTTCGACATAAGCGGCGTAATTCATTCCGGCAACCACGACAAGGGCAACACCTTTGGTTTCCTTGCCGACCTTTTCGGCGATTGTTTGCCCGGATTTGACGCCTTTTGCCGCCGCTTCACTTTCCGCACCACTTGCCGCATCAAATTGTGAATGGATTGCGACACCATCAACAAAAACTTCATATCCTGTGGACGAAAGCAATGCCCCCGTCTGCATCATATAACCTTTGTTGTTTCGTGCTTCTATCAAACACATTTCACCAAGCCTTTGCAACCTTGCGATTTGCTTTTGCTCGACCATATCAAGAAACGCATCGAATCGTTTTCTTACATCGTCTTTGGTGAAGTTCGCTTTTATACCCATAATCTTGAATGTAGTTGTGCGGGGTCAAAGTTCAAGCATATTCCGTCAATGCGTATGTCCGTACAATCAGGGTCGTTTGCAACAAACACTTTCGTGCCTTTGGCAACCTTTGGGCAAGTCTTTGGCAACTGAATGACCGATGTTGCTTTGTGGTATTCACCCCCGGCAACTTGGTATTCCGTACCCTTGCCGTCCGATTCCTCACGGCACATTGAAATGAACTTGCGCGACTTGTCGCATTCCGTCCAATTGCCGTCCGCGTCTTGCACGGATTCGGTGGATTCCTCGATGAAAAGGTAATGTGGATATTGTTTCACGAATGCCATAATCACCAAATGTTTGAACGGTTGCGAACTTTCGGACGTGCGACCAACACATTTTCTTTGCCCAATTCATTGCAAAGTGCGGAATAATACATTTTGACGGCTTCCATATTCCACGAAATGGAATATCCGCCCTCGGACACGTTTTGCAACATACCTTTCAGGACAACCGACATTCGATTGTACACCGATACATCACAAGCCCTTGTGTCCACCGTACCATCGGCGACAAGCCCACCTTTCACCAAGATAATATCAATATCATCTTCGCTTACGTTAAGCCCGTTTAATGATTTGGTCAAATACTCTTTGTTTGTCATAACTCATTGTCTTGCAAAAAGACCGTTGGGGCGTATAACCGAAATCACAACGCCCCGTCGGTCGAATGTTAGTTCTTGTTCCAAGAAGTCGCGTTGGTCTGCATCAACACACTTCGACCAGCAAGATTCCAAGCCGGGAAAAGGTTTGCAATTCCCTCGGTAACTTCCTGAACGGGCGATTCGTTGGAATACTTCTTGACCAAAGTATGTCCGTGCATAACCTTTTCGGCAACACTTCCGGGCATCTTCTTTGCGTCAATAGGCTTCTTCCAATAGGTGTTTCCAAGAACCTTGCTTTCGCTGAAAAGAATTACATCGTCCTCAAAAGGATTTGAGGTGGTACGTGAACCATCGGCAAGTTCGATTGTAATCTCTTGGTCGATTACGATAATCTGCAAACCACGATACAACTCTTTCTTCTTGTTAAGATATGCATTCACGGTCGCAAGGTCGGGTGCGTCCTGAACACCCGCCACGTTCTGCACGTATGAAGAACACTTCTTCAAAACTTCTTCCTGTGAAGCGAATTTCTCGAATGTGTCCGCGTTCATAAATGCGAACTTATACGATGCACCGTATAACTTCTTTCCAAGTTTGATTGCCTTTGGGAAATCAACCGACAAAGGCTTTGCGCCTGTGCCGCTTGCATAAGAAGTTGCAACGCCGATTTTCTGCTCCGATGGAATCAGGTAATCAACATCGTATTCGGTTACGACCGCCGCGTTGTTGGAATTGGTGAACTTGACCTTTCCAAGCGAAATTTGACGTAAGGCAATCCACTCCGCACGTGCTGCCACACCGTCCCAACAAAACTTGGTATCTTCCGCCCAAAACTCCACAAGGGCTTTCAAGTCGGGGTTGTTGCTCGACATTGCCACCATTATGTCGTATTCGGTCAATTCATCTTCGTTTTTCTCACGGGCGATTGTAATCTTTGGAATATCGCCCTGAATGCGTGAAATCGCTTCACGGGTCTTTTTGGGAATTGTCGCACCCCTTGACACAAGGTCGGCGGCAATCTTCAAGCCCGATTGCGCTTCAAGCATTTTCCACGTCAAGAAATTTGTTTCTTTGAGTGGGAAAAGGGTTGGATAATAGTAATCTTTGAGGTCGTAAGTGCGAATTACGGCTTCCATATCCTTTTCATTCAACCCAACCATCAATGTTTTCTGCATATTGGTTTACTCTTTTTTGGGGTTACACATAAGCGATTGTCTTTAATGCCTGTTTGTGGGCATCACTCACGGCGGGAGCTGTTGCAGCATTCACAACGCCGATAACCCAAGCATCAACAAACAAGTTGTCGCCACTCTCGACATCGTAATTTGAACCCGCGATTGCAACCGGGGTTTTCTTTAATGTCTTGTTAGCACCACTTGATTCAAATGCACAAGTTCCGGCGGCAACCACTGCACCAAGTGTTGTTCCGACGGTGATAACGTCCTTTGCGGCATCGGTCTTGTCGATTGCTGTAATCAACTGACCGTTACAAGCTGCGGTTGCGAAACGGTCGCCAACCTTGAAGTGGTGTCCTTTTGCCACCTCATAAGTTGTTGCGGTTGCAGTCGCTTCGGTGATTACCTGTGCGGTCTTACAAACCACATAAAGACCGTTTGAACCCTTGGCAAGGGGCGTTCCCTCAAACAATGCCGAACCACCCAAGTTCGCAACCGATACGGTTACGCCACCGGGAATGTCCGCAACGCGATGAAGAATGCACTTCACAACGCGATTGTCCTTTTTTCTCTTAATTGTCAATGACATTGTTTTGAAAATTTAGGGTTTTACTTAAAGTTCCTTGCCCGAAAACGAATTGTTATCAGGCTTTTGGCTTGCCACGAACTCGGCAACGCCTTTGGAAACGCCGCTATCCTCTTTTTGTGAGAATAAAGGCGTACCGCCGGAATTGCTCAACGCGGCATCTGCCATTGTTTGATTTGCGGTGGCAATGTCCGCAACCTTTTCGTTCAAGTATTCGTTGAAATCATCGTCCGTGTCGAACTTCATACGTGCGAAATCTTTAAGTGTTTGTGCCTTGAAAGTTTCGTCTTTGCACTCTGCCAACTTCTCGTTCAATGTTTGAAGCCTTGATTTTGCAAGGTCGCCTTGCTCGTAACTTGACAATTTTTCCTGAAATGGCTTCACCGCTTCGGCAACCGCCGCTTTCACAATCTCGGAAATGTTGTTCGGGTCGGGTTCAGTCTTGTTGCCGGGTTCAACTTTCTTTTCCACGAAATCGAACTTCTTTTTCAAGTTTGTTTCAAATGCCTTGTTACTGTTGGACACTTCCTTGTCCACATCGGCGCGATAGTCCTTGACAAACTCATTCACTTGCGCATCGGTGATTTTGTCCACAAGGGCTTTCGCATCATCTTCGGTTGCGCACTGTAACGCAAGTGAACGTGCCAATGCTGTCAATCCGTCTTTTCGCACGCCTGAAAACTTTGCAATCAGTAATGCCAAAATTGTTTCTTTCATTTTCCGATAAATTTAATTGTTCAACAAATCAACCACAAAATTATTGTGTTTTATAGTGATACACGCATAAATAGACCCGAACTTGTGCTTGACTTATCAACATTTTTGCATTGCAATTGCATTTTTTCTTGAAAAATAGTTGTTATATTAAATAAAACACCTATCTTTGCAGTGTGTTACTATAACACACGATGCAACAAACAAGAATTTGAACTTAAATTTTCGCAACAATGAAAGCAATTATCGTTAAGAACGACAACTTTGAAACAATCGGTTTCCAAGTGTCTATTGAATCAACAACCGTGTTTAATTGGGGAATCTCCGCATCTCCATTCTATTTCTGCAAAGAAGTGTCCGCAAAGAAGTATTGCACAACGATTTTTGAATTGGTCAAGATGCAAACCAAGCTGCACGAACTCAAAAACTTTATGTCGCGTTTCTTCCAATGCGTTACGGATTCCAAAGATGCCAACAAAGATTGTGGATATAACCTTGGTTCGATTGATGAAGAAATGAAACAACTTGAAGCAAGAATCCAACGCACAATCAACGAAATTATTTAATCACCGGGGGCGATTGCCCCCACAATACCTTTCGCAATAATGGCACAATCATTTGAACAACTGCAACAAGAAATCACCGACCGGGCAAAAGCTGAAATCAAGCAAGCCCGACACGATTATGACCAAGGAATGAACGATTGCAAAAACGGCATATATGACAAGTGGTTTCGATACCATCGCAAGGACGATGGACGTGCATACGACCTTGGTTGGGTGTTCCAAAATCAAACCACGCAAAATGAAACCGTTAAATTCATTCGTGGGTAATGTTTAACCGGGTGGGGTAACACCCACCCACAATCTTTCGCAACAATGAAGAATCTTACAAAGGAAATCCGAAACGAAATCAAGGGCATCATCATTGCCAACAATGGCGTTGTCCTGAATGCAGACGTGGAAAGGGTGTATAACCGTTTTCGTGTCGTTGCCGGACGTGAAGTGGTGTCAATGGTGTAAAATGCCATTTCTTATTTCCGCTTTTCACCACAACAAGCGGAATTTCGCAAGAAGTACAATTTTCAATCGGGTGGCGTTTGCTACCAATAAACTTTCGCAACTATGGATAAGCAAAGAAGAATCGAAAGGGTACGTGAAGCCCTCGCAAATGGTCGTGTGTCGGCTGTGGAATTTCACAAAGATGGTTCGGGTGCATCGTTTGAATACCTCGACCCGGTGGGCGACCACGGTTGCCCTTGTCGAATGTCGGCATCATTCAACATCACCGATGCAATAACCATTGTTTCGGGATTCAGGTTCAAGCAACACGAACTTAAAACTTGTATGTGATATGAATGCAAACGAAATCAATGATTTTATTGCCGAATTGGACAAAATGGAAATGTCCGAAAGGCACGATGTATTGGCAAACCTTATTTCGGGGTTTGCAAATGCAACCGAACAAGAATGTGCAACCATCAAAATGAAGTTGAAAGCCATAATGGACAACTTTATGTTCTATATGTCGCGCGACATCTTCATAAATACAAACGGCAACCACGACAAAATGATTGAGTTGTTGGCAAGTGGACGTGCAAAGATAACCGAAACGGGCGACCCGGACGAACACCCCGGAATATGTATCAGGTATAAACACGAAAGAATATGAAGCCAAAAGGAAATGGACTTGTCGAACTTGCCGGGGAAAAGACCGTTGAACGTGGGTTCTTTTGTATGAAGTTGGTTTCATTCCTGAATGAAGAAGCCGAAATGGGAACGGAAAAATACGCCCAACTTTGGCGACAACGATTCGATGAAGCAAAAGGCGGACAATGTGCATATAGTGAAAAATGCCCCATATATGCAAAGACCATCAAGAAACGTGGGCATCAATTAAACTTGTTTCAATAATTATATTAAATAAAATAATTACTTTTGCAATGGAAAAGATGAATTTTGAAGCACTCGCAAGCAAGTATGGCTTGACGGTGGATTTCGTGAAAGAACTTCACGACAAGGTTGTGGACAAGGAAAACTTTGTTCGTGCTGTAAGAATGTTTGCCAATGGCACTTTGCCGTATGACGTGGCAACCGGAAAAGAACCTATAAACGTGGCGGAACTCCGGCATCAGGTCGCCAAGAATATGTGGGATTTCCGCAAGAACAAGGCAAGCAAGATGCAAGAAGCAATGGAACAACACCGCAAGATTGTTGAGTATTACAACGGTTGCACGTCCTTAACATACCGCCACAAGCAAAATAAAGCCGTCAAGGACGTTGTTTTCATCAAAGATGGACACTTGGTTGCCTTTGCTCATTTTGAGCCAAAACAAGGCGGTATTTACGCCGCGAACAATGAAGTAATGCCGGACTTCCGTTGGAATCCCCACGAATGTTTGGCAAGACTTCGCAAGCTGAACAAGGCGTTTTATCGCCAAGTGAAAAAGGCGGCGTTCAATTCGCCCAAAGAATGGTTTGATTTTAATTTGAAGTGATATGGAAAAGAAACTTTATCATATATCGGACGAATTGCAAGCCCTCATTGATTGGGACAATGTTATGTCAATGCCAAGATATGCGGGTGGACACGATGAACAAATGAAAGGTTTGTTCAAGGGGGCAAAAGTGGTCGCACATTGGAATCAAGGCGATTATCAAGGAACGGTCGCAACGTGTGTCAAGTTGCCCGATGGTCGTTTTCTTGCGTACAATGATTATTACGGTTCTTGTTCGGGGTGTGATTCTTGGGACGGTGCAACGGATATTGAGGTGAAGAAATTGTGCATCGACCTTGCGAATGGTGCTTATATATTCGATTCCCTGAATGACGTTGTTACATTCTTATCGCAAGAAGAATTTGATTCTTACGAATGGCGCGAATGCGCGAAACCATTATTGGAACGCATTAAGGTGTGGTGTTTTATTTGTTCGCTTGAACGCATTGGATTCAAGCAAAGGAAAGATTCTTTTTCATACCTGTATCAGCACAAACCATTCTTGTTTGAATTGGAATTTGACAATGACAATCCAATGTTTGTCAATTCGCACGTTTACACGGTTGGGGAAAAGCCCGATGCAACAATAAAATCGGCATTGCCCGATTTATCCACACACGTGTTGGATTTGGAAACCATTACTTATTTGGCAAACGTGTTTGAAAGCACGTTGAAGCGACTTTGTGAAGTGGTTATTGTCAAAAGCCGTAATGATATGACACATTCAGCACTTGCCAAAATAAGGTATAAAGTATGAACGGAACAACGATATATCACGTTTGCTTTGGCGACGACAACCACCATTATTTCGGTTCTATCGCCGCGATATTCGACAAGTTCACGCCCCTTGACTTGGGCGTGTCGAAATCTCGGTTGTGGGCGTATGGAATAACGGATTCAAAGCCATATCGCAACAATAAGTGCATCATTTACCGGGGAACTATCCACCGAAAGAAAACGAATCGAAACAATGGGAAACGATAAGTTCAAGTTTGAATGCTGTTGGACGTGCCAACATTGCGTTCTTGATATTGGCGTGAACAAATACATTTGCGCCAATACCGGGCAACACTTGGCGGACAAAAACAATCGTTCCCAAGTGTGTAAACCTACCGATTGCAGTATGTGGAACAATAAAACATAAATGCTTATGGATAAAAACAAGAAGTTTTATAAAAAGAACGAAACGGACACAATCATTTGGGTTGAATCCGAACACGTGGGGGAACATCTTTTCACGTTTGACAAAAAACGGATTTTCAACCTTTTTGCCGACTATCCTTGGAAACTATCAACCAAGGAAAAGGCGATTTTTGACAAGGAAAATCCCGAATGGGCGGAATACTTCAAAGACCGAAAATGAACAAAGGCGGGAAAAACCCCGCCTTTTGTTATTTGGTTGTTCCTGACATTCCTTTGCGTTGGTCTGCTTGGGCTGTATTGATATATCCAACCATCTTTTGGAAGCCCGAATCCCTTTGCAATAATTCAATATCAATAAGCAATCCAACTTGCTTGCCACTTCCGCCAAATCGCCACGAAAATACGCGACTATCAAGCGGCTTCCAACCATTGCTTGTTGGGTGTTGCAACTCCAAAAATTCGTACTTTCCTTTTCCAACCTGACGGACAATTGCCGCGTGTCGGGCATATACAAGATAATACAATTTGCCCGGTTGTGTTTGTTTCATCAACTGAATGCCTGTTGTAAATAATGATGAATACCCACCGACCTTGTCGCAAATCTGCATAAGGTTTGAAAACTTTGAAAAATAGTCCAAACTTTTTCCACCTCGGAAATCCAACACGTCCAAACCGCCTTTGTTTGCGGCAAAAGCGAAAGCAAGTGAAGCGCAAGAACCGCTTGTTTTATCACCACCACCGATTCTTTCGATAAGTTCCGTATCGGTTGGTTGTTTCGCAAATGGCTTAACCTCTCGATATTCGACACCCTCTTTGTCGATACGCGCAAACACATCATCAAGTTGCGTTGGCTGCATTTTCGGTGTGCCTTTTGCCAATGAAATCTTATCCATAAGGTCTTGCAATGCCTTTTTACAAGCAACTTTTGACATTGTCCATTCGCGCTTGTCGCCCGATATGGTTGCAACTCGGTTGAGCATTTCCGAAATATCAACACCAAATTTTCTTGCTTCTTTGATTGCATCGTTTGCATCGGAAATGAACACCTTGCGCTCTCTTTCTGCATTTATGCACCTATCTTCCAACTCCGACATTTTCGCCAAGATATTCTTTGAATCAGGGTTGCGCATTGCTTCGTCAAGAATGTATGTGGACAACCCCCATTCGGCACACTTGCGGCGAATATCCGCATCGGCTTGTTCCATTTGTGCCGCCTTGGATTGAATGGTGGCGATTCGGCTTTGTATGCTTGCAATATCCTTGTCGGCAACATACTTGTCCAACATCGTGAGTTGAACGGACAAGCCCCACTTGGTCGCCTGTTGTCTTGCTTGCTCGATTTGCGCCCGGTAAGGTGCAAGAACATCGGTTTGAACCTGAACCGTTGGCAATGTAATCTTCAAGCCCTCGGACAACTTGCCATCTTTGAAGTTGTCTTTGATGAAATAGGGGGTCGAACCCCAATTCTTTTGCGCTTCGATATGGTCTTTCACCCACTTTTTGAACTCGTCCGGCACATCGGTAACAACATTCTTTGCTTGCAATGGCTTGTATTGTGTTCCACGCAATGCCGCTTTGAGGTCGCCCAACTCGTTTTCATCAAAGGTTTCTTCGTCCATCAAAATAGGCGTTGCGTAACACATACATTGCGGGTGCCACCCCTTGAACTTGAACGTCTTTGGGTAACGACCAACCAACCTTTCGCAAAGGTCGCATTTGCACAATGGTTCGTGGTTGCTTCGGTGTATCTCAAAGCCCACAACGAAATCAAGGGATTGCCAACGTAAAAAGTCGCTTTCCCTGTATGCCATATTGATTTCGGAACGTGTCAATCGCATTGCGTTCTTGTACGATGAACGATAAACACCTTGTCCGGGGTGGAACGCCCTTGCAGCCTTGGACAACACAAGGTTTCCGCGCTTATCACGCACACGGCGGAATAATCGGTTCGGTTCTTTGAGGTTTTCCCGGACATCGCGTGAAAGTTGGTCGGCACTTCGACCCTCACCCAATCCCACATCAAGGGCGGATTCCAATTGGTCTTTGTATTGTCCAACGTACTTCCAAACCCTTTGTGAAAGGTTCATTCCCTCGACCTTGCGTTGTTGGAACGTCTGCAATGCTTCCAAGTTGCGGTCTTGCATCTTTCGCAAACGTGCCTTGCTTACCTTGGACGTGTCCATTATGGATTCAATGAAGCCATCGTTCTTGTCGCAAGCGAACAACCATTGTTTCTTCGACCCGGTTTCAACAACTGTTATCATTCGGCTTGCAAGTTGCTTGGTTACATCTTGCATCACCGACTTAACACCGGGGTAATCATCGAAAGAAAAGGGCTTTTCGGGGTCGTATGTGCCTTTTGCCGCCGCCCTTGTTATCTCGGCGGTCGCACGGTCAAACAAGGCTTCAACGGCTTGCGTGTATTGCTCCGTTTGCCTATAATGTGCGGCATCGTATGATTGAATCGAAAACCGCGTTGTTTTCTGCCTTTTCTTTGCCATACAATCAACTTTCTTTCGGTCTTATCTTGAAGTGTTCACACGCGGGGTCGGACAAGAACTTGCACCATCTGCCAAAATCGGTCTTTGCATCAAGATTGCAACGGCACAATATCAAATGCCCATCGTGTGCCTTGTCGTGCCAATCGTATGAATTGGCACAATCACGGCATCGGAACTTGACTTCTTCTTTAATCTTCTTCTTTGCCATAATAAGTTCCCTTTGAGGTTACGAACTGACCGTGTTTCATTCGGTCAAACGTGGGTTTATCAACGTGGCAACGGCGGACACCGCACGAATCAGCCACCCACACAATCCATTGGTCGGGAACACGTCTTGTTTGTGGCATCTTCAACACAACATTGTATTGGGTGGTGGTATGTGCCGGGACAAATGCTTTCCCGACAACATACCCACTTACCGGGCTTTCCTTGCAGCTTGCAAGACAAAGCACCATCAGGATTGCAAACAAGACCTTACGCATCGCCATCAATTTGAGGTTCGCCAATGATGAACGAATTTTCGCTTGCGTGTTGCTCCTTGATTTTCGCCATCGTCCCTTGCACGTCCTTTGAAATGCCCGCACGTTCCACCGATTCTTCTTGCGAAATGACGGGTTTGTTGCCGTTGGCGGTAAGCCAATAATTCAGTTCGTCAAGTTCGTTGGTAAGCATATATGGCACAAGTTCGGGTTCAATCACGATGGTTTCGCAATCCTTTTCCAAAGCTGTGTTCATCTTGCCGATGTATGCCAATATGACATTCACGCGGCGTTGTAGGTATTCATCGAAAATTTCCCTTTTGTCCTGAACTTTCAAATGCGCGTCCATAAACAACAACTTCAAGGCAACGCCACTTATCGCCCCAAGTCCCTTGACCGCATCAAACGAAATGTCCGGGGTCTGCGAAATGGTATAAATCATTTTCAAAAGGGTTTCAATTTCAAGTTTCACCGCTTCGGGGGCTGACTGCCAAGACACATATTGCATTGTCGCACCATCTTCACCCTCGATTACTGAACCCGATTCACCCTTTTTCGACCAACCATTGATTTGACCCGTAACAAAGATTTTCGGGCTTGCGTGGTAATCGTTGGTGTCGCCAAAGTTGGAAAGCAAGTGTTCCAAGCGGTCAATCAGCTTGTCCACGTCCTCGGTTTCAAAATATGGTTGGTGTCCATACACAACCGGGATTTTGCCAATGGCAATTTTCTTGGGATAACCGGGGGCGGTTTCGTAACCATTTGCACCGTTCACCCACAACCAATGTCCCTTGTCGGTGAATGTTTCAAAGTAATCAATCGAATTTTCGCCCACGTCCTTGCGGCTGAATGAACGTGAAAACGCCACCATATCGCCCGTTTCGTCAAAGTATGGGTAAAGTGTATCGCCAAATTCAGGCGAAAAGATTGCACAACGCAACTTGTGCTTTGAATTGAACCCATACTTGGAATGTGTCTTGTCCACCGTGTACCAATACTCCGCGCATTCCTTGAATCCGAATATCGCACGGGCAATCTTGCGGTTCAAAGAATTGCTTTTCACATCGCCCAAGATACGGTGCAATGCGTTCACAATGGCAATTTCGTTGTCATTGCTCGGTGTTGCGCTGTATTCCGGGGCGTCGCCGAAACAAAACGACACGGCACGTTTGATTATCAACTTTTGAATGGCAAGTGAAACCCTTGCAACCTTTTCGGTTCGGAAATTCACCGCTTCACCATCGGTCGTGATAACCTTTTGTGCCGAATCCGCATCATTATCGGCATCAACTTTCACCCTTTTATCAGGGCGCAAAATAGGGTCGTTTACATCGTGCAACTTGGGGTTCAATGCCTTTTTTGCACTCTCCACATCGGGTTGTGGAATAAATCGGCAAGACTTCAATTCCGAAATCACATCATTTGCCGTTGCTTTGCTGAAAATTTCTTCAATTGTCATAATTCTTGTTTTATAGTGATACACTCTAATATCCAAAAAGACTTGCCACGTCCGATTTCTTGCGGTTGGCACGTTTTTCAATTGTTCCTGTCAATGCGTCCGGGGCATCATCGTGTTCGTTTTGTCCGGCTTTCAAGTAACCGCATATCGCCTTGGCAAATTCGGGGAATAGGTTTTTCCACCCTTGGGGCATAAACGTGAGGTTCTGCACCATTGCCGAATGTTGGTAAATGCGTGTGTCCTTGTTCTCGGTTTGGTGGAATGCTGAAAACTTGGTCTTGGCGTTACCCATCAACCGACATTGCTTTTCCACGTTGTTTTTGAATAGGCGACCGCCGTTGTTCGCTTCCACGACACATTCCGCCACTTGGTGTTTGGTAAGCATCTTTGCAAGTGCGGGTTCGGTGTACTCAACCGGGCGTGTGGTGTAAAGCACATCAACAATGTAGTTGCCCACATCGGTTTCGTCATATATGATTGCACACAAATAGTCCGCGCCTGTGTCGGCTGTATCGACATAACATTTGCGCTTGACGTACTTTGTCGCCGGGCGAATCAGGTATTCCACAAATCCACTTTCGTACATCAATCCGGCACGTGGTTGTGGGTCTTGTTGATACAAGGAATCGAACACTTGCGGATTTCGCTTGCGTATCGACTGCAACTTGTTCAGGTTGTGGCGTTCACTCCAAAGGGCTTCACCCTCTTGGCGTGGGTCGTATTCGGTCGGTTTGCCCTCTTTGATTGCCTTGTATATGACAACCACCCAACCATCGGGGTTCGTTTCGGGGTCGTAAATACCTTGTTGGCGTAACAATGTACCCGCCAAATCATCTTCGTGCCATCGGGTGAACACAATCAATTGTTGCGAATCGTTGTGAAGTCGGGTTTCTGCAACTGTATCGTACCAATCGGAAACACTTTCGCGGACAATGGGCGACCAAGCCGTTTTTGCGTCCTTGTAAATGTCGTCCATAATCAAAATATCGACGGGTTCACCCGTCAATGCACCACCAACACCAACCGTCTTGAATCCGCCACGATAACCCACAATTTCGCATTCATCGGCATTTCGCAACCACGAACCCGCCACCGTTGTAACATTTGAAGCATTCAAAGCCGTGTCGGGGAATATGTCGTGATATTCCGGGCTGTCAATGATACGTTGGATTTCTCGGTTGAACTTTCGTGCCTTGGGTGCGTTATACGACACAATCGCCAATTTCTTGTCGGGGTTTTTGCCCAATAGAAAAGCGGGCAAACGTCTTGTCGAACCCTCACTTTTTCCGTGCTGTGGGGGCATAAAGACCATAAGTTTGCGAATCTTGCCGTCTGCAAAGTCGGTCAAAACGTGGTAATATCGGCGGTGAAAGTCTGCCGGGCGAAATGTCGGCATCGTGGAAAGGGTAAAGCGCAACAAATCGGAACGACTTTCACGAACAAGCCGTTCTTTCAATGCCTTGTAATACTTTATTTTGTCCGCCCTTTTCTGCATCACCCCAATTTGCGCTTCAATTCTTCAATTTCCTTGTCCAATTCTTCATCGGTCTTGTTGGCGAATAGGTCTTTGCCGTCCTTGCCTGTTACCTCGGTGGATTGTCTATTTCGCCAATGTTCCGGGTCGCCGTTGGTCAATGTGAATATAATTGCCGCCGTGTCGGGCTGAATGTGCTTCTTGGTGGTCGTTTGCTCCTTGATAATGGGTTTCGGGTTGCCCTTTTCGTCCTTTTTCGTGCCGGGGACGGTTACAACCTTGGTTTCCGTTACATCGTAACCCTGAATCTTTTTCATCAAGGATTTTTTCGCTTCAATCACCATCGCTTGCATTCTTTCGTCCTTGGCTTGCTCGATAGCATCGGCAAAGTCGGGGTAATCGTTCACCCATTGATGGTATGTTTTCGGTGTTATTCCCACTTGGCGGCAAATTTCGGCAATGGTGTATGTGTCGGACTTGATAAGCCCAACAATCTTTTCCACCGTTTTTTTACTGAACTTTGCCATTGTCAAAACTCTTTTTTTAGGTTGATTTTGTTACAATTATCACTTATTCTTTCAACTCGCACTTAAAGCCCCTATCTTGTAACTCGCTGAATAACAATGACAACTTGGAAACATCGCCACACTCAACAATCAGTTTGGTGGATATTTCCTTTTTGCCATCTTCGGGTTGTTCTTCTTCGGGTTGCTCCATTGGAACGCCCCATTCTTCGGGGTCAAAGTCGAATTTTTCGGCTTCTTGCATTATCAAGTCGGTGTCAAAGCAAAGGTTCGCTTTGCCTGTGGCATTGTCTGCAAGCGCAAATTCGCGTCCTTTGGCTGAATCCAAGTCTATGTCCTTTCGCTTGACCGCAACAAGGGTTTTGCCGTCGGTTTCCACAATTATGACGTTTTCAAAACCAAGTTCGGCGGCTTTCTCGGTTGTTTTGTTTCCGGCAATGATTCGGTCGTTCTTGTCAAGCAAGATGGAGCGACCAAGACCGAATTTTCGCAAGGATTCGTCCATAAGATGGTCGCCGAACTCCGTTCCCTTGTTGAAATTCTTATCATCAGGAATCAGCGATTCAATACTTTGTTCAATAATCTTTGCCATACGTTACCAAATCAGGAAATGAAACAATATGGAAAAGGGAATTGCACAAGCTGCACCGAACATCGTAAACACCGCGTCCATCACTTCAACCGTGCCGTTGCCTTTGGAATCCCACCATTCCTTGACGATTCCGGCAAGGCTTCCAATGGTAAAACCAACCCACCAACCAAGTAAAGACCCCAAAACAAGGGATATTGCCAAGCCAACAAAGAAATGTTTGCGTTTGTCGGGCTGTTTTGTGGCTTCCTTGACGTTTTCCCATACGTCAATGATACTTTCCTTGATTTCGGCAACAAACGCCAAAATTCGGGCTTTTAATGGAGGATTCTCAAAGACTTCTTCACCTGACACAAAAACGGGTGGTTGCGTTTTGCCCGAAAGCACACCAAGCCACACTTTCCCGGTAAACAAAATCTTCAATCTTTCCTTGAATGTCGCTTTCCAACACGACACACATTGTTTGCCATCGTTCCACACGGGCAACGACTGACATTCACTTTCCGCCATCGTGGACGGTCTTTGCAATACCTTTGTGGACTGCGAAAAATCAATTGGTTTCATAACTTTTTGTCGATTTTGCGATTTCATCGCAAAGTTAAGGGGGTGTATCACTATGAAACACCCCTTTTCAAAAAAAGTTAAGAAAAACTTATCAAACTTTCACCCTTATAGGTAGGTTCGCAAACGTCCAAGCAAGTAAGGCGGCATCGCGGGCATCTTGGTTTGTTCGACCCATCAACCCGGTAAACGACACTAATTCTTCGTGGGTAATCTTTCGGTCTTTGCCTTTCCAACACTTCACCAATGGCGGGTGCTGCACGACCTCGATTCCATAATGCTTGCACATTTCAATGATTTTTCGCCCGGTTTCGTGGTTTGCCCCAACGTCATTTGCGATTTTTTCCGCCCTGTGTCCTTGTGCTTCGTGGAAATTGGACTTTTTTACAATCCACCCGGCTTCCACAACCACAATCAAGGATTCCATCGTTTCGCCCTGAACCTTTTTGGCGTGTTGCAAATAGTCAAGCAACATCGGAAAGGTCAAGTTCGACACTTCCAATTGCCTTGTCTTTGGTTTCAGGAACGCCACGCCCGATTTTTCCTTGTCCGGGTCAATGGCAATGATGTTGTCATACTTCATCGGTCAATTTTTGCTTTAATGAACGTAAGAACTTGGCGGCGGAACGAATCTTTGAAAACGTCTTGATGGTGTGCCACCTCAAAAATCCTTTCACCTGAACCGCGTATTGGTCTTTGAATGATGTTGGCACGTATTGCACTTGTGCTTGTTCGTCCATCACCACTTCCATTGAATCAACAACGGTTTCTTTTCTCACTCGGTAATCCATAAGGCATCACGAATTAAAATGGCAAATCATCTTCACCCGGTGTTGGGTCGGCTGTCGGTGCAACATTGGTCGGCTGTGCCTGTGCATTGGCGTTGTTCTCGGTCTTTGCACCACACAAGGTTACTTCGTTGGCATACACATTCACGGAACATTGCGGTTGGTTGTTCTTGTCCACGTATGCTTTCGCAACAAGGCGACCACGTAAGAACACCTTTGTTCCCTTTTTAAGATACGGCATAAGTGCGCCACCCTCACCATACCAAAGAACCGACACCCAAACGGTGGTTTCGCCACCATCTTTTCGTTTTTCCGAATGTGCGACATTCATTGAAACATACTTCTTGCCGCCAAACTCTTTAATTTCGGCATCATTGCCAAGATTTCCAATTACTTCTAACTGTAACATAATTCTTTAATTTTGTGAATCATCAATAAATCCTACTTCAATACCGACATAAGCACCCCGGCGAATGACGGCTTCAATTTCTTGTTCGCTTTGCACCAATGCTTCCGAATCATCGTCATAAAGTGCGTAAACCTCGACTTGCCCCAACGCCCGCTTTGCTTCCGCTTCCGTCAAGACGTGCCACACAAAATTGTCCTCGGTGATTTTTACACGTTTCATTGCATTACATTTGTTATGCAAGTGCATTGCATTTGCTTGTTTAATAACCCTTTCCGTGAAGAATCGGGCGGGTTTCGTTGTACTTCATTTTGTTGTCGATATGCCAACCCAAGTCAATGTTGAGTGATTCCGCCCACTTCTTGACATATTCAACACCAAATTGAATGCGTTTTTCAATTCCTATCGCATCACGGGCAAGCCCCTTGCACAAGGCAAACGCATTTTCGGCAAAGTTGAACTTGTCAAAGGCTCGGTGATAACGGCAAGGGTTCATCTTGTCGAAATCAACACCCAAAGCCCCGGCAAGGTCAAAAAGACGAATGGCAATGTCTGCAAATTCATCTTCCACCGTGTCTTTTATCCAATCTTCAAAACGACCGATAAATTCGGGGTACTCTTTGCCATCTTCAACAAATCGGTCAATCTTGGCGTGTCGCTTCTTTCGGTCTGCTTCGACAAGTTCGCCAACCTCGGTGATTACAAGCATCAAACAATGTTCGTTGCTCAACCTACCTTTCCAAAATCCGTGATTCACGGCGTTGGTATGTGCTTTGTTCGCTAAATCATTAAAGTTCATTTCTTGAAAAATTTATGTTCTACAAATACCCGGTTTTTCTCAAAACAAGGACGGTGAACCATCGCTTTTCTTTCTTGGCTTCGTTCTTTCCGTCTTGATATATGGGCAATCATTTTGTTGGGTTGCATTATAGGTTCTTTCGCTGACCTCATACAGTCCGGCGGCTTGCCCCTCGATTTGCCCTTGCACCGCACATCGGTAAGCCGGGAAATCGTTTTTCTTTTCATTGAACCAAACCGCCTTGACACAACGGCAACAATTTCGGTCTTGCCACGCCATAAACTCCGTACCATTGGAAAAGCACGGCTTGGTTGTCGTTTTACCCCTTGCCATTGGTTACAATATCAAAAATTGCTTTCGTCAAGTCAATATCATACATCGCATTGTGCAAGGAATCATCTTTCACCTCGATTCCAAGGGTCTTTGCAACGGTGGACAACTTGAAGTTTTCCATATCAGGGCGACGGGTCGCAAGGAATGCCGTTGCAAGAACCATCACGTCAAGGGTGTTCGACCAAAACCACGAACCAAAGTAATTGTCGCCATTCTGCAAGAAGAATCCACGCAAAAATTGGTTGTCGAAAGCTGCATTGTTGTAACCGACCAAAAAGAACTTGTCTTTCTTGTCGTACTTGTTCACGTACTTGGCAAGCATTCCGACAAATTGGTTGTACACCTCACGCATTGGTGGGTATGCCATCACTTGTTCACGGGTAACGCCCGCCACTTTCAAGGCTTCATCTTCGATTATTGCCTTGGGGTTCGGCTGAACGTGAAAGTCGAATGATTCTTTCACAACGCCGTCAATCACTATTTGCCCGGATATTTGATGAATGCCATTCTTGCCGGGGTTCACTCCTGTTGTTTCAAGGTCGAAAAATACTAATTTCATTGTTCTTTTGTTTTATAGTGATACATTTATTTCTAAATTTTTGATAACCATTGTTCCCAAATTTGATTCGCCACTTGCGCCATCATAACGGGTGGAACTGACATTCCGCAAACGTAATGCGGTGATTGACCACCAAAGTTGTAATCTTGCGGGAATGATGAAATGCAACAAACTTCGCTTTGTCCAAGAAATCTTGGTTGGTCAAAGTGAATCAAGCACGTTTCTTTACTTGCCAATGTTGGGCAAATCTTGTCGGTGTAAACGTATGCTTGATTGAAATTTGACCCTTTGCCATACAATCTTTCGTTTGCATCACCTTGGTTTGTATCGCCGTATTTTCTATTTTCCCACAATGTGCGAATCACCTTTGAATTTGCTTCACGTCCTGAAAAGTCGGCAACCTCACCAAACAAGATTGGCTTTTCGTTAAACTCCATCTTCATTCTTGGTGCTTCTTCAAACAATGACACACGTTCCAAGAACGGTTCGGCAAGGTCTTTCCGCAAGCACACAAAGAAAACACGTTCACGCCTTTGTGGTACACCCATATTTTGAGCATCAAGCAACCAATGTTGGCAATAATACCCGGCATCATCGAACCCCTCATAAATTCGCCTTACATAGTCTTTCGCTTCACCAAGCAACAAACCTTTCACGTTTTCCGCAACAACAACTTTTGGTTGCAGCTTCTTTGCAAGGTCGATGAAGTCGAAAAATAATGTGTCCAAGACTTGTTCCGCCTGACCCTCACGAAAATGTTTCATCTTTCCCCAAGCATCTTCACGACTTCCCGCCATTGAAAAGGTGGAACAAGGGGGTGAACCGTCCAAGATGTCAAGGTTAAACAATTCGGGTGGCAAATCCGTTCTTTCCTTGAAAGTCTGTATTGGTTCAAGGAATGGGAACTTGGGGTTATTGTTTTGACAATAGGTGTACATCATTCGGTGGTCTATCTCATTGCAACCGATTACATCGTAACCCGCTAATTTATAGCCCATTGACGACCCCCCCCCACAAGAAAAGCACGAAAAGACCGTTCCTTTGTCTTTTGTGAAGTTGGCTTCTTTCAACGTCCAACGGTAATCAA
Source organism: Alistipes sp. (assembly GCA_017399485.1). Lineage (GTDB taxonomy): Bacteria > Bacteroidota > Bacteroidia > Bacteroidales > Rikenellaceae > Alistipes. The sequence continues at coordinate 91,508 of JAFQCA010000029.1, forward strand.
ATTTGTGCATTATTCGCTTGTTTTATTTAATATATTGTTCACTTTTGTTGCTATTTCTCGGAACTGCGGATTGTAATTGAAATCATCTTGATACTTCTTCAAAAGATGAAGCATTGTCGAATGGTCGCGTTTCACATACTCCGCAATCTTGATAAGACGCATTTTGTTTTGTCTGCAATGGTACACGAAAATCATTCTTGCAAAGAATCCATCACGTTTCCGGGACTTGGTGATATAATCATTGAACTTCAATCCCATTGCTTCGTGAATTGCGTTTTGAATCTTCATCACGACAAGGTTGTTTCTTACCACGTTGGATTCAAACCACACGTCCTTTCCTGTCCTCATTGCAACGTCATATTCGATTGAAGCCCCGGTTGAATCAACCCAATTGTCCATCATATAGATTGCATCGCAACCCAACAGCATTTCGATGTCCTTACACAAATGCTTTTCCCACTCCACGTCTTTGTCAAGACCATTTTTTAAGGGGTTCACCACCTCAAAGCCAAGTTCGGTCAATAATGCTTCGGCATCATCGAACCGTTCTTGCACATCGGCATAAGGCAACCCACTTATTTTTCCCGATACATAGATTTTCATTTTGGTAAACTCTTTTGATTGTTATGAAGAAATTTATTCACGAAATACACTTGCCCTTTCCCCGTTACCTTGGTGGTGTTGGAAATGATGGTTTCACCATTTGGCAACTGTATTGACGTTTTCTTTATCTCAAATAACCCCAATTGCATTGCTTTTTGGGTTGGTTGGTTGTATCTTTCACCGAATTGGCACAAGTAACCGTTTTCACGCAACCAAGCGAAAAGGCGTTTTTCGCCTGTGTCCACACCATTTTGGCATATAATCTTGGCAAGTTCGCCAATCAACACCGACTTTTCGGACGTTTCAACCGCTTGCGAGAATAGAACACGGGGTGCATCGGCTTGAATCTTCTTTTGTTGTTCCTCGATTTGTTCAGCCTGTGAAGCTGCAAGGCGCAATGCTTCGGCATACGTTTGTGGTATCGCCGGGGTGGTGGGTTGCATCACCTGACGAACCACCCGTTCCATTGCATTGAATTGTTCAATGAATCCGACCTTGAATTGCATTGCCTTTGCCCCGGTCAAGCCCATTGCAAGCAACGAAAACCCATCGCGGTTCATTATGAACATCGGGCGTTTCACTCCGTTGGCATCAATGTAACTTGATTCATAGAACCATTTTGATTGTTCGGTTTGCTCTCCTACATTTTGAGGACGGCAAATGTTGCGAATGGACTTCAACACATTGTCGTGTCGTTTCCCGAACACTTCCGCAACTTTCAGGGAATCCGTTACGGGCGTTCCCTTTTCGGTCTTATAGACCACGTTTTGTTGTATCATTATGTCGCTTGCCATAATAGTATAAAGTTAAATTGTTAATAATCACGACATTTTATTGCTTTAATTAAAGTTTTCGTCTATCCTTGCCCTTGATTTCAAAGTAATTGCACATTTCCATCAATCGGCTTGTTACACGTTCACCGTAACTTTCCGTCAAGGTTGGATTCTTCAACGAATAGTTCGATGTTATCATTGTAAGGCTGTCGGAACGGTCGCCCCTGTATTCAAGCAAGGTTCGCAAGACATTCATTCGGTTGCCCATTGCGACGGCTTCCAATTGTTCCGCCCCGAAATCTTGAATGCAAAGAAGTTTTGCTTTCTTGTATTCGTCAATCGAAGTTGTTTCAACGAACCTTGCCACGATTTCATCAGCCCTTGCGATTCGCCACCATATACGCGCATCATCACCGCCATACTTGATTTTGAAGTGGAACAAATCGGCATAAGCCAACATCACTTCCAAGCACCAAGACTTGCCCGAACCCGTATTTCCGGCGATATATATTCCCCGGTACATATCCCCCGGAACTTCTTGTTTTGTGGTTGGGTGAATCGCTTTCATTGTCGGGTCGCAATGCAACCATTTGACAATGTTTTCATACGTGAAGCGGTTTTCATCATCAATCACAAATCTTGGGTTTCGTTGTTTTCCGATGGCTTCGACAAGCTGCAACGATTCGTTCAGGTCGTAACCCTCACCATTGTACTTGAACCGGGAAATGCCTTGGAACAACCCACGTTCCTTGACCATATCCAAAGCCTTTTTGATGTCTATTGCCATTCTTCATTCGGTTTTGCGGTTGGTACTGTCTTTTTTCCACTCTCAACGCGGTTGTCATAGTTGCCCTCTGCAACCTTGCACCAATTCTTGTCATTGGTGAAAAGCCAATCGAAAGTCGCTTTCCAACCACGCGGATTGTCGCCACGCAAGAACTTTGATTCTTCCATTTTCCTGAATACGGTTTCAAGCATCGCCCAATCACCTTTCATTTCGTCCATAAAGCGGATTTCAACCTTTTGTTTTCGGGCTTTCGATAACTTGATAATACGCGGGTATGATTGACAAATTGAATGATATAAATTTATGATTCGTTCAAAATCAACCTTGGGTGAAACATCGGTTTCACTCTCTTGTCTTTTAAGACAAGATATATTATTTATATCTTTATTATTTAAGTCAATTTCGTTGCATTGCATTTGCATTGCACTTGCATTTTTCCAACGTGCTTCGGCGGCTTTTTTACGGCTTTCGGCTATCTCTTGACGGCGAATTACACGTTTATTGATGCTTTCCGACCAAAAACACACACCATCATTTTGGAACAAGTCGAAGTCTTGCACAACACTTGCAATGCAATTGCAATCCGTATGCAATGCAAATGCAATACTTTCGCATTCTTCCAATTTCAGCTTGCCGCCATTTTGGTACAAGTATTCAACAATGCACCAATACGCACCAACACCCGCAAGACCGTGAACGCGCATCAACTTGATAATCTTTGGGTCGTTCCTTGCGTTATAATCGTGTTGAAAATAAAATGTATCTTTCATTGTTGCGAGAATTAAGCCCACCGACCCACCAAAGGGCAAGTCGGGGGCGTTGTACACTAAATTTCAATGATTGCGATTTCGGGTGCAATCTCTTTGATTTTTGCAATTTCATCGTCAATCACCTTGTCGCGTAAATCTTCAAGTGTTGCTTGTGCGCCCGGTGAAAGAAGCACGAATGCAACTTCACGTCCGTTCACCTGTGCAAAGGTTTCGACCTCGATTGTTTCGGCGGGCATTCCCTTGAATATCGGCATTTGAATGGTGAACGAATCCGGCAAGTTGGAATTGACCACTTGGGCGAAATTGTCGGTACGATTGCCATTTTCGGCAACTGCACGTTCAATCTTGTTGTTCACGGTGGCGGTAAAGTTCATCAGGGTTGAAACCAACGCCATATTGGTTTGGCGGTCTGCAAAGAATGCACGGTTCATCTTGATAAACAAGCCAAGTTCGGTTGGTGTCCACACTTTGTTTCGGTTGATTCCAAACTCAACGAACTTCGGGTTGTAACTCAATTTGCCGACAACCTTTCCACGTGTGTATTCGTCCGCTTCGTTGGTTATCAAGGTGATTTCCACGTTGTCGCGGTCGATAAGAATGTGGCAATCCTTTTGGGCGAACTGACCAACATTGATTCGCTTTGTTAGGTACTCAACCACGCAACCGATAACGCCTTTCAGGTCGGTTTTTACGGGTGCTTTCGGTTCAAGCTGTTTCACGGCTGCACCCTCACGCAAGATTACTTCGGCGGTTGTCATTCCGGGTGCAAGATTGATTTGCATTTTTTCGTTCTGCATATTCTTCAAAAATTAAAAGTTAATCGTTTGTTCCTGTCTTTCTCACCATCGAAAAGATATTTGGTTGTAGTTCATCAGCCGTTGCCGGGCGGCACTCAACCAAAATGCCCTCTTTGTTGTAATACCCGGTTTCCTTGGTTTCTTGGTCGGTGAAGCGGTAACACACTTCGTTCACGTATTCCGCTTTTGACTTGATGTTGGAAACCATTATTGCCCTTGATTCTTTCAAGGGTTTCAAACGTCCCTTGAAGTCGGCTTCAACTTGTTTCTTTTCGGCTTCGATTTCGGCAATCTCAATCGAAACATTGGCAAGTTTCTCTTTGTGTCCTTGCAATTCTTCCGGGGTATATGGCTTCATATAGCCTTTTTGTTCGCAAGCATCGCAATTGTCTTTCAAGAATGCTTCACGTTGTGCAAGATTCTTGTATTCCTGTCCAAGTTCTCTTTCCATAACTCGATTTTGTTTTATAGTGATACATTTTTACTTATTGAGCAAGAAAACTTGGTTGTACAAGTCCACGAACTGTTTTCCGAATTGGATTGCTCGATTTCGTGTTTTGAAGCAAAGCCGAGAACCGATAAGCGCATTCGCACGCGTCGCCGTATTAGTCGTATACGCAAACACGAACCCCGCAACCCCTTTGTCATATACAAACCAAGGGAAATACTTGGTTTGGCTTGCATCGCTGAAATCAGGAACAAAGTTGTCCGCCTTGTTCCAAGCCTCTGCAATGGTGAATAACTCGTTCAGGGCGACAAGTGCTTTGATGTGATTTGGGTTCACGTCCTGAACCAAACGTGCAACGTCTGCAAGCTGAACGCAATTGCCGGACAAAACCTTTTTCGACACGGTGAAGTCGTTGTTCGGCTTACCATTCAGGTATGCACGGGCATCATCAAACGACAACACAATTTCGTTGATTTCTTCAACCTCGACTTCTTCAAGGCGGAAATCAAAGGCGGTCAAATAATTTTCATCGTCCGAATCCAAATCATCGTTGTTGTCGTCTATTATTTGTTCCATCACGTCGGCGGCTTCCGCCTTGGTCGCATACTTTCCAACGGGTTTTTCTTTTCCGTTTTGAATCAATACAAACTTTTTCATTATTGTAAAACTTAAAATGGTGATACATTAAAATTCTTGATTGTCATTCCCTTTTCTGCAACGTGAACGGTCTTGCCTGTGGCTTCAATGATTCCTTGCTTGAACTCGTTTGCATTGGCGTTTCCGTCCGAAAGATGAATCAACACAATGTTGTTCACTTTCGACAAGTCGTTGGCAAGCAATGTTTCCCGGCAAGTGTCAAAGCTGCAATGGCTTTTCATTGTTCTTGTCCTCATTGCCGGGTGTATCTTACCCGATTCAACATTGGAATCCAATATGTCTTGGCGATAATTGCATTCAATCAAGATGTTGTGCAAGCCATCAAAAGTGTAATGCAAGTAATATGTATCGGTCGCAAACAAGACCATTCCACATTCAGGGTGATAGATAAGAAACCCGAAAGGTTCGGCGGCATCGTGTTGGGTTGCGAATGGCTGAACCCTGAATTTGCCTATCTGCTGAATTGTCAATTCACCCATTCGGCAAACCAAGTTCGGCACATCACGGGTCGGGGAAATGCCAAGTGCATCAAGTGTTCCTTGTGAAGCATACACGGGAATGCGTGATTCAAGGCACTTTTTGACGTGTTTGGCGTGGTCGCCGTGTTCGTGTGATATTATGACACCACAAATGCGCGAAATGTCGAAATTCACCGCCTTTTGCACGTCCTTGAACGCAACGCCACATTCAATCATCAAACATTCTTTCCCATTGTCAAGCAAGTAACAATTGCCCTTTGAACTTGAACCCAAAATTTTCAATTCCATAACCTTTCGGATTTACTTGTTTAGAATCCCGGATTCGGCTTTTGTGCCGCTTTCGGTTCATCGGTTGGTGTTTCGGTTACACTCTCTTTGATTTCGCCCGTTTCGGTGTCCACAACGGTTTTCGCGGTGGTGTCCTTACCATCGGCAAGGTCTGCACCGATAGCAACCTTGTTGGCGTTCTCTTTCTTTTCGGCTTCAACCTCGGTTGCCGTTACGTCTTGATAGTCCACATAAATGTCCTGTTGCTCCTCGACGGTACGCATACCCATTGAAAGTTCGGGCGCATAAGCACTTGTCCAAAATGATGCAGCACGATACATCAACATTTGCTTTGTCATCGTCTGCCACTTTGAACCGTTCTTGGTGTACCAACCCTCTTGAATTGCCAATTCGATTGATACCGGGGAACTTTCCAAAACATCGGTTGAACCTTTCTTGGTGGTGTATGCCACACACTCAATGTTCATCACCTTTTTGCCGTCAAATTGCTTTGCAACGGGCTTCTTGGTGCGTGAAGCACTATCCCACACGTAATCGGTATAATCAACCATTCCACACATTCCCTTGTCGGTGAACTTGAATTGCAATGGCTCAAAACGTCCGCAAGTGTTCACGGTTGCGATAAGGAACTTTGACGACCACGACGGCTTGCCGTAAATAGGTGTCATATTCTGCATAACCATCAAAGGTGAAGCCCCGATTCGGGTTGCAATCTCAATTGCAATCATACAGTTGGCAACCGCCTTGTGTTCGGCGATTTGGTTCTTGAACTTGATTGCGTTGATGGTGTTTTCATCAGCTCCGACCGGGATTTGTTCGTACTTCACTTTGTACATATCCGGCACAAGTTCCGAATTTGCGAACAACTTGCACACACGTTGCATTGTGTTGAATTGTTCCGGGTCAAAGAAGTTGAACCCGACTTGGTTTTGAGGTTGTGCAACTACCATTGCACCGCCATTTGCTTTCTGCATTTCGTTCATAATAGATAAATTTAATTATTGTGTTTTAAGAACATTTCGGCTTTTCGCAATGCACAAACCATTGCGTTATTGGCTTGCTTTGCCAAATTTGCTTGTGTTTGTGCCTGTTGAATGCTTATTTCGCCATTATCCAACTTGACCATTTGTGAGCAAATAAAATCGAATAAATCCTTTGTGTCGAAACTTATTTTGGTTTCACTTTTGATTTTATAGGCTCTTAATTCATTGTTCAATACCTTGTGCATTGAATCACAAATGGAACGATTCTTTGCATCAATACTTTTAATTCCTGTCGGGTTGTTGTCAAAGAAATGTTCGTATTGCTTTATTCGTTTCCAAGATTCCACAAAGTGTTGTGGAATATCTTGTGGTGCAATTTCGCCTTGAACACTCCTTGAAAGGAACTTTTTAATTGTGGAATCTTTAATTTTTCGCATTATTGAATTGTTAAGAAATTGTCGTGATTCACGACAAGGTTAATAATTTGACTTTCGGTTTCCACAAGTTCATTGACCGATTCGCGGTTGTCAATGAATATCGGGGCGCAAACACCATAGAACTTGCACAATGTGTTGATAATATCAAGACCCGCATTCATCTTGCTTGCTGTGTTCGCTGAACCATAAGGAACACCGCCAACGGTTGCAATGCACGTTTCAACCGGGTTGCCCTCAATGGTGTAATCAAACAAGCGGAACGAAACGAACTTGAACATCGCATTGATGCGGTTTTCGCATTCTTCGACCTTTGTTTTGGTGAATTGCTCAACGGTGTATTCTTCACGTTCTGCATCGGCGATTTGCTGTGCAAGGGTCTTTCCTTTGGCTTCAAGGTCTGCAATTTCCCTTTCGCAACGTGCAATTGTATCACGTTTTGCAAGACGTGCCACCAAGTCGCCACGTTTCTTGTTCAAATCTGCCTTTTGGTTCTGCAATTCGGTTGTGTCCACTCCTGAATTGTCGGTTACAATGGTGGCTTCAAGGTCTGCAATTTCCTTTTGCTTTGCAGCCCATTCGGGTATCAGTTCAGGAACAACGGCGGCGGCATCGACAACCGGGATTTCCAAGAACCTTGCTTTGAGTGCTTCAAGTTCCGCGCACAATGTTTCCTTGTTCTTGGTTGCATTCTCCACGTCCTGTTTGATTTCAACAACCTTTGCTTCAAGTGTCGCCACCTTTTCGCCAAGCTGCTTGCCCTTGGTGCTTATGCCATCGCATTTGTCCGCCTGTGCCTTGGTGAAAACCTCACGGGCTTTCGCAACCATATCTTCGGGTAAGTCCTGACCGCAATGTGGGCAAGTTGTTTCGCCATTGTATGCCTTTTCATTTTCGGCAAACCATTCGTTGCGCAAGTTATCTTGTTCGGTCTTGATTCCCTCGATTTCACGATGAATCCTTGCAATCTCAACTTGTCCATTGGTGATTTCTTTGCGTACACCCTCAATCGCACGTTCCTTGTCCTTGATTTGGCTTTCAAGTTCCCGTCGGCTTGCGTTGGCTTCAAAGGCTGCATCTTGTGCCTTTGTCTTGGCATCAAACACGATTTGTTGGCATTCCGACTTCAAGGCGTTTACCTTGCTTTGCTTGCTTTGTTCCGCTTCGTACTGACGACGGATTGCGGCGGTTACATCGGCAATCGCCTTGTCGATTTCCGCAATCTCTTTGTCGATGGTTTCAATTTCAATTTCGATTGCGTGGAAATCTTCATTTTCGGGCTTCATCTTGTGGGTTTGGTCAATCCTTGGTTGGATTTGTGCCAATTCATCTTTCAATCGCTTCTTTCTTGCCGACAATTCGGCTTTGAAGTCCGCAAGCGATTTGCCACTTACCTTGTCAAGCAAGGCGGCAAATTCGGGCTTTTGTGAAGCAATTTCGGCATCGGTGATTGTTCCGGCAAGCTGAAACAGTTGTTCACGTTGCAACTTCCAATTCATATTGACAAAGAATGCCGGGTTGGTAATCATCTTGAACAATGAAGAATCAATGATTGCTTCAATTCGCTTGGTGTACTCACCAACATTCACCGGGGTTTCGTTCCACCAACATTCGGTGTGGTTGCCCTTGAACACTCTTTCCACTTGTCCACGTGGCTTCACCCAATCTTCAACGAATGCACGTTTCAAGGTGATTTCTTCGCCATCAACGACAATCACGCCCGACACACTGCATTCTACATTGTGCAATTCTTCACCATTGACACGTGTTTTCACCTCATAATCTTTTCGGTCTTGGGTGTCCTTACCGAAAAGAAGCCAAATGAAAGCATCGAAATGTCTTGATTTTCCCATTCCGTTGCCGCCTGTAATTGTCGTAACATCGGCATTGAAATTGGTTGTCCGTTCCTTTTCACCCTTGAAATTGCAAAGGGTAATGGATTTCAAAATTACTTGTTTCATTGTTGCGATATTATTTGTTATTATTATAAAGTTCCAAAGCAAGGTCGGCATCAACCACGATGGTTCGCCCGTTCTGCATTATCGCCCGGTTGATTCGTCCGCTTGCCTTGATGCGGTTTGCCGTTGTCATACTACAATTGAATAGTTGAGCAATCCCGGCAATGCCATAAACCAACCTTTTTTCGGGCTTTGTTGGTGCTTCCTGTGGCGTTGTCTTGATTGTTTCCAACAACTCCATCAGTTCGCCAACCGTAAGGTCAATAATCCTTGTATTTGGGTCAATTCTTATCATTGGCAATTAAACTTCTTCGTCCATTTCGGGCAATAAACCCTTGGATTCCCAACGAACACAAAGAACGTATGTGATATAACCAATCAGGAATGCAAGCCCCTTTGTTATGAAGAATACACGAAACCACGTTTCTTCTTCGATGGGTTCGCCACACATCAATATCAATGCAATGCACCCCAATATGCCCACGATGGACATTCTTACTTGTTTCATTAGTTCACTCTTTTTCATTGTTGCGAAATTTTTAATTGTTAAAGTTCTACATTACGAAATCGACCGTTGCATTGTCGTTCTCGGATTTTCTTCTTGTGCGAACCGACCGCACAATTCGGCAAGTGTTGGTGCGTGTCCTGACTGCCACATTGTCAAAGTCAATCATTTGCGGAATCATCAATAAAAGCATTACCACCGTGATTGCGTTACGTTTGAATGGCGACAAGTCAAAGGAAATGTGGAATGTTGTGCAAAACCACCACGCGGATAATTCATTGACCTTGGAACACCCCGTTTTTTCATATATGTTCCGGGTGTGATTCTCAACAGTCCGTTCCGAAATGAAAAGGCGATTTGCAATGTCTTTCTTGCTTGCGCCCCAAGCGAATAATTCAGCAATTTCGGATTCGCGTTTGGTAAGGTTTTTTGCTTCGTCCATTATGCCGCACCCCAAACATCGGTAACACCATATTCGGCAAACACATCTTCGATTGCCTTAACTTCCGAAACTTTCGGTTCGACATCACCTTTCAAGCGGTTAAGAAAAGCCGCCCTTGTCTTGATGTTCAATGCCGCCATCAGTTTTTTACGGCATTCGGGAATGTCGCCGTTCTTAACTTGCGACCACCCCTTGTTAAATGAAAATAGTTCTTTACTCATATCTTTATGAATTAAAAATGTGCAATTTTTCGTGTCGTTTTTTGGCGTTTCCACTAAAATGACGTAATTTTGCTATTTGCAAATGTTTGTCTTTGCTTTAATTTTGCATTGTCAAACTTTACAAGTGCAAAGATACGGCATATTGCGTGTTTTACCAAACTTTTTCACACAATTTTGCGTGTAAATTTTCACATCAAAATATAATTGATTGAATATGAACGATTTGGATATTAAAAAAATTCGTGAAAAGTTGGGAATATCCCAAGAACAACTTGCCGAAATGGTGGGTGTTCACCCCCGAACCGTCCAAAATTGGGAATCAGGTTCAACAATTCCAAAGTCAAAACACGCAATTTTGCGTGATTTGGTGTTGAAACCACAACGATATGCCGGGGGCGGTGAACAAACAAACGTGAATGGAAACAACATCAACGGCAACAACGTAACGATAAACCCCGCCGATATGGACAAGTTGTTGGAAATTCTATCAATGAAAGAAGCATCATTGGTGAAAGCCCAAGAACACATCGACAAGCTGTTGGAAATAATCGGGAACTTAACGAAAGGGAATAACAATGGTTGAAATCAAGGTCAATGACTATTACGGCAACCCGTCTTATTACTCGGTAATGCCACAAGAAATCTTTGATGCACTCGAATTGGCAAACCTGAATGGTGAAGCAACGTGCAAGGTGGATAAAGCCCAATTCGATGCAATGGTTGTCGAATATCGAAAGAAGATGGAACAATGGAAAGGGTGATTCGCAATATATTATTGATGTGTGCGTGCGTATGTGCGTGCGCGTGTTCCAAAGATGGTGAAGATGAACCACAAGACGATTTCACATACACACGTATTGTTGGAAAGTGGGAAACAACATCATATTACACAAGTGGGGGATATTTCGTGCCATCAATGATTGATGAATACTTTGAATTTACCAAAGGACAAACGTACACCCATAGCAACGACGGAACTGTGCGCACGGGAACATACTTTTTCGACCCCGACAACAACCGCTTGCATTGTGAGGAATCGAAAGGGTGGAATTTGGAAATCAATGTTTCTTTTGAAAGCGACAACAAAGCCACTTTTGACATCACCGGGCGAACCCCGAACCAATCAAAGATAATCAAGGTTGAACGCAAAACATCGCAACAATGAAGAAAAGCATAAATCCACAAGCCTTGTCAATCCAACGCCGATTCTTTGAAGCCTTGGAAATGGCAATATCATTGGGGGCGGTTAATGGCTTGAAAGGCTTTTGCGAATCTCACAAGCTGAACCGAACCAAGTATTCACGCATAAAGAACGACTTGGAAAAGCCGCTTGACGAAATGACATATAAAATGATTGATATTGATGCGTTGGCGGGCATCTGCACGGACTTTGGCGTGTCGGCTGAATGGTTGTTGCTTGGACGTGGTAAAATGCTTAAAAACGAAAAATAATGCACATTCAAAGGGGCGTAAAATTCTTGTTGCACAAAAGGGGCAAAGGTGATTCCAAAAACCTTGCAATCCGTATGCGTGTAACCTTGCGTGGACAAACACCAATTGATTTCCCAACCGGGCATAATATAGACACCGCCGATTGGGATATGGAAAACCAATGTGCCTTGCCGTCCTGTGAATATGCCACCGATATAAACCGAACCATTGACGAATGGAAATCGGTAATGAACGAAATTTTTGCCCGGTTTGAACTGTTGGAAAAACGCATTCCAACGCCCGGTGAAGTCAAGGACTTGTTCAACGATATGGTGGGGCGAAAGACCCCGACAAATGCAAGTCTTGCAGACGAACACGATAATTTGTTTCGGGTGTTCGACATCTTCACCGAAACGATGGGAAAGCAAAACCAATGGACGGCATCGACATACGAAAAGTTTGCAGCCATACGGCGACACCTGAAAGACTTTGACCCCATCTTGTCTTTCCCTCAAATAGACGATTCCAAGATGCAAGAATACTTCCAATTCCTGAATAAAAAGGAAATGCGGAACACCACCATTGCAAAGCATCTTGCATTCGTGCGTTGGTTCTTACGTTGGGCGGCAAACAAAGGATATTACAATGGAACTTCACACAACACGTTCAAGCCCAAAATCAAGGGCATTGACGGCAATTCCAAAGAAATAATATATTTGACCCAAGACGAAATCAAGACGTTGGAAAACCACCAATTCTTGCCCACACAAGCATCGCTTGAACGTGTCCGGGACGTGTTCTTGTTTTCGTGCTTCACCGGGCTTCGATATTCGGACGTTGCAAAGTTGAAACGAACCGACATCAAGGGCGGGTTCATTGAGGTTGTAACCAAGAAAACGAATGACGGGTTGCGAATCGAATTGAACAAGCATTCACAAGCGATTCTTAACAAATACAAGGAAATTCCATTTCCGGGTGATTTGGCGTTGCCTGTAATATCAAACGTGAAGATGAATGAAGCCTTGAAAGTTCTTGGGCAAGTGTGTGGCATTGACGAACCGACACGGATTGTCTATTTTCAAGGAAACAAGCGAATGGAACAAGTGTTGCCAAAGTGGGCATTGCTCACAACCCATTGCGGGCGGCGAACATTTGTTGTTACCGCCTTGCAACTTGGGATTCCAAGTGAAGTGATAATGAAGTGGACGGGACATTCAAATTTTTCTGCAATGAAACCTTATGTTAAGATTGTCGATGAATTGAAAGCCCGTGCAATGACAAAGTTTGATGATTTATGATGTACACGATTCAATACACCAAAAATCAGGTACACGAATTTGTACACGATTTTGTGGCAACATTTTGGCATTTCGTGGTATTCTCCAATATCACGAACAAAGTTGAAATGCTTGCAAACAAGGGTTTTTGGTACTTCGTGGCATCTTGTGGAATGATGGGTTTTAGAGCCTCTCTCTCCGCAGCGACCAAGGCTTAACAAGTTGAATTACAACAAGTTAAGCCTTTTACTTTTATATTATATTCCCAACGACCTATTCAACATCATAATATTAAGTCTAATATGAAAGAGATAAATCCCAAAGAGACATCACGTGCATACGCTTTTCAAATGTGGATGAAAGCCCCAATGCCAATGGTAACATTTTTCAAAACATTGAACGTTTCTCGCTTGAGGAGAATAAGCAGGCGCAATGGAGTTAAATTCAATATGTTGATGTGCTACTGTATCGGCAAGGCTGCAAGTAGCATAAAGGAGTTTTACTTATTGCCTGTAGATGATAAATTAATGCAATATGACCAAATTGCGGTAAATACAATCGTCGCTAATCGCGAGGGTGAGGTAAGTTCGTGCGACATTCCCTACAGCACCGATATAACGCAATTTAACCACGATTATTTACGACTCACACGACAAGTAGCCAACAGTAGCATAGACCACGACCTCTCGCAAGAGAGTATGGTTATCGGGACATCGGCATTGGCACAATATAATATTGACGGAGCAGTGGGTATGTATAGTGGCATATTCAACAATCCTTTCCTTATCTGGGGTAAATACAAACGAGGACTGATAAAAACCACGCTAACCGTATCATTTCAATACCACCACACACAGATGGATGGCGCACACGCCGCACGCTTTCTGGACAATGTACAAAAAGAGATTAATCAATTGACAATATAACTCATAATAGTTATACTTTATTAATATACAACAACAGCCACCCTCTTATATAAAAGCCACCCTCTCCAAAGAAAGGGTGGCTGATTTATTTTCGAAATTAGAATACACCAACCGTTAATCGTACTTAAGTTCGAAGTCATCCAACCACAACACGCTCGACGTACTACCCGTAAAGTAATCACCATAACGAGACGCAGAACATACTATAATTATGTGTGTAGGGATACGATTAGTCGCTCTATACTCCAAATCTATCTCAAACTCCGTCCATTCATTGATACTGCTTGGCAACGGTTTCTCGCCATATGCAATCACGGCATCATTATTCGGGTCGAATAAAGTCTCTTCGATTCGGCGCGTAGCAACCTCGACGGGACTATCATCTGTTCCTCCGAATGTGGCTGCGTCCCAACATCCCAAGGCTATAAATATCATTCCGCAGTCGTTATCACCCTCTTTGATAGTTACTCCCGGGGGTTGTGACGTGATACGGTCTACAACACCACAATTATATTTCAACCATCCCTTAAGCGCTGTTGGTCGCAGATTAAACTTTCTTCCAAAATTCACAATACCGTGTGTACCATCATTCTTCACATACGACCCAATAAAGAGGTTACCTGCAGCGAATTTTCCGATACCCATAGCACTTGCAAACATTGATGACAACCTTGCAGAGAGTGTTCCTGTCGAACCGGGACGCACATCACTAACACCTTCGGTCAATGTCGCGCCCACAATACTTGCCCCGACATTACCCGTACCCCAATATGGAGGCTGGCCCTCTGCATACGGATATACAATATTATTTTTTGTACACCAATTCTCAAAGCCTCCATTCTCCAACTCGGCTGTCGATTCGGTAACCAAAGTCACAACAGGCGACAAATCCTCATTCGAGTATGCCACAAAATCGTATGATGTCTGCGGGGTTAACCCTTCAATTTTAACCCTGAACATACCGCCCTCAATAGTTGGTGCAGGGGCATCCGCCCACTCTTCAGTGCCACTTTTTCGATATCTGAATCCCACCTGATTACCCTCCTCAGCAGCGCCATACAGCCACGCTATGGTAGCCCACGCATCGGCTTGAGTAATCTGTGCTTTAACATCGGTATGCAGCACATACAACTGCCAGCGCTCGATGTGGTCACCAATAGCAGGGTACTGCAAATAGACGTATCGCACCGACCTAAAATCAGTCAATTCCTCCAACGAAGGAGTCATTGTCGTAACATCCTTAGGTCCCAACTTCAGTGTCAGGACAGACACATTAGACAAGTCTGTACTCTCACCAACATAGGCGATTGCCGTACGGCTATTAACATCGAATTCGGTCTGTCCGACCTGACCCGCCACCGTAAAATAGCGTTCAATGGTTTGCTGAGCCTTTATTGTCCACACATAGTCTTGATAGCGCGAGAGTGTGACCTCTATAGGAGATTGCAGATTAAGTTCTCCCGTCAGATTAATTGACGACGTAGCACCATCCGTAATCTCAACCTGAGTCACCTTTACAGCCGTCATATCTGTCTGCTCATCTAACGTCAGCAAGACCTCCTGCTTAGCAGGGTCTATTGATGCGGTGAAGCCCTCACCCTCAAATGAGAGTATCTCCAACTTCTCCACAGGATAAGGGATTGTATTTTTAATACAACCCACCAATCCCACAGCCACTGCGATAGCACAAACTATGTATTTCAAATGACTCATTCACTTACAAGATTAATAAACCCACTGGAAATCATCAACGTACATAACGCTTGAATTACATCCGTTCATATAATCTCCATATCGGCTTGTAGCCGCAGCGATAATCAATTTATATTTCTTGCTTGGCTTGGTTACCTTATCGTAATATTGAATTGGAATTACCAACTCTACCATCTGCGAGCCTTCGGTTGTGCCCTGCGGATAAGCAACGCCATAACCAATAACCTCACCAGCAGATACAGAGTTAATACCATTTTCTGGCGACCATACACCTGTTGGTTCTGATGCACCTGATGTCACCTGATGTTGTGTATCCCAATTAATGACACTACAATATATAGATGCTTGGTCGGGACTTCCCTCTTTAATTAATGATGCATATTTTGTTGTTGTCACATTTCCAAGATTGTGCCATACCCTCAATTTGATAGCCGTTGGACGTGCCGACCACGGATAGTCTACACCAAACGATACTGTTCCAGAAAAACCATCCATTGCAAATGTACCCGTAAACAAGTTTCCAGAGGCCAACATTCCCAAAGTTTCTGATGTTTCCAACTTTGCACAATGACTACCCTGCTGGCCTGCATAAGAAGAGAGAACACACAACTCATTCTTATAAGTATTGTTACCACTTCCCCAGAATGGAGCATTAGTATTAGACGAGCCCCAACAAGAGAGAGAGGTATTCTCAAATGTAGCATCAGTGATAGTCTGACCACCCGTTGTAGTGTACTCTGCAATAGGGCCATACGCCACATCATTCAATACCAACTGACACTCATAAGTGCTATTGGCAAAGATGCTCTTATCTGGATTAGGAGTATATATTGTATGGTTATTCACATTCTTACCCTCGGTCCACTGTGCACTTGACGTTACAGCATATATGTTACCAGAAGATAAAGAGCCTGCCGAAGTGGTAGCCCACTCAGTTGTTCCTTTTCTACGATATTGCACCTTTACACTCGGGAGTGATGCATCGGTTACAACTGCATTAAAAGTTGCTGTATTAAGCCACAAATCAGCCGTTGTCGCAGTTATATCAAGTCCTTGATTCTTGAACTCAATCTTGTTATCACCAACTCCACCATTTGTATCCTCAGCCTTGAATGTAACATTCTGCATACCGCCACTGATGCCAGCAAAGAACTCTGCATTTACATCAATCTTCACCTTCTTACCATCGTCTTCAACGGTAAATCGGAAGTTATCCGAAGACACTGCTGAGTCGGTGTTATTCCATATTTCTTGATACTCGCCTGTACCTACCTTTACTGAAATAGTTTTAAGAGGATTGATTGACTGAACGGTAACAGACACCGGTTGGCCTGCCTGATATGTCAAAACTCCACCATCTGTAGTCAAGCCTCCTGTCGGAGCCTCAAATTCCGGCTGAGGCTTGAATGACATAAAATCATCATAGCCCTGAACCTTCTGCTCAACCAATACCGTAAGAACGATAGTACCATCGGGAGCCTTTGAGAATACAAACTTAAGTTTATAAGCCTTCCCCTTTTCCACTTCTACTTCGCCACTCTTATCAATCGACGTCTCGGTACCATCTTTCGCAGTATGCGTACCCTTGAAACTCCACGCAACGGTATTGTCTGCGATATTACCATCCTCATCCTCCGAGATTAGGAAATAGCAAGAATCGTTAATCTCGGGCGTCAGGCTTTGTTCACCTAATGCCACTCCAATTTCGGCATCGCTGATTCTTGCATTATCGCCAGCAGTCTCATCGAAAACGACATCCACTTTTACATTCTCGGCCAAACAATTCACTGTAACAGGTGTTGTTTGTCCTGCGGTTACAGTAAACGGCTGTGCTCCCGTATAATACAACTTGCTCAACACATCCTCAGCCGACTGAAGAGATGAAGCCGTAAAACCATCGCCAAACTTATCACCAACCTCTACGGTTGCTTTATAATTGCCTGCAATAAGATATAAATCTTCGATAGGATACTCCTGATATACACGAATTAGTTTATCCGCGCCATCTGCACCTGTTCCTACCTGATATACTCTCACGATTATATCTTCGGGCATAGTATCGCCTGCGCGGGTAGAGTTTGACATTGCAATGTTAAACTTCACACAACCTTCGGTTTCATCAACGACACCGTCGAATGCAGGATTAATCTCCTTTTGGCAAGCGAAGGCCAATACAGCCATACTTGCGACCAATATATACTTAAATATCTGTTTCATAATACATCTTCATCTTTAATTACCTCCTTCACTAGACGATGTATCAACATACAACATCAACGTTTTCTTCGTCTCACCGTTAGCATCACCTACTGTAATCTCGAAATCACAATTATCCGAAGCGGGGAATATGCCATACAACATACCCATAAATCCTGAGATATCAAATGATGCCTCCAATTCACCTCGACACGAAGTCTGACCTTGTTTCAAGAATCCTAAGTTTTGCAAAGCACCAACCTGGTCTTCTGTCGGATTAATCAAGTCGATATGACTACCAAGACCTACGCCTTGCAATTCCTCGTCAGTCAAAACGCTACTAATAATATCTACTTCCAACTTCGTAAAGCCTGTTTCTGATGCCATATCTATCTTACACTCAAATGTTGCTGCATTTTCCGCATTCAACGTATGGCGCGTATCAATAACATTTTCGCCATCCTTCATCCATACGATAGTCGGAGGTGTACCACTTCCACTACCTTTCGTTACGGTAATAATAATATCGGTGTGCTTGCTACGATTTTCACTATCAACGGTATAAACGCTCACCGTATGAGTTCCCGCATATTTATACAATGCGCTCATACCAGTAGCCTTAACCGTAATAAGTTTCTCACCCGGAGCACCATCTGTGGCATCTTTAACCGAGACATATTCCGATGCATCTCCGCCATCAGCAAGAGCCGTAGCATCAGAATAGATATTCATACGATAATCCTCAAAGCCCTTATCAAGCAAAGCCGACAAGAAACTATCATTATCCGATGCAAATATTGCATAGACCTCCTTAACAGTACTACCCTCTTGCGGCACAACATTTACCTTCAAATAAGAGTTCCAGCCCTCAGCATCGGCATCATACATTGAGCCATTGATTGCATAAGGCAAAGCACCATTTTCGTCTGCAACAACATCCTTAATACTAATAGATGGAGCATTGGGATTCTCAACACCCACATCGGGAACCTCTTCCTCAATATTGAGAGCAGCATACAGCGTCACAACATCAACATCTATTGTTGCATCATATACATAACTTTCAATAGTTACCACAAACTGAACATTACCCTCATTATTGCGGTCAATATCGATTGAGATTCTACGCCATTGAGCAGCCTTAACATCTGTTATTTCGCGATGCATTGATACGTCTGCCCACTTCGACTCATCGATATTATTGTTATTTATATCAATCTCCAGACCTGTATAGAAGGTACCCGACATATCAAGCACAAGTTTATTTCCGCTTGTTGACAACGGGCCTGCCACATCCTTGAAATATACAAATGGGCCACCTCCCACAACTTTACCGTCATTATCAACGACTCCGTGATTTGATGTGTATGGGAAAGTATATGCATATTTCTCAGGATTAGTTTTAGCATCCTCTGGAGCCTCTGCCTCGTTTGCTGCAGCAATTGCCACCTGCGTACTCAACATTGTAGCACCATTAGCATCTTTCTTGAACCAGCGAATCAAATCCGCAGACAACTCCACTGTAGTTATAATATTGGCCAACTTACAAACAACTTCTACACTCGTTGGCTGGCCCGATGTTATAGTAGCAGGCGCAGAGCCCATATAATATGCCAAAACCTTACCCTCTGCAGGTTGCTGGCCCGACACATCAGCAATCATTGCCTCTATATCACTACCTTTATCCTTAGTCTTATATGCATAAACTGTATATCTACCGGGCTCCAAAGCGACGCCTTCTGCAGGAAAATCCTTATAATAACATCCTACGCCCTCTGCGTCGCCATTGATATCTGCCAAAGACTTAACTACCTCATCATAAACCTCAATCCAATAATTATCAATATTTTCTGCAATATTATTAGGATTAGGCACATCGTACAATCGATTTGTTGATTCCGAATTTTCCTCATCGGCACGTGTTGAAGCGTTGGCGTCAGTATCTAAATCAACGCCCTCGTTATTGACATTCAACACCAATGACTTGAGTTGCAAATAGCCAACTTCCATATCATCTCGCCCCGACTCTACATCACCTCTCAACTCGTCAAGGTGACAAGAGGCAAGCGACAATGCCGCCACCATCAGTAGCAAGCATCCGACATAATGTTTTACTCTCTTCATATCTATATTTTTTATTTTATTCGCTATTATACTACTCTCCATCTTGGGTATTTAACTCAATCTCCACCTCATTGATGTTGGTATAGTCATTACCCAATTGTATAGTGATACCACTGCCACCTGCAGTTGTGTGGTCCACGATGATATTGTAGTGAGTATCTTTCTGCAATGTTGTATTTAACTCCGCTTCCGCAAATTCCACCTCCACACCATTCTGCTTAGTTGCCGAGCCGCTAAACTTCAACTTTTGACCTGCATTAACAAAAATCAAAGGTGAGACCTCACCGTGCGCAGTCGGATTATAGGTCCACGACTTAGACTCTGAATGAATAGTGAGTGTCACATCAGAATAATAATTCATAAACATCTCCGTAACATTCAACGTAAAACAGCAGTTTGCCAAAGAGAGTGCTATATTTGCTTGTGTCGTAACACCCGCAATAACCTCTATCGTATTACCATAGGCACCTCCTTTGAAATATGGATTTGCCTCGCCCTCAATCACATTACCATTCTCATCACGTTGCGGTTTATTCTCCAACTCGGCAGAATACCCACCTTGATTCAACTTTACATCACCCTCATTATAGGCTTGGAGTGTTGACCAACTTCCCGTGTATTGTTGCATATCCACAACATCCTTAGTTTTAGGGTCATCATACTCGCCTGTAATCTTAACCTGCAAGGCTGTATTCAAGTTCTGCGGTATCAACTCCGCGGGCAACTTGTATCCCGATGTCGCACGAGTTGTAACATCGTCAATATCGGCATCAACCGAGCAAGTGAACTCAATCTGGCCCTCGCCCATTTTGGGTTTTGAGCCCTCATCATTGATGCTACAAGCAACCATCATCGTAAAGGCCACCATAGCAAAAGCGATGTGTTTCAATAGTGTTTTCATTTTTTATATTGGTTTTAATTTATTTATTTTTTTTAATTCTGATGATTCGGGAAGAATGTTCTATAATTAAGATTTGTATGTTTAGTCGATGTTCCTATAGAAACTTTGACATTGTCGATATATAACCAACACGTGCAGTTTGATGCACCGCCTGGTTTCTCGGTTTTAGTACGCCACGTTATTCGAGTAACAGATGCAGGAATATTATTTAATACCGCTATTCGGCTATATGGCATTGATGTATAAGACGCACCCTGCTCCTTCATCTCATACTCATCAGTGAATGTTCCATCACCATCACCACCACCAAATACATCATTAGAAGTTACATAGCCCGTATAACAATACATCGTTTTTACACTTCCTCCAATACCTCCATATTGAGCATCCATTCCATAATTATAGAATACTGCCACTGTTGATTCCACCTGCAATCTTGATAGTGGAGCAGAATCAATTCGCGAAGGATATGTTGCACCTCCAAGCACAGACTCATATCTCGCTGCTAATCGGACTGAAACATTAGCTGACGAACCTACACGCGCTCCTGTCCAACCATTCAAACCATTAATAGACACTCCATCTTTATTACCTGTGGAACTCGTTTTATATTCATCGTTACTCGAAGTCGCGCCCACATCTTTGAAATCCTCATAGAATAGATATGGCAACGCGAAATTCAATGTGTAATTTCCGCCCGTAGATAGAGTCGAAGGAATTGTCATCGTCACCTCGTTATGGCTCACATCGGCACTCTGCGATGTAAAACCAACCCGCATAGTTTTACCTGGCAATTCGGTATTCAGTTCACCCGCCTCATAATAAAACTTCGCAACGAATGTTCCGTCCAATGTCTTGATGACATTATCATTTTCTCCTAATGCAACAATACCTGCAGGCCACTCTTTAACATACATAGCATTAGGAGCCTCGCCCAAGAAATTGGGATAAGAGGTATCGTCAGGACACGTGAACGTAATCGTCACAGGAGCAAGCGCCTTTGGGATAGTCAGTGTAAAAGGCGTGATATGCTGTGCCTGGAAATTATGATTTGACAACGTTGTTGAAATCATCTGGCTTGGCTCACCCTGAAGATTGTAGGCTCTAAACTTCACCTCTCCGCTCATTACGCTCGGCTTTATAAACACCCATACATAGCGTCCATTGGCATTCAGCGGATTGCTATCCATCTGGATTGTAACCTTATTGGTTTGCCCACTCCACGTTGGTGCAACATCCGGACGAGCCGCATCGAATGAGACCGTACCGCCAACTACATTATCGGGGAAAGTGATATCAAGACGGCTAATATTATTAACCATCAAGTTTCGATTTGCAGGAACATATATACGCAAGACGTGCATAATATGCTCAAATGACAACATTGGCTCTGGCCAAACGGGGGTACTAACTTGAGTGGGAGCACGCTCTACCAAAGCATTACCTCGCACCGAGGCGCGCATAATATCGCAGGCACCATCGAAATCACCACTCTGCACCGAAGGAATATTAAAACTAACCTGCGTTCCAGAGACTGACGACGGCACCGGATATGTGGCATAATAATCAAATTGATTTTGCACTGCCATCGGTTTAGACAATGTAGCCGCAAAATCAGCAGACGAGAATGTAGAATTATAATGGTCTAAACTGAATGTCACAGCATTAAAGCCATCTGCATAATTAGTCGATGACTCGCCCCCTGTTCCAACAGGAGCCGCCCACGCTAAAAACTTATCATCATCGGACCATCTTACAGGCTGAATGCTATTCTCTGCACCATCACCCACTTCGTCCACCTGCGAACGTGTTACGCCCTCCGTCTGACCGACATTAATCGCCTCATCCTCGATAAAGAGTATATTCTGCTCATCGGCTCTGGTCTCGACACCTTGAGATGCGTGCATATAGACTTTGCACGAGGCGGAAGGCCTTATGCTATTGTTATCACTATCGGCATTACACGCCCATAAAGCTAACAATGAGAATAATAATATATAATTTCTAAATCGCACGTTCTATAATGTGTATAATTAGCATACAAAAATATTAACTCTTTATCGGTACAAAAAATAAATTCAACCAATCGCATTTATTTTATCACGAATTAACACGCCGTCAATATTAACTGCGTATCACTGAAATTATTGGCACTCGACCATTCATTATGAAAATATCTATTTTCGTTGAATTTTTATCTTGCGAATCGCCATTTTACCTATATTTGTATCATCCATTATAGTTATTTAACCGAAATATGAGATTTATAATATTCATATACTCTGTTTTAATGACGATGTTAGCACTTGACTGTCACGCTCAACAAGAGGTGGCACAAGTATCCGACACTCTGACTATAGCAGAAAAAATACGCCATAGAGGTATCACCAACACCTCGAATATCTTTGTCCCTAAAGGTTTGTGGGTAACAGGCTTGTCAACATCCTACTCGCATCATCTAAACGACAATTATAGTATCGCCATCATCGAGGGAGTCCAATCCGAGGGATATACATTTCGCGTAAGCCCAATGGTAGCATACGCCATAAAGGATAATATGGCTTTAGGTGTACGAGGAACATACTCTCGCAACAATCTGACTATCGATGGTGCGGGTCTTAAGTTTGGCGACGACGAAACAGGTACCGAGATTGCTATCGAAAATTATAAAGCTGTAAGACACTCTTACACCGTTTCGGCTATATGGCGACAGTATATACCACTCGGCAAGAGCAAACGCTTTGCGATATTTAACGAAATTTCGCTTGGTGCAGGAGGCTCTCAAGCCATCTTTGCAGCCGACGAGCCAATTAGAGGAACATACGAAAAAGGATATAATATATCATTAGGCGTTTCACCTGGTCTTATGGCATTCGCAACCAACGATGTTGCCATCGAGGTCAATGTGGGTGTTATGGGTATTAACTTCAGCGAGGTAAAGCAGGTGCATAATCAGGTTAGCACTGGTAACCAACGCCATAGCAATATGAATTTCAAAGTTAATTTGCTATCAATCGGATTAGGCGTATCCTTCTACTTATAATAAGCGACAATGAAACAACGAATAATTCACATATTACTACTATCCATAGCACTTATATCTGCTAATTTAGAGTATAGTTATGCCCAAGAACTAAAGTTCAAGGGAAAGAATATGCGACGCCTTGACCGCGAGATTAATTCAGGCTCGGTATTCGGCTACAAAGGAGAATGGATGATGGGACTCACCGCTTCGTACGGAACACTATCGAGCGAAGATTCGCAATTCTGGGTATTCCTCGACAACATTAATGCAGAGGGTGCTATAACTACGATTAAACCATTCTTCGGTTATTTCTATCGAGACAACCGCGCCATAGGACTTCGTCTTGGATATCAATATATGAATGGTGATTTAGGAAGTATGGGGCTAAATCTAGGAGAGAAGAACGACATATCTCTCAACCTTGAGGGAATACAATTTCTGAGTAATAGTTACTCTGTTTCTGCATTCCACCGCTCTTATTTTGCGATAGACAGTAAAGGGCAATTTGGAGTTTTTGCCGAGATTGAGGGCGCTGCGCAATTTGGCTCAAGTGATTTTATTAACACCACAGGCGAAGAGCCCAAATTCACAAAGAGTGACAATATAAAATTAGACTTGAGTTTTAATCCCGGTGTCGCCATTTATGTATTTCCCGCAGTATGCGCTACGGTATCAATCGGATTGGGCGGTGTTAAATATACTCATACGACACAATATGATAGCGAAGGCATAGAGACAGGTTCTCGCAGTGCCTCAAAAATGCAATTCCGTATAAATCTGGCAGATATCAATTTCGGAATGGTTGTTCACCTATGGAATAAAAAGAAATTTTCGAATAAATAGTATATTGCAAAACTCATTCAAGGCATTATAGTAATGGGTAATGTTACCAAATAAAATATCCCCAGCCTAACAATTTAGGTCGGGGATATTTATTATATTGATTGAGCAATATTCTCTATAACAATATCTTAAATATACATTTCTTGACGTGGCCTTCGCCGAGCATAGGTGCGTGACCATCTTCGGGAAAGAGTATAGAAAACTGTCCCTCACCAACAGAATAGAAGCACTGTGGCTCGTCGGTAAAGAACTGCACATCCTTCTGCTCGTCAAACTCAGCCTCCGCCTTCAGGCAATCCTTCTTTTCACTCCATCCAAACTCCTCAACTGGGCCCTTCAGCAATAGTTGGATATCAATATATTTACGATGCAATTCCAAGCGAGCCTCACTACGGGCCTTCAAATCGAGTTCCTGAACATTGACAAATATGTTATCGCCGTCGATGTCGTGACGTCCACACTCCAATGCGGCCACATCATTATTGTCTATATAGTCAAAAACCTGCTTAAAACGAGGATGGAGAGCAACATACTGCTCCTTGTTCTTCAATGAATCTAAAATCATAACTATCTATTTTTTAACTCTATTTAATTTCAATCTCACAACAACGGGATAGTGGTCCGAATACTCCACCTTATTATATATAGGTAACATCTCTCCCGACACAGTATCCCGCACTACCGTTATACCCGCCTGCAACGCCTGCAACTCTGAGGGAGGCGCCATTTTGTTACCATATTTACGCACCAAAACCGTATCTCGGTTCTCGCCTCGTCCAACAACTTTCTCCACTACCCCCCACGAATCGATTACTTCGTAAGAGATAGGTGTAAACTCGCTACTGCACATAACATAATCGATACGCAACATATCGAAAAAACCACGATAAGTATGCGAAAATCCTCTGCCAACCTCTCTAAACACATCGCTCAAATCTCGCGTCATTTTGTGTATGGTATAAGATACGGGGGTATCGTTAAAATCGCCACACACAATTGCAGGGTAAGGCGATGCAGCAACCATCTTCGCCAAAGTATCGACCTGCGAGGCTCTCACGATATTGTTTTCGGTTAAACGACCTATCATACTCAACACCTCTGTTTGGGGCGTTTCATCCTCCAAGAATTGGTGCTCTTCGAGATATACTCCATCCTCCTTGCGAATTGCTGTTGAATGAAGATGGTTGTTGAATATTCTAATCGTATCATCTCGCAATGCGATATCGGCCCACACAAAATTTTTCATCGTATCGATTCTCTGAGCCTTGATTATCGGATAGCGGCTATAAATCATAGGACTCAAGTTTGCTCTTGACAGAGAGTGTGGAATAGGTTGCAACTTCAACTCCTGCATCAACGAATCAGTCAATCCGCTAAAGCCCATCTCTTGAAAACATACAATATCAGGATTTATGCTACGGATAATCTGTACAACAGAATCCAATCTATTAACCCCATTATCATCTATAAAACTTCGCGTATTATAGGTCATAATCTTTATCTCGCCACGCTCTGCCGCTGGCTCACCATAACTACGACGCAACTCTATTTTGTAGAATGACGACACGCTAAACAGGCCGATTATGGTCATCAATATCATCACTGCCGACATCAAAGGCCTCCAACGAGCAATCCAATATAGCATCAGCACAAGCACTGCTGTATAGGTGAACGGAGCCACCAAACCCAACGTTGATAGTTCTTGGGAGCGTTCAGGATGAACCGTAGGCACGATTATAGTCATCAGAAAGAGCACAATAACCCCCAGCGTCACCACCGACATCACCATATCAAGCAATGCTCCTAACGCCGAGCGACCTCGTTTGCGTCCATTCTCCGAGCCGTATGTCGTTTTATAATAATCTGCCATATTTTACCTAAAGCACAATTTCCTTCAAATAAGAATCAAAAAGCAAGCATCTAAAAATATATCTTTCGCTTCTTTCGCCACCAATATAGCAAACCAAAGCCCCATATCATACCACCAAGATGAGCAAAATGTGCTACACCTGCCTGATAGCCCGACACTCCGAACAACAACTCAAGCAGTCCGTAAATCAATACAAACCATTTCGCTTTAAGCACTACGGGCGGGAATATCAACATTATTCTATTATTGGGATGCAATACACCAAAAGCCAACAACAAACCGAATACTGCGCCTGATGCACCTACTGTAGGTATTGCCAACAGTCGTGTTGCCGCATACATACCCGCAGACTCTGCCAGATGCACATACTCGGCATAACTCACACCCAACTGTATCAACGCAGCGCCGACACCACACACCATATAATATGTAAAAAATCTTTGCGAGCCCAATTCATACTCCAACGTACGACCAAACATCCACAAAGCAAACATATTAAAGAACAGGTGCGATACCCCTCCGTGCAGGAACATATACGTAAAGACCTGATAACTATGGAACAACGGGCCTGCCGCATTAAACAGCGCAAATCGCTCGATTATAGCATCCCCAAACGGCAAAAGAGTTGTTGCCAACAATGCTACGCAGTTTGCGATTATCAGATTCTTGACAATGGGGGGAGTTGAAGGCCTCTCTTGAAATATCATAATTTATATCTATTATCTATTTAACTCAACTTATTTTTTAACTCTTGTAACGTCATCTCGCTCATAATCACTTTACCCGATGGCGTAAAGGTATAATTCTCACATTCGCTCAACTGTCGCAACAAATATTCTGCGTCCTCTCGTAATACACTTCGGCCCATAGCCCGACTGCCACGAACAGCCATTACACGTACCATATCTTCGCGCATTTTATCTACTGCGCTGCCAGCCTGCGACACCTCTTGCAATAAATCATACAACAATCTATCCGATTCGTCACCTACGCTTGATGAGGGAACTCCTCGCAACTCCACACGTCCCTCTCCCAACAACTCGATATCAAAGCCAAGTGCTGCGAACTCAACCAAATGTTCCTCCAAAAGTTGATAGTCGTCCTCCGACAATGTCAAAGCCTCAGGGAACAGCAATTTTTGTGATGCACAACCGCCTCGCCACATTGAACTAATGTAACCATCATACAACACTCTCTCTTTGGCTCTACGCAAATCCACAATCATCAAACGACCTTGCGACGTGGCAATAGCATATCCATTACCCGCAATCATCACATCCTCAAACGACATCGACATCTGATGTGGTAATACTTGCTGTACGGTAGATTGTTCTTCAACAAATTCCAGACTACTCTCCTCCTCTTCGGGTAACATTCCCGTAAAGCAAGATGCAACATCACGATACCCCACTTCGCTGACAATAGGCTGCGGAGGTACATCCAATCCAAATTCGGCAGCCGATGGCATATCGGCCCACGCCACATCACGCAAACGCGGAATATCATTCACATCTCCTCCTGCACTCTGCCCAGACCAATTACGGCCTATTGATGAAACCACTTCTCGCATAGGTTTCACTCCCACTGAAGGCGATGCCATTGCAATATCCTCCAACGGCACATCGTCCACAATGGCATTCTCGTCAAAATCTGCCGATGGCTCTGAGGCATAATCCTCTCTAAAAGGATTATACTCCTGATTTGTCACCGAACGCGGCTCAGAATATACAGTCGAAGCGCCTGCCCCCAAAACGGGAATATCGATAGACACCTGATTGTCAAAATCAATCTGTGCCACATTACCACTCTTGGCCAATGTACTGCGCACGGCAGCGTGAATAATCTGGTTTACATCTTCGGCATCGGCAAAACGCACCTCAGTTTTATGTGGCGACACATTGACATCGACTCTCTCGGCATCCACCGTCAAATATAGGAAAAATGAAGGAGTACACTTTTCGGGAATAAGTTTTTCGTAAGCGCGCATTATCGAGCGATATATCTGTGGTGAATGGAAATAACGCCCATTAACGAACAGATATTGCTCGCTGTTTAGTTTCTTGGCAGCAGCAGGACGGCCCACATAACCCGTAACCTTAACAATTGATGTATCGACTGCCACCTCCAACAGATTACTCTTTATATGACGGCCAACCACATCAATGATTCTCTCAAGAAGAGTTCCTGACGGCAGGGTTATTATTGGCATATCATTCGACATCAACTCGCACCTCACCTGCGGGTTGCACAACGCCACGCGGCGAAACTCTCTTTTGATATTTGTTACTATCTTAGCCTTATCGCTACTAAACTTTCGGCGGGCCGGCGCAGTATAAAAGAGGTTACGAACCAAAAACTGCGAGCCAACGGGACACATCGTCGGATTCTGCGATATAAACTCACCACCATTTACAATCGTCACCGTACCCACCTCGTCATTGGCCTGACGCGTTCTTAACTCCACTTGGGCCACTGCGGCAATCGAAGCCAACGCCTCACCGCGAAAACCGAATGTACTCAAACGATAGATATCCTCGAAACTCTTAATCTTACTCGTTGCGTGCCTATCGAAAGCCATACGCGCATCCATAGGCGACATTCCGCAACCGTCGTCCACAATCTGCAACAACTCCAATCCCGCATTTCGGAAATTAACAACCACAGACTTAGCCCCTGCATCAATAGCATTCTCCATCATCTCCTTAACGACAGACGACGGACTCTCCACCACTTCACCGGCGGCAATCTGGTTGGCTACAATCTCTGGAAGAAGTCTGATTTTATTCTCCATTATTTTATGGGGTTGGATTAATAGGTCTGCAAATTATTCTACTACTCGATTATCTCTATCTCATCGCCCTCCTGGTAATCATTCGGAACGATAATAATGGGTGCATAGGGGTCAAACTCCTCAACCTCACGCACCTCTTGTGTTGATTGGGCTGAATTATCGGTTGTAGCCATATCAACAATTGATGCTATACGCGGAATAAGGATATAGATAAACAGGAACAACAGCATCACACCTACACCCAAAGCCCACATACGCATACGATTACCATTACCGCTTGTTTGCTCTGCTGCACGCGACAAACGGGCATCTCGTTTGGCTTGTATGTATTTTCCAGGAGTGTACTCTCCGCTATCATCCAAACGCTCGCCGCGCAACTCTTGACGACGACGCTCGCGCTCCTCCTTATCGGGGTCATAATAGCGCGGTGTGTAATTAAACTTGTTAGCGTGACGCTTATATGGCGTAAATATTCCCATATCCTTAGATTATTTTATTATTTTGCAACTACTTATTTCGCTGATGAAAGTTACCTATCTAAAAAAACTTCTCATTCGCTCGAATATATTCTGCTTATCAACACTCTCGGCCTTTTTGAAATGAGGTTGCTCGGCCAACTTCTCTACCAACTTGCGCTCCTCGCTATTGAGTGCGTCGGGGATAGTTATGTCGACAACTATCATTATATCGCCACGACCATATCCGTTCACATCGGGCAGACCTTTACCTCGCAGGCGCAACACCTTACCCGCGTGAGTACCCGGAGCAATCTTTATCTTTACACGGCCATCAATTGTCGGCACCTCGACCTCGCCACCAAGCAGACAGGTTGTCACAGGCAAATTAAGATTATGAATCAAATCGTTACCGTCGCGTACAAGTTCGGGATTACGTTCCTCTTCAATCATCACAAGCAAGTCGCCATTCACGCCACCCTGACGTGCAGCATTACCCTTACCCGAAACCGTTACAGCCATACCCTCACCAACACCTGCGGGTATCTTAATCTCCACAACTTCATCACCTCGAACAACGCCTTCGCCAGAACACTTATCACACTTAGCGGTGATTACCTTACCCGTACCGCTACAAGTGGGACATACGCCCTGCGTCTGGATACGTCCAAAGAATGAATTTTCTACACGCGTAACATATCCAGAGCCATTACAAGTCGAGCAGGTTGCATACGACGAAGAGTCCTTTGCGCCTGTACCACCACATTTATCGCACGCGATGGTCTTGTTAATCTTCAATTTTTTGGTCGTACCGTTGGCAATCTCCTGCAATGTGAGTTTCACCTTCACACGAATATCGCTACCGCGATTTACTCTACGGCCACCGCCTCCACGTGACGAGAAACCACCAAAATGACCGCCAAATATATCACCAAACTGCGAGAAGATATCCTCCATAGAGAAGCCTCCGCCAAAGCCTCCAAAGCCTCCACCCGCGGCACCACTCATACCTGCGTGGCCAAACTGGTCGTAACGGGCACGTTTCTCCTCATTCGACAATACGTCGTAAGCCTCAGCAGCCTCCTTAAACTTCTCTTCAGCCTCAGCGTCACCCGGATTCTTATCGGGGTGATACTTAATTGCAGCCTTACGATAGGCCTTCTTTATCTCATCGGCATTGGCATTGCGTTCGACACCCAACACCTCATAATAATCTCTCTTTTCTGCCATCTTTCTGTACTATCCTAATCCTTTATATCATTCGATACAGAGCAAATAATTATTCGCCCACAACAACCTTTGCGTAACGCAACACCTTGTCGCCCAACATATATCCTCTCTGTACGACATCAATTACCTTACCCTTCTTATCTTCACCTGCTGCAAAACGGGCTACAGCCTCGTGATAATCGGCATTAAACTCCTCATCTACAGCCTGAATCTCCACTACATTCTTCTGCTTGAGAGCCTCCTCAAACTTCTGGAGAACAAGTTTCTCACCCTCTCGCAAAGCGGCTATATCTTCACTCTTCTCAGAGGCCGCAACGGCACGATGCATATCATCCAAAACCGATAACATACTCTTCAACACATCGGCTCCTCCGCTGGCCACGAGGTCCATCTTCTCACGCAATGTACGTTTACGATAATTATCAAACTCAGCCTGCAAACGCATATACTTATCACGCCATACGGCTATAACCTCTTCGGGTGACGGTTCTTGAAAACCCTCTTCTGCCGCAGGCTCTTCGTTCTCGTCTGCCATTGTGTCAGCAGCCGCATTCTCTTCTGCCATATTGGCACACTGCTCGGCCTCGCACGAGGGATTACCCTCGCCATCGTGAAGGCCATTCTGTTCTTCAACCTCCTGATTAGCAACTTTTTCCTTAGTCATATCTTTATCATTTTTATTATATTCTACTATACTTTGAGCAAATTATATGCCCAATCTACCCTATTATAAATATGGTCGGACGTTTGGCAATATCGGGCAAGCCACGACGACGCCACTCTGCCACCTTGAGGGTGAGAATCACCTCACTCGGAGATGTTATATCGCAAGCCACCGTCAAACGGCACTCTGCGCCACATACGGCCAATATCTGCTCTGCCAACTTAACATTTCGATACGGAGCCTCGATAAATATTTGCGATTGATGCTCCACCATAGCCTTACGTTCCAACGCCTTAAGGGCCTTCGCTCTTTCGGGAGGCTTTACAGGAAGATATCCGTTAAAGGCAAACGACTGCCCGTTAAGGCCCGAAGCCATCAACGCCAACAATATGGATGATGGGCCAACAAGCGGAACGACTTTAATACCTCGACGATGAGCAGCCTCAACAACCAATGCTCCGGGGTCGGCCACACCCGGCACACCTGCCTCCGATATCACACCAGCCGAACGGCCCTGCTCAATAGGCTTTATCATAACCTCAACAGCCTGACCTGCAATAGTATGCTCATTAAGTTCCACAAACTCCAAATCATCAATACGACGAGCAATCTTTGCTTTAGAGAGGAATCGTCGTGCCGAACGCACATTTTCCACAATAAAATAATCGAGCGAATCAATCACCCGCTTATTTCCCTGCGGCAACACATCCTCCATTGCCGAGATGTCCGATATCGGACACGGTATCATATATAATACTCCCTTCTCTGCCATTACTCTCTGACATATATACGTTTTACACGTGCCGATACAGAAGTAATTATCTCATAGGAGATTGTACCCAATACTTCTGCCATATCTTCGGGTGTATTACCTGCTATAGGTGAGAATATTACAACCTCATCACCCTCTTTGACACTCTCGATATCGGTCACGTCTATCATACAACTATCCATACATATACGACCTACCGTATGCGCCTTACCGCCTCCGACCAACATCGACCAGCGGCCACTACCCAGATGACGGTCCAAACCATCGGCATAACCAATCGGTATAGTCGCTATCTTACTGTCACGCTCCAACACACCTACCTGCCCATAACCTATTGCCTCACCGGCCTTACGCTCGCGCAGTTGCACGATGCGGGTTTTAAGTGTAGATACAGGCTGCAACTCATCGTTGTGCTT
This sequence comes from Alistipes sp., assembly GCA_017399485.1. GTDB lineage: Bacteria > Bacteroidota > Bacteroidia > Bacteroidales > Rikenellaceae > Alistipes. Next base: position 124,287 of record JAFQCA010000029.1, read on the forward strand.
ATAACCATATCCATAAAGTCCCAAGCCCAAACGACACATATCAAACTGCGCCTCGGGGAATCGTTCAATAGCAGCAGAATTGGCTGTATGGCGCAATACTTTATACGGCAGAGCCTCCACCAAACGACGACTCATTCTATCGAATACACTTATCTGCTCACGAGTAAAATCGTCTTTCGATTCATCATCCGCACAAGATAAATGCGCAAACACCGATGCCACCTTAACAACCTTATCCGCCATTAATTGTTCAATCAATGCATCCAACTCCGGCTCTACAAATCCCAAGCGGTGCATTCCCGTATCCAACTTAATGTGTATCGGGTAATTATGCGCTCCATATCGCTCTACGCAGGCTCTAAAATCGCGCAACGAGTGGAAACTATATATTTCGGGCTGCAAATCATTAGCCACCATCTTATCGAAACTGCCTGCATCGGCGTTCAACACGACTATCGGCATTGTAATACCTTTTCGACGCAGAACAATACCCTCATCGGCGAATGCAACGGCCAGATAATCCATCCCCAAACGCTGCATCAACTGCGCTACCTCAACATCTCCCGCGCCATAACTCAATGCCTTGACCATAGCCACCAGACGATGATTCATCGGCAAGAATTTTCTAAAGTATCCGACATTATGCGTCATTGCATCGAGATTGACCTCCAGAACCGTAGTATGGCTTCGGCGCTCCAACTGATGACACACGCGTTCGAAACGGGAACGGCGGTTACCCTTCAACAATATCGTACGACCTGCAATATCATCATACGACAATCCCTGCTCCAACTCCTCAGTTGAGGCATAGAATCGCGTTCTGCACTTAAACATCGAAGCGTATTGCTTTATACGCTCGCCGACGCCTATCAACATATCAACGTTGGCTCTATCAACCAATGCGGCAACACGTTCATACAACTCCTTATCCTGCATTCCGCTCTGCTCGATATCCGACACTATGGCTGTCGTCTGTGCTCCCAGTGCCACACTCTGCAATGTATCGAGCGCCAACGCCAAAGAGTTGATATCGGAATTATAGGTGTCGTTGATGATTGTCGAAGAGTTTATACCCTCCTTAACTTCCAGACGCATAGCAACATCCTCCATACGAATATTTACTTCGCCATAGCCCAACTCTCGACATAGAGCCTTTACCAACTGCCCGTCGATACGGATTGCTTCACCACACATCTTTAGACCATCCAGATTCTCTACGGCTGCGTCCACCACGCGACAATCAATCGGCAAGCCATCGCACGTAGCATCTGTTATCCTGTCATACGCACTATGATATATAAATGTACTCGCACCTCGCGCAAGTATCAGTTTCTCGTTTATCTTCTGCTCCAAAGAGTCAAAATTACTCTGATGAGCATCTCCGATTGAGGTCATCACGACCACATCGGGGCATATCATTCTCTCCAAACGCTCCATTTCACCTCGTTGAGAGATACCAGCCTCAATAAATGCCACCTGCTCATCGCCTTGAATCATCAACAGCGACAACGCCACACCCAACTGTGAATTATAACTCATCGGTGAGGCAAAAAACTTCACATTCTCAGGCAGTGAGCGAGCAACCCACTCCTTGACTACCGTCTTGCCATTTGAGCCCGTAATACCTACAACACACCCCTTAAACGATTTTCGATGCGCTGCAGCAAAAATCTGCAATGCCATCAAAGAGTTTTCCACCACAACACATCCCGAACTATCCGAGATATGCACTGCGGCATCATCACGCTCAACCATAAAGGCTCGTATTCCACGACGACACATATCTTTTATGTAGTCGTGAGAGTCGTGATTCTCACCTCGCATCGCCACAAACATAGCATCGTCGGCAAAAGCACAACTGCGCGAATCGGTCACTACGCCACACACTGCGACATCCTGACCAACAACTCTACCCCCGCAAATACGGGCTATATCCGACAAACAATACCTCATTGCTATATCTGTTAATCGTTCTTAAACCTCACAACCGTAATACCTGCACCTCCTCTATCGGCGTGTTCATCCGCAGCCGAAGCCACCTCCGATATACTGCGCAAATAGCGACGAATCTCCTCCTTGAGTGCTCCCGTACCCTTACCGTGCAGGATTGTAACACCTCCCACACCCACCATCAGAGCATCATCAATCAAGTCTTGCACAACCTCCAAAGCCTCTGCCGCACGCATACCTCGAACATCGACGCTATCCTTGAAATTCAATTTGCGTGACGATATATCAACCGACAATACGGTACGAGGTGTAACAGGCTTAACCGATTTTTTATATTCGGCATTAGACACCACCTTAAGTTTATCCTTATCGACCATAGTCAATATCTGCCCGAATGCCACTTGAGCCTTCTTACCTTTGATGCTCTGTACTACACCTAACACCTCTTGACCCTCGATTTTCACCTTCGCACCAACCTCTACGGGTTTCAACGCAGCCACAACGGCACTCTTTTGCGGAACCACCTCTTGCCCTTGGCGCTTTTTATTCTCATCGCGGCGAGCCTTGCGACGTTGCAGACGCTCCATCTCGCGCTCAACCTTATCGGCAGCAAATGACGATGTCTCGGTCTGTTCTACCTCGCTCTTAAACTCATCCAACTCACGACGTGCCAAACGTGTAAGTTCCTTCTCGGCCTGCGCCTCCTTGATGGTACGTATCGTATTTTCGATTTGGCGATTGGCATCGGCTATAAGTTGCTGAGCATCAGCCTTCGCCTTCTGCAAAATCTCCTTACGCTCCTCCTTGATACGCGAAAGTTGCTCGGCATAATTAGACTCCAATGCCTCCACCTTGCGGTCTGTCTGACGTATCCTATCACGTTTCTGCGACCAATAGTGTTTATCGCGGGCTATCTCACGCAACTGACGCTCCAGATTTATATGGTCACTACCCGCCTTATCACTCGCTCGACGAATAATATCTTCGGGCAGGCCTATCTTACGCGCTATCTCCACCGCAAATGAACTACCGGGCTTACCCTGCTCCAACTTAAACAGAGGTCTGATATTCTGCACATCGAACATCATAGCACCATTGGCTACGCCCTCAGTTCCCGTAGCGTAATATTTTATATTGGAGTAGTGGGTGGTGATTACGCCATAACAACCCTTCTCCAGCAGACGCTCCAAAATTGACTCGGCTATTGCGCCACCAATCACGGGCTCTGTACCAGAACCGAACTCGTCAATCAACACCAAAGTACGTGGTGAGGCAGCCTGCAATGTATTCTTCATATTGAGCAGGTGTGACGAATATGTCGAAAGGTCATTATCCATCGACTGCTCGTCACCTATATCCAGACAAATATGCTCAAATATGGGCAACTCGCTCGTCTCGGCAGCCGTTACGGGAAAACCGCATTGAAACATATATTGCACCATACCCGTAGTCTTCAAGCAGACCGATTTACCGCCGGCGTTAGGGCCTGAAATTACCAATATATGCTTTTGCTTGTCGAGTTGCATATCCAATTTCACCAACTCCTTCTTTTCGCGCTTCAACGTCTGCGCCAACAGAGGATGGAAAGCCTTGCGCAAGAGCAATCTATCATCAAGCGATACGATAGGTTTACCAGCGCCATTCTCGATTGCCCAACGAGCCTTCGCTCGCAATACATCCATATCGGCCAAATACTCACCCGCAGCCGCTATAGGCTCGGCATCGGGGGCCAACTCCTCGGTAAAGACTGTCAGCAGGCGCACCACTTCTCGACGCTCGGCATACTCCAACTCCTTGAGTTCGTTATTTAATTCTACAACCTCAACAGGCTCGATATAGAATGTACGTCCCGTCGCCGACTCATCCTGAATAAAACCATTCAGTTTTCGTTTATTGGCCGCCGACACGGGTATCACAGCCCTGCCATCACGAATAGATATCATCGCCTCGGCATCTACGATTCCCGCTTTTTTAGCATTTGACAGCACCTGTTGCAATCGCTTCGCCACCTGACCCTCGTGTTGGCGTATGGCACGGCGTATTGCCAATAGTTCGGGCGTTGCTGTATCTTTCACTCCGCCCTCATCATCGACTATCTGATTTATCCGCCTAATTATATCTGGGAACACGCAAACACTCTCGCTACGCTTATGCAGACGCGGATACTGCGACTGCTGACGGCTCAGAACAAAGCCAACCATATTGCCCACAGCCGTCAAAGCCCTACGCAATACGACAACCTCCTCGACGGTTAGAAATGCCCCCTCAACGCCCAACTTCGCCAACACAGCATCCATATCAGGATACTCATCGCGAGGCGTTGCCGGGTCAATCATCAACATCTGGCGCATCTCATCTGCCGATTCCTGCCTACGCTCAATCTCCTTACGCGAAACAGAAAACTCCTCGCCGAGCACTCTTTCGCGAGCCACACTCATACAACAGAGTGAGGCCACCTGCTCACGCACACGGTCAAATCCGATTTTCTGTTCAAAATTTGCGGGATATATCATTCTCGTCGCTCCTCAAACAATTACTGCGCCTTTTTCACCTCTTTGAGTTTCGCCTCGTGGACTTTCTCAGCCATCTCATCGGCGCGTTTTATAGCCTTCTTCTCGGCCTTAGCCTTGGCTTTTTCGACTTTCTTCGTCGGATTACCACCAAATACAGAGATATTTATATAACGATGGGGATTAGCCTGCAAATCAGCCAACAATGTCGATAAGTTGTTGCTCGCCTGCGCCAGATTATCATATAACTCGGCATCATCCAGCAACTTACCAACATTGCCATCGCCATTATTTACCGATTCAAGTACCTTATTCAACTGAGCAACCGTAGCCTCTATCTCGCTTATAATATCAGCCTCTGCCAATTTTGTCGAGAAGGTATTCATATTATCAATTATACTATCAACCTGCTCGGCATTATCACCCAGACTCTTTGAGAATCGGCTCAACGATGCCATTGCCTCTTCCAGATGTGTCTTCTCTTTGGAAAGCATATCATTAACGCTACCCGTTACACCATCAACATTCTTAACGATATTTGTGATGTTTTCAGTATTGGTTGCCATAAGATTATTCACGCTTTCCAATGTACGAGTCATTTTATCCATTATAAGCGTTACCTTGGCAATTATACCCTCCATCTCCGACGATGCCATTGCCAGCAAATCCACGCTTACTTCTGCCTCAATAGTACCTTCATCGGGTATCATCTCTGTGGCTGCACCATATACTATCTCCACCGCCTTACCTCCCATCAGGCCATCGCTAAAAATCTTGGCTTTTGAATCAACGGGAATAGCATAACGTTTCTCCACCGACAAAGTCAATTCAACTCCCTTATTAGGGTCCTCATCCAATACAACATCCAACACCGAGCCCACCTTCACACCGTGAATCATAACAGAAGAGGCAGGCTGTAAACCTCCCACATTGTCATAATAGGCATAATAAATATTGTAATTACTAAAGACATCCGTACCTTTAAGATATCGAATCACGCCCCAACCTATCAACAATACGGCTACGGCAAACAAACCGACTTTAATTTCTCGTTTCATTTTTTTATAATTTTCTTAACTTTTCTTATTTCACTATTTTACCATCACTGTAATGTATAACGAAAGCATCCTTGAAAATCTTACGTACAGCAGCCACATTACGCTGTGCCTCAGCCCTCGTAGCAAACTCTCCGTAACAATATTTATACTTTAACACTCCGCTACCCTCATAGCACTTCACTTTGCCACGATATGTTTTGAATTGAGCATCCGATGTCTTCAACTTTTTATCCGACGCCAACAACTGTATTGCATAACCCGTCTGTGACTCTACTACGACATCCGCAGCCTGTGGCTCATTCTCATTATCCTTTGCTACCGCAGCCTGTTCTGCGACCTCTGCGTTTGTCTTATCTTCAACCACATCTGCCACCGATTCTTCCTTTCCGACATCTTCATTTATCAAGACACTTGTCGCACCATCCAGATGAGCGAAATACTCCTTCACCGCATTACATAACATTCGGGCCAATTCATTCTGGCCCTTCGTGGAGTTCATATACGCCAATTCACTCTTATTGGTCATAAAGCCCAACTCGGTAAGGACACTCGGCATATCGGTAGCATACAACACCTTAAGCAGTTGATGTTTAACCTTACGCACCGTACGACCACCCTTGCCATAATGCGACTGCATTATTCGAGCCATCATCTCGCTATACTCACCATAAGTAAATTGCAGATTCTGAATATATGCCCTCACCATAGCAGCCGTATTCTCATCCGACATATCAATCAACTCATCCTTTCGGTTATCGTACAATGCATCTTCGTTATAGCGGGTCTCCTTTTCACTCTCTCCCATTATCAGCGTCTCTGCGCCCCTAACCGATGTATTTTTAGCCGCATTGGCGTGAATTGAAATAAACAAATCTCCCTCTGCCTTATTGGCTATATTGGCACGAGCCGACAAATCCTCATTCAAACTACTACCAAGCGCTGTATCTGTCTTTCGCGTATATACCACTTTTGCATTAGGCAACTCCTTCTCAATCAGAGCACCCAACTTCAATGCAACGGCCAGATTTATATCCTTCTCCTTTACTCCACCATACACCGCACCGGGATATGCTTTACCGCCGTGCCCTGCATCTATGACTATCACACGCTGACGCGCTGCACCCTCTTGTGCCGCGACTTGTACGCTTGCACATAGACCAATAAATGACAATACTATACAATAGAGTATATGTTTCATATAAAAAACTCCCGAAATATTATCCGTAATCGATAAAAAAACGCTATATTTGTCGGTTAAAACATCGCTCCGCTTGATGAACAGCCATCACGCCTGAGTGGTTTTGCCGACTCGTCGGCAAAGTTACAAAAAATTATTGACATTTTGGGTAATTTTAAGGTTAAATATGCTCTTTCGGTAGCCATTATGCTGCTATTATCGCAAATCATCTTAGGATTTGCGACGATGCAACGTGCGATGGCAGCAAAACCCGTCATCGAAGAGTCTCAAATAATAAGCGAATTTTCCACTGTTTCACAACAGGACAGCATAAGGAATGCTAATGCCCGTCGCGTTGCACAACGTTCACGACGTACGCAGGAAGAGCAGCGTAATGCCGCCTCTTCAATTTCGACAAACACCACACCTGCCTCCGTCGACACAGTCAATGTTACGGCGTTAGCAGATACCACACAACGCAAGAGCAAAGGTGGTATGGGACTCGGTGCCCCTATCGTAGGACGAGCACAAGACTCGCTATACTACGACTTACGTAGCAAGAAGGTCTATCTTTACGAGAAGGGAGAGGTAACCTATGGCGATATGAGTCTGGCGGCAGACAAGATGACCATAGACCTCGACCTTAAAAACATCTATGCAATAGGTAAAACCGACACCATTGACGGAGAGCCGACCACCACACGCCCGCTCTTTTCGCAAGGTACGACATCACTCAATATGGATACCATCACCTACAACATTGAGTCACAACGTGCCAAAATCAAGAATATCGCCACTCAACAAGGTGACGGTTGGATGGTGGGACAGGATGTAAAGCGACTGTCAGACAACACCATCAACATTGCCGACGGTATGTACACCACCTGCGACCAGACCGACCACCCTCACTTCTTCTATTCGATGTCCAAAGTGAAGGTTATCCCCGGCAAGAAGGCCATTATGGGTCCCGGACACTTGGTTATCGAGGATGTACACATCCCATTTCTCGGACTCCCTGAGGGCTTCTTCCCATTGAGTTCAGGTCCTAAATCCGGTATTTTGATGCCATCATACGGTGAGGAGGCTCGACGAGGATTCTATATCCGCGGCTTGGGCTACTACTTCACTTTCAGCGACCATATGGATTTAACCCTAACAGGAGGTATCTACACGCTGGGTTCTTGGGAGGTTAATGCCATATCGCGATATATGAAACGTTACAAATATACGGGTAACTTCAATTTCGATTTTTCAAGCATCCGTTCTGGAGATAAGGGTGACCCCGATTTTGTCAAGCAGAACACATACCGTTTGATGTGGACCCACTCGCAAGATGCCAAAGCCAACCCCGGCTCTACATTCTCGGCTTCGGTAAATCTGTCATCAAGTGGTTATAGCCGCTATTCGGCTACCAACCTTAACGATATGCTTTCGACACAAACCAACTCATCTATATCATATTCAAAGAATTGGGCAGGAACACCGTTATCTATGTCGATGAACCTGGCTATTTCTCAAAACTCACAGACGAAGGCTATCGCAGGAACACTCCCCAACATTTCGTTCAATGTTGCAAAGTTCTATCCCTTGCGTCGCTCGGAAAAAGTGGGTAAGGACCGTTGGTATGAGAAGATTTCAATGAGTTACGCCGCCAAGATGACCAACTCGGTAAGCGCCCAAGAGGATAATATATTTTCTCGCCAGACGTTAGATAATATGCGTCACGGCGTGCAGCACAATATACCCGTACAAGCGACTTTCAACTTGTTCAACTATATCAACATTACACCGTCGGCTAATTATGCCGAGCGTTGGTATTTCAAGAAAGTCGAGCGACAGTGGAATCCCGAAACAGGCAAAGTTGAGAATCTTGACCCGGAATACGGTTTCTATCGTCTTTACAACTACAACACAGCCGTATCATTATCGACTATTGTATACGGAACGTGGCAGGTTAAGGAGAAGTACAAGGACTTTAAGTTGCAGGGCCTGCGCCATCAAGTGACTCCACAGGTTAGTTTCTCTTATGCGCCCGACTTCAGCAACCAGAAATATGGCTATTATCAAACCGTTCAGGCCGACTCGACGGGTCGCACGACGGTCTATTCGCCATTCTCGGACAATGCATTTGGCGTACCCACATCGGGCCGCAATATGGCTATGTCATTCTCTTTGCGACAGAGCCTTGAAGCCAAAGTCAAGAGCAAACGCGACACTACAGGTCTAAAGAAGATAAAACTAATCGACGAACTCTCATTAAGCGGTTCTTATAACTTCTTGGCCGACTCAATGAAGTTGTCAAACATATCAATTGGTCTGCGAACAAATATCGTTGGCAACTTTGGTATCAACTTGCGAGCAACGCTTGACCCTTACGAAGTGACACCTGAGGGTAAACGATATGACAAACTCACGTGGAGTCGAGGCAATCTTGGACGTATACTCAACACGGGCTGGAGTTTCGGCTACACCTTCAAGTCTAAAAATACGGCACAACCTGCCGAAGTAGGTAATAACGACAATATTCCACCCGAATATGCCAACCCATTCTACGACCCCTACGGGCGAATGGACCCCACTCTGCGACGACAATATATGTCTCAGAGTTACTACGACTTCTCGATACCGTGGAGCCTAAACGTGAACTACAACGTAAACTATACACTCAACTATGTCAACAATGGCACAACGGGTTATAGGCGTAATGTCACGCAGACAATAGGCTTTAGCGGCAACGTCACTTTCTCGAAGAAGATGTCGGCTACATTCTCTGGTGGATACGATATTTCGATGAATAAACTCACCACATCGTCCATCAGCATCACGCGCGACTTGCATTGTTGGCAGATGTCATTCTCGTGGATTCCATTCGGTCATTACAAGAGTTGGAATTTCCACATCGGAGTTAAGGCCGCCTCGCTCCAAGATTTGAAGTACGAGAAGAGTCAATCTATGTACGACAACTATTATTAGCGACAAACTAACACCGTTTTACACCCGACACAACTATCCTGCAATGGCAAGTTTTCTTCAGGTTGAAAATATAAGTAAATCATACGGAGACAAAGTTCTCTTTCAGAATATCTCGTTCAATATAAACGAGGGTGACAAGATTGCTCTTATAGCCCCAAACGGAACGGGCAAGAGTTCTTTGCTGAAGATTCTTGCAGGAGTGGATTCATCCGATAGAGGCGGCGAGGTGAAGTTTATGAAGGATATAAAAGTTGCTTTCTTGGACCAGATTAGCAACTTCAATCCGCAAAACACGCTCTTCGACGAGGTATATTCGCGCTTAGGCTCCACATACGATGTCATACGCAATTATGAGCAAGCCATCTCTTCGGGCGATGAACGTGCCATTGAGCGTGCAATGGCCGCAATGGATTCCGTAGATGGCTGGAATGTAGAGCAACGCATCAAGCAGGTACTCTCGTCACTTAAACTATCGCGTCTCGACCAACCTATGGGGGAGTTATCGGGCGGAGAGGCAAAACGTGCCGCCATAGCGCTTATGCTATTACAAGAGGCCGACTTCTTGATAATGGACGAGCCCACCAACCACCTCGACATTGATGTTATCGAATTCCTCGAATCGTTTCTCCAGAAAGCGCGCTGTACGCTTTTGATGGTGACGCACGACCGCTACTTTCTGGACCGTGTATGTAACACCATATTTGAATTAGACCGAGGCGAACTATATACATATAAAGGTAACTACTCGCTCTTCCTCGAAAAACGCGAAGAGCGATACAACAATATGCAGGCCAACATCGACAAGGCCCGCAATCTGCTTCGACGCGAATTAGAGTGGATTCGCGCCACACCTCAAGCCCGCACGGGCAAGGCCCGCTACCGTATCAATGCCTTCTACGACCTTAAGGACAAAGCCTCAGTATCGCTATCCCGACAACAGATGAATATCGACGTGGCCTCGTCACGTTTGGGAGGCAAGATTATAGATTGCGAAGATGTATGCTTAAGTTTTGGAGAGCGTAAGATGCTTGATGACTTCTCTTACAAGTTCTCGCGCTATGAGCGCGTGGGTATCGTTGGCAAGAATGGTGCTGGAAAGAGTACATTCCTCAATCTTATGACGGGTATCCTGCAACCCGACAGCGGAAAAATAGAACGTGGCGAGACTCTACGCATAGGATATTATCGCCAGCAAGGCATAGAGTTTAAGACAGGACAGACTGTACTTGAAATGGTACAAGATATCGCAGAAACAATCTCTACGGCTGACGGACATAGTATATCGGCCACCGCAATGCTTAACCGTTTTCTGTTCCCTGCCGAGGCACTAAATAAGCGTGTAGATATATTGAGTGGTGGAGAACAGCGCAGGCTCTATCTGCTCACTGTTTTGATGCGCAACCCCAATTTCCTGATTCTCGACGAGCCGACCAACGACCTCGATATCCTGACGCTAAACATATTGGAGGAGTATCTGCAATCGTTCAAAGGCTGTCTTCTTATCGTTTCACACGACCGCTACTTCTTGGACAAGACCGTGGAGCATATGTTTATATTCCGCGAAGGTGGCAATGTCAAGGATTTTGTCGGCACATACAGCGAATATCGCGAATACATCAAAGAGCAGGAGGCTGAAGATGCTGCCCGCGCCAAAGCCATCGCAGATAAGCAGGCCAAACAACAAGCCGCAACAAAAACCCACACAACGACAACGACCACTCAACAACGCAAGAAATTATCATACAAGGAGCAACGTGAGTTGGAGGCTTTAGAGATTGAGATACCTCAGTTGGAGGCTGAAAAGAGTGCGCTCGAAGAGGGGCTCTCATCGGGTACTCTTTCGCACGAGGAGTTATCTGCAACAGCCACACGCATAGGTGAAATAATCAGCACTTTAGAGGAAAAAGAGATGCGCTGGTTGGAATTGAGCGAGATATAATATAACCCCGTACAACAAACTCGGATTACGATGATGCAACTTTATACCAAAACACAGATAAAACCCTTCAACCAGAGAATCAGCCACGACAGTTCGATTCTCTCTCTGGGGTCGTGTTTTGCCGACAATATGGCCAAGAGGCTAAACTCATTAAAGTTCGATGTTGTATCATCGCCTACGGGAATACTATTCAACCCCGAATCAATAGCACTTGCCATAGAGCGTTTCGCAGCATACAGCAATGGTGATAGCAATGCCTTGCCCCAGCGCAACGAGTTGCATTACGACAACGGATGCTGGTTTCATTACGATTTTCATTCAGCATTTTCAAATAGCGACCCAGATAAGGCTCTGACGCAGATGCAGGAGGCTGTAAAGTTGGGAGCAGAGGCGTTAAAGCGCGCCGACACTGTTATTATCACGTTTGGCAGTGCATTAATATATAGGTACAACGAGAATCAGCAGGTAGTTGCCAACTGCCACAAGCAACCGCAACGACTCTTCACCAGAGAGTTGCTTGACGCAGAGGCTATTTCGCAGCGCTACTTAAAGTTATGCTTGAATTCATTGGCCGACAAACGTGTTATCTTCACCGTAAGCCCAATACGCCACTTAAGCGATGGCTTGGAAATCAACTCGTTAAGCAAGGCCACATTACGCGTTGCTATAGACAAGATAGCGCAACACGCTGATAATGTGACATACTTCCCTGCATTTGAGATTATGAATGACGAGTTGCGCGATTATCGTTTTTATGCCGATGATATGATACATCCTACACCGCTGGCTGTTAACTATATATGGGAACGATTTGCCGATGCGGCATTCTCTGATGATACAATAAAATTGATATCTCGCATCGAACAAATCGCAACCGATATGGCTCATCGCCCGTTCAATCCCGAAGGAGAGCCATATAAAACATTCTGTGCCAAAATTTTAACCCGCATAGCGACATTAGAGAAGGAGTATCCGCAGTTAGATTTCAACGAGGAAAAAACACACTTTAGTAAATATTTATAAATATTTGTAGTAATTTTACAACCGAAATAATTTTAGCAAATGAAAAAATTTTTACTCTACATATCGGCCATCACGACAATAATTGCCTCACTCGCAGTAAACGAGGCTACAGCAGCCGAGCGACCACGCCTATTGGTTAATATTGTTGTAAGCGGAATGCGCACCGACGATTTAGTACGTTACAACAAAAACTTTTCTAATGGCGGATTTAATCGTTTGATAAACAATGGTGCCTACTTCACAAACGCATCATACGATTATATGCAGACCACTACACCCGTAGGGTTGGCTACACTATCTACAGGTGCAATGCCCTCAACTCACGGCGTTGTATCGGATAGTTGGTTTGATTATGTAGGAAACAAACGTGTATCACTCATCGAGGACAGCAAAGAGAAGAGCGTAAATTATAGTGGTGACGCAATAGGATACTCTCCACGACAACTTATAGCCGAAACAATCAGCGACGCAATGATTCAGAGCGACAGTACAAGCCAAGTGGCAACCATCGCCATAGAGCCTTTGTCGGCTATCGTCACTGCAGGCCACTCTGGAGAGGTTTATTGGATGGAGACTCTACAAACGGCTTGGACAACATCTTCTTACTACACAAAAGAGTTGCCCGCGTGGATTACTCAATACAACCAGACGGATAAGAATCTGGATTTTCTAACAAAACGCTGGAACGCACTTCTTGAGTATGACAATTATCTCAACTCGCGTGTAGCGTGCATTGAAGGATTGAAGAGCAAACAGAACAAGCGTATTGACCACATCGAGGAGGAGGCTTCAGCCATAAAGGAAATCTTCAGCGATGAATATGCGCAGATGTGCTATACTCCCACGGGTAACAGCGCATTGTTAGCATTTGCAAAGCAGATGGTCGCCAACAATAAGATGGGAGGAGACGAAGTGCCCGACATCCTAAACATCGTGTTGGATACTCCGCGTAAGATATGTAGCCGTTTTGGCCCCGAATCGGTAGAATATGAAGATATGCTCTATCGTTTGGACCGTGACCTTGAGGAGTTTATATCATTCGTTACGGCGCAAGTAACCGACCCACAGCAGATAGTTGTAACACTCTGCTCGGACCACGGTACAAGCCCTTCGTTCGATATAGAGAGTAATCACGTCGAGCGATTCAATGTCCGTCAGGCCGAAGTCATAACCAACGCTTTTATCGGTGCGCAGCACGGCAACGGAGAGTGGGTATTGGGCTACATAGACCGTGCAATATACCTCAACCACGACCTTATCATCGAGAAAGGCTTATCGCTTAAGGATATGCAACACGATGTGGCAACATTTATGATGCAATTACGAGGTGTATCACACGCCGTAGCAGCCGAAGCAATGCGTAACACATATTTTGGCAGCGGATATGGCCGCAAGATACAGAACGGATTCTATCCTCGCAGGTCGGGTGATGTGATTATCAATCTAATGCCTGAGTGGATTGAAGAGAAAGAGAATGTGCGTTCTTCTTCAGGCTCGATGTATTTGTATGACAGAGAGGTTCCGCTAATCATTTTTGGAGGAGGAGTCACCAAAGGTAAATATAGCCAGAAGGTCGATATGACCTCTTTAGCGACTACTGAGGCTCGTCTTTTGGGCATTGGTTCACCTTCGGCTGCCGAGGGTGAGGTGTTAAACATATTTTAGAAGATATTATTCAAACAATGAAAGACACAATACAAGAGGAGATAATCGAGGAGTTTGCAATATTTGACGAGTGGTTGGACAAGTACGACTACTTGATTGAATTGAGTCAAACTCTGCCCGCCATAGCAGCCGAACATCGTACTGAAGAGTATGTGATTAAAGGATGCCAATCGAGAGTGTGGGTTGATGCAAGAGTGGAAGATGGCAAGGTTTATTATGCGGCAGACAGCGATGCCATAATTACTAAAGGTATAATTGCACTGCTAATACGCGTAATGAATGGCCGTACGCCTCAAGAGATAGTTGATATGAATCTATACTTTATCGATGCTATCGGCTTGAGCGAAAACCTTTCGCCTACGCGCAGTAATGGATTGGTGGCTATGATTAAACAGATGAAGATGTTTGCTTTGGCCTTTGCTGCAAAAGCATAAGCCGACGAGGAGTGGTCGCCAGATTTATGTTAATGAGAAAATAGGGAAATGACACCAGAAGATATATTAAGAGTCGAACACGAAATTGTTCTGACATTAAAAAACATATACGACCCTGAGATACCTGTAAATATTTACGACTTGGGGCTTATTTACGAGATAGATTTCGACCCCGAAGGAGTAGCCAATATCAAAATGACATTAACGGCACCCAACTGCCCTATGGCCGATATTCTGGTCGAAGATATCAACACGCAGGTAAAAAAGATTCGCGACGTAGAGTCGGTAAATATAATCCTTACGTTTGAACCCCCTTGGGACAAAAGTATGATGAGCGAAGAGGCTCTTTTAGAGTTAAATCTACTATAATTTCACACGATATCATCTATCGTAGCGGCACGTATATGGAGGAGATGGATGCGACAAAAAGAGTGATAAATAAATTGAAAGCAGGTGCATCGTATTTCGCCTGCGGAGGTTATCTGTCATCACTCGACAAATTGCATCGTACCGAGATATACAACACATTGGGATTCGAGCGTTTGGAGCGCAAGAATAGAGATATAACACGCCTTTACGAAGAGTGTGATTGTAATTGGCCGCAGACATTCTATATGGTTCTGCTACGCACGATGGGAGGTATTGACAACAAAGAGGCCTTTACCGAACTTGCCCGCCGAGTTCCCTATGCGGCTATATTGCGCGAGAAGATGGCACCTCAAAACATAGAGGCAATGCTCATCGGTGCTACCGGCCTATTGGAGTTGTATCAACACGATGAGTACATACTAAATCTTAAACGTAATTTTGAGTATCTGTCAGCAAAGTACTCCATCGAGGCAATGGAGGCTTCAGAATGGAAACTCACGCACATCTATCCTAATAATCACCCGATATTACGACTTTCGCAGATAACTACATTTCTGGTTCATACAAACAACGTAATGGATAGAATTCTGGAGTGTCGTACAGGGGATGATGTACAGAGGCTCTTTGGGGTAGAGACATTGCCATATTGGCTGACACACTACACTCCCGCGGCAATATCGCGCAGCGTATCGAAGAGGATTGGGCGCACGAAGAGCGACCTTTTGGCAATAAATCTCATAGCGCAGATGCAGTTTGCTTATGGCTCATATATCACAAGCGAAAGCCTACGCGAAAGAGCATTATCTCTTTTGGAAAATATCTCAGCCGAGAAGAATTCAATTATAGCACAATGGAATAGTTTCGGGCCATTGGCTCGCTCGGCATTTGATAGTCAGGCTCTACTGCAACTATCCTTCGAATACTGCAAGCATCATCGTTGCGAAGAGTGTGTCGTGGGACGACGAATATTACGACAAGCAACAAAAGCGACTCAAACAGAATAAATCTCACATCTAATATGACACGAATATTAATATACATTTGTCTTCTCATCTGCACGATGACGGGATGCCACCAAGCCAAACACGATATATGGTTAGAAGCCGAGAGTATGAGCGACTGCGGAGGTTGGGTTGTTGACCAGCAATCGATGATGCAGATGGGTTCTCCATACCTAATGGCTCACGGAATGGGACGCGCCGTAGAAGATGCATCTACCGATATAACACTTGATAAATCAGGAAAGTATCGAATGTGGGTGCGCACAAGAGATTGGACTCGTCGCTGGGGCAAGGAGCAGTCGGCAGGGCAATTTCAGGTTGTCATAAACGGCAAACCATCGAAAGTCACATTCGGCACAGAGAATGCCGAATGGCATTGGCAGGATGGTGGCATAGTAAGGCTTAAGAGCGGAGTAAATAAAATCTCGTTACACGACCTTACGGGATTCAACGGCAGATGTGATGCCATATATTTTGCAGCCGATACACGAGCCGTTCCACCTGCTGAGGGCGATGCGTTGGAGGAATTTCGTAATCAGCAATCTGGGGCTCCCGAGATTGAAGATGGAGGTGAATATGACTTGATTGTTGTTGGTGGCGGCATAGCCGGTTGTTGTGCTGCAGTAAGTGCGGCCCGACTTGGATGCAAGGTGGCCCTGATACACAACCGCCCTGTTTTGGGTGGAAATAACTCTTCGGAGGTGAGAGTCGGCCTTTCGGGACTCATTATGCAGCAACCATATCCAAACTTAGGTCTTTTATTAGATGAATTGGGAGGAGTAGGTCATTGGACAAAATATGAGGCTGAACAAAATCCCGACAGCGAGCGTAGCCAGCAGATTATGAGCATCTTGGACAAGCATCCTGAAAAAATACAACACAACGCAGGACCAAAATCGAATTATGAGGATGACAAAAAATTGGCACTTATTTCAGCCGAAAAGAATATAACGCTCTTTCTCTCAACACACGTCACAGAGGTCGAGAAACAAGGCAGCAAGATTTCAGCCGTTATAGGTGAAGATATAAACACAGGGCGAAAGCGTATATTCAAGGCAACATTGTTTGCTGATTGTACGGGAGATGGCGATGTCGGTTATTTGGCAGGTGCCGACTATCGTATGGGGCGTGAGAGCAAGGCCGAAACCGGCGAGAGACGTGCACCCGAAAAGGCCGACTCGTTGGTTATGGGCACATCGGTCCAGTGGTATGCTGAGGATTGCGGCAAGGAGTCCTCATTCCCCGAATGTCCGTGGGCTGTAGAGTTTGACGAGCAGACCTATCGTCCTATAACACGCGGCGATTGGGATTGGGAAACAGGACTTACCGACAATCAAATAACCGAGATAGAGTACATACGCGACTACGCTCTGCGAGCCGTTTACGGAAATTGGGATTTTATTAAGAATCGCAGTCCAAAGAAGGAGGAGTTTCGGAATCAGGAGTTGCAATGGGTAGCATACATTGGAGGCAAGCGCGAGTCACGCCGTCTGTTGGGCGACATTATCCTATGCGAACAGGATTTATTGGAGAGCAAACACTACGACGATGCCTCGTTTACCACAACGTGGGGCATTGACCTGCACTATCCCAAAAAGATTGAGGGACTTGACGAGGAGCCATTCCTATCGTATTGCGAGTCGGACGAGATTAAGCCATACGCCGTACCCTATCGCTGTCTCTACTCGCGCAATATAGATAACCTTTTTATGGCGGGCCGTAACATCAGCGTGACGCACGTGGCGTTGGGCAGCATCAGAGTAATGCGTACGGGCGGAATGATGGGCGAAGTTGTCGGTATGGCGGCATCGCTCTGCAAAACACACAAAACCCTGCCGAGAGGCATTTACAACGAACATTTACCCGAACTCAAAGCCTTGATGAAAGAGGGCGTTGGCAAGGCGGGATTTAGCCAAGAATAAGAGCGATTGACACAAACAATTGTAACCCTGTCTAACGACAAAAAGTTAGGCAGGGTTTCATTTTAGTTTTTAAGATTTGGAAAATGGATTATTACGAGGCTTATTTTTTGCTATTTGACAATAAATCATTACTTTTGTAGGATTATAAACGCAAAAAGAAAAAACAATAAATAATTATGGATATAGTTAGCAATATTATCAAACTTTTGTTCGGCTCGAAGGCAGATAAGGATAGAAAGCAGATTGAGCCCTACGTAAAGAAAATCACAGAAATTTACCCCTCGATAAAGGCCCTGACGAATGATGAGTTGCGTGAGCATAGCGCGGCTTTGATGAAGAAGATTGCCGACTTCATCGCAGCCGACGAGGCACATATCGTAGAGTTGAAGGCAAAGTTGGAATTGGCCGAAACAACCCTTTCGGATAAGGAGAAGATTTCGAAAGAGATTGACACCACAACAAAGCGTATCGATGAGAAAATCGAGCAGGTATTGGATGAAATTCTTCCTGAGGCATTCGCCATTATGAAGGATACAGCCCGCCGTTTTACAGAGTTTGAGACAGTAGAGGTTACGGCTAATGACTTTGACCGCAATTTGGCCGCTCACAAAGACTTCGTCACAATCGAGGATGATAAAGCCATATATCAGACACACTGGGTTGCCGGAGGAAACGACCTCAAGTGGGAAATGGTACACTACGACGTACAGTTGTTCGGTGGTGTGGTATTGCACAAGGGTAAGATTTCGGAGATGGCCACAGGTGAGGGTAAAACTTTGGTAGCGACATTGCCCGTATTCTTGAACGCCTTGGCACGTAAGGGTGTACACGTCGTGACGGTGAACGACTACTTGGCACGTCGTGACTCGGAGTGGATGGGCCCGATGTATGAGTTTCACGGTCTGTCGGTAGATTGTATCGACAAGCACCAGCCCAACTCTGAGGCTCGCCGCAAGGCATATATGGCCGATATCACATTTGGAACAAATAACGAATATGGTTTTGACTACCTGCGCGACAATATGGCATCATCGCCAAAAGACCTTGTGCAGCGTAAGCACCACTATGCTATCGTCGACGAGGTGGACTCGGTATTGATTGACGATGCCCGTACTCCGCTTATTATCTCTGGTCCTGTACCCAAAGGCGACGACCAACTCTTTGAGCAGTATCGCCCCTCGATTGAGCACCTCTACAGCCTGCAAAAGAACTTGGTAACATCATTGGTTGCCGAGTCACGAAAGTTGTTCGCCGAAGGCAAGGTAGATGAGGGTGGCGTTTTACTCTATCGTGCACATAAGGGACTTCCCAAATACAAGCCTATCATCAAGTTCCTTTCGGAGCAAGGTATTAAGGTGCAGTTCCAGAAGACGGAAAACGTCTTTATGCAAGACAACAACCGTCGTATGCCCGAGATTACCGACGAACTCTACTTTGTAATTGACGAGAAATTAAATTCGGTTGAGTTGACCGACAAAGGTCACGAAGTATTGTCAAAATACTTTAACGAGGATAAATTCTTCGTATTGCCCGACATCGGTAGCGAAATTGCCGAGTTGGAGAAGAGCGACCTGACACCCGAAGAGAAGATGCAGCGCAAGGACCAAGTAATCAACGACTACTCTATCAAGACCGAGCGTGTGCATACCGTAAATCAGTTGCTTAAGGCATACTCAATGTTCGAGAAGGATGTGGAGTATGTTGTGATGGACAACAAGGTGAAGATTGTCGATGAGCAGACTGGTCGTATCTTGGATGGTCGCCGCTACTCGGATGGCCTGCATCAGGCTATCGAGGCAAAGGAGCGCGTGAAGGTTGAGGCTGCGACACAGACGTTTGCTACAATTACGTTGCAGAACTATTTCCGTATGTACCACAAATTAGCGGGTATGACAGGTACCGCCGAGACTGAGGCTTCGGAGTTCTGGTACATCTACAAGTTGGACGTTGTAGTTATCCCGACCAACAAACCTGTCATTCGTGATGACCGCGAGGACCTTATCTACAAGACAAAACGCGAAAAATATAATGCAGTAATTGACGAGGTTGTACGCCTTGTAGAGCAAAAGCGCCCCGTATTGGTAGGTACGACATCAGTCGAGATTTCAGAGTTGTTGAGCCGTATGTTGAAGTTGCGTGGTATCAAGCACAATGTATTGAATGCCAAGCAGCACCAATTGGAGGCGCAGATTGTTGCCGAGGCAGGTCGTGCAGGACAAGTAACAATCGCGACGAATATGGCAGGTCGTGGTACCGATATCAAACTTACGCCCGAAGTTAAAGAGGCTGGCGGTTTGGCTATCATCGGTACGGAGCGTCACGAGAGCCGTCGCGTGGACCGTCAGTTGCGTGGTCGTTCGGGACGTCAAGGAGACCCCGGTTCATCACAATTCTTCGTTTCGTTGGAGGATGATTTGATGCGTCTGTTCGGCTCGGAGCGTATTGCTACGATGATGGACAGAATGGGCATTCAAGAGGGCGAAGTTATTCAGGCCTCGATGATGTCGAAGGCCATCGAGCGCGCACAGAAGAAGGTCGAGGAGAACAACTTCGGTATTCGTAAGCGTCTTTTGGAGTATGATGATGTAATGAACTCTCAGCGTGAAGTTATTTACACCCGTCGTCGCCACGCCCTTTACGGTGAGCGCATTGAGATTGATTTGAACAATACGATGTACGACTTTGCCGAGAAGTTTATGGAGGCACACGAGGGTATGGATTACGAGTCATTCTCGTTTGAACTTATCCGTGAAGTAGCACTCCAACCCACATTTGATGAGGCTACATATAATTCTGCCAAGCCAAAGGAGATTGTAGAGTTGATTGTTAAGGATTTACACAATCTCTATGCCCGCAGAGGCAAGTTGGCCGCAGATACCGTACGTGCAACGATGGAGAAGATTTACGAAGACAACAAACACTTGATGGACCGCATAATCCACTTCCCACTCACTGATGGCAACTTGGGATTCCACGTACCCGTTGAGTTGCAGAAGTGTAAGGACACCGATTGTGCCGAGATTTACAAGGTGTTTGCCAAGATTGTAATGTTCACCACTATTGATGATGCTTGGCGTGAGCATTTGCGCGAGATGGATGAGTTGCGTCACAGCGTACAGAACGCCACCTATGAGCAGAAGGACCCGTTGCTTATCTACAAGTTGGAGTCGTACAATCTTTTCGCAAAAATGCTTGATAAGATTAATCGCGATATACTCGCTATACTCAACAAAGCATATATCCCAACACGCGAGAACAACCCTGAATCGGTACAACAGGAGCGCCAGCAGAAGGCAAAGGTGGATGTAAATAAGTTACAGGCATCTCGTATGGCTGCGGCGGCAGCGGCAGGTCAGGCTGAGAAGAGCAAGCCTGCTCCGATTAAGGTTGAGAAGAAGGTTGGTCGTAACGACCCCTGCCCTTGTGGTAGCGGCAAGAAATACAAGCACTGTCACGGCAAGGCTATGTAACAATGCAAAAAAAATATATAGCGAAGATGAAAAAAAACGTTTTAACATTTGCGGCTCTGGTAATAGCCATCTTATCCATTAACGTAGAGCCAAGCATAGCACAAGAGAAGGCTAAGAAATATGACGTTGCGGCATTCTTATATCCCGCTTATGCTTCCGACGATGTTCGATTACGTCCATTTTGGCCTATGGGTATAGGCGAGTGGGAGACGGTCATCACAATGCAGCAGCGCAACCCCGGCCACTATTGGGACCGCAAACCTCTGTGGGGTTACATAAATGAGGCGGACCCCAAAGTAATGGAGATGGAGATTGAGCAGGCTACAAAGCACGGTGTAAATGTATTCATCTTCGATTGGTATTGGTACGATGGACGTCCTTTTATGGAGACTACACTGAACAATGGTTTCCTGAAAGCAGAGAATGTAGATAAGATGAAGTTCTATCTTATGTGGGCCAACCACGACGTACTCAACTTATGGGACACACGTTTGGCTCGCTACAATGAAGATAACGTCATCTGGCAAGGTAAGGTTGACCGCGAAGAGTTCGAGAAGATTTGTCTGCGCAACATAGAGATGTATTTCAAGCATCCGCAGTATTACAAGATTGACGGCAAGCCGGTATTTATGGTCTACGACCTACCTAACCTCATCAATGGTCTTGGAGGTGTCGAGCAGACTGCCGACGCACTGAATTGGTTCCGCAAGCAGGTGCGCAAGGCTGGATTTCCAGACCTTGAGTTACAATTTGCGATGTGGTCGATAAACCTAAATTACAGTGGCTTGGATGCATCGAAAAGCGAAAATCCGCAGGATGATTTCATACGCAAACTCGGCTTTGATTCATCGACACACTATCAGTTTGTACACTTCGCCGATGTGAACCGTGACTACGCTGATATAATGAAAGATGTGGAGAAAGAGTGGGTAAGAATAGATGACGCATACTCATTTAAGTACTATCCTCACGTCAGCATTGGCTGGGACAACAGCCCTCGCACTGTTCATAGTGCCGTTATGAAGAATAACACTCCAGAAGCGTTTGCAGAGGCTCTGCGCAAGGCAAAAGCACACGCCGACAAACACCCTGAGCAGGCTCCGCTGATTACAATCAACAGTTGGAACGAATGGACCGAGACGAGTTATTTGCAACCTTGCAATATTTATGGCTACGGATATTTAGAGGCTGTAAAGAAGGTCTTTATAGACGAAGTAAAATAAGAACGTTATGGGATACGAAGAGGAGAAACTTAGACAACTCGACGTGCGCTATCTGCGTATGGCAAGAGTATGGGCCGAAAACTCATACTGCGTACGTCGTCAGGTAGGTGCGCTAATCGTAAAGGATAAGATGATTATTTCAGACGGATACAACGGAACACCTTCTGGTTTTGAGAATATCTGCGAAGACGAAGTTACAGGAAAGACCAAATCGTATGTTCTGCACGCCGAGGCCAACGCCATTACAAAGGTAGCCAAAAGTGCTAACAACTGTGATGGCTCGACGCTATATATTACAGCCGCACCTTGTATAGAGTGTTCCAAACTGATAATTCAAGCCGGCATCAAGCGTGTCGTATATTGCGATGATTATCGTTCAGAGGAGGGATTAAACCTGCTTAAACGTGTCGGTATCGAGTGCGTAAAGCGAGACATTGAGTAAACCCATATAGGTTTTGAGATTTCGGCAAAATTAATGGGCTGCTAACTAATGTTGGCAGCCCATTACTATTAACGCAAAAATAACTAATCAACTTTGAGTTGGATTGCACGAATATATCCCTTCTGAATATTACAATTCTCAAAGCGGCTATTCTCAACGAACTGCATCAATGCCTTTCGTGCCTCTGCCTGATTGGGGCGAGCCTTACGAATCTCGTTGTATGTACCACGTGGTGCCTCTGAAAACTCTATAATCTTACGCCAGCCTTCGGGAGCCTTTATGCCCACAAATGAACTATTATGAATCTTCTTATAGGGCCAGAAAGTATAACCGATATTGTTCTCGACCATTGTCTTGCAGAATGATGCCATCCACTCATCGGTATTATGACCTATCTCACCCATATACATCGGACGATTATAGCGGTCACGGAATTCTATGAAACTGCGAATAGCATTAGCGTCTGTCCCACCACCATATCGGTGACAAGTGTACATAATCTTATCGTCGAAAAGCGTATTCTCCAATGGTTTGAAATTACCATTCCACTGCGCACCTCCCAATAAGATAATATGATTCTTATCTACCGTGCGGATAGCCTCGACACCTTTTTTATATACGTCGGCCAACTTGGCATCAAGCTCTGCCTGATTCTCAAAATAGGGAGCAATGGGCTCATTAAGCAAATCGTATCCCAGAATAACAGGCTCATTCTTATAGTGCTGAGCAATACGCTTCCAAATGTCACAATAGAGTTTCTGGCTCTCCTCGCTCTCAAAGAGCCAGGGATAGCCGTGACTGTCGTCGATATTATCACCTGTCTGACCGCCCGGAGCATCGTGCATATCCAAAATTAGATAAACACCTTTACCTCGACACCACTCAACGAGTTGGTCTATACGCCCAAAACCATCCTGCTCAGCCGTAAGGCCCATATAATCCTCATCGGTGAAGAGTTTATAATGGAAGGGAACACGAATTGTATTTGCTCCCGTAGAGACAATAAAATCAATATCTTTCTCAGTGATATAATTATCCTTAAATGCGCGCCAAAACTCAGCCGCGAAATCGGGCCCTACCAACTGGCTCAACATAAGGTTGATGTTGCTTGCAGAATTAGTCTTCGAGAAGCCGAACATATAGCCCTCTGGGTTAAGCCAATTTCCCAAATTAGTACCGCGAATAAAAAACTTCTCGCCATCGGGAGCCACAAGATTGGGGCCATCAATAGTTATAAACTTTGACTTCTTGGCCTGAGCCACAGAGCATACTGCCAACAAAAGCAAGCAGAGGGTAAATAACTTCTTCATAGATTCATTTATTTTAGATTGATACAATATATTTCGTTTAGATTTCGCACTCACCAACACCTCTCTCGATAAGAACAAAGTTAAAGATTATGGACGACTAAATCAAAAAAAGATACAAAAAAGGCGTAAGTTATACGGTAAAGAGCCTATAAAAACAGTTAACAAAAAATATATACGAAAGACCCGTAAAACCTACGCCGGAAAATATACTTATTTGGGGTATTACTAT
Organism: Alistipes sp.; assembly: GCA_017399485.1. GTDB lineage: Bacteria > Bacteroidota > Bacteroidia > Bacteroidales > Rikenellaceae > Alistipes. Next base: position 148,982 of record JAFQCA010000029.1, read on the forward strand.
TTGAAAAGAACTCTGTTTTAATAATTTTCTAATTGCAAATATATACACAAAATAAAGCAAGGCAATCACCCCCATTGCTCATTGGTTTGATAATATAGATTTGCAAAACATACTTACGCTGATAATCAAATAATTAGCCACATACAAAAGTGGAATAAATATAGATGATATTTATCTAAATATTCGTATCTTTGTAAAGTTTTAACTACAATCAACTACTACCAATAACGATTATAATGAAACTTAAACCATTACGCGCAATAGCGATTATACTATCATTGCTAATGACATCAGCACACGCATCGGCCAACATCATCGAGCGAGAATTACAGACTCTCGACAATGTGTTGGTAAACGCCGATACATACATCAACCAGCACTTGGAGAAAATAGAACGTTTGAACGAGTTGTTGCAGATGCCTAACATATCTTTAGAGAATAAGTACGAGACATACAAGAAACTATATCAAGAGTATGAGGTATTCCAATTTAACAAGGCATTGGAGATGTTGAATCTTCGCTACGACATTGCTGTTGAGATGAGGGATAAATCAAAGCAGGTTGATACCGAGTTGGACAAAGCGCAACTATACACCATCTCCGGTATGTTTACTAACGTAGACAACATCTTTTCATCAAAGATAGACACTCTTACACTTACGCCATCTCAACTAACGAAATACTATTTCATACAGCAGCGCTATTATCGCAACATTGAATGGAAGACTGGTTACGCAAAAAGTGAGCAGGAGAGACAAGACATTGCACACAAATGGCAATATTACTGCAATAAACTGATGGAGACCGACCATCCGTCATCGGAACTGCATCAATACGCGTCAATGATATATCATATGAGTAATAGTGAGTGGCACAAGGCTGAAGAGATAAACGAAATGTTAATAGCCCACTGCTCGCAAGATAGCCATTCGTATGCAGAATATGCCTATTATCGCGCCTCGATATATGAATCTTGGGGCAAAACAAACAACGCCCTATTATGGTATATCCGCTCTGCTATTGCCGATGTAAAATCGGCCACTAAAGATACGGCTTCAATACGAATCTTATCCGAGAAACTACTTCCTCAGGACATTAACCGAGCATTTCATTACATTAATATAGCCTTAGAGAACGTTCTCTTTTACAATGCTCAACTACGCCACGAGGATATTACGGCAATACTCCCTCTCATAGAGAAAGAGTATATGCTCTCACAGGAGGCCCAGCAAGCCGAAACGCAAAAATTTCTTAGCATAATCTCGATTCTTGCCGTCGCATTGGCGATTATTTGTATGGTCGTGATATATATGTATTATAAATCTGTTATGGCTCGCCGCGAGATTGCCGACATCAACAAACAAATAAAGCAGTACAACGACTCATTGTCGGAGATAAATCTAAGATTAAAAAACACAAATAACGACTTAGCCGAGGCCAACGAGGTTAAGGAGGAGTATATCGGATTGTTCCTTTCGATGTGCTCTAGTTATATCGACAAACTGAAATCCTATCAACGAAACATAAAGCGCAAATTGACGGCTGAAAAATACTCGGAGATACTCACAGAGGTGTCATCTACGGACTATATTGACACAGAATTAAAGAGTTTCTACGAGATGTTCGACAAAGCCTTCCTGCAACTATACCCCAACTTTGTAGAAGAGTTCAACGAGTTACTAAAGCCCGACAAACGCATTGTACTCAGCAAGGATGAGCGACTAAATACCGAGTTGAGAATATTCGCCCTTATACGCTTGGGTATCACCGAATCGTCACGCATTGCTGCACTTCTGCGCTACTCGGCAAATACCATATATAATTATCGCGCCCGCGTAAAGAACTGCGCACTCGACAACCGTGAAGAGTTTGAAGAGCGCATCAAAACCCTCGGGGCTCGTAAGTAACAATAGCGACAAGACATTAAAAGCGACGCATTTAGCATCATTACCCCATAAAAAAATCTGTCAGGAATCCTGACAGATTTTTCATTACATATACCAATGATTAGAACGGCAAATCATCGGGGTCGTCATTAACGGCGGGGATAGATGCCGCTTGAGTAGGTTGCGCTGTGGGTTGCTGGGCAGGAGCAGAATATCCACCCTGCGGAGCCGCCGCCTGCTGATTATCACTCTTGCGACCCAACAATTTCATCTCATCGGCCAGCACCTCCGTTGTATAACGTTTAATATTATCCTTATCGGTCCACTCGCGTGTACGCAAACGACCTTCGATATATATTTGGCTACCCTTCTTGACGTAGCGGTCCACCACATCGGCCAAACCACGCCACAATGTAACGGTATGCCACTCGGTCAACTCCTTAGATTCATTGGTTTGACGGTCATAGATACGCTCTGTTGTCGCTAAACGTACACGAGCAACTTTAACACCCGACTCGGTAGTGCGTACCTCAGGGTCAATACCGACATTACCCACCAGTATAACTTTATTTACCATAACTCAATTTTTATTTATCTCGTAATTTTATTTATACTTACACTAAATATTGGTTTACGCCACCAACCATCAATACAACAGCCTATTATTACTCCTTATTGCCACCAATGGTCAAATCACCGAGATGCAGTTTTCCATCGAGGTCATCCTTAAGCGTAGAGAGTAAATCTTCATCCGAGCCTTCAAGGAACTCCATCACCACAGGCATATAGAACAATCGCTGACGAATTATATCGGGCACACGACGACTACGACGTAACTTGACGGCATCCTTTTCAGTAGTGAGCAATCGCGCCTCAGGATGTTTTTCGAGGCTCTTGGCCACACGTTGCAAATCATCCACAGAATAGATGTGATGGTCTGGGAAATTATAGGTGGCGACAACTTTATATTGCTCGCGTGTACTCTTCACAAACGGCTTAGGGTTGCCTATGCCTGACATAACAACTACTTCATCCCCTAAATTCAATGATAACTCCGACGGAAACAGCGCTATAGGTGCAGAGGGAATAACACGTGTAAAATAAATTTTCTGGTATGCCATCTTCAGCAAATCCTTACGCCATAGACGTTGGTCAAGTTGCGACATCGTTGGAGAGCACTTTGTTACAATAAAATAATGTGCTCTATCCAAAGCACTTAGTTTATCACGCAACGTTCCTGCCGGCAGATAGTCATCCTCCGCTAATGGACGTGTAGAATCGATTATCAGAATATTGATACGAGGGTCTACATAACGATGCTGGAAACCATCATCCATTATAATCAGATTTATCTCAGGATGCTCAGCCTCTATACGACGTATGGCCTCTGCTCTCTTCTCACACACGACAACCAATGCATCGGGGAACTTTAATTTTATCTGCAAAGGTTCATCGCCCACATCGCGATACGAAGAGTTGGTCTTCACCTCAATATAGCCCTTTGTGCGACGACCATAACCACGCGAAAGCAAGGCTACACGATAGTGTTGGCGCATATAATTGAGGACGAGTTCCGCCGCTGGAGTTTTACCCGTTCCGCCAACAGTAATATTTCCGACACAAATAATCGGTGTCGCAAATCTCTCGCTCTTGAGTATATTGCAATCAAAAAGCCAATGGCGGATAGAAATCACCATTCGATAAGGAAATGACAATAGTTTTAGCAACACTTTCATACGCTTGGCTTGAGAATGCTAACCGCCTTAAAGAAAGCGGCACACTCACTAATGTTTACAATTCGGTCAAAGATAGTTATTTATTTGATATTTCGCAACTTTAACCGCATTTTTTCATTATTTACTATTATTTAACACAAGATTTCTCGCCATATCAACAAAAAATTCATAATTTTGTAAAATTATGAGACGATTTATATTTTTCACATTAGCAACACTCACTTTCTGGGTATCGGGATGCAACAGAGCATCCGATAACGAGGAGCAACAAGAAGAGGTCGAAGAGCCTCAACATACCATACTCTACGGGATTATTGCCGACAACTATCGTACCGAGCAAGGTGAGATAGGACAAGGTGAAACATTGGGCAAAATACTTGCTCGATATGGTGTGTCGGCATCGACGGTGGACAAGTTAGACAAAGCCTCAAAAGACATATTCCCATTGCGACAGATTCGCGCAGGGCGGCCTTTTACGGCCTTTATCGCCGCAGACTCTACGGGCAATGGGGGTTTGGACTACTTTGTTTATGAGAAGGATGTTATCGAATATGTTGTTTTTGGGTTTAAGAACGACACGGTAAGCATCACCAAAGGTGAGAAAGATGTTACAATCAAGCGCCAGCGTCGCTCGGCTGTGATTGAATCCTCATTATGGGGTGCTATTATGCGCGATAGCCTACCTTACGCGCTGGCCGCTGAATTGGAGGATGTATATCAATGGACTGTGGATTTCTTTGGCATACAGAAAGGTGACCACTTCACTGTCATATATGACGAGAAACTAATTGACACAACTCACGTGGGTATAGGCCGTATATGGGGTGCAAAATTCAACCACGCAGGCAAGGATGTCTATGCCATCCCATTCCGACAGAACGACAAGATACAATATTGGGAGTTTAATGGTGCATCTCTACGCAAACAGTTGCTGAAAGCACCTCTGAAATTCTCACGCATAAGTTCGCGTTTTTCTCGTTCACGTCTGCACCCTGTGCATAGAGTCTATCGTCCTCACCTCGGAGTCGATTATGCAGCCCCGACTGGCACTCCCGTACACGCTGTGGCTGATGGTGTAGTGACGTTCAAAGGCTGGGGAGGTGGTGGCGGCAATACGCTAAAAATCAAGCACGCCGGCAATCTTGTCACTGGGTATCTCCATTTGAGCAGATTCGCCAAAGGTATAAGCCAAGGCACGCGCGTCTCACAGGGACAGGTTATCGGATATGTGGGCAGCACAGGAACTTCTACAGGCCCGCACTTGGATTACCGCATCTGGAAGAACGGCACAAACATAGACCCTCTAAAGGTGCCACAAGAGCCTGCTGAACCCATCAAAAAAGAGAATATGGCGGCTTTCGAGCATATACGTGACCGCATAGTGGCCGAGTTAAACGGCGAGGCCACACCAGAAATGATTGTCACACAATTAGACAGCGTTGTTATGCCGATTGCCGATACCACAAAGATGGCAGAGGTCACAAACGAAGCAGAAACAGAAGACAAAAAACGATAAACTCTTTTAGAGAACGGAAATCTCTAACTCGGATATGGATATAGACAGCAAAATAGAAAAGTTTATAAAGGCTCACCACGTCTTGACACTTGCGACGGCCACCCTCAATGGAGAGCCATATTGTTGCAACTGTTTTTACGCTTACGACAAAGAGTCTGCGGCATTTATATTCACATCGGGAATGGATACTCACCACTCGCAGATGATGGCACAAAACAACTGTGTAGCGGCATCTATCGTATTGGAGACCCGCACCGTCGGGAAGATACAAGGCCTACAAATTACGGGGCATATAAAAACTGCAAAAGATAGCGATAAAACGCTATACATCAAGCGTTTTCCCTATACGGTAATAGCCGACCTCACATTATGGAGATTGGAGGCCGATTTTATGAAACTAACAGATAACACGCTCGGATTCGGAAAGAAACTTATATGGCAACGACAGGAGTAATAATCGTAGCAGGCGGTTCAGGCCGTCGTATGGGGGCAACATTACCCAAACAATTTATGATGCTCGGCAATGAGCCTATATTGTCACATTCTATAAATCGTATTCACGAGGCTCTGCCGGCTGCCGAGATTGTAGTAGTTTTGCCCGAAGAGCATATTGCCTTGTGGCGCAATATCGCAGCCCGATTTGACGTTGCACATCACAAGATTACCGCAGGAGGCACCGAGAGATTCTATTCCGTCAAAAACGGATTAAAGGAGTTGAGCGACGAAGTGAAAATCATCGCCGTACACGATGCTGTAAGACCTTTGGCATCAAAGAAACTGATTATAAAACTCATTCTCGAGGCTGAAAAGAGCGTAGCGGTTATTCCTGTTGTGGCCCCTGTAGATTCATTCCGCAAAATTGAGGGCGACGATTCGAAGATAATAGACCGCTCGGCATTGCGTATCGTGCAGACTCCACAGGTTTTCGATGCCACAATTTTACGCAAGGCCTACGAGCAGGATTTCTCTTCGACATTCACCGACGACGCTTCTGTTGTGGAGGCCATAGGAGAGAAAATCACATTATGCGAAGGCGAGCGAGGAAATATAAAAATCACCACGCCTGAAGATATGATTATCGCCACTGCGCTTTTGGAGGCAGAGCAGTAACATTCGTCATCATACAATCTGGAATCCCAAATACGCAAAAACCTACTTATCGTAAAAGATTATGATACGCAGTTTCAAATACCACATAGACCGCAAGACTATAATCAAAACCGTGCTTGTGTTATTGCTATTTATAGCGGGTGCCGTGTTGCTATATGTTTTATACACAGGCGGCGCATTCTCGGCGTGGTTCGTATCAGCCATTATGGCCATTGTGGCACTTATGGTATTGTCGGTACCTCGCAGAGTCGTTTTGCTTGACGACACATTGGAGATACAATGTATTTCGGACATCACAGAGATTAACATCCGCGAGATAGCCTCTGTAAGAAAAGTCGAGAAACGTGATATGCGTTGGATAATATTGCTGTTTGGCGCATCAGGATTCTTTGGATATTATGGCAAATTCTTCGATTTGAAAGAGTTTGACACCGTAACGATATACGCCTCGGAGTGGAACAACTTTGTCGAAATTACCGACATATACGATGCGCGTACATATATCTCCTGCCGCGAAGCCGACGAATTTATAGAGGCTGTAATGCAGGCTAAAGCCGAATATGACGAACTACCCCCAGAAGTAGAATAGGCATAGTTATTCTCAAAAACATTGGGGTTGTCCAACAAGAAAGTTGAGCAACCCCATTTTTGTAGAAGTATTACATCGGGCTGAGGCTATCCCAGAGCCACATCCAGCAGCATCATCACAGCAAACCCTATAGCCACGCCTATAGTACCTATATTAGAGTGCGCGCCAGATTGTGATTCGGGTATCAACTCCTCGACAACCACATATATCATTGCTCCAGCGGCAAAAGCCAGCAAGAATGGCAATATAGGTTGTAAAATATCTATCAAAAAGATTGTTATAATAGCCGCTACGGGTTCAACAACACCCGACGCCACACCATAAGCAAATGCCCTACTACGAGAACGCGCGCTATTCTTTAACGGCATAGATACTATCGCTCCTTCAGGAAAGTTTTGTATGGCTATTCCAAACGACAATGCCATAGCAGCCGCCATCGACAACTCGGCACTCTGCGTCATAACACCTGCAAAAACAACGCCTACGGCCATTCCCTCTGGTATATTATGCAACGTAACTGCTAAAACGAGCATTGCCGAACGCCCAAAGTTGCTCTTTACACCCTCTGGCTTTGAAGAATCCAAATGTAGGTGAGGCACCAACGAGTCCAACAACAGCAATGCAAACATACCTGCAAGGAATCCCGTAACCGCTGGCACCCACGCAACACCTCCGCTCGCTGTTGCCATATTTATCGACGGAATGAGGAGTGACCAAACCGATGCGGCTATCATTACACCCGATGCGAAACCAAGCAACAATTTCTGCAACGACGGTTTAATATCCTCTCGCAGGAAGAAGACCATCGCAGCACCGAGTGTTGTGCCTAAAAACGGAAGCAATAGACCATATAAAACATCTGCGTAAATCATTCTCTGCTATCTCAACTCCTCAAGATACTCAACAAACGCGCCGAAATCGCTATGCGAATCGACAAATTCATCATAAGAGTGCTCCGTATCCCCCTCTTCGGGAACATCGGAAATCATCTTGACAACCACTACGGGCAGGTCAAACAATTCAGCAGCCTGACATACAGCCGTAGACTCCATATCAAACAATCCTGCCTCGAAACCATATTGCGCCTTAACGGCAGCAATCATCTCTCCATCGACAAACGAGTCGCCCGTCCATATACTCATATCGTCGTGTCCAATTAGAGGATATGGCTCGGTAAGTTCGGGAACAAAATCACCGGGGATACGACAATCATAATAACGAGCCACGCGAGGAGTTACAATATCTCCACGTTTATAGCCTATAGCCGATGCCGCATAACCCACTATAGCCACACGGTCAAACTCGCCATCTGCACGCAATATAGCCATTACGGTATTTGCAGCCGACAAAGCCTTGCCAACACCCGTACGAACAAGCGTATAACTATTTTTCAACTCCTTGCCCTCGATGGCCGCAGACATATTGCGATATTCGCGCTCGGTAGGGGTAACTACAAGATATCTCATTACCAAGCGGGGTTATAGATTGAACCTATACCAGCCTCTTCAGCCTGCTCACGAGTATAAAGGCAGCGCATATATTGAGCCATCGCATCGTTTGTAGCAGCAATAGAGTACAGACCGGGATTACCACACTGGACCTCATTAAGGCCTACAATATCATCTTTAGACTTAAGAGGGAAAACATTCTTATAAACCGTAGCCAAAGCCGCGCGGATATCCTCAGCCTTGACATTATTCATTGTCGACAGGTAGAAACCCGTCTTACAACCCATTGGGCAGAAAGAGACAATACTGCTACCGATAACTGGGTCCAATCGCAGATGATAAGCCATTAGATGCTCGATTGTATGTACCTCCCCTGAGCCAAGCGGAGAGTGTGCCATAGGCGCACGAAAGCGCATATCCCACGAATGAACCGCTAACTCATCGTTGATGGTATAAACAGACCTCAAATAGAGGCCCTCGCCTAATGTAAGATGGTCCACATCGAATGACGAAACCACCGACTTCTTACTTTCCATAATCTATTATCTTATCTATTATTATTCACTTAACAAAGGTTTATTTCTTTACTGGCGATTTACGGTCAAAGAACGGATTCTTAGACGATGCACTCAACGGGATGGCGAAGACCAAATCGGCACCCGACAACACATCCATACGTTTGGCGGCCCAACCTGCCGAGAACATCACACGAGAATCCAAGCGTACGTCGGCAATCTTCGAGCAGGCGGCACCAATCGCAATCCCCACATCGACACCATTCATCGCGCAAGGTACAGCAGCGGGTTTCTCCTCACATCTTGCATAGCCGCAATAACCACAGTTTAGGCTGCAATAGCCTACTTCATCCTTGATACCTATCACTATAACCGCCTCGGCCTGCAGAACATTAGCGGCATCGCGCAAAAGAAATTTCATTCCCGACTCCTCGCTCAACTCTATCATCGTACGCGATAGTTGTTCGATATGTTCATCTGTCAGCATAGCCACTTCAACCATATCGCGACCTTTGGCCTTGGGTGCCGTACGCGCAGCCACCATAACCGCCTCGGCAAGGTCTCGCACGCTTTGAGTACGTATTTGACGTTCGTTATAAATCATAATTTGCTCTTCCATTATTAAATTTTGGCGATAAAAATACAATTTTTTTTGCTAACGACACATACGCAAGCGACTATTTCGTACAAAATATACACACCTCGTCTGCAATTTATACGGAGTGGCTCACTTTTTGCGCCTACCCTCTGCAAAAAAACTACGCGTATGGACAAAATCACAATCTATCAATTCACCGACCCCACCTGTATATGGTGCTGGGGCAATGAGCCTACATTGAGGGCTTTGGACTATCTGTACGGCAACAAAATAGATATAGAATTCATTATGGGCGGATTGGTCGAGGATATCAACACGCTGTTTGATACCGACGGCAACAATCCTCACGCCATAGAGAACGCCAACACTCGTATTCGGGAGAATTGGGTAGCAGCGGCAAAACGTCACGGTATGCCGATTTCGGAGGGGAATATCGACCTCTACACCGAGCGTTACACATCGAGTTTTCCTCAAAACATAGCATACGAAGCGGCAAAGCGCATAAATCCTCAAAAAGCAAAGCACTTCCTGCGTCGAATACGCGAGGCGACCTTTACCGAAGGCAAGCGCACCTCGCAGATAGATGTATTGGTGGAGTTGGCCGCCGAGTCGGACATCAACCCCGCACAATTTATTGACGAATACACTTATGGCGACGCGCAAGCCGACTTTATGCAGGACCGTATGACGTGTCGTCGTAATGGCATTACGGGGTTTCCATCCTATTTGATAAAGAGCCAAGACACCTCCATCATATTGGGAGGTTATCAGAATCTGACCACATTCCACAACATCATCAAACGCCTGTCGAATGGAAGCATAAAACCCAGGCGGGTTGGCCCGTCGCTGGCTAACGTGATGGAGTTTATAAACCGATACCAGAGCGTTTATCCCGTAGAGATTGAGGTGGCTTTTGGTCTTGACAAGGCCCATACCGACCTTATGGTCGAGGAGTTGGTGGCATCGGGCAGTCTGATATCAATGCCTATTGGCGAAGGGCGCAAACTCACCCCTTCGGTCATATCCTCTACGGCCAATGCACGTCGTACAAAGAAAAAACCGACAACAACGTCGGAGTTTCATAACGAAAAAAACAATAAAACTATGGAAAAGAAAGAGTTGAAAGCAACAGCAAAGGCAGAGAACGCCACAACGAAATCATCAACTGCAGGCAAGGCCGCGACTTCGACCAAAGCATCGGGCGAGAAGTGTTCTTCAAAAGGGTGTGCAACCTCAAAGTCGAAGACCACAACCGCCAAGAAGGAGAAGCAGACCGTCAAGGCTTAACGCCACTGCATAACAAGTTACACTTTATGTTGATTTATTGATTTGGTTTCGCGGAGTTTTCCGCAATGCTTTTCAAAAGCCACCCCTCCTATCCTGCTACAGCAAGATTCGGGGTGGCTGAACTATTTTTATTGTACATATATAGTGGTATAATATTATTTATGCTCACCACAAAGCCGTATGCAATTAGCAAAAGCACTTACAATTTTTAGAAAATAATTATGCACTAACAGCAAATAAAATATTATAGAAAATCAAGCAGATAGGATATTCAGATGCATAAATAGCGCATTTTATATGCAGAAAAGTCGGAAAATTGTTTGTTTTTAATAAATTTTACTATTACATTTGCAGTGTAGTTAGGAATTATAAGCGGCAAGGGGCCTTTCGAGGGCATCCGAGCGGCTGAAAAGTTAGGAAATAAGTTAGATTTATGAATAGCAGTTTGTATATTATCATTAGCCTAATCCTCGTGGTCTTGCGTAGATAACGGGAGAAAGGTTGTATGTATATACAAAAGTATAATTATACTAAAGGCCTTTCTCCTTATCAGGAGGAAGGCTTTTGGGTTAAAAACAAACGATTAGCGATGAAACATCAATTACGCAGCGCAGTGACAACCGTAGGCCGTCGTATGGCCGGTGCGAGAAGCCTTTGGAGAGCAAACGGAATGAAGAAAGAGCAGATGGGAATGCCCATCATCGGTATAGCCAACTCGTTTACGCAGATGGTACCCGGGCACGTTCATCTGCACGAGATTGGACAATACGTCAAACAACTCATCGAGGAGCAGGGTTGCTTTGCTGCGGAGTTTAACACCATAGCCATCGACGACGGCATAGCAATGGGACACGACGGTATGCTCTACTCGCTGCCCTCACGCGACATCATTGCCGACAGCGTTGAGTATATGGCCAACGCCCACAAGGTGGATGCTTTGGTATGCATTAGCAACTGCGACAAGATTACTCCCGGTATGCTAATGGCATCGATGCGACTGAACATTCCAACGGTATTCGTTTCGGGTGGTCCGATGGAGGCTGGTCAGTTCCGCGGGCGTGGAGCCGACTTGATTGACGCTATGGTACTGAGCGCCGACGAGAAATGTACCGACGAAGAGGCTGACGAGATTGAGGCTTCGGCCTGCCCGGGTTGCGGTTCTTGCTCTGGTATGTTTACAGCAAATTCGATGAACTGCCTGAACGAGGCATTGGGTTTGGCTCTGCCAGGCAACGGAACGATTGTCGCTACACACGAAAACCGCAAGGCGCTTTTTGCTAAGGCCGCACATCTGATTGTAGAGAATGCCAAACGCTACTATTTCGAAGGCGACGAGAGTGTTCTGCCACGCTCGATAGCGACAAAGGCTGCATTCGAGAACGCTATGTCGCTCGATATCGCTATGGGAGGCTCTACTAATACCGTATTGCACCTGTTGGCTATTGCTCACGAGGCTGGAGTTGATTTCACGATGGCTGATATTGACCGCCTTTCACGCAAGATTCCTGTACTTTGCAAGGTCGCGCCCAACGGACATTACCACGTACAAGATGTAAACCGCGCAGGTGGTATTATGGGAATACTCGGAGAATTGGCACGTAACGGACTTATTGATACATCAGTAGCAAGAGTGGATACTCCCACGCTGGCGGCAACACTTGAAAAGTATTACTATGGCTCGGAGTCATTCAGCGACGAGGCTCGAAAGATATATCTGAGCGCTCCAGCCAACCGTTATAGTCGTGTTATGGGCTCGCAGGCTACATACTATGCCGAGATGGATAACGACCACGCGGAGGGTTGTATTCGCGATTTTGAACACGCATATTTCCACGACGGTGGTTTGGCCGTATTGGTCGGTAACATTGCCCGCAAAGGCTGTATCGTAAAGACCGCAGGTGTGGACCAGAGCCTGATGCAGTTCAGCGGCAAGGCGAAAGTATTTGAGTCACAGGAGCAGGCTATGAATGGTATTTTGGGTGGCGAAGTAGAGGCTGGAGATGTTGTAGTTATCCGTTACGAGGGCCCAAAGGGTGGTCCCGGTATGCAGGAGATGCTCTACCCCACTTCATACCTGAAGTCAAAACATCTGGACAAGGCCTGCGCCTTAATTACCGATGGTCGTTTTTCGGGTGGAACATCAGGATTATCGATTGGCCACGTCTCTCCTGAGGCAGCATCGGGAGGTGAGATTGGCATAATCCGCGATGGAGATATTATTGATATAGACATCACCAACCGCGCAATCAATCTACGCATCAGCGACGAAGAGTTACAAGAGCGTATGGCTGCGTGGACATCATTCCGTCCTGCAAGCCGTGACCGTCAAATACCCCAATCACTCAGAGCATATTCATTATTGGTGTCATCAGCCGACCAAGGCGCAGTGAGAATATTGCCAGAAGAGTAGTCCACAATAGTGACAACAAGAAACAGTTTCTACTACACGAACTTAAAAGATTATGATTTCAGGTTTTAACATAGAAGAAGCCACAACGCAAAAGAAAAAGGACTTACCACGCATATCGGGAGCCGAAGCCGTTATCCGCTCATTCATCGAAGAAGGGGTGGAGACCATATTCGGATATCCGGGTGGTGCTATCATCCCTGTTTATGACGCTTTATACGACTACCAGGACAGACTAAATCACATTTTGGTACGCCACGAGCAGTGCGCTCTACACGCTGCACAAGGTTACGCCAGAGCAAGTGGCCGTACGGGTGTATGTATCGTTACATCGGGGCCCGGTGCTACGAATACAGTTACGGGATTGGCCGATGCTATGCTTGATTCCACGCCCGTCGTTTTAATTAGCGGTCAGGTGGCATCAAACACATTGGGTACAGATGCCTTTCAAGAGATTAACTTCCTGGAAATTACACAATCCGTCACAAAGTGGAACTGTCAGGTAAAACGTGCAGAGGATGTTCCCGCCGCTATTGCAAAGGCTTTTTATATCGCCGCAAGCGGACGTCCGGGTCCTGTTGTAGTGGACATTACGAAGGATGCACAGAACGGAATGTTGGATTTCGACTACCAACCCGTAAAGTTCATTCGCAGTTACCAGCCTTATCGCGAAATTGATAACGACCAAATCTTGGAGGCTGCACGATTGATAAATCTTGCAAAGAAACCTATGGCATTGATTGGTCAGGGGGTTATCTTAGGAGGTGCCGAGAATGAATTAAAAGAGTTCTTGGAGAAGAGCGGTATTCCCGCAGCAGCCACTCTGCTCGGATTGTCGGCTCTCCCATCAGACCATCCTCAATATGTCGGAATGCTGGGTATGCACGGAAACTATGGTCCCAATATCAAAAACCGCGATTGCGACCTGCTCATAGCGATAGGTATGCGATTCGATGACCGTGTAACGGGCGATGCATCACAATTCGGCATAAATGCAAAAATCATCCATCTGGAGATTGACCCTGCCGAGGTAAACAAATTGGTATATGCAGATGTGCCTATCATCGGAGATGTTAAGCAGACACTACCGATGCTTACCGAGAAGATTAGCCAAAATGACCATACCGCGTGGCTGAACGAGTTCCGTGTATGTTACAACATAGAGCGCGAGGATATCATCGAGCCCGCCATAGCCCGTCGAGGAGCACATCTGAGAATGGGCGAAGTTGTAGATGCCGTAGCGCAGCAATTCGATGATGCCATACTCGTTACCGACGTAGGCCAGCAGCAGATGTTCGCATCACGCTATTTTAAGTTCAAGCAGACACGTAGCATCATCACCTCTGGCGGTTTGGGCACAATGGGTTTTGGTTTACCCGCAGCCATAGGAGCAAAGATAGGCGCACCAGAGAGAGATGTATGTCTGTTTGTGGGTGATGGAGGCCTGCAGATGACATCGCAGGAGTTGGGAACGATATATCAGTCACAGGTAGGCGTAAAGATTATATTAATGAACAATGGTTACTTGGGAATGGTACGTCAATGGCAGGAGTTGTTCTACAATCATCGCTACTCGTTTACAGAACTTACAAATCCCGACTTTGAACTATTGGCAAAGGCTAACCGCATACCCTACCGTTGCGTAGAGCGCCACGAGGATTTGGAAGATGCAATCCGCGAGATGCGCGAGACAGAGGGAGCATTTTTGCTGGAGATGAGAGTCGAAAAGGAGGAGAATGTATTCCCGATGGTACCGGCAGGCCAGCCAGTAACAAATATCCGATTAGAGTAAATTGAAACACGTGAAGAGATGGAAAAGGAGTTTATCATAACAATATTTTCAGAGAATACTGTTGGTCTGTTGAGTCAGATTACTACGGTATTTACTCACCGCAATGTAAACATCGAATCATTTACAGCATCGGAATCAGCCATTGAAGGCATCTATAAGCATACGATTATCGTAAAGAATGATGCCGACAAGGTGGCCAATTTAGTCAAACAGATAGAGAAAAAAATTGACGTATTGAAGGTATTTTGCTATACACCCAATGAGGTCGTGTTGCAAGAGTTGGCTCTCTACAAGGTGCAGCGTAGTCGTAACGTCGAGGACTTGGTAAGACGGCACAATGTGCGCATATTAGACATCCACGACGACTATATCGTGCTGGAGAAGACGGGGCACAAGGAGGAGATTAGAGAGTTATACCGTATGTTGGAGCCCTATGGCGTTTACCAATTTGTATGTTCCGGGCAGGTTGCAATAATCAAATCGCAGAGAGAGTTGCTTAGCGAGTATCTTGCCTATGTGGACCAACGTCAAAAGATGCTCAACGAAGAGAAATAGGATATTATTAATAGAAGCATATAACAAAAACTATAAAAAACTTAAAAATTATGGCAAAGATGAATTTTGGTGGCGTTGAAGAGAACGTCGTAACACGTGAGGAGTATCCATTGGCAAAGGCTTTGGAGACATTGAAGGATGAGACTATCGCTATTATAGGTTATGGTGTACAGGGCCCCGGTCAATCACTCAACTTGCGCGACAACGGTTTTAATGTTATCGTAGGTCAACGTAAAGATTCAAAGAGTTGGGACAAGGCTGTTGCTGACGGTTGGGTACCGGGCGAGACTTTGTTCGACATCGAGGAGGCTTGCCAGAAGGCTACAATCATCGAGTATTTGCTCTCTGATGCTGGTCAGATTTCAGTATGGCCCACAGTGAAGAAGCACTTGACAGCAGGCAAGGCACTCTATTTCTCTCACGGTTTCGGCATCACATACAAGGAGCGTACAGGTATCGTACCTCCCGCAGATGTAGATGTAATCTTGGTAGCACCCAAGGGTTCAGGCACATCACTTCGTCGTATGTTCTTGCAGGGCAGAGGCTTGAATTCAAGTTATGCTATCTTCCAAGATGCTACAGGCAAGGCTTGGGACCGCGTAATCGCACTCGGTATCGGTGTAGGTTCAGGTTACTTGTTCGAAACATCATTCAAGCGTGAGGTTTACTCTGACCTTACAGGTGAGCGTGGTACATTGATGGGCGCTATTCAGGGTATCTTCGCAGCGCAGTATGAGGTTTTACGTCAAAATGGTCACACACCTTCAGAGGCCTTCAACGAGACTGTAGAGGAACTCTCGCAGAGCCTTATGCCGCTGATTGCAGAGAATGGTATGGATTGGATGTATGCAAACTGCTCGACTACTGCTCAACGTGGCGCACTCGATTGGTGGAAGAAGTTCCGCGATGCTACACGCCCCGTATTTGAGGAGTTGTATAGCGAGGTTGCTTGCGGTAATGAGGCACAGCGCAGTATCGACACCAACTCACAGCCCGATTACCGTGCTAAGTTGGAGGAGGAGTTGCGCGAGATGCGTGAAACGGAGATGTGGCAGGCTGGAGCCGTAGTACGCAAACTCCGCCCTGAGAACAACTAATCATTTTTTGGAATATTCCGACAATAGGCCTCTCAAGCAGGCCTATGTCGGATTAATATACCCTGACGAAAAAGAGTATGAGCGAAAAAGTATATATATTTGATACCACACTGCGTGACGCAGAGCAAGTTCCCGGCTGTCAACTCAATACAATCGAAAAGATTGAAGTGGCTCGCCAATTGGAGAAGTTGGGTGTAGATATAATTGAGGCTGGATTCCCCATCTCAAGCCCAGGAGATTTCAACTCGGTAGTCGAGATTTCAAAGGCGGTAACCTCACCTACAATCTGCGCCTTGACTCGTGCTGTCAAGAAGGATATTGACGTGGCTGCACAATCGTTGGAGTTTGCAAAGCGTGGCCGTATACATACAGGTATCGGGACATCAACATATCACATCTACGAGAAGTTGCGAATGACTCCCGACACCGTTCTGGAGCAGGCTGTCGAGGCTGTAAAGTATGCACGCCGATTTGTGGAGGATGTAGAGTTTTATGCCGAAGATGCAGGTCGTACCGACGAAGAGTTCTTGGCTCGTGTCGTTGAGGCTGTAATTGCTGCAGGTGCTACTGTTGTAAATATCCCCGATACAACGGGTTACTGTCTGCCCAGCGAGTACGGAGCAAAGATTGCATATTTGAAGAATAATGTTCCCAACATCGACAAGGCCATCATCTCGACACACTGCCATAACGACCTCGGTATGGCTACGGCAAATACTTTGGCTGGCGTACAGAACGGAGCGCGTCAGGTGGAAGTAACCATAAACGGTTTGGGCGAGCGAGCGGGTAATACAGCAATGGAGGAGGTGGTAATGGCCATCAAGTGTCACTCAAATCTCGACTTTGAGGTTGGCATTGATTCACGTCAAATCATCACCACCAGCAAGTTGGTATCTAATCTGATGCGTATGCCCGTACAGGCCAACAAGGCTATCGTTGGACGTAACGCTTTTGCTCATTCATCAGGCATACATCAGGACGGCGTATTGAAGAGCCGCGAGACTTACGAGATTATAGCCCCCGAAGATGTTGGTGTTGACCAATCAAGCATTGTACTGACGGCTCGTAGTGGCCGTGCTGCATTAAAGCACCATCTGGCAGAGATTGGATATACCCCCGAAAATGAGGAGTTGGATGATATATATCAGCGTTTCTTGGAGTTGGCCGACAAGAAGAAGATGGTTACAACCAGAGATTTGGAGGTATTGATTGGTACATCGGCGGCACGTCGTCGTATGAATATTCAACTCACAGGCTTGCAGGTTGTCTGCGGAAAGTCAAGTATTCCGACTGCAACCGTTCAGATTAGTTTCGATGGTGACACATTTACCGAGACAGCCTGCGGAAATGGTCCTGTTGATGCTGCTATAACCGCTGTAAAGAATATCACAAAGCGCAGAGTTCATATTGAGGAGTTCCTCGTTCAGGCTATCACACGTGGTAGTGACGACTTGGGTAAGGTACACATTCAAATCTCACACAAGGGCAAGATGTATCACGGATTCGGAGCGAATACCGACATTGTAACGGCTGCCGTAGAATCGTTTATCGATGCAATTTCGAAAATTTCATAAACCATAACAGATGAACACGTTATTCGACAAAATATGGGATGCGCATACCGTCAAGACTCTTGACGGAGGGTCGTGCGTACTCTACATCGACCGTCAATACATACACGAGGTGACCAGCCCGCAAGCCTTTGCTGGTCTGCGTCAGCGCGGAATAGGTGTATTTCGCCCTGAGCAGGTTACGGCAAGTCCCGACCATAATATCCCCACACAAAATCAGCATCTCCCTATTGCGGAGCCACAATCTGCCGAGCAGGTGGCAACGCTGGAGCGAAACTGCAAGGAGAATGGAATCACAATATTTCCAATCGACTCGGAGCGTAACGGCATTATCCACGTAATTGGGCCTCAGACAGGACTCACACAGCCCGGTATGACAATAGTATGTGGAGATAGCCACACTTCGACTCACGGTGCGTTAGGTTGCGTAGCATTTGGTATCGGAACAAGTGAGGTAGAGATGGCTTTGGCATCACAGTGTATCTTGCAGTCAAAACCCAAAAGTATGCGCATAAATGTCGAAGGCGAATTGGGTAAAGGAATCTGCTCAAAAGATATAATACTATACATCATCTCAAAGTTAGGTACAGGAGGCGGCACTGGCCATTTTGTTGAGTTTGCAGGTTCGGCAATCCGCTCACTCTCGATGGAGGCGCGTATGACAATCTGCAATATGAGTATCGAGATGGGCGCACGAGGCGGTATGATAGCCCCCGATGAGGTTACGTTCGAATACCTTAAGGGGCGTGAGTTCGCTCCCAAAGGCGAGGAGTGGGATAAGGCTGTAGCCTATTGGAGAACATTGTGCTCGGATGAGGATGCGGTATTCGACAAAGAGGTTACATTCGACGCTACAGACATCGAGCCAATGATAACCTACGGTACAAATCCGGGAATGGGTATAGCCGTTAGCGGAGCAATCCCTTCGGGCGAGGAGTTGGATGCCGCATCGAAAGCATCGTTCGACAAATCACTTGCATATATGGGATTTAAGGCAGGCGAGAAGATGGCAGGCAAGAAGGTCGATTATGTATTTGTCGGCAGTTGCACGAATGGCCGCATCGAGGATTTGCGAGCATTTGCGCACTTTGTCAAGGGTAGGAAGAAGGCCGACGGCGTAACAGCGTGGATAGTACCCGGAAGTAAGGAGGTCGAACGCCTTGCTATTGAGGAGGGCCTACGCGACATTCTCACAGAGGCTGGATTCGAACTACGACAACCCGGTTGCTCGGCTTGTCTTGCAATGAACGAAGATAAGATACCTGCAGGTAAATATTGTGTAGCGACTTCAAACCGCAATTTTGAGGGACGTCAAGGCCCCGACTCACGTACGTTACTCGCAGGACCGTTAGTAGCAGCGGCAGCTGCCATAACAGGAGTTGTGACAGACCCCAGAGAGTTGATGTAGAACTTTACAAAGTTGGATAAGACTATGAGAAACAAATTCACTACCCTACTATCGACTGCGGTACCTCTTCCGATAGAGAACATTGATACAGACCAGATTATACCCGCACGATTCTTGAAGGCCACAACGCGTGAAGGATTTGGCGAGAACCTCTTCCGCGACTGGCGCTATGATAGCAATGGAGAGCCCAAAGCCGACTTCGTTATGAACTCATCAACATACAAGGGGCAGATATTGGTAGCAGGAAAAAACTTCGGCTGCGGCTCAAGTCGCGAACACGCAGCGTGGGCTATTGATGGGGCAGGATTCAGAGCCGTCGTATCGAGTTTCTTTGCCGATATATTCCGTAACAACGCACTCAACAACGGATTATTACCCGTACAGGTAAGTGATGATATGTTAGCGGCAATATTCCAAGCCATAGAGGCCAATCCCGCAACACAACTAAAGATTGACCTTGAGGCGCAAACCATCGAGATTGAAGGCTTCACAATAAAAGAGTCATTCGAGATTGCTCCTTACAAGAAACAGTGCTTGATGAATGGATACGACGATGTAGATTACTTGGTAAGCATTCATCAGGAGATTAAGGAGTTTGAGCAAAAGAGATAATTACATTTTAAGACAACGGAAATGAAGAGCGTAAAGATTGCTGTTCTGCCAGGCGACGGCATTGGTCCAGAGATTGTAGCCGAAGCAGTAAAGGTGGTAGATAAGGTTGCAGCAAAATTTGATTATACGATTGAATACTCTCACGGAGTAGTTGGTGCTGCGGCAATAGATGCTGTAGGAGAGCCCTACCCGAAGGAGACACACGAGAAGTGTATGGCTGCCGATGCTGTATTGTTTGGTGCCATTGGCGACCCTCGTTTCGATAACAACCCCGAAGCCAAAGTTCGCCCGGAGCAGGGCTTGCTCGCTATGCGTAAACAGTTGGGCTTATTTGCAAACCTGCGCCCTGTGAATACATTTGAATCGTTACTGCACCGTTCGCCACTACGTTACGATTTGGTTGAAGGAGCCGATTTCTTATGCGTAAGAGAGTTGACGGGTGGTTTGTATTTTGGACGTCCGCAAGGTCGCTCAGAAGATGGTCAGACAGCGTACGACACTTGCGTATATACCAAAGCCGAGATTGAGCGTATATGCCGTTTGGGATTTGAGTATGCAGCAAAGCGTCGTGGCAAATTAACCGTAGTCGATAAGGCAAACGTATTGGCTACATCGCGTCTGTGGCGCGAAACAGCCAAGTCTATGGAGAAAGATTATCCAAGCGTAGAGGTAGAATATATGTTCGTGGATAATGCGGCGATGAAGTTAATCCAACAACCTCGTCATTTTGACGTTATCGTCACCGAAAATATGTTTGGCGATATATTGACCGATGAGGCAAGTGTTATTACAGGCTCACTCGGTCTGTTGCCGTCAGCATCAATCGGTGAAGGAACATCACTCTTTGAACCTATACACGGCTCATATCCTCAAGCGGCAGGTAAGAATATCGCCAACCCTATAGCGACGATTCTTTCGGCTGCAATGATGTTTGAGTATGCTTTCTCGGATATGGAGGCCGGAGCCGCTATACGTCGCGCTGTAGCATTGTCAATTCAGGAGAATGTCGTCACAGAAGATATAGCGCCCGAAGGTATAAAACCCTGTTCGACAAGCGAAGTTGGCGATTTTATCGCAGCGCATATTTAATATTTTAGACTATACCCAACTTTAAGAGATGCAAGATATGAATAGTGCAGAAAAATACTTCCCCGCTCTGAATGACGTAATGTCGGCAGAACACACTTTAGGCGAAATATTGACCGCCACCCCACTTATGCACAACCGCAACCTGTCGGATAAGTTCGAGGCGGAAATTATGCTCAAGCGAGAGGACTTGCAGATGGTACGCTCTTACAAGATTCGCGGAGCATACAACAAGATTCGCTCACTGATCAAAGAGCAAACCGCCAAAGGGATATGTTGCGCAAGCGCAGGAAACCACGCACAAGGTGTAGCACTATCGTGCAATAAGTTACAGATAGCGGGTAAGATTTTTATGCCTGTCACCACACCGAAGCAGAAGATTAATCAGGTGAAGATGTTCGGAGGCGAGTATGTCGAGGTAGTACTCGTTGGCGATACATTCGACCAGGCAAATCAAGCGGCCATAGAGACCTGTGAGGACGAAGGCAAGACATTCATTCCCCCGTTCAATGACAAGAAAATCATCGAGGGCCAAGGCACTGTCGGACTTGAGATTCTGCAACAGAGCAGAGTGGCTATCGACTACATATTTGTACCTATCGGAGGTGGAGGTTTGGCATCGGGTTTGGGTAGTGTATGCAAACTGATGTCTCCCAACACAAAGGTTATTGGTGTTGAGCCTGCGGGTGCAGCTGGTATGAAGAAGTCATTCGAGAAGGGAGAGGTTGTCGAATTGGGCGAAATTGATAAATTTGTCGATGGTGCCGCTGTACAAAAGGTTGGAGATATTACGTTTGACATTTGCCGCAAGGTGTTGGATGATATTGTTGTTGTACCTGAAGGAAAGGTATGTTCGACCATATTAAACCTATATAATTTCGATGCCATCGTTGTAGAGCCTGCCGGAGCATTGAGTATCAGCGCATTGGACTATTACCGCGACGAGATTAAGGGTAAGAATGTGGTATGTATTGTTAGCGGTAGCAACAACGACATAGTCAGGATGGAGGATATCAAGGAGCGCTCGTTGTTGTATGAGGGATTGAAGCACTACTTTGTGGTGAGATTCCCGCAACGTGCTGGTGCATTGCAGAATTTCGTCAGCAATGTATTGGGGCCACACGACGATATCACATATTTCGAATACAAGAAGAAGACCAATCGCGAAAAGGGGCCTGTGCTTATTGGTATAGAGTTGCAGAATCCCGACGATTTCCAAGGACTTACAGAGCGTATGCGCGAAAGTAATATCGACTACGAATACTTGAACGACAACCCTAATTTGTTTGAGTTCCTGATTGGCTAAGCATTTTTTTACAAATTCAAAATAATTAAATTTCAAATAAACGCTATGAATCTTATAGGAAATATTATCTGGGTAGTATTTGGCGGATTGTTGCTTTCGCTGGGTTACCTCTTTGGTGGATTAATTCTCTGCTTGACTATCGTCGGAATTCCATTCGGAGTGCAGATTATGCGATTGGGAATGTTCGCCTTGTGGCCTTTTGGCGGTGAAGTGAAGCCTACGGACAATGTTATGGGCTGCCTGCCCGTATTGATGAACGTATTGTGGATTATCTTCGGCGGTATTGAGGTTGCCCTTACGCATCTTACGTTGGGTATTGTATTCTGTATCACAATCATCGGAATACCCTTTGGCCTACAACACTTTAAGTTGATGATGTATGCCATATTGCCCTTTGGTCACAGAGTAGTCCGCCGATAAAAGCACCCCGATGACCATTTATTACAGACGCAAAAAAACCACTCCTGCCGAGTTATTCCGCAGGAGTGGTTTTGTTATGTTTGACACAAGACTATTTGCTAATGGGGAAAACTTGATATAAGTTCATATTACCATTAAAAGTTATCTCCACATTGCCTTGATTATTACCCGCAGTATTAACCTTTATCTTCTCCATTTGCAGTTGACTGCCTACTATCGATGCCATCATAGACCCTTTCGACAACATTTGACTTAAAGTTTTAACATCAATATCAGCATATAGGCTTGAATTGGGGGCAATATTAATCTTCTTGGGCAACGGCTCCTCTCGCAATTTAGTAACATCACGGCTATTAGATATAGCAAACACTCCATTTTTATAATAAGCATACAACGGCATAGTGCCCATCTTACCTACATAACCATCACCTTTAGCCTGCCATTGCGCCTGGCTCGTTTGTGTGACTATATCACCAATAAGAGAAGAATCCTCGGACTCGCAAATTAGAGTAATAGGAAGGTAATTAGAGTTATCATTTTGTTCCTTATCTAAATATAGTACAATATCACCCTCTATCTTTGCGAAAACCTCATCAAATTCTACATCATTGATTATATTAGCATCGCCCAACACTACATCAAGTGGTGGCATAGCAATCTCGGGCTTGGAGGTATTTTTAGCACCCACAATAACAGCCACTGCAGTCGAAGGAACGTATTTCAACAAAGCGCCTTTTATCGGCATTAGTTTGGTATTCATTGATGTAAGATACTCCTGCGATTCTGGCGTCGTAGCAGTAGCCGAAAGGTTTATATTGGTTTTGTTCTTGATTGTCTCTACGCCAACTATTGCATATAAACCATCAGGGATAGCATTTGTATCATCCTCACCCTTGAGATGTTGCCCTTTTATGGCCACACGCAACTCGCCACGACTATTCAATAGCGTTTTTGCCACATCACAAGAGGCAAAACAATTATCACCAAGCGAGAAGGCCTCCATATATTCCATAAAATCTAACCCATCAGTAGGGGTATCTGAAACCACGACAATCATCACTCGGCCATCTGAAATGAGCGCCGTTTGAGAGTCGTAACATCCAAAATAATGAGATTCTTGATAAAAAGAGATAGAGTCATTTGACCTTACTTGTTGCTGAAAATAACGCTTTAGACCTTTACCATCTTTAACTTCAAGAATCAGCATAACGCTTTCGGCGTGAGGTGTCACACCGAAACACCAAGGTTTATTTCTATGAAGATAGTCCGCGTCACCTGCAACAAGCGAAGATAGTATTTCAACGATTGTAGAATCATTGCCATCCAACATCTTAACAAAGTCCGCAGTGGATATGCCTGCCAAAGAACAAATTTTCTCGGCATCAACAAATGCTACGACATCAGCATCGGCAGTAATAACCCGCAGGGCTGATTGAGCATTAGTAGCATTAAAATAAGAACTTGCAACAAGAGCAAAGAATGAAAGTAATAGTTGAAAGAGTTTTTTCATTTTCCTGTTTATTTAGTTAATAATATTAAAGAACTTTACGCAAAAGTAACACACAGAAAACATCCCTGCAAATTATTGCAACAGTTTTTCGGGGGGGGGTAATTTTTGACCAATATTGTGTACCTATTGGATAGTTTATACTTTTCGTTGCGCTACCAATTCGGCAATTACTGCATTAAACTCTTCGGCAGAGATTAACTCTTCGAGTGTAAGATGCATACGATAACGCCAATAGTGGTTGGCATCTGCCGGGATATTGATTCGTTCGGCTGCGGGGTTAGCGATTCTTAGTGACTCATCAACGGCAAGCCAATCCTGCAATGGCAGAATAGCCAACATCGAGTGAGATTGCATATGGCGTAAGAGTATATCGTAAGCCGTCTTGGCGGAACAAACCGCCTCTGCCACGCCTTCTCGATTCAGGACATTGGTCCAATAGCGATTTGCTACAGCGAAGTCCTCCTCCCACCAACCGCGAATCGTGGACATATCGTGTGTCGAAGTTGCTGCAACCGAGAGATATGGGTAGTGCTCCGTTGCACCAAACTCCACGCCAAACTGCTTGGGCATACGCTCAATCTCCAACGAGAGTATTCGCTCGGAATTCATTACATCGGCAACACACGCGGGAATCATTCCCAAATCCTCGCCACACGTAAGCATAGGCGATGCCTGCATCAACGCGCGCAGGCGTTTGAGGGCATTATCGCGCCACATATCGTTATGACGATTGTAATAAAAATCCTCATACAGATGCATATAGGCACTCTGCTGTTCTTCGGTCAATGCAGCAAACTTTGCCGTACGGAATCCCTCTATGCGCGGGAAGAAACCACCCTGCGAATATGGATATTCCAAAAACAGGACATCGGTTGATGTCAAATCTTGAGCCACATCACGCTCCGCATCAAAATCGAAACCAAAAGCCACAATCTCCTGCGAAGTATATGGCATAGAAGGATTAAAATGGCCCAACACAGCGCTAACGGCATTGCGTGATACCTCCCATATACGGAAAAAACCCAAGATATGGTCGATACGATAGGCATCGAAATATCGCTCCATCTTCTTTAGTCGGGCACACCACCACGCATAGCCATCCTCGGCCATACGCGACCAATTATAGGTCGGGAAGCCCCAATTCTGGCCATTCTCTGCAAACGCATCGGGCGGAGCACCTGCCGACATTGTACAGTTATATAGTTCGGGGGCACACCACACATCGACGCTACGTGGTGCAACTCCTATTGGTATATCGCCCTTCAAGGCCACACCTCGCTGATGTGCATAATCGCGAGCGTGACGCAACTGAACATCCAACAGATATTGTACAAAAGCGTAATAATAGGCTTCATCGTAATTCGCCCAAACAAATTGCTCGGCCTGCTTGGCATCATATTCCGATAACTCCGACCACACGGAAAAATCTACTGTCGAATACCTATCTCGCAGAACACAGAACGCCATATAAGGCATCAGCCACATCTGACTCTCGGCGAAGAATCGCACAAATGACTCTGATTCTATCACGCTCTTACCGCAAGCAGAATATAGTTCGTGCAAATATTCGCTCTTAAGTTTGACGGTTGCCTCGTAATCAACGGCATCTTTTACGTTGAGGCGCTTACCGCGACTATCGAATTTCGATTTTATATCTTTAACTGTCTCTACTACCGCCTCATCACTACACTCCACGCAACAAGTCAAGGCGTCATCTGGCGAAAGATATAGCGGATTCAAGGCAAATGCCGATATTGCATTATAGGGATAGGAATCTCGACGTGAGCCATCTGTCGTAGTATCATTAACAGGTAAGAGTTGAATCACCGACATCCCCGTAGCAGCAGCCCAATCGGCCATAAGACGCAAGTCGGCAAAATCTCCGCAGCCCCAACTACTCTTACTTCGCAACGAGAATACGGGAATGGCGACACCTGCGCCACGCCACGACATCTCGTCACGCAGGCGCAGACCTTGCATCACAACTACGCTTCTCATAGCCATTGGGAAACGGCGATTATCACCCTGCTCATAGAGTTTTAATCTATGAGTAGCAGCATCCAAGACCACAAACTTGTACTCCGATGACATCACATCGCGCGGCAAAGCAACACTCCACACAGGGGCTTTGCTATCGTTCATAATGATGGCTTTATCGGTATCCCAACTGCCTAATGACTCTCGTTCTCCCACTACCGCCACAACCTCATCAGGCATTATGGTAGGGGCTGCAACTTCCAGCATCAAGCCATCGGAGTCCACTGAAACATTATTTGCAAGCACAGATGTTGCCTGACGCCGAAATACACACTCCGTAAAGAGCGAAGAGTAAAGAGGTTGCTCGGCGGGTATATCCTGCCAGCAATCGAACACTTCGGCATCCGTTCCCCAACTTACTTCGTGCTTAAGGGCCTCCTCGCGAAGAAGAGCACCACAATTATCTCGCAATTCGTAATGATAAATCGAGCCGCACTCCGTATCGCACTCTACGCACCATTGGCCTTCGGCACATTGATGCATCTGATGACTATTGCCACCATTGAAAACAACATATAAGGCCTCCGACAACGAAGCAAAATACTCGATATGAAACAACGAACGCATATAACGAAAACTAAAAATCTTTACCCACAAAGGCGGCTCCCGATGTAACGGTACCCTTCTGCTCCTTACCTGCGGTTGAATTGAAGTTATAACTCAACGACAGAGTAATATTGGGATAACGAGGCTTGACGAAAGTCGTAGCCTTGAGGGTTTGAGAATCGCGTATATGGTCATATCTCGCCGTATGGAACATATCGTGAGCAACGAGCGACAACGACATCTTGTTTTTTAGCAGTTGTTGCCTGATAGCAAGGTCAAAATAGCAATAAGCCTCCTCGCGGCCCTGAGTCAAGACGGTAGGACCTATGACATTAGCATCAAACTGTATGCGAGTCGAGGGGGTAATAGTAAAATTGTTTATCCACGAGGCCGAATAACTGACATTCGAGGCATCGGTACTGCCTACAAAATCGGCCATAAACTTATAGTCGAAAACGCTACCGTTAAGAGTCATACTCCACCAGCGTGTATTACGAGTCTGAAGATTAGCCTCAAGGCCCAGCGTACGGTCCACACCGGCATTTATCAACGAGTCCAACGTTACACCCGGCTCATATGCTACACGAATAAGGTCGTAAACGCCTCGGCGGTGACGATAGAAACCTGATACAGAGAGCGAGTTAGAGCCGTTGAAACTCTTGCGATAACCCACCTCTGCCGAATGTATATACTCTGGCGCAAGGTCGGGGTTACCTGTAAGGCGTGTATAGTAGTCCTTATAGGTTATATATGGCTCCAACTTCCATACTCCTGCACGATTTGTGCGATATGAGTAGCCTGCCGATATAGTGTTACCATTACCAGCATCATAGGCAAAGTGCGCCGAGGGGAATAACTCCAGACGTTTAACATAACGGTCTGCACCCTCAAAATCAATGGTGAGTTCATCTATCATATTATCAGCACGCACACCCGCATCCACGCTTACAGGGCCGAATTTATCGGTAAACATCAAATAGGCAGAGTGTATTTGACGACGATAGTAGAACGGAGTGTACAAATCGTCCTGCCATTCATACTCCTGCGCTGCACGGTCCCAATAACGGATTTTGTAATCACCGTGCTCGCTGTAAGTGGTATATTGATATCCCAACTCCATCTTGCCACCATCACGGTAGTTCAACTCATAGTTTGCCGCAGCATCAGCATCCCAATGGTGCTCATTTTCATATCCGCGAGTACCCTCCCAACGCGCTCCAGAGAGTTCAAAGAGGTTACTTTCGGTATATTCCAACGAATACCAATCATAGCGCACACGACCATTCATAGAGAACTTATCACCTCGCTCGTTGATTTTCCAGACATAGTCAAACGACATCTGGCCAATATGTTTTTCGATATAGTTATGGTCGTGACTATCATAAATAGCATCGTTTATGACAACGCCACCCTGCTCACGATACTCATCATAGAGCATATCACCACCATTGAGCCAACGAGTCATACCCCCTTGCGCCTCAACAACCAAATTATGGTTTGACTTATTTAACTCCCAACCTATACGGCCTATCTGCGAATCGGTACTACGATAACGCTCTCCAAGAGCATCCGAAGTAGTGATATAGTCATCAACGATTGTCGTTTTCAATTGATGGAAATCACTCTCATCCTTAATCTGAGAGCCTGCATAACCAATATACCAACGGCTGGCTCCTTTACGATAGTTGAGCAACAGGTCGGCATTCCACGTTCCTATGGTGCTACCCGAAAGATTAACCGAGCCACTAAAGCCTTGCTCATTATTATGTTTGGTTATGATGTTAACAATACCCACATCACCGTCGGTTTTATATTTAGCCGATGGAGTGGTTATAATCTCTATATCCTCGATATTGGCTGCTGCTATCTGATTCAGAGCCTGCGTACCCTCCAACATACTCGGCTTACCATCGACATAAACCAGAAATCCCGTACTGCCTCTAAACGACAGATTGCCATCGGCATCGATACGAACCGACGGAGCAGACTTTAACACATCGACAGCCGTACCACCCGACGCCGACAACGATGCAGAGCCACTGATACGCTGGCGGTCAAGTTTATATACTATCTTGCTACGCTCACCCGATACTACTACCTCTTGAAGTCCCGTCTCGACAACCTGCAAGGCAATCTCTCCTAAATCGAAAGCGGAGCCTTGACGGAATTTAAGTAATTGGCTTGTATATGGTTGATAGCCTACAACCAATATAGACAGATAGAAATCTCCATCACGCACCTTGTCGATAGCAAATTCTCCGTTACGCACTGCTGTAGAGGCTATGGTGTGATTATCGGCGTCGACAATAACGACATCGGCATACTCTATTGCTTGGCGCGTAGAGGCATCAACGACACGGGCCTTAACGGCCGGAGATGAAGTCTGTGCAAAGAGTGCGATAGTATAAAATAGCGCACAAACAGTAAAGATAAAACGTTTCATAAACGAGGTTCTATGGGGTAAAAAACTAAATTCTATTAGTATCAAAATAACACAATTATATCGTACAAATATACTAATAAATATGTAATAAACAATAAGGCTCACCCCATATAGAGTGAGCCTTAGACTAAACTATTAAATAATTATTTTAATTACCTCCTGAGAGGATAATCAAACCCAATCCTGCAATAAAGAAGAGGAACATAACACCGAGCAACATATCGGTCTTCTTATCGCTACCCTTAAACTCCTTCCAGATAAATACGCCCCAAATAGCGGCAATCATAGGAGCACCCTGGCCCAATGCATACGAGATTGCGGCACCAGCCTTACCCGCAGCAATATAACTAAACGCTGTACCAAGACACCAGATGCAGCCACCCAACATACCTACAAGGTGTGTTGAGAATGAGCCCTTGAAGTACTCGCTATACGACACAGGCTCGCCAACAAAAGGATGACGCATAACCAACGTATTAAACACGAAGTTACTCAACAGCACACCGATAGAGAATACAAAGATTGCCGAATAAGGTGTAAGCATACCAGCAGTAGGTTGCTCAAAATTATTGAGGTCCATAGCCGCTGCAACAAAACGATAGAAGAACGACATCAGCACACCCGCTACCATCGAGAGGATAATACCCTTGCGGTTAGATGTATTCTTTTCGCCACCCTTATTCATACGGCCCGACGCGATACCGTTACAAATAATGGCAACAACGATTAGAGCCACGCCCAAGAATAGCAACATCGGGTCTCCCTTTGGAGCACCAATATAGTTGATAATAACTCCCAATACCAACGCCAAGCCTACTCCCAACGGAAAAGCAACAGACAGACCTGCCAATGACACCGATGCCGAAAGAAGGATATTCGATGCATTGAAAATCACACCACCAATAAGCACACTCAATATTCCAGAGCCTTTGGCCTGCATCAAATCCTCAACAAAGGGGCGTCCCTGCTCACCGATACTACCCATTGTAAAGCCCAACAACAATGTAAATAGCACCATACCAATGACATAATCCCAATAGAATAGTTCATAACGCCACGTTTTGCCGGCCAACTTTTGAGTATTGCCCCACGAGCCCCAGCAGAGCATCGTAATAAAGCAGAATACGACTGCTAAAAGATAACTGT
Organism: Alistipes sp.; assembly: GCA_017399485.1. GTDB lineage: Bacteria > Bacteroidota > Bacteroidia > Bacteroidales > Rikenellaceae > Alistipes. The sequence continues at coordinate 179,603 of JAFQCA010000029.1, forward strand.
GTACAATAAACATAACTTTATAATTTTTAGATTACATTTTACTCATCGTGCATCTTCCCGCCCAAGACCACTACCTCTTTTTGGGGTACATAAAGGCCCTTACCTCTTCACGTGTAGGTGCTGCGGGTTGAGCCCCCATACGTGTAACACTGATAGCCGCAGCAGCATTGGCCTCACGCACAGCATCAATTACAGAACGGCCCTCTGCCAAGATACTAACCAACGCTCCATTAAATGTATCTCCTGCCGCCGTAGTATCCACAGCCTCGACCTTTCGTGCCTCAACAAGCATAAACATCGCGCCATCATACACGAGTGCTCCATCGCTGCCCAACGTCACGATTACATTACGCGGGCCCATATCATAAATCACTTTGGCCGCGCGTTGCGCACTCTCAATATCCTTAACCGTAATACCCGAAATACGAGATGCCTCGCTGCGATTGGGGGTGATAAGGAACAGGTTTTTCATCAACTCCTCGCTCAGAGGTTCTACGGGGGCCGGAGCGGGATTCAACACTACACGAACACCGGCCTCGGCGGCTATCTTGGCTGCATAGGTAACAGTCTCGACGGGAGTTTCCAACTGCATAAGGACAATATTTGCTCCACGAACTTCGTCAATTGCTACATCTATATCCGACGGTGTGAGATGCATATTGGCTCCCGAAGCCACAACAATACAATTCTCGGCATTGCTATCTATCGTAATAAGCGCCACTCCCGAAGGATGCTCCTCATCAACAAAAACATAATCGGTAATTATGCCGTCCTGCTTCATTGACTCGCGTACTTGACGACCAAACAAATCATCTCCCGTCTTGGCTATAAAAACCACACGATTGCCATAACGGGCAGCCGCAACGGCTTGATTGGCTCCTTTACCGCCTGCATTCATAAAGAAATCACCACCCAAAACAGTTTCACCACCTGCAGGCAAGTGCGATGTCTTCACAACCATATCGGTATTGCTACTACCGATAACTACGATATTTTTCATATTATCAGTTTTAATATTCATTCCTTTTCAAAATTACAAAAAATCTATCATATAACAAAATGGCGGACAATTTTTATGCCCGCCACTGCTTGTGAATATCAAATCTGAATCAATTTATATCAAATTATATCAAATGCAATCTCCATCATATTGGTAAAACTTGTCTGACGTTGCTCTGCCGAGCAAGCAGTACCGTGTACAAGCGAATCCGAGATAGTACAGATACATAACGCCTCGTTACCGCTACGTGCCGCATTCATATAGAGTGCCGCGGCCTCCATCTCGACAGCCAAAACACCCATCTTCTGCCACGCCTTCCAGCCATCAGCCGAATCGCCATAAAATACATCGCTCGAAAGCAGGTTTCCCGCCTTATATCGGATATCCATACTCTCGGCCTTCTCCACAGCGGCTCTCGCCATAGCGAAATCGGCAACAGGAGCAAACGTTCCCGGCAAGTTATACTGCGCAGCATAGTTAGAATCGGTACACGCACCAATACCTATAACAACATCACCCAACTCCAAATCAGCATCGTAAGCACCCGCAGAACCTGTACGGATAATACGTTTCACGCCATAAAAGTTGAATAGTTCGTAGGTATAAATACCAATAGATGGCATACCCATACCGTGACCTTGTACCGACACGCGCTTGCCCTTATACATTCCTGTATATCCTAACATTCCGCGCACGGCATTATATTGGATAGGAGATTCCAAAAAAGTCTCAGCCATAAACTTGGCTCGCAACGGGTCGCCAGCCATAATTACGCGCTCGGCAATCTCGCCTTCACGCGCTCCTATATGAGGTGTGGGTATTGCAGACATAGTAATACTCAATTAAAGATTATTCTTCTCGATATCCTTGAAGTAACGATATGTATTAACTTTCAACTCGCCAACTGCAGGCTCATCACACACCAAAATACCCTTCGGGTGCATCTGCAATGCTGTGATGGTCCAAGCGTGTGATACATCACCCTCTACACAGTGCTGAACGGCACGTGCCTTCTTGTGACCCAACGCCAAAACCAAAACCTGCTTTGCTGCACATACTGTACCTACACCAACAGTCAAAGCCAACTTGGGAACCTTATTAACATCATTATCGAAGAAACGAGAGTTTACGATAATGGTATCCTCTGTAAGAGTCTTCACGCGAGTACGAGAGTTGAGTGAAGAGAACGGCTCGTTGAAAGCCAAGTGACCATCCTCGCCTACGCCACCGATAAAGAGGTCAATACCTCCAGCAGCCTCGATACGCTTCTCATAACCAGCACACTCTGCAGCCAAATCCTCGGCATTACCATTGAGGATATTTACATTCTCAGGTTTGATATCGATGTGAGAGAAGAAATTATTCCACATAAACGAGTGATAACTTTCGGGGTGCTCCTCAGGCAGACCGACATACTCATCCATATTGAATGTCACAACATTGGCAAACGAAACTTTACCTGCCTTATAAAGATTAATCAACTCGGCATACATCCCCAGAGGTGTTGAACCTGTAGGAAGTCCCAAAACAAAAGGCTCGCTGCATACGGCAGCCTTGGCGTTAATCTGCTCGGCAACATAGTTCGCTGCCCAACGGCCTGCTTCAGCCGAAGTATTCTCAATGATTACTCTCATCTTAAATCTGTATTATTTAATAGTTTATAAATTCATCTTTACAAAAACCTCGATGGCTTGATACTCGGCCATACCCAACAAGTCGTACAAACGTGCTGTATTCTGTGTACGCTCCTCGGCACGCTGCCAGAACTCACGACTATCATCACCGGGGAACGGAACGATATCCTTTTGAGAAAGGTGGCGATAGATAGCGTGACGCTTCTTTATGAGTTCATCGGGGCTCAACGGCACTGCCATATCGACCATATCGATATCCCACTCCATCCAAGCACCACGATAGAGCCATACAACACAATCCTTAATCCACTCCTCACCTGCATCCTTCAAGCGATAGAGAGCCTCAAGGACAGCCTCTGTACATACGCGGTGTGTTCCGTGCGGGTCTGCCAAGTCACCGGCAAGATATACCTGATGAGGCTTGACCTGCTGCAAGAGTTCGGTAATAATCTCAATATCCTTATCGGTACGCTGACCCTTCTTAATACCTCCTGTCTCATAGAACGGCAAATTAAGGAAGTGGGCATTCATATCGGCATTAAGGCCAAATGAACGTACTGCTGCACGCGCCTCGGCACGGCGGATAGCGCCCTTAATATCAAGCAAAGCGCGAGGCTCAGGCTCACCCTTCTTCTTTGATGCGATGATTTGACGCACCTCATCCACGCGGTCACCAAAGCCCAACTCACGAGCAGTATCCATATGCTGGACCACAACATCATCGTGAACGGCCACATTACCCGATGTCTCATAAGCGACGTGTACGTCGTGTCCCTGCTCGGCAAGGCGGATAAACGTACCACCCATAGAGATTACATCATCATCGGGGTGCGGTGAGAATATCACAACACGCTTAGGGAAGGGAGTCGAAGGTACGGGACGAGTAGAATCATCAGCATTGGGCTTACCACCCGGCCAACCTGTGATAGTATGCTGCAGGTCATTGAAAACCTTAATGTTAACATCATCGTATGTCATAGCAACAGCATCCAGCAACTCTCCCAACGAATGCTCGATATAATCCTTGTAGGTAAGTTTCAAGATAGGTTTCTTGACAACGCTACACAACCACAAAACAGCCTTGCGCACCAAACGGGGAGTCCAATCGCAAGGACCTACGAGCCAAGGCGCCTTTCTTACTGTGAGCAAATCGGCTGCTGGGTCATCAACAACCGCCTCAATAGCAGGATGGTTCTGCAACAAAGAGGCAGGAATCAGACGTGTAGCGTCATCCTCGACAACCTTCTTGATTACATTAGCCTTATCCTCACCCCACGCCATAAGCACAATACGTTTTGCGCTCATAACAGTATTAAGGCCCATAGTTATAGCCAACTTAGGAGTATTCTCCACGCCATTAAAGATATTGAGTTGTGCCTTGCGAGACTCATAAGTGAGTTGCACCATACGGGTTACTGACTTGATGTAAGAGCCCGGCTCGTTAAAACCAATCTGGCCCTGAACACCCATACCGATAACCATAAGGTCGATATTACGCGCCTTACGGTCATACTCGGCACAATATGCCTGCAACTCCTCCAAAGGCACATTACCATTGATAAGGTGGACATTCTCAGGCTTTATATCGATATGATTCAACAAATCCTCGTGAATACGGAAATTACGGCTCTGAATCTCGCGCGCACCAATAGGATAGAACTCATCAAGGCTAAAGACCTCAACATTTTTGAACGATACCAAACCTTGCTTATAACGCTCAACCAACTCCAGATAGATACCAAGTGGAGTTCGGCCCGTTGTAAGACCCAACGCGAAGGGACGTGCCACACCCGAAGCCTCGTGGTCGTTAATAGCCTTTACCACAACATCGGCAACATACTTTACACCTTCGCTCTCGGTTTCATAAATTGAAGTAGGAATCTTCTCGTAGCGATGGACGATATCCTTTGGGATACCACTCAACACCAAACCTCCATCCTGAGGCAAAGAAAACTTTTTTTCCATAAAAATTATCTATTTATATTAATTATTAGTACTTTCTGCTACTGTTTTTATGCCGCAAACCAATAAACGGCACATATCATTGCAAATTTATAATTTTTTTTTCATTTTTCACTCCTATTTATGCGCAAATATCACCTTAAAATTCCAACTTCTCATAAATATCTCTTTTCTTTATACAAAACATATCTACAAGCCGTTTAATTAACAGACTTCTCAAAGAGAGATATACGGTGACAAGTTGTGGAAAAATAGATAATAGTTGAAAATTATTCAAATTATTACATTATCTTTGCTATAATATTTCGGCATCGAATTGACAACAATGCCACCCACAAATGAATATATAGAGTATAATTTATAAAGTTATTGAAAGGTATGAAAAAATTATTGTTTCTGGCTGCCATTATCTTCTCGGCAAGTAGCCTGATGGCACAGACTGAGGTAATCGCACATCGCGGATTCCACGCAAAGCAGGGAGCAAACTCTGCAAACAACACTATTTCAGCACTTCAGCACGCTCAAGATTTGGGAGTATATGGCTCGGAGGTTGATATCAACGAGACAAAAGATGGCAAATTGGTGGCAGTACACGGCCCCAACCATCAAAATTACAATGTACAGAACACCGACTTTGCTGTTTTAAGAGCAACCCCTGTACACAACGGCGAAAAACTACCCACTTTGGAGGAGTATCTATTGCAGGCAAAGAAGAGTAAAAAGACAAAACTAATTATTGAGATTAAGAGCCACAACACTCCTGAGCGCGAGACAAGAGTTGTAAAGAAGATTCTTGATGAGGTTAAGCGCTTGAAGATGACAAAACACGTAGAGTACATCGCATTCAGCAAGCACGTATGCGACGAAGTGGTTAAGTATGCACCCAAAAAGACTAAGATTGCATATTTGAATGGCGACCTTACACCTCAGCAATGCAAAGAGAATGGCTACACAGGTATTGACTACAACTTCGGCACAATGAAAAAGCACCCCGAATGGATTCAGCAGAGCCACGATTTGGGACTGACGGTAAACATCTGGACCGTAAACAACACCAACGATTTGCAGTGGTGCATTGACAACAAAGCGGACTACATTACAACCGACAATCCTATTGAGGCAAACCGTCTTTTAGGCAAATAACATATTAAACGTTATGATATTACAGGCTGTCCAACAAAAAGTTGCGACAGCCTTTTTTGTCACTTATCGCACGTTTTATTTGGACGTTTTGGGGCTATAACGTATCTTTGCTTCGGAATATTCCCCGCAATAACAAGAGATTCAAAATTCTAAACAGAATGAAACTTAAATACGGAATAAATGACCGCCCGAAGACAGGCGATTTGATATTGTATAGCCTACAATGGTTTATATTATCCATTGCAGTTGTAGTGACGTCTATATTTATCGCAACAGGTTCACCTGCCGAGCGCGTTTTATACGCCCAAAAGGTATTCGCATTAATGGGTGTAGCGACCATCGTTCAATCACTTTGGGGACACCGATTACCCATCGTGGTAGGGCCTGCGGCTGTATTATTGGTCGGTATAATAACAGCATTGGCATCTCAAGGCGAGCAAATTAACACCAACAAGATTTACACTGCCATAGCCATTGGCGGTATGGTCATAACGACACTCTCTATGGGTCGTTGGCTGGAACGCCTGCAAACTATTTTCACACCACGCACCGTAGTGGTTATCTTGATGTTAATAGCATTCACACTCTGTCCGACAATCAAAAATCTCATATTCCCCGCCACAGAGGCCGAGCGACACATTTTCGGATTGTTGTTCACATTATTAGGCATACCCGCAATGGCTCTTGCCGCAGCAAGATTACGCGGAGTTATCAAATCATTGGTCGTTCCTATTGCTCTCTTTATTGGATATATCATCTACTATGCCGTATATGGCGATTTCGGACAAGTCTTTGAGAAATACAGCCACTCTGAGGGAGATATATTCCTACCCGCAATAGAGTTCGATGGCAGTATGATTATAGCATTCCTACTCTGCTATGTTGCTCTGCTTATAAACGACATCGGTTCAATTCAAGGGCTTGGAGCAATGCTACAAACAACAGACACCGACAAACGATGCCGCAGAGGTGTAGGCTTTACGGGTATCTTCAATATTATAGCAGGCTCATTAGGCATAATAGGCCCCGTAAACTACTCAATGTCACCCGGAGTGATAGGCTCATCATCGTGTGCTTCTCGCTATGCACTCATCCCTGCTGGAGCAGGACTGATAGTATGTGCTTTATTTCCAACATTAATTGCCCTCTTTTCGGCAATCCCCGACCCTGTAATAGGTGTCATATTGCTCTATCTTATGGGAACACAATTAGCGGCCTCGTTTCATATTATGGCCGCCGACAAATCGGCTTCTACATTCGACGACGGACTGATTATTGGCCTTCCGCTGATGATAGCCATCCTCTTTACTGCCATACCGATGGATGTAATACCGCAAATCATACGCCCAATAATGGGCAACGGCTTTGTTATGGGAGTCTTGACTGTAATGGTTTTAGAACATATTATTTTCAAGAAGCCGCAACACAAATTGTAATACACGATATTTCAATCTAAAAGATATGGCGAGGCGTACATTTATCATACGCCTCGCTTTTCATTATACTATACCTATATATAATAAATATACCAAGTCTCAAATATTCACACAAAACGGACCAAAAAATCACAAAAAAAGCAATAAACGCATACTCTTAAAACACACAAACATACCACAAACACATTTTTTGTCCAATTTTAGGTATTACATTTTACAATACAACACATATCGGCAAGTTACAACCTGTAAGCAACCCAACCAATATTTACCAATACTATAACAGAATAACGCCATTAAATAGTTTTTTTTGGTAATTACAATTTTAAGCCGTATCTTTGCCGATATATTTTTATATGAAAAAAAGTACACAAGTATCAAAAAAACGTACAAACAAAAATTAATGCTTATGGTTAGAAAAATTGTACTTTCTATCGTTGCTGTTCTGACTGCGTGCACATTTGCATTTGCTCAGAATAAGCAAGTTTCCGGTACTGTTGTGGACGCAGAGGGCAACCCTATTTTGGGTGCTGCTGTGACAGTTGTTGGTACAACTGTCGGTGGACAAACTACCGGAGTGAGCGGTGAGTTCGTTATTTCGGCTCCCGTTAATGGAGCTTTGGAGGTTTCTTTTATCGGCTACAAGACTAAACAAGTTCCCATCGCTGGTAAGAGCAACATCAAAGTTGTTTTGGAAATCGATACGCAGGCTATCGACGATGTGGTCGTAGTAGCGTTCGGCCAACAGAAAAAAGAGGCCTTTACAGGTTCTGCTAAGGTCGTTAGTTCTGACGAGTTGATTAAGACCCAGTCTTCTAACGTAACTGACGCTTTGGTTGGTAAGGTTGCTGGTGTTCAGTTTACATCATCTTCTGGTCGTTTGGGTTCTGGACAGTCGCTTACAGTTCGTGGAGTCACCTCTATTGCTGCTGCACAGCGAGGCACTGGCCCCCTCTACATCGTAGATGGCGTACCTTACGAGGGTGATATCAACAACTTGAACGCTGCCGACATCGAGTCTATGACTATTTTGAAGGATGCTGCATCAAATGCACTTTACGGTGCTCGTGGTGCTAACGGTGTAATTATGATTACTACCAAGAAGGCACGCGCAGGTGAGGCTATTGTTACATTCGACGGTAAGTGGGGTGTTAATACAAAGGCTTTGCAGCAGTATGACGTAACAGAGCAGGCTGGCGAGTTCTACGAGATGCACTATGGCGCATTGCGTAACTACCAGACTATGGTTATGGGTCTTGATGCTGCCAGCGCACACGCTACTGCTTCAAACATCTTGACTTCAGGTGCTGCAGGTGGCTTGGGTTACAATGTTTATGATGTACCCGCTGGCCAGACTTTGATTGGTAGCAACGGTAAGTTGAACCCCAATGCAAAATTGGGTCGCAAGGTTACTTACAACGGTCAGGAGTTCTTGATGATGCCCGACAATTGGTTGGATGAGATTTACAAGACTTCATTCCGTCAGGAGTACAACGCAAGCGTATCAGGTGCTACTCAGCGTGCTAACTTCTATGCTTCAATCGGTTACTTGGATAATACAGGTATTATCGACGGTTCTGATATGGAGCGTTACACTGCACGTTTGCGCGCCGACTACAACGCAAAGAAGTGGTTGAAGGTAGGTGGTAACTTCTCATACACTCACTTCAACTGGAACAATGGTAACGACCCCGACAATGAGGGTGCTTCAGATGGTGGTAACGCATTTGCTACTGCTATGCGTATGGCTCCTATCTATCCGTTGTTTATGCGCGACGGCGAGGGTAACATTATGATTGACGAGTATGGCTTCCAGATGTACGATACAGGTGATGGCCGTAATGGTGGTATGTTCCGTCGTACAGGTGGTCAGTCAAACGACTTGCAGGATATCAAGTTGAACAAGAACAACAACGAGGGTAATGCATTCACAGCAAACGGCTTCGCTGATTTCTATATCATCGACGGTTTGACTGCTACAGTTAATGCCAGCATCACTATCGACGAGACTCGTTCTACTACATTGCTTAACCCCTACTATGGTCAGTTTGCGACTTCAGGTGGTGTAGTATCTAAGTCTCACGGACGTTCTATCGCATTCAACGCTCAGCAGTTGCTCTCTTACAAGCGTTCATTCGGCAAGCACAATATGGACCTTTTGCTCGGTCACGAGATGTACAACACTAAGTCTTATGGTTTGTATGCAAGCCGTAGCGGTATGTTCTCACCCAGCAATGATGAGTTGTCAGGTTTGGTAACTGATATGTCAAACTCAGGTTCTTCAATCAGCGAGTACAACAACGAGGGTTACTTCTTCCGTGGTCAGTATGACTATGACGAGCGTATCTTCGGTTCTGTATCATATCGTCGTGATGCATCTTCACGTTTCCACCCCGATAACCGTTGGGGTAACTTCTGGTCATTGGGTGCTGCTTGGATTATCAGCAAGGAGAGTTGGTACGATTTGGATTGGCTCGATATGTTGAAGGTTAAGGCATCTTATGGTTCACAGGGTAACGATGATATCGGTTCATTCCGCTATACAGACGTTTACTCAATCCAGAACGATGGTCAGGGTGGTGTAACTACTGTACTTGCAACCAAGGGTAACAAGGACATCACTTGGGAGACTAACGCCAACCTTAACGTGGGTGTTGAGTTCAGCGCATTGCAGGGCCGCATCTATGGAGGTATCGACGTATTCCGTCGCCAGACATCTGATATGCTCTTCTCTTTGAGCGTTCCCGTTGAGGCAGGTTACTCTTCAATCTACACCAACATCGGTGATATGCGTAACGCAGGTTTGGAGATTGACTTGGGTGCTGACATCTTCCGTACAAAGGATTTCTTGTGGAGCGTGAATATCAATATGACTCACTACAAGAACAAGGTTATCTCTTTGCCCGACCAGTATAAGACACAGCCTACAGCCGATGGCAACTGGATGGGTCGTATCAACGGCAACCGTTTCTTGGCTGAGGGAATGTCATACTATGAGTACTACTTGCCTACTTACGCTGGCGTAAACGAGGAGGGTAAGTCAACTTGGTACTACTACAAGGATGAGCCCGTAGTTGGTGCTGACGGCAAGCCCGTAATGGATGGTGAGACTCCTGTAACTGAGAAGGTTCGCGATATTACCGACGACTGGAGCACAGCAAACTCAAGCGGTAAGGAGTTGCAGGGTGACGGTTTGGCTGACCTCTATGGTGGTTTTGGTACATCATTGGAGTGGAAGGGTCTTGACTTCTCTGCACAGTTCACTTATCAGTTGGGTGGTTTGGCTTACGACTCTGGTTATGCATTCTATATGGGTTCTCCTTCAGGTTCTTCAGATGGTTCACCTTATCACCACGATTTGTTGAACGCTTGGACTCCCGAGAATACAAACACTGATATTCCTCGTTTCGCTTATGGCGACACTGATAATGCAAGAACATCAACACGTTTCTTGATTGATGCTTCATACTTGAACATCCAGAACTTGACTTTGGGTTACACATTGCCTACAAAGTGGACTCAGAAGTTCTTGGTTAACAAACTCCGCGTATATGTTGCTTGTGACAACGTATGGTACTGGTCAAAGCGTCAGGGTCTTGACCCACGTCAGAGCATCAGCGGTAGCACTAACCCATTCTACTATGCTCCGATTCGTACAGTATCGGGTGGTGTAACTGTAACATTCTAATTATAAAATATTGCAGATTATGAAAACAAACACTATAGTAAGATTAATTGCAGCATTGCTTTGCTCATCAGTATTGATGACAAGTTGTATCAAGGAGGGTCTTCCCGAGGGCGGTAGTGCGACAAATGAGCAGGTGGGTGAGTCACCCTTCGCTGCGGATGGTGTATTGACCGCTATGTCTACATCCATTATGACTAACTATGTCGGTATTGGCGAACACTGTGACTTCGGTATTGCATCAGTTTTCGGCGCTACAGACCGTATGGTAGGTGATGTATTCCCCACATCAGGCAATATGCCCGATGGTAACAAGTATTATGACCGTTGGCAGTGGTGTCTTTACACTTATAATAATACAGGTTTGAACGATACAGGTTATGGTGCTCCGTTGATTTATTACAACTACTATAACTTTATCTACACTACAAACTCTGCTATCGGTATCTTCTCTACTAATCCCGGTCCCGAGTTGGGTGTAGCAAAGGCATTCCGTGCATTCTGCTTCTTGGATTTGGCTCGTATGTACGACCCGCTGCCCGCAAAGGCTGAGGGTGTAGCAGGTACTACTAAATATGAGATTCCTGCCGAGATTACAGGCCTTACAGTGCCTATCGTAACAGAGACCTCTACAATTCAGGAGTTGGAGAACAACCCCCGTGCTACACGCGAGGAGATGTTTGAGTTCATTTTGGCTGACTTGAACGAGGCTGAAAAATTGATTTCAGAGGCAAACTATAAGCCCGCTATTATCGGTATGCCTTCATTGGCTGTTGTTTATGGTTTGAAGGCTCGTGCTTACAACTGGTTGGGTGGTTTCAACGAGTCATACGAGAACGTTCCCACAGGCAACGAGGCTTACAAGTTGGCTGCTCAGTACGCTCGTAAGGCTATCACAGCATCTGGTTGTACTATTATGACTGAGGCTCAGTACACTGACCCCATCACAGGTTTCTGTAAGGTTAATAGCGCTTGGATGTGGGGTATGCAACAGTCTACTGACACAGTATTGGGTAACCTCCACTCTTGGACAGCACATATGTCAACTGACGCTCTTTGGGGCTACGGTGGTGGTTCACAGCCTGGTATGAACGCTTTGATGTACAACCGTATCAACGATACAGACTTCCGTAAGAAGGTGTTCAACAATCCCGAGCGTGACTTCTCGAAGATTGACCCCTACACTAACCTCACAGAGGAGGAGTATGAGGGTGGTGGCGACGCTATGTCATCTATCGCTCCTTATGCAAACTTCAAGTTCCACACTAACAATGGTGAGAAGTATGATTACGCAGTAGGTAACGTAACTGATATTCCTTTGATGCGTGTTGAGGAGATGTACTTCATCGAGGCAGAGGCTACTGCACACTACGATGCAGCAAAGGGTGCCGAGTTGCTCACAGCGTTTATGGCTAACCGTGACAGCGCTTACGCTATCCCCGCTGACCGCGACCTTATCGAGGAGATTATCTTCCAGAAGCGTGTTGAGTTCTGGGGCGAGGGTGTTATTTTCTTCGATATGAAGCGTTTGAACATCGGTATGAACAACGGTGACGAGGGCTCAACTGCTCCCAACGATGCTCGTTTCACAACTGATGGTCGTGCTCCTTGGTGGAACTGCGTTATTCCTCACTCTGCTGTTCAGCAGAATCAGGGTTTGGCAGGTAAGAATAACCCCAACGTGGCACAAACTTATATGTCTAAAAACATTTAATTATTAAAGTGTAAACTATGAAAAGTCTTAAGATATTCTTTTTGACAGCGCTCGTAGCCGTAGCAGGATTGTTTACGGCTTGTACCGAGGACCACGATTGGTCGGCAGGCGAGCAGGTGACAGGTGCACAGGTTTACTTCGCGGATGGTGTTGAAACCAACGTTACAGTAGAGGCTGAGACTTCATCATTCGAGGTTACAGTAATGCGTGGTAATGTTGACGAGGCTACAACTGTACCTTTGAAGGTTGCTGTATCGGCTGCAAAGGTAGACGAGGAGGCTGACCCCATTAACTACGCCGAGTTGTTTACTGTTCCTTCAAACGTAAGTTTCGGTGCAGGTAAGGATAGCGCTAAATTTACAGTATCATTTGACCGCGCTTCATTGGAGGATGGTCAGACATATACTTTGACATTCTCAATCAACGATATGGGAGCCATAACTCCTTATGGTTACGACAAGCAGACTTGGACATTGGTTGTTCCCGAGCCTATGGTATTGTTGGGTACAGGTTACTGGACTGATGGTATTGAGGCAGCAATGTTTGGTATTGATACTCCCACATACCCTGTAGAGGTATATGAGAACTTGAAGAATCCAGGTTGGTTATATTTGAAGGACCTCTACACATTTGCTTATGTTGATGCCTTGATTAATAATTGGGGTATGAGTGAGGAAGATGTAGAAGAACTCAAAGCAACCTGGGAAGCAGACACATACGTTCTTATTAACATCGCAGACCCCACACAGGTATATATTCCATATCAGGAGGTAGGTAATGTTATCGGTAACGGTCCTACTCAGATTGGAAGTGCAAAAGACGTATACGGTACTTTGGAGAATGGAATTATCACATTCCCCGTAAAGGGTCTTGCTTGGGCTGACGAATACAATGGTGGTCCATATGCTTCAAATCCCGACGGTGCAACTAAGTTGTATATGCCTGGTACTCCTATGACCGACTTCTCTATGGAGTTGGCTTATGGTGGTTTCCGTGTAGCAGAGGACAATGAGACAGTTTATCCTATTGCACGTGCTGCTTACGGCGAGGATGTTGCTGAGATTCAGTACGCATTCGTTGCTGGTGACATCACTAAGGACGCAGAGGCTTTGAACGCTGCTTTGAACGGCATCGAGGATGGTTCAGTAGTATCTAACAAGGTTGCTGTAACTATCGCCGGTGAGGATGAGGAGACAGGTGAGCCTATCTTGGAGATGAACCTCGAGAGCGTTGAGGGTGTAGAGCCTGGTATGTTCACTGTAATCGCTATTCCTTATAGCGCTGATGGTGAGGCACAGTACGGCGATTTGGCATTCACTTCATTCTATGTACAGGGTGTAGGCGCAGGCGAGTTGCCAGAGGTAGAGTTCGCATTGTACACAATGAGCCTTGAGGATTTGGAAGAAGCTACAGGTGATACAGAGTGGATAGGTTCTCTTAAAGAAGAATATGGATTAAATTCTTCTAATTCTGTAGGTGCAATCTTGGAGGGAGTAGACATTAAGTCTATAAATGTAATGACTACACTTTCTTCTAACATAGAGCCCATTAAAGAATCATTTGGTTCTGTTGAAGAATATATTGCAGCCCTAATAGCGAATGGCTATGACTTGAGTTATAACCTCGAATACATTGAGAAATACGGATGGGATTACAACGTTTTTGGAGGTAACTATGCTCCCGAAACAAGCTACACAATGTTTGCTTTGGTTGAGAATACTTTTGGAAATGTACAACTCTTTAGTTCATCATTTACAACTGAAGCCGCAGAGGCTACAGCAAAGATGGGTAGTGCAAACTTGCGCCCTGCAGTAATGAAGGGAGTTTCATTGCACAAGGAGTTGTCTTCAATAGATTCTATTTTATATAATGTAAAGTAGTACTTGTGAAGAACAATCTGTCCCCGCTTACCGATGGTAGGCGGGGATTTTTGTGTTTAGGGGGCAGGAGGTATTTACCATTGCCTTTAGGAATGAGGATAGCCAATATAAAAAATCAGAATTATCTATTTTTGTGCTTTTGTGTCATTACGAGGAGGACTATTGTCCGACGTGGTAATCTCACACCTACACTGACCGTAGGAGATTGCTACAGTCGCTATCGCTCCTTCGTAATAACATAACAAAACAAATATGTATTAAAACGTCATTCCACAAAATCGGCAAACCGATTTTGAATGGAATCTCTAATATAAATTGTTTGAATATAAAATAACTTTCTTTAGAGACTCCAATCCTCGCCTCACGGCTCGGTGGAGTGACGTGATAAGGAAATTCAATTTTGAATTACAAAAAAAGCAGTTACGACATCGGTCACAACTGCCTTATAATTGATTTAGCAACTAACCTACTCCACCGCAAGCCAGCCCATATACCAACCCTGCTGTGACGGGATAGTGACAATAATATCGTCGCCATCGCGCTCATACTGCAACTTCTTGCCGCGCTCACCGACACTATGCCATACAAAGCGTGTTGCATCCTTACAGCCACGCAGACGCAGTGTAGTAGCAGGTTGCTCCGAGATTGTGGTATTCAAAACCGCCACAGAGCGCAATGAGCCATCTGCCGAGATACGTGGAACAACAACGGCCTGTGCCATAGACTCCATAACGACGGGTATAGTGTTCTTTGACGCCCAATCGATAGCCTCGGTAATGGCGACACGCTCGGCGTTAGGAATAGCCGTTGCATATCCAGGAATGACGACTGTACGGCCACCCTCAGCGCCCTCATAGCAAACAGCACCTTCAAGCGCTACTTCGGGTACATCGATACGCTTAAGAGCCTTGTCCCAGCCTCTTGCAACGGCAACACCCCACGCGGCGTGGTCGAAAACTACACTACCGCTTGCAAGCAGTCGCAGAGCCTCATCATCGGGTATTCCCGAGGCTGCAGGGCCATCAATAAGCAACGCCGAAGGATAATTACCATCGGGACATAGAGGGATACCCAAAGTGCCGATGCTTAACGCCACATCACCCGCATTGGTTGTAATCCACCCGAAACCCGGTGCGTTGATAGTTACGTGTTCTGCCGAAATATACGGATTCGCACCGCCAGGCTCTGTACCACGATTAAAGGCCGCATACTCCTCGTACATAGGACGCCAACGCTGAAGATGAGCAAAATAGTTATCGGCATACCACTCCATAGGCTCCGAAGCCGAGCAGATAATGGCATAAGATAGTTGGCTCACACCCATCGAAAGATAGAGCATAGACTCAACACATAGTCCGTGAGGCGACTTGCCCGTAGCATAGTGACGATAGCCCTCAACTTCGGCTGCAATCTCCTTAACGGAAGGGCTTAAACGGCGAATCTGACGAGCCATATCGTAGGCCTTATCAATCATTCCAAAAGGATTATCATCATCGTAAAAACCATTACCCGGACGCGACGTAGCATCCTTGCCCGTCGCACGCTCAATAGCAGCATACGACTTATTCCAATCACGACCTTCCAACAGTTCACGATGGAAATTAACCTGCTGAATACCGACCTTAGAGTTGGGAGATACACGATGAACTCCCTTCGCCACAGCCTCGGCAACCAATGCAAGACTTTGCTGGCTGAATTCAATCCACTGCTTACGCACCACTCCCCCATCGGCACTGGAGTCAATAGCCGCGACGAGACTCTCGCGCGTCCACTCACCGCCATACTGCTTATTAAAGTCTGCAATACATTTATCGCAGAAGCATAGCATACGGGCGGGAGTATGATGGGTTACGCGCAAATCGTCGTCAATCCACACAACGCGCGGCTGACACACTTCGGCATAAGCGGCATACATCTCGGTCATATAATCGAGAAAAGCCTCTTGGCGCGGACAGTGGCTCATCTGGGTACGGTTACCGAAGGCATCGACAATAGTGGACCACTTGGTTGGGCGCAACTCATCGTCTCCACCCTCAAAACTATCGCCGTGACCAATGCAGATACCTTGTATTGACGTAGAAATGCCTATATCTCGCAACATCTCATTGGCTATGGACATTCGCTCAACTGACTGGCGATGAGTCTCCATAGAGAGAGTCTCAAACTCTTGACAAAACCACACTTCGTTGAATGTACCCGAATACTTTTTGAGTGCAGCGACCAAGTCGTCTCGCAACTGTTCATTGTTATGATGAGCAGGCCAAAGGCGCAAAATCATCCCGAAATCGGATGCGTCAGTTGCGGGGTCAGGACGCTCAGACTCAGCACAACCACCCATCACAAAAAACATTAAGCACAGAAATAGTAATCTTCTCATAATATCAGGTTTAATCACATATATTACAAAATTAACAAAAAAAAAGAGACAGACATTCTTTCGCTCTAAAATAATAGTAATGTTGCCAAAATATATACTGATATTATCAAAATAATACAATTATACTTATCTTTGTTAGTACTAATGTATATTGGCTAAAATATGAGAACTAAATTTATCTGTCTATTGCTATCGCTACTACTCGGTTATCAGCATCTTTCGGCACAAAATCTGATTCCCGCCGCCAAAGAGATAAAATATTTGAGCGATAAAGTTGTAAGGCTTAAATCCACAGAATCGAAGGTTATACCATCGGATGGCATCCCAAACGAACAATATACCCTGAAAACAAAAGGTGGCAAAGCCATAATCATCGCCCAAAGTGAGCAAGCCGCTGTTTGGGGTGCAGCAACATTGCGTCAATTGACCAACGAAGAGGGTTATGTACCCGAAGTGGAGATTACTGATTACCCTGCATTCCCGATACGAGGTTTTATGCACGATACGGGACGTAACTTCCGCGAGGTAGAGTTGCTCAAGCGCGATATAGATTTGATGTCGGCTTATAAATTAAATGTATTTCATTGGCATTTGACCGATAATCCCGCGTGGAGAATAGAGTGCAAAGTATATCCTCAATTAAATGATGCAAAGTATCAGACCAAAGGCCGCGACGAGGGACGATTCTATTCGTATGACGAGATTCGTGATGTAATAGCCTACGCCAAGCAGAGAGGTATTATGATTATACCCGAGATTGATATGCCGGGCCATAGTAAGTACTTTAAGACTACGTTTGGCTTTGAGATGGCTACCGAGCAAGGTATGGCGGTATTGGAGAAGTGTTTGAAAGAGTTTTTTGCAGAGATACCCAAAGAGGATTGCCCGTATATACACATAGGCTCGGATGAGGTTAAAGTTACCGACCCCGAAGGTTTTATGCGATTCTGCGAGGGACTGGTTAAAGAGGCTGGCCGTACACCTATTGCGTGGGACCCCGGATTGCCTCCCGCCGAGGGTACAATCGGGCAAATTTGGTATGCCTCGATTGGTGAAACGCTAAAAAAAGAGCCCTACCCTCGCCGATACATCGATTCGTATATGGGCTATCTGAACAATAGTTGTCCGATAATAAATACATCACGCAACTTTATACATCACGCCTGCACATCAAATGGAGCAAACGAGATGGCGCGTGGAGGAATATTATGTTTATGGAACGATGTAAACATAGATGACCCAGAGAAATTATTACCTCACAACGGAATGCCAGAGGGTATGCTTGCCTTTGCCGAAAGATTTTGGGTGGGTGGAGAAGGCTATAGTCTGGAGAGCGAGGATTTGATTCCTTCGCCCGACTGTGATGCCCACAAAGATTTGGTAGAGTTTGAGCAAAGGCTAAGTTATCACCGAGACAACCATCTAAAGGAGTACAACATACGTTGGGTTGCCAACGCCTCGCTGCCTTGGCAGGTAACAATACCTGCTACAAAAGGGACTCCCATAGAGCAAATGAAGTGGACAAAAGCGTGGGGAGGAGCCATTGACCTACACGCCATATGCAAAGTAAATGGAGTCAAGATAGAGACTGAGATGGAGGCGTGGTTAAAGACCGAGATTTATGCGACACGCGATACGGTCATAACGGCTATGGTCGGGTTTGAATCACCCTCACGCGCCAACCGCATATCAAACGGAATAGGCAAACAAGGATTATGGGAGGCTGATGGCAGATTAATCGTAAACGGCATAGATATATATCCATCAAAAGAGTGGAATGAGCCGGGGAAATATAATTACCACTACAACACTTGGCATAAGCCCGAAAATGAAGAGCCCTACACCGATGAGCAACTATTCTGGACAAGAGAGCCTGCATACATACCATTGAAAGCGGGCTGGAATACAATTATGCTATATGCCCCCAAACTATTCAACATAAATAATTGGGTTGCGGCATTTATTCCCGTGGAGGTTGATAAGGATGGCCGTCTACACGAAGTCGAAGGTATAAAATTTCGCTAAACAACACCCCTAAAACGGGAGTTCGACAAAGGTAATACGGATTTAATATAAAAATAGTTGGCTGAAACAGAGTTTTTTATTACCTTTGCGCCACTGAAAAATTTTAACACAAGAATAATATTATGACAATTACAGCATCTGACATCAAAATCGGTATGTGCATCGAGATGGACAACAAGACTTACCTCGTTGTTGATTTCCAGCACTGCAAGCCCGGAAAGGGGCCCGCATTCGTTCGTTCTAAACTCAAGAACTTGGAGAACGGTTATGTAGTTGAGAAGACTTTCTCTTCTGTAAGCCAGAAGATTGAGCAGGTACGCGTAGAGCGCCGTCCTTATCAGTTCACTTATGAGGATGACTTGGGCGCACACTTTATGCACACTGAGACTTTCGAAGAGATTAACATCGACAAGAACCTCATCGACAACTATGACTTGATGGCTGACGGTCAGATTGTTGAGGTAATGTTCCACACTGAGAAGGAGAGCGTACTTTCAGCAGAACTTCCTCCCGTACTCGATATGGAGGTTACATACACCGAGCCGGGTATCAAGGGTGATACTGCATCAACAAGTTCACTTAAGCCCGCTACTGTTAATACAGGTGCGACTGTTAAGGTTCCCTTGTTCGTAAATACAGGTGACAAGATTCGTGTTGATAGCCGCACTCGCGAGTATAAGGAGCGTATCCGCTAATCAATACCACATAACAAAGTAAAATGGGCTATCCCTTCGTGGTATAGCCCATTTTTATATATTCACTTGAAATCTAAAGTTTGGTGAAAGCGAAGTTATAACGCTTCAACTGCATCTCGCATCTTATTTATCTCATCTACGGTTATATCGGGATTGTATATAGCCTCGATACCTGTAGTCTCGGTTATCTGATTCACATAATCGGCAATAGGGCCCATTCCGACTGAAGAGCGCAAAGAGTCCAGCACCATAGGATTCTCGACTGGCCACACGTACGACTTCAAGTCGCCCGATACGCCAAACTGAAGCACTTGACTACCATAGCGTTGAGGACGATTTCGCCTCATAGCCACGCGGTCCAAAAGTATTGCGTGCTTATCAATCGGTATCAATCCTTCGGCAGACATCTGCTCCACAATGGGGAGATATTGTTCCTGTTTCTCAATCGATGCGTGGTCGATAACAATCCAGATTGTGTTGTATGAATCAGCGGACAATCCTACTGGCAAACCCTGCTGCAACACATCCTCCACAATAGCCAGATTTTCATCATCAATACGTTCCACCTCTTCGGATACAGCGACCAGTGAATCTATCAATTCTGTGCGTCCTTCAACAATTACAGCAGTATTAAGTTTCAGCATCTGCACTCGTATGGTTTGGTCTTTCTCCCAAACTTCAGCCAAAATATTATCCGTAGTTTTTGTCGTGCCACAGGCCGCAAACAACACTCCTAATATTGATAAAAATTTCTTCATAATACAACGGTTATCTACTAATCACAAAGTTACTATTTTTTTTGAAATTCGGCAAAGTGAAACAATGATTTAAGCCATAAAATACACGCTATGTTAAGCGAGTGTTAATTTATATGTCAAATAGACCAAGTTTTTAACATTTACGCCCATTATTAGCACCAAATCCGCTATCTTTGCCAACCAAAGAAGGAAATTAATAACAAAATATAATTGATTATGGAACTTAACGAAATTTTCATTGACGGTTTGTGGAGCCAAGAGATTAATGTAACAAGTTTTGTTCAGACGAACATTACACCCTACACAGGCGATGCATCATTCTTGGTTGGCCCTACCGAGCGTACAAAGCATCTCTGGGACCTCTGTCTTAAAGCATTGGAGGAGGAGCGCAATAACAATGGAGTACGCTCATTGGATAGCAAGACTGTTTCGACAATTACATCACACAAGGCCGGATACATTGACAAGGATAACGAACTTATTGTAGGTCTGCAGACCGATGAACTCTTGAAGCGTTCTATCAAACCATTCGGTGGCATCAATGTAGTATCTCGCGCTTGCCGTGAGCACGGTGTTGAGGTTGATGACAAGGTTAAGGACATATTTACAAACTATCGTAAGACTCACAACGATGGTGTATTTGACGTATATACCGAGGAGATTCGCACATTCCGTTCACTCGGTTTCTTGACGGGTCTGCCTGACAATTATGCTCGTGGCCGTATCATCGGCGACTATCGTCGTTTGGCTCTTTATGGTACGGACCGTTTGATTGAGGCTAAGCAGAACGATTTGAAATATATGACAGGGCCTATGACCGATGCCCGTATTCGCTTGCGTGAGGAGATAGCCGAGCAGATTAAGGCGTTGAAGGCTATTCGCACAATGGGCGAGTATTACGGTTTGGACCTCAGCCGTCCTGCATACACCGCACAGGAGGCTGTACAATGGGTATATATGGCCTATCTGGCTGCTGTTAAGGAGCAGGATGGTGCTGCAATGTCGTTGGGTAACGTATCGTCGTTCCTCGATATTTACATTGAGCACGACCTGCAGACAGGTGCTATCGACGAGACATTTGCACAGGAACTTATCGACCAATTCGTAATCAAGTTGCGTATGGTACGTCACTTGCGTATGCAGTCATATAACGACATCTTTGCTGGTGACCCGACGTGGGTTACAGAGGCTATTGGAGGTCGTTTCAACGATGGCCGCACAAAGGTTACAAAGACCTCATTCCGCTTCTTGCAGACACTTTACAATCTCGGCCCTTCACCAGAGCCTAATATGACCGTACTTTGGAGTCCTCAACTGCCTCAAGGCTTTAAGGATTTCTGTGCAAAGGTTTCAATCGATACAAGTTCGGTTCAGTACGAGAATGATGAGTTGATGCGTGAGGTACGCCATTCTGACGATTACGGTATCGCTTGCTGCGTATCTTATCAGGATATTGGCCGTCAGATTCAGTTCTTCGGCGCTCGTACAAACTTGGCTAAAGCGTTGTTGTTGGCTATCAACGGAGGTCGTTGCGAGAATACAGGTACATTGATGGTTAAGGGCATCCCCGCATTGAAGAGCGATGTATTACACTTCGAGGAGGTTATGCAGAACTACAAGAAGGTATTGCACGAGATTGCACGAGTATACAAC
The DNA here is from genome assembly GCA_017399485.1 of Alistipes sp. Lineage (GTDB taxonomy): Bacteria > Bacteroidota > Bacteroidia > Bacteroidales > Rikenellaceae > Alistipes. The sequence goes on from JAFQCA010000029.1 coordinate 201,565, forward strand.
GAGGCGATGAATATCATCCACTATATGCACGACAAATACTACTACGAGAAGGCGCAGATGGCATTTGTTGATTCTGACCCTCGCATTAACCTCGCTTATGGTGTAGCAGGTCTCTCTATCGCATTGGACTCACTCTCGGCTATCCGCTATGCAAAGGTTACGGCTCGTCGTAACGAGCAGGGCCTTACTTGCGGCTTCGACATCGAGGGTGACTACCCCTGCTTCGGTAACAACGATGACCGCGTAGACCACTTGGGTGTTGACTTGGTATACTTCTTCTCTGAAGAGTTGAAGAAGTTGCCCGTATATAAGAATGCTCGTCCCACGCTCTCACTGCTTACAATCACATCTAACGTGATGTATGGTAAGAAGACCGGTGCCACACCTGATGGTCGTGCTGCTGGCGTAGCGTTTGCTCCGGGTGCCAACCCAATGCACGGACGCGACAAGAGTGGCGCTATCGCATCGTTGGCTTCGGTTGCCAAGTTGCGCTACCGTGACTCGCAGGATGGTATCTCTAACACATTCTCTATTGTTCCCAAGTCATTGGGCCCGACAGAGGAGGAGCGCGTAGAGAACCTCGTAACTATGATGGATGGTTACTTCACAAAGGGCGCACACCACCTCAATGTCAATGTATTGAATCGCGAGATGTTGGAGGATGCTATGGAGCACCCCGAAAAGTACCCGCAACTCACTATTCGTGTATCTGGTTACGCTGTAAACTTCACCAAACTCAGTCGTGAGCATCAGTTGGAGGTTATCAGCCGTAGTTTCCACGAGAGAATGTAATAATGACAATAACCTTCGGGTTAAAATAGATAGGATAAGATTATGCTTCGCGTACACTCTTACGAGTCTATGGGAACATTCGACGGACCGGGACTCCGGTTCGTCGTTTTCCTTCAAGGATGCAATTTCCGTTGTTTATACTGCGCAAACCCCGACACGATAGACGCCGAAGGCGAGAGCAAACCGACATCGGAGTACGACATCCTGAAACAGGTTACCGATATGAAACCTTTCTTCGGCAAGCGAGGTGGGGTGACATTCTCGGGCGGAGAGCCTACGTTTCAGGCGGCGGCATTGGTGCCATTGGTAAAGGCCATCCGCGAACAAGGCATACACGTCTGCATAGACTCAAACGGAGGAATATGGAATCCCGCCGTAGAGGAGTTATTGAAGGAGGTTGATTTGGTATTGCTTGATGTAAAGCAGGCCAACTGCTCACGCCACGAATCGCTGACAGGTCGCAGCAACGCCCAGACTTTGCGTACAGCCGAGTGGTTGGAGCAAAACGGAAAATCTTTTTGGTTGCGTTATGTCTTGGTGCCAGGCTATAGCGATATGGAGGAGGATATACGTCTGTTAGGAGAAAAATTGGGTGGTTACAAGATGATTGAGCGCGTCGAGTTACTGCCTTATCACACACTTGGGGTTCATAAATATGAGGCTATGGGCCAAGAGTATATGCTGAAAGGTGTAAAGGAGAACACCCCCGAACAGATAGACCGTGCTGCAGATTTGCTCAAAGAGTATTTTCCGTTGGTTGTGGTTAATTAAATTTCGGCAAGATATGAAATAAGCGGTTACCTCGATTAAGGTAACCGCTTATTTTATCAATTCGCCTTAAAGCATTTGGCGCTATTTCACATTATAACCCGTAACTACAATCTTGGGAGTTGTTCCACGAGTATCAATATCCTTAAAGCGGAAAGTCACACTCTTCGACTCGTTTGGCAACAACGCAAAATAGTTATCAGAGTAGAATACGGGCAGAATCTGGTCACCATCCTCCGCACCAAGCAGATTGACACGTATCATCAGCGCAGGAGTAGATGTGGAATTAGTAAGAGTTACACAGCCCTCCCAACTGCCGTCATCACTCTTTTGACAAGTTACGCTCTGTTGCAATTCAACCTTTGGCATTTGTCGAATAGCCTGATAGTTGCCCTCCTCTGTACCACGGATATAGAAGTTATCCGACACAACCTTATCGCCTTCATACAGATACAACTTAACGAAGTGTGCCGACGACAACTCTGCTGGGAATTCCAAACCAAATGGGCGTTCTGTGGTATCCTCTGCGCTACTAACCTCAGCCTTACGCTCCCAAACGACAGTACCATCCATATTGATAAGTTGCGCTACAGCTTCAAGCGAAGGATGAGCACCAGCGCTATAATTCACAACTTCAATCTCGTCAGTTGCCGAATTCCACTGTATATGCAACGGCTCGTTACCCTTCTTGCTACCAAAGTAACCTGCCGTAGGCTCGAAATAGTAGTCATAGGTCTGCCATACCATTGACGGCCACGCGGGATGTGTCATCCACAGCAACAAGCCCTTACGATTCAGACTGCGAGACTCAAACATTGCACGGTAACCGTCATAATTAACCCACTGCGCCAACTCCGTGAACTCCTTGGCACTTTGAGGTGCACCAAAACCTTTCTCGATTATGGCATTGAATGAAGAGCCGCCCTGTGCGCCCTCCATTGTATAGTCGTGCTGGCCCCATTTGTTGCTTTGCGGCCACAAATCCTCCTCCTTGAGTGTACGAGCCAGGCTCTCATAGTTCATCACATTAGGCATTCCTCGCTCGCTATGGAACTTATCCTTGCCATTCTCCAATGTGAAATACTCCTTTGGTGGCAATGCGCGATATGGGCCGTGACCCGTTACTACCTCATCGGCAGAACTTGAGATATAATGCAAACCGGGATGCTCATCGCGGACAATACGACGCAGTGCATCGTCGATAACCTTAGGCGGGAATCCCTCATTTCTACCACAATAAAGGCCTATAGAGGCGTGACTACGCATACGACGAACATAGTCCTCGGCATTGGCGATAAACATCTCGTTATCATAAGGATTGGGGCCATCAACGGGATTAGCCAACCAAAAGTCCTGCCATATCATTATACCGTGCTTATCGCACGCCTCATACAACTCCTCGTCACCAATCTGGCCAACCCAGTTACGCATCATCGTAAAGTTCATATTAGCGTGATGCTCAACTGCAATATCATATTCACGACCACGATAGTTAAGGTTATTCTCTCCGAAGCCCCAATTACCTCCTCGACCAATAAAACGGCGGCCATTGATAAAGAGGCTCAAGATACCATTATCTTCGTTAAAGTCCATCTGGCGGACACCAACCTTAAACTCCTTCTTGTCGGATGTGGCATCAGCAACTACGAACTCAAATTTTGCATCATAGAGATATGGAGCGCCATAACCCTTAGGCCACCACAACTCCATTGTCTGCTCACGCAGTTGCGAGAACTTGGCCGGGTCAAACTTTACAACACGCTTCTCGCCTGCGGCCAGAGTAACTTCCTGCTCAAACTTTATGTCGCCAATAGAGCCCTTAAGTACACCCTTAACCGATGCAGAATCGTGATTCTTAACAAATATCTCTGGTGTAAGCGTAGCCTTGAGTGCAGGTTGCGACAAAGAAGTCTGCACAAAGGGGTCGTGCAATGTAACACTGCCCGACGTAGTCAGATAGACATCGTTATATATACCAATATTACGACCACGAATTGTCGAAATCCAATCCCATCCTATGGTAGCGTGGAAGGTAGGATTATCAGCACCTAATATACCACCATTAAAATCGGTATTATACTCATACTTCTCTTTTACGGCTCCTATATGGGCATTTTTCTCAATCTTTACTGCCACGACATTACGGCCCTCAACCAGACGATTGGTAACATCGTAAGCACCACGTATAAAGGCACCCTCCTGACGACCAATCTTTTCACCATTAAGATAGATATCGGCCTTCCAATTCAAACCGTCAAAGTTGAGGAATACCTTTTCGCGAGCAAAGTCTGACGGCAATTCAAACTCGTTACGATACCAGAAATCGGAATTAAAGAATGACTCCGATACCTGGAAGATATTGTCTGCATAATTTGGATTGGGAATTGCGCCAATATTCCTATAACTTGTGAGAACCGTACCCGGCACAGTTGCCACAACCCAACTCTGGGTATCGTAACCAGCCTTAGAGATGGCCTCACCAGAAGCCTCAACCTCGGATGCGCGTTGCAACATCCATCCGCCTCCCATAAGTGCATATCTTCCATTCTCTGCCGAAGGCTGGGCTTTAGGTTGTGCGACAATACCGCCCTGTCCCATAATCTCAACCTCGCTCAATGCATATCGCTCACCGTTTGACGGTTCCTGCATCAAGATACGGACATAACGTCCAGCACCGTTACACTCAATCTGCTCGATGTTCTCCGCATCAGAAGTAAGCGATGCGACGTTGCGCCAACGTTTGGCATCATTAGAGGTCTGAATCTTACCCTTCGCAGCCTTATGTATCCAATGAAGTGTAACCTTATCGAAAGTAGAGTAACTACCCAAATCGATATAAATCCACTCCTCTTGACCACCTGCACTCATCCACGCGCTGCCAAAATGTTTCGAAGCGAGCATATCCACCTGCGTAGAGGCGTAGAAGAAATCGACAGCCGTAAATGACCACTCCACAGCACCCTCCATCACCAATCGCATACGATAGAAAGCATAGTCGGCGACATTACTTAATTTAATACGTTCGCTCAAAGAGCGGGTATGATACTCTATCTTCTCGGTCTGCTTATTAGGGTCAGTCTGCACTACATTGCGGCCCTCGCGGCCCGGCAGGCCCTCGCCACTCAAGAGACCCAACTCTATCCACTTTACTCCATCGGTTGAGCCCTCGAAGATTATTTTATAACCCTTCGTAGCGGTCTTATCGTCATAAGCAACAGTTCCCAAAAACGAAATTTCATCAACCTTCTCGGTCCAATTATGCATACCATATTGCATATAGACATCGGCACCTCGTAGAGTATTCTTCGAATATGGGCCCCCGTCAGTGGTCCACTCTCTTTCACGCAGACGTACATCGCCATCGTGAGTTGTAAACTCCATATATGCAGGCTCCTCTGCCGTGATGATACCATCGGTTACAAGTTGTGCAGTCAGATTATAATCGTAACTCGACGAGTGATATGCAGCACGCAAACGAGCAATATTACGGTACTCATCTGCGGGGGCAAGTTCGGGAGATGCATCCTCGGCAGGTAGGCCTGGATAGTTACCTATACCTCGTGTATAATAATCAGAACGCTCAAAAGATTCCTGCGGCACCTGGTCACAACCGACCAGCATCAAAGCCGCCAACAAAACAGATAAGGGGTAGTTTCTTCTTTTCATAATACTAAACATATTTATAGTAATACAAATATAGTCATTTTTCATTAACATAGAAAATAACATCGTGTAAATGAGATATTGACGTAAAGAGATTTACTATCGCTATATTATTTCCCCATTCATCAGGATTTTACAATGAGCCAACAAAGTATTCAGCACAAGCAACATCGGGAATGGAATATAGTTGTTGAGATACTGATACGAAAAAAGGGGTTCAATCTTAAACTCTTTTGCGTGGGAGTTGACAGATTGGCTACTACGTAAACATTAGTCTGCTCCGCTTAACGCCTCTCCGTTGCGCTCGCCGCGGGGCTATACAGACCTGCGTATGCAAAAGACGATAATCGTCAACTTTTGTTTTATATTGCTTTGACCAAATTTATTTGGGTAAAGCAATATAAAACAAAAAAGATGTTGATTACTCAACATCTTTTTACAAACTTGGTCTGTGGGAGTTGACGGATTCGAACCGCCGACCCTCTGCTTGTAAGGCAGATGCTCTGAACCAGCTGAGCTAAACTCCCGATGCGCCTGAACAAGGACTTGAACCTAGGACCCCATGATTAACAGTCATGTGCTCTAACCAAC
>JAFQCA010000030.1 GCA_017399485.1 Alistipes sp.
ACTTGTCGGCTGCGGGCTGGACCGACTCATACCAAGTTGTGCCATCATTAAGGTCATCGGTCAGTCCCAACTCCTTACTGTTCATTTCGGGTAGATAGTCCGAAGGCGAAAGATAACAATGACACTGCTCAATCTCCTCTAAATCCAACACATCGCAGGTGTAGAGCCAGTTAATAATGAAAAACATCGCGTAAAAATTCGAGCCGTAATAGTCGTCATTCGCCATTGGCAATAGAGAACTATGTCCATTCGCCGAGAATTTGAGAGTTCCCTCAACCTCCACATCGTCATCAAATTCGGGGTCGTAAGTAGCAGTCATCACCTTGCGATAGAGAGATTCTGTACGAGAATACATCTTCTGCGTAAGGTCATATAGGCGATTATTCACCTGCTCCATACGTACCACCTCTTCGGGCGTAGCGACAAACATCTTATCGAGCAGATGTTTGCGCTTCCAGATTAGGCGTTCCACCTGCTCGCATTTGCGTTGCGAACGAGTCCACTCCATATTATACTCCACATTATCGCCCGTAATGGCAAGAATCTTCTCTTCTACTTTCTGCACTTGCGTTCGCAAGTTATTATATTTTACTTTTGTCATATTTTTACTTTTCTTAGTCCTGATTTAATGTACATAATTTCCTTTTTGATGATTTGTGCAATATATGGATGCTTTGAAAGGTATTCAATTAATTCTTTGTCAATAAATTCACCTACATATTTGCTGATAGTTGGACCGCCATCCTGCATGTTTTTTGTCGCAAGTTCGGATTTGCGTGAGTCATAAAAATAAGCATCTTCTACCCAAATGGATATTGCTCCCCAAAGCAACGAACAACAATCTGACGTCGAAAACTCCTTATCATAGAATTTACTCAATGTCTTGGTAATGGCCCGGCACAAGGCTCTTTTGAGAATTCCACCGCGAGGCGTATAATTACTATTTGCAAAGGAATGAATAACACGTTGTTGCAATCCTAGGCAGTGGGTGATAATCACCTCTATATTTTCACCACGAAGATGAATAGGTGGATACAACGGCTGCCCAACAAGGATATCGTTAATTAAACCCAATAAACCATTTTCCGATTTATATCGCCTCTCATTCAGCTTTATCTCAAGTCCTCTATTAATGCAAACCTGCTGTCGCAGATATAAATCCAATAGTTCGATATGATATTCGTATTTGCCAAAAATCTCCTCATCGGCACGAAACTGAATAACTGTGCCACTTCCTTCTTCAATACCAGTTTCCCACAGGTCATCTTTCATAATACCCCTTTCGAAATATACTGTTCGCGCCTCTCCATCACGTACAGACCGAGCTGTAAATTCGCTTGAAAGAATATTGATAACCTTCAACCCATAAGGAATTCTTTGTGGGATGTGGTATTTGGAGTCGATACCTCCCATAGCAATCTTACCTACCGCATCTGCCAAATGTTTTAGAGGGATACCGCGCCCATAGTCGCGTATGGACGCTACATTATCTTTGATGACGATCTTGATGTTATTCCCGTAGCCCTGCCGAAATTCATGAATTGAATTGGCTACAATCTCTTTGATAAAATTATAAATTCCATCATTGGGGTCGGTTCCATCACCCAATCTGCCGATATACATACGTGTCAGCAAGCGTATATGCTCATATTGCGAAATAGTTTCGATTGTTTCTTGATTTTGTTGGTTTGCTTGTCGTGCCATAATCGTTGTTTTTAACTATTTTGCGACAAAGATATGGTGGCAGACTGCGGAAAAGCGTCAGTGTGTACATCGAATAAAAATGACAGCTCAATGGCGGTCAAATATTCATTCTGTATTACATTATCTTCCTAAAGTTTTAGTGTTGATTTCTTTGGTTTCATATCTCTCAATCTGCGTTTACGTTCCTCGGTGGCAACAGCCATTGCCTCGGCAACCATATTAAGCAAAGCAGTTACTCGGGTAAGATGCTCCTCGGGTGACTCGCCTGCTCGGCGTTGCAGTTGTGCTGCCGATAGTTTTATCGGCGATTCAAACGGCGGCAGGGCGATAATTCCATACGCTCCCATATCGACACCTTGCTTAACCGAAGGGTTATTATCGCCAAACAAGCCCGAAAATGCAGAGCGATAGTTATCTGCCGCCATCTTCATCCTCTTGCCAGGCGTTGGCTGTTGCGATATTCGCTGCTGCGCTTGGGCGAAGTGGTGATTGAGTTTAGAATAGCTAAACGCTTTATCGACCTTTGAGCCACTGAAAGTATAGCCGTTCTTCGAGAACTTTACGCCCTCGATAGTCGAGGTAGAGCCTTTGCGCTTAAACTCTGTATTAATGCCTTGTTTGCGTAACGCTGTAGTTAGGTCATTCCAATTGTGACATCTTGGCAAAGCGTTACGAATAGCATCATAAATCTCATACTTCGTTTTATCAGGTTCGCACAGTCTATGGCGTTTAACATTCTCCTTATTCGGAGCTATATAAAGACCATATTTATCTGATAGTTCTCTACATACTTTAGCATTTCTCACTCGCTCATTCTTGTCGGAGATGCGTTTGCCATTGCCATCTATGCGATTAAGTACAAGATGCAGATGTGGATGCTCTCTATCGTGGTGGCGAACTATCAGCACCTGTGTATCCCCATAGCCCATACGGCGAAGATACTCATCGGCAATCTGCATCATCATCCTATTCGTAAGTCGCTCCTTGTCCTGTACCGAGAAATCAAGCGAAATATGGGATACAGGCTTGGCGATAGGATTAAGCGATGTTTGCATACGAAAACTATCAACTATATGGTCAATGCTATCGTTTCTCAATCCCCTGCTACCGAGTGGTTCAGCATCGGGTTTCTGCAACACATAATTTACCACGCCACGAAAATTTGCTCCTTGTACAATCTTACCTATCATCTTTTATATGGCTTATCAAGTCATCAATATCGCTTGCTAAATTGCGGTACTCGGTTCTTACACTCACATAACCGGCAGCATTAGCCTTGCGAGATATCTGATTAAGATTATTTGCCATACCTGTCAGTTGCAGGATATGATGCAGATGCTGTGGGCGCAATCGCTCACGCACCACCGAGGAGGCTGATACTCGGCGTAGATACTCGCTCAAAGTAACACCTGCTCGGCAAGCCTTATCCTTTAACGAAAAGTACTCTTTGGTAGCAAAACGCACTGTAATTTTATACTTGCGTTTTTCGGTCTCTAACTTGGGTGGGCGACCTTCGTTATTGCGATTTTTTATTGTTCTCATAGTGGTTATGTTTTAGGTTAGACCATCGGGATTTTACAGTTTCTGTCCGACAGAAACACAAACTTGCTCCCCTACATCTTAAATCCTCGTTTCTGTTTCGCCACAACCCGTTTTCGAGGTTGTTGCGAGCGTAGATAATCATTCAAATCTTTGTGTCGGCGATAAAAATCCGATTGGTTTATAACTTTGCTCTGAGGGCATAATCGCTCTATCTCGGAGAGTGCTTTTCGCCCTGCATTATCGTTATCCAAGAAGGTATAGATACTACGATGACTAGCCAAAAACGGCACTGCTTTTTGGATATTGGCAACCGAGTTTAATACTGCGATATTACAAGTCGGAGAGTCGTTTCGTTTGATTGTTAGATAGGATAGAAAGTCCATAAATCCCTCAAAGGCTAGAGCCTTATCGCTACCATTGTCGATGGTCGTGATATGCTTCGGTGTGCTACACCCTTTGAATCTTTCGGAGCGCAGTTCCCAACCGCCATAGTCGTTGCGAAAGCCGATAGCGAAGTAGTTGTGCCCGCCAACCGAGTAATGTACCTCTCGGCAAAATTTCTTGGCAATAGTGGTATCAACGGCTCGAATGTCGAGATAGTTTATGAGCGCTGGGTGGCGCAACGGATAGTCGCCTAACACCTGCAACCTATTCGGCAAAGTGTGCAAAGTTTGCGAAGTAACAAGGGTTGAAGTTGAAATATTGTCGTTTCGCAATCTCTCCACCGCCTGCTGAAAGTTGCACTTCTCGATCTCCATCACAAGGTCGATAATCGAGCCACCACGACCTGCACCGAAGTCATACCACAGGTTTTGCGTATAGTCCACCTTGAAACTCGCATCTTGCTCGTCGCGAAGCGGTGAAAGATAGAATCCATAACGAGAGTTCTTCTGCTTAGGCGTGATACCACGCTTCGCCAAATAGTCACGAATTGGGATAAGTTTGATATCTTGAATTGTTCTCATAGTTGCATAATATTACTATGAAAGAAGAATATATTTCTCTTTCACTGATTATCTTTTAATGGGAATGATTTGATTGAGTGCCGACTCTACATCGCTCTCGCGGAAGAGTACACGCCCTCCGATTTTGTGAGCGCAGATTTTACCACGATTAACCCAATCGGTGAGCGTTACGAGTGATATGCGTAGTCGCCGCGCCGTCTCCTGACGAGTGAGGTATTTAACATCTGATTTTTGGCGCAGAGGTCGCAGCTGCTGCAACTCGTCGCGCAAGGACTCTCGTATCATTTCCGAGAGCTGGTCGGCGGTCAAGCCGTTGAGATAAATTTCCTTTGCCATAGCGTTTTACATTTGGGTTACGCTGCAAAGGAACAGCATTATTTTCGGCTACTAAAACCGATAATTTCGTTACCTGGCTATGACACATTATGCCATTTCGAAGACACATTATGCCACAGATTTCGGAACGTGTTCTTGGTTGCCATTAGATGTCATCATCTGGCATCGTGTGGCATAGTTGGCATAGGTTTGTAAAGGCATAAAAATATTTTGCAAAGAAAAGAGGGCAATTGTATGTTGCCCTCTTGATTATTATTTTTTTCCTAATAGATCTATACAAACCTTTAATGCTTGGTCCTTTTGTATTTCATAATCTATAACTTGTATGTATTCATCTCCAAATTTATTTCCCTGTTTGCGATTTTGGCGAGGTTCTAAACCCTCTATTAAAATACCTTCCAAAGAATTAATCAGATCCCCTATATTAATATTAAGCATATCTTCTGTTTTAGCAATCGTCCCATCTGGGTTTATTCCATCTAGTCCAAACCACGAAAATCGATCCCATCTCCCAGACAATCTATCTCGTGTATGATCTTTTAGTCTTTTGACAATTGAAGAATCTAAAGCTTGACCCACATATATAACTTCTCGCCCATCGTACAACAAATAGATGCCTCGAATATCTTTAAAGTCAATTGGATCCGACTTAGAATTCTGTTGTCCTTCCATTTTTCCATCAGTCCAATTAACTTTATTCCTATCCCAAAACATGCCAAAAACCTTTATAATTTTTGACTTATTTTCTTTTTCAATTTCTATATTGATTTGAGGATCCGAATCTTCTTGTATCTCTTCTAATTCTTCGTCATCAACATATTGTTGCTTTTCAATCGATGGCTGGTATTTCTCTTTAACCTTATATCTCTGTCCTTCTTCAGTCAATCCATATAACCCCAGGCCTAAACTGCTAAATATATTCGGATGTGTTGTTATATTTGCATTAACCGTATTTTGAGGAGTTCTGCCAAACTTTCCCCTTAAGTTCCCATCTATAATAGCATTAGTGATATCCACGTAATGCATTGGCTCATAGAGGTCATTTTCTGTCCTACTATTTTGTAGTACAGTAATAATAGCGTCAATCCATTTCATAAGATTATTTTATTTGAGTTTTAATTATTAGATACTTTTTCAATGCCGATTTTATTGCAGTTGCGGAGTAGTAATAGATATTATCCTCTGTTCGGGAGTGGTCGTAGCAACCTTGTAGCCACTTACTTTTCAGCCATCGGTCAAGTGTTGGGCGTGCGATGCCTAACGCCTTTGCTAAGTCTTGCTTGCAAAGCAGTCGCTCACCCTGCATATTGGTAATAAATAGTTCGTTGCGATGTGCCGCCAACCAATGGTCTAGATTGTGCAACGCCTTCTCAACGCCCTTTAATTCCTGCTCATAACTCTCGTATGCCCACACCCGCAAACTTGCCGTATCAAAGTTGGCAAACTCCTTACGCTTGCTTAACTCTGCCACAAGATTATCATAGCACTCCAACTCCGAAGCCTTAATCTCTATCTTTCGTCTGCGAGACATAAATTTCAAATAAGAGTTATGTTACTTCGCATATTTTGCATACTTTATAATATTACATATCCTCCAAGGTCAAGCATCGCTGTTCAATCTCATATTTGGGCAATACTTTATCTTTGAGATGCTGCACCTTTTCCCCAAACTCTTTTGGCTTGAACTCCTTATGCTGACGTTTGACTTCGACGGCAACCGCTTTATTCTTTTCTAATCGCAAAGCGACAATATCTATCTCATACTGCTCCTTACCCTTTTTAGCTTCCCAATATGAACCCATATCACGATATTCGTGACTCTCAATAAATTGTTGCTTGAAATATGCCTCCAGCACTTTGCCGGAATATGTGGTGTAATCTGCCGCAATCACCTTCTCCAACACCTCAAATTGGCTCATTTCAACCAATGTACGATTTCCCTCGAAGTAGCGGAACCAAAAACGAAGGAACATATCTGATATCCCATATCTTACAGTCTGCGTTCCTTTCTTTGCCAATATGGGACGCATCTTTTGGATAACTTCATACGTCTCTTCAAGTTTTTTAAGTTGTCCTCCGATGCTCTTTTCTCCTAAAGCCGCTGCTATATCCGATTGAGTATTTATACCATTGGAAATCGCATCAAGAATAGAAAAGTATGTGCCATATTGTTTACCAAACTCATCTACCAACAGATTTTTGCCCTCATCCTTAAATGGTGAATCTGGGTCGCATACCGTGTGAATAATCTTTTTTACCGTCAAGGCCTTTGCATCTACCAACAACTCTACATACTTTGGGATACCTCCTGTCACGGTATAAAGTGCCAATAAATCATCGTTTGTATAGGCAGGCAAGTGGTCTTTCATTATCTGCTTCAATACAGGCAATGAAAACGGATTAAGTTTTAACATAACATCTGCACGGCCAAACAGAGGCTCGTGATAATGCTGAAAAATCTTTGTCATTAACGAATATACCGACCCGCTTACAATAAAGTTAATATGCGTCTTTAAGCGATATTGATCCCAAATGTTTTGTATGTCGCTATAAATACTCGAATTTACATTGAAGAACTCTTGAAACTCATCGATAACGAGTGTGAATTTTTTTGTTTCTCCTTGTTGCATCAAAAATGCAAACAACTCTTGAAATGAGGTTATTGATGGTACAAAAAGATTTAGTTTTGTGGCAATCTCCTTACAATAACTTGCACAAAGGGACGCTTCGTTTTTACGACCAACGAAGAGATAGATAAAAGGCTCATCTCCCATCGCATTGTTGATAAGGCGAGTTTTTCCAATTCGCCTACGACCTGTTACTACTGTCAAGCGAGAATGGTCGTTGTAAGATAATTCTCGCACCTCTTGAAGTTTTGCAATCTCGCGTTCTCTGTTGTAGTATTTCATATCATTACTCTCTATTATTAGTTATTGCCGTAAATTTTACCGCTGTAACAAAAATAGGTATTTTCTGCAGATTTTACAAATATTCCTCCTAATTTTCATTTTCGTCCTGCGAAATAGGGGTGATTCATCAACTCCATAGCCGTCTGTTCCTCGGTGATTTTGATGTATTTCATAAACTCCTTCTCGGTCTTGTGGCCCGTAATTTTCATAATTGCAATCGTGGGAATGCCCGCTAAATACATATTTGTAACTCCGCTACGGCGTGCGGTGTGAGTTTTAACAAGCTCACATTTCTCAACCAAGTGCGACTTCTTCTCGCCATTCTCTACATACGACACCTCAACCATATCGACAATTCCTGCCTCGCGAGCAATCTCCTTGATGTACTTGTTTACCTTCTGCTCGTATGCCTTCGGCAAACGATTTTCGTACTTATCAAGAATTGCTTGCAACTCGGCACGAATAGGAATCACAACTCTATTACCCGTCTTTTGCTGTTTAAGGTCAATCACTCGCTGGCCGTTCTCCAATGTGCGGATATTACCCTCGTTGATAGTCGAATAATCGCTAAATCGCTGCGCTGTATAGCAACCCACAAGGAATATATCTCGTGCAATATCCCGATGCTTATCGCCTGTCAAATCAATTTCGGCAATCGCACGAATCTCCGACTCGGTAAGGTAAATATTCTCTACTTCCGCAGTCAAGACTCGAAACTTGCGACTCTCTATTAAACCATTATCGTGCAATCCCTCCTCGCGTGCGGCTCGCATAATAATTTTCAGTTCCTTGATAAGACGACCTATCGTATTTATCGAATAGTCTTTGGTTGTGAAATATGCGACAAAATCATCATAAAACTTCAAATCTATATCACCGAAATCATACCGTTTATGCTTTACTTTGCAGAACTCATCAAACTGAACAACAAAACCCTTGTAATTCTTGACAGTCGAAACGCTGTAGCGCAATTTGTGAATATTGAGACGCTCACCACTCTCCATCTCTTGTACATATCGTGCAATATAATCGTTCAGCGATTCTCTGCTACGAACTCGCTTACCACCGACCACGCTACGAGGATGATGGAACGAGTAGATAATCTTCTCCAACTTCGTCTTTGTCATCGCATGTTCGGGATCTTTGGCCATCTCGCCAAGAATAAAACTTCGTAGTTCCGATAGATTTTTCATTAACTCTCTTCCCTGCTGCTCTGAGAAATCATCGGTAAAGGCAAAGCGACTTTTCACACTCTGCTTTTTATTGTCCCAAGCATCAGACCAAACCAGATACTGCGTTTCAACATAGAACGAAGTGTGCCTATCTACATTGAAACGAATATATACCTTTGTCAGCGCATTCTTGCGTGTTGTGCGAGTTTTGTATGCAAAGGTTGCCATAGCCCATAATTTTAATTTATACCGCAAAGATAGAAATTTTGTACGGCATTTGTACGGCAATTACAAAATTTTCTCAAATTTTAATTTATGTCAGTTTTCATCAAGCATACATAACCCATTGATATATAAGACAATTAAAATTAAAAGAAATTAAATTTGATTAAAATTTATAGCGTTCGCTTCGGACCTCAAAAAACCCTTCTACAAGCACTTGTAGAGGGGTTTTTAATTTTTTACGCCTAAATTTACGCATAAAGTGATTCGCATTGTAGACCTCTAAATCGGAGGAGAGGCAGGGAGTGATACAAAATTGGGCTTATTGGTCAAAATTTAGAAACGCCGCCCTAAAGATTATCGATTATGAGTGAGTTGGCGATGGCATAACCCTCATCGTAGAGGTCGCTAAGGCGGCGGCTGTCGCGTTCGATGCGACTCACCGTAATCGGTTTCTGGGGGCGAAGAACCGTCAGGCGGCCCTCAGCCTCAAGTCTTTCGACCAACTCTATCTGGTAATTATACACCTCGTTACGGCGACGAATGGCCTCTCGCAGATGCGGGTAACGATGATAGAAGAACGGAGGTACAGATGTAGGCTTTGTGGATTTACGATAACCTTTATTACGGGTCAGCACCACCAAATTATTATCATAGCCCAGCGCCTGCGCACGCTCCAGAGGGATAGAATCGGCAATGCCGCCATCGAGCATCGGCTCGCCATCGACATAACTGATAGGCGACACAAAGGGCAGGCTACTTGAAGCCCGCACGATATCGATAATACGCTCAGGATTATGTTTCTCCTCAAAATAGCAGGCACGGCCCGTCCTGCAACTCGTCGTCACCATCTCATAACGCTCGGGACAGGCGGCATAAGCGGGATAGTCGTAAGGGATTATCCTATTGGGAAATTCGTCAAAGAGCAAATCAAAATCCATAATATTACCCTTGAAGATGAGGTGTCGCAGGCTGACATAGTGATACTTGTCGAGAAGGTCGATATTGCTGTATCTTGCACGTCCACGCTGGCCCGACATATACGAAAGGCCGTTACAAGCGCCTGCACTCACACCTATTGTATAGGGGAAACGCACACCCCTATCCATCAGATTGTCAAGCACTCCACAGGTAAACACACCACGCATACCGCCGCCTTCGAGGATAAGGCCCGACGCGGCGCTCATCTTATATCTTGGCTCACACATATCCACACTTATCTAATAAAACAAAACTCTCGCAAAAAAGCCATCCCAAATATACGGATTTATTCGAAATTATATTACAATTTTCGGGCAACAAAAAAGCCCATTCGACAAAGTTGTGTCAAACGGGCTTTATTATTTTAGAGATTACAGATTAATTGCTCGCAAACGATTTAGAGTATGCAGGATAGACAATCTTCCATATAAGCAATATATTTATCACACTTACGACAGCGGCAACCGCCACCACTACATTTTGAGGCACAAGCAACTCTATACCGTTCATATCACCTCCGCCAACCCAGCGGAAATAGACACTCAGATATAGAGGGTCCAAGAGCAACATAACGAGTGTGGCATACCACGCAGCGGCACGCAAAACGGCTTGACGCATAGTGCATATCGGTTTAACACACAACACCATAGCCCAACCGACAAGCAACGTCGCCAGCGGCCCTGCCAAACAGAAGATACCCATTTGTTGGGATGTCATCTGCTCTGACATCACATCAATCTGAACGCCCAAACCAATGATATTTATCTGCTTGAACACCCCTAACGCGAGTGCTACGACAAGGTGCGCCCCCTCGTGAATCACATAATAAAGCACTACTGCTATAAGAAGACCTATATATTGTCTTGCCTTTTTACTCATCTATGCAATTAAACTATCTCCTCGTTCTCGGGAAACCTCAAGCGACCTGCTCTGACCTCAACATCTCCAATCTCAGATGGGCCCCTCAATCACGGGAAACCTCAGGCGGCCTGCTCAGCCTCGAGAAATCTCGAAAATATCTGTTAAATTAGTTCTCCCCGTTACGGCGTGAAATATCGTCCAACGCCTTGATTGCATCGTGTAGGATTTGATTCCAGGGCTGCTCCTTATCCTGCGGTTTAGTGGTGCGCATACGCTCCAAAACCTTATTCAACGGCTCCAATCTCTCGGCGCGATTTGACACTGTAAAATCATACATCAACATCTTTGCCTTCTCGTAAGCCTCGATACCGTCAATCAATCGCTCGAAACGGATAGACGAGCGAGCATAAGGATAGATGAAGTATGTATCACCCGAAGCAAACTTTGCAAAGCGTGAGTCATACTGCGGATTCTCAGGCCAAGAGTTATAAGCCCAACGCAACATACCGTCGAAACCCTTTGCCAAAGAGAGCCAAGGCAACAACTCTGCCTCGAAAGGCTGTGAGTAGGTCAAAGTATTGGGGAAGTGAGTGCTACAACATACATAGTATGTAGTAATATAATTGGTCTTTTGACGCAAATCGAAATCCTCCTGACCGATAGGCTGACGCAACGCGATGCAGACATCACGCACGTTGTTATACTTGCGGAATGAGTATTTGTTGTCGGCCATAGCGAAATGCAAATCGGGAGCATACTTGTTCAGTACTCTGATAGCCTCATCCATATCCTCAGGCTCACGCTCGTCGGCTGCGATATTCACCGAGCTGGCAATCATCAAATCCTCATCGATATGGCGATAGAAATCTGTCAAGAACGGACCCCACATCTTCTCAAACATAGGAGTACCCGGCTTTGCCTTAACTGTAACCTTCTCGCCTTTAGCCTCATCGAAGTAATCCAACTCGTAGTTCCAAGGCAACATAGAGTAGCAGTTGATGTAGCGGTAGATACCTACATCCATCATCGTCTTGATAACCTTATCGAAGATTGTATAGTCGTATGACCACGTGCCATCCTTCTTCAGCGTCCACTTAATCATATCCTCATAAGCGTCATAGCACTGGTGGTTCCACGGGTCCTTGTTCAAGGTTGTGGTGATAACCTTCTGACCTGCGGCTTGCAACAAACGGCAATTACGCTTGATAGCCTCAAAGTGCTCGTCACTCCACAACTCCAAGCCCTCGGCACGTGCCACGGCTGCGGGATGCTGCCACAAATCGAGGTGGAAATCCCAATCCATAGGCTCATTAAGGCACTCCTCAACAACCTCAACCTCAAACGGCAAACGTACCTTGTCGCAATTGTTATCGGTGATTGTTATTTTTGACTTATACACACCTGCATCCATAAACATAGGCAGATATACTGTCAACCATACGGGGCGTACGGTCTGTGCTGCCATATCGAAATGAGCAAGAGAGTCCAACATATCGGGAACCAACACTGCAGGATGGTCTGTCTTACGATTACACAAGCAGTGAGCATCGCTCTTGTCGGCCAACGTGTAGCGCACAAAACGAGCCTGTATTCTTTCAGTCGGGACCTCATCCTTATCGCCCTTCAACGGGGCTACCTCTACACGCACGCCATCGGCTGCATCCTTCGACCACAACAGAATCTGCGCCGACAAACGCTCGCCCTTCCAGCCCGACAGACGCAACGTCTTGACGGGTGCTACCTGCGGAACAATGCTGCGCGAATACAAAGAGTCGATGGTTGCCCACGCACCATTCAAACCAGACTTCACATTATCCCACTCGGCCTGCTCCTCAGCCGTAAGCGGTGTCGGGTCTTCTGCCTCGACAAAAGTCTCAACGGGTGGCAATTGCTCTGCACAGCCAACCATAAAGGCTGCAGACAACAACGCCATAAACAAACTTCTGAACTTCATAATATTTAATAGGTTTTTGAGGTTTAATCAATCAAGTCGCAACCTTAAAGGCTACGACTTGACTGACAACTTATTTCCAAAAAAATTACTTGCGTGATACAATATTCAACGCTTCACGAGCCTCGGCTACAATCTGCTGCCAGGGTTGCTGCGAGTCATTGAGATTGGTTGCGCGAATCTTATCCAACGCAGCCTCAACCTCGCTTGTATCAACACCTGCCTTACGCAATGCGCGAACCTTCTCGGCAACCTCGATACCGTCAATCAAACGCTCGAAACGGATAGAAGAACGGTTATAGGGATATACCAGATAGGTATCGGCTGAACTCCAGTTACCATAGCGTGAATCATACTGCGGATTCTCAGGCCAAGAGTTATAAGCCCAACGCAACATACCATCGTAGTCGCAAGAGAGACCATACCAACCGAGCAACTCTGCCTCGAAGGGGTTAGAGTATGTGAAGGTATTGGGATACAACGGGCCACAGCATACATAGAACGTAGTGTTGTAACCCTGCTGGCGACGTGCAACGATGTCGGCGTGGTCAGCGGGCTGGCCCTGTGCAACACATACGTCGCGCATCATAGTATATTTCTTATAAGATTTGTGGTTGTCGGCCAAAGCAAAGCCCATCTCGGGTGCGCACTTCTCCAAAACCTTAACCGCAGCATCCATAGCCTCAGGTGAACGCTCATCCATAGCGATGTTGGTAATAGCCAACCAACCCTTTGCCTCAAGGTGCTTCTTGAAATCATTCAAGAAAGGCTCCCAAATTTTCGGGAAGATGGGAGTTCCGGGCTCAGCCTTAACTGTAACCATCTCGCCCTTTGCCTCGTCCATATACTCCAACTCGCAGTTCCAGGGAACCATAGAGTAGCAGTTAATCATCTTGTTGATACCCAAGCCGAGCATCAACTCAACCCAACGGTCAAATACAGCATAGTCGTATGACCACGAGCCATCCTTCTTCAGCGTCCACTTAATCATAGCCTCGTAACCATCATAGCACTGGTGGTTCCAGGGGTCTTTGTTGAGTGTAGCGGTGATAACCTTCTGACCGGCGTTAGCCAAGAGTTGCATCTGGGGAACCAAAGCCTCAAAGTGAGCGTCGCTCCACACCTCCAAGCCCATAGCGCGGGCTACAGATGTCGGGTGCTGCCACAAATCGAGGTGGTAAGCCCACTTATCGGGAGTAGCCAAAGTGTGCTTCTGTACCTCAAGAGTCAAAGGCAACTTAACCTTACCGCTACCATTGTGCGATACTACAACCTCCGACTTATACACACCCTCCTGAGCATCCTGCGGAACCTCGATTGTAAGCCATACGGGGCGGGTAGTCTTGGCTGCCATATCGAATACTGCGAGTGAATCGAGCATATCGGCAGCGAGTGTCGTGCCCTGATGTACCTTGAACAACTCATCGGCAATGGTGTAACGCACGAAACGAGTCTTGGCAATAGATGCGGGCAGAGTAGCGTTTGCTGACTTAAACTCCTTAACCTCGCACTTCACGCCATTGGCGCCCTCGGCTGTCCACAACAGAATCTGCGCCGATGCACGCTCACCCTTCCAAGCCACTACGGGCATAGACTCGATATCAAGAGTCGCAGGCACCTCGCTACGACCATACTTCAAATCGGCGCAACCCCACGCACCATTCAAAGTCTTCTTTACCTCTCCCCATTTTGCAGCAGCCTCCTCGCTCAAAGCAACGGGGTCCTCAGCCTCTGCAAATGTAACAACAGGCTCGCTCGGAGTAGAGCAGCCTACCATTATCATAGCCGCCGTAGCAGCAACAAAAAATTTTTTCATTTAATTTTGGTTTTATAGTTAATACTCTTTGTTTTATTGCCAATTTTACATCTCGGTTTTGCGGTCAATTTTGCATTTCGACTCTACGCCAATTTAATAAAATCATACAAATATAGATAATTTATATCGAATATTAACACTCTTCGGCCATTTTTTGACGTTTTATTCATATCTTTGCTTTGAGAAGTGGCACACTCTTTTGCGAAGAGATATATTGCGTGGCGCATATTAACCTCTGTGAGGAGAAACAAATAACATTGTACGATATGAAAAGATTGGTTTTTGCCGCATTGTTGATGCTTTCGCTTGAGGCCTTTGCACAGGATTTCGGGCAGGACCGCACTATAACGATATGGGATAACTCATCGGCGCCACACTCCAATGGAGTGACGGCACAGGAGAAGAACGAAAACGACGTCATCACTCTGGTGACGCAGACCCAACTCTACATCTACGAGGCCGACAAGGAGAAGGCCACAGGGCAATCCATTGTTGTGATTCCAGGCGGCGGCTACCACTGCGTATGCATAGAATACGAGGGTTACAAGATGGCCAAATGGCTCTCGTCGCAGGGTATAACTTGCGGCGTGTTGAAGTATCGTCTGCCCAACGGTCACCGAGAGGTACCGCTGGAGGATGCTATCGAGGCTATGCGTACGATGCGTAAGATGTCGAAAGAACTCAACATCGACCCCGCGAAGGTGGGCATTATGGGATTCTCGGCGGGCGGTCATCTGGCGGCCTCTGCATCGAACTTCGCGCCTATCGACGAGCGCCCCGACTTCGCCATTCTGTTCTATCCCGTCATTACGGGGGACCCCGCAACGGGGCATCGACCTTCGCTCGACCATCTGCTGGGGCACACCGCTACGGACTATGACCGCGCAATGTATTCGCTCGATACACGTGTTACAAAGAATACTCCGCCGACGTTGCTCTTACTCTCGGACTACGATGTTATCGTACCTCCCGCAGGCAGCGCCCTCTACTATGCGGCACTCAAGAAGCACGGCATCGAGGCCTCGATGCGCATCTATCCCGGAGGTTTCCACGGCTGGAGTATGCACCTCGACTTCCCCTATTTGGAGGATTGGCAGGCGGCGGTGATGGATTGGCTGAAAAAGCGAAACAACGATTAGCCCAAGAGATTGTCACTTCGGACTAAAGTCCTCAGCGCAATCAGATACAGAATAACGACTACATAAGGATTAATGAGAACTAATAAATATTAAAGAAAGATTATGAAAAAACTGTTTTTAACATTTGCGGCTATGACTATCGCTTTTTCGGCCGTAGCAGACGAGGGTATGTGGCTCTTGCCCTATCTTCAGAAGATGAATATCAAGGATATGAAAGCCAAAGGTTTGCGCCTCTCGGCAGAGGATATTTATTCGATTAACAAATCATCATTGAAGGACGCTATCGTAATCTTCGGTGGCGGCTGTACAGGCGAGATTGTTTCGGACAAAGGACTTATCTTCACCAACCACCACTGCGGCTACGGCTCTATTCAGGCTCTTTCATCAATCGAGCACGACTACTTGAAAAATGGTTTCTGGGCTAATTCTCACGCCGAGGAGTTGCCTTGTCCAGGATTGTCGGTACGTTTCGTACGCAAGATTGAGGATGTAACGGCACAGATTCTGGGCAATGTACCCTCAATCAGCGGCGAGGAGGAGCGTTCAAAGATTGTAAGCGCCAACATCAACGGCTTGAGCGAGGAGATGCGCAAGGATTTGACCGAGGGCCAGACCGTACAGATTGTATCGTTCTTTGGCGGCAACCAATACTTCGCATT
This sequence comes from Alistipes sp., assembly GCA_017399485.1. Classification (GTDB taxonomy): domain Bacteria; phylum Bacteroidota; class Bacteroidia; order Bacteroidales; family Rikenellaceae; genus Alistipes. Next base: position 16,258 of record JAFQCA010000030.1, read on the forward strand.
CGTTTATGAGGTTTACAACGACGTTCGTTTGGTAGGTACACCTCCCTCGTCAATCGGTAAGTTTGGTGGCGACACAGACAACTGGATGTGGCCTCGTCATACGGGCGACTTCTCTATCTTCCGCGTCTATGCCAACAAGGACAACAAACCCGCAGCATACTCAAAGGATAATGTACCCTACACCCCCGCACGCCACTTGGAGATTTCACTCGACGGCGTAGATGAGGGCGACTTCACGATGATTATGGGCTTCCCCGGCTCTACAACACGTTATATGACCTCTTATGAGATTGACCAGATGCTGGAGGTGGACAACCCGCAGCGCATCTTCATCCGTGGCGAGCGTCAGGCAATCATTTGGGAGGCTATGGAGGCAAGCGATGCTGTACGCATCAAGTACGCATCGAAGTATGCAGGTTCATCGAACTATTGGAAGAACTCTATCGGTATGTCTCGCGGCATCCAGAAGTTGGGCGTGAAGGCTCAGAAGCAGGCCGAGGAGGCTGCCTTCCAGAAGTGGGCCAACGAGAACACTCTGCCTGAGGAGAGATATATCGATGCTCTGCCGCAGATGAAGCAGACCATCGAGGCTATCACCCCCATCGAGGGCTCGATGCAGTATCTTCAGGAGGCATTCCTGCGCGGTATCGAGATTATCTCGGCTGCACGCACCTCAACGGCTCGTCTGGATGCTTTCTATAAGGATTATGAGGTTGAGTTGGACCGCAAGGTGGCAAAGCGTATGATGACCATCGCCAAAGAGAATATGGACCCGAAGTATCTGCCCTCGATTTATGCCGATGTTATCGACAAGGAGTTCGGCGGCGACATCGCTAAATATGTTGATTGGGTATATGACAACTCGGCATTCTACTCTTTGGAGAAGGCTAAGGCTATCGACGAGGAGGCTCGCAAGACAGACCCTGCAATGCAGTTGGCGCAGTCGGTAATCGCAAGTTACAACTCTCTCGTTCCTGCATATCAGACACTCAACCCCCGCTACAACGAGGCTCACCGCCTCTATGTTGATGGCCGTATGAAGATGCAGCCCGAGAAGGCGTGGTACTCGGATGCCAACTTCACAATCCGCCTTACATACGGTAATGTATTGCCCTACAACCCCGCCGACGCTATCACCTACAACTACTACACTACATTGGAGGGTGTGATTGCCAAGGAGGATACATCCAACCCGTTGGAGTTCACCGTAGAGCCTAAGTTGAAGGAACTCTATGCCAAGAAGGACTATGGCCGCTATGCCGACAAGGATGGTCGCCTGAGAGTAGGTTTCCTCTGCAACCTCGATATCACAGGTGGTAATTCGGGCTCTCCCGTTCTGGACGGCAATGGCCGTTTGGTAGGTCTAGCATTTGACGGCAACTGGGAGGCTATGTCGGGCGACGTGGCGTTTGAGCCCGAGTTGCAGCGTTGCATCGCCGTAGATATCCGCTATGTATTGTTCGTGGTGGATAAGTTCGCTGGTTGCGACCATATTATGGGCGAACTCGACATCGTGCAGGCTAAAGCCCCCAAAGCAAAACGTAAGTAACCACATTCGATAACTTAACGAAAGAGTGAGGTTGCTAACATTTGAGTGTTTTCAACCTCATTTTTTTATACGATATTCAACCTTTTTGAGTAACTTTGTCAAGTAACGATTACACTTTATACTTTTGATGACTGTTTCGGCTGATAAACATATCACTCTTTCGCAACTGCAACAACGCATAAAGAGCGTTATAGAGCAGGGCCTGCCCCTGCCCTTATGGGTTGTGGCCGAGATAGCCGAATGCAAGGTAAACTATTCGGGGCACTGCTATCTGGAACTCATCGAGAAGGCCGAAACCACCGACAGCCGAGCCACATCGAGCGTACCTCGCGCACAGGCTCGCGCCGTCATCTGGCGTTCACAATACGCTATGTTGTCGACATACTTCGAGAGTCAGACGGGCAGCCGCCTTGCCGCAGGAATGAAGATTCTGGCAAAGGTTACGGTCTCGTACCACGAACTCTACGGACTCTCGTTGCAGATTACCGACCTCGACCCCTCCTACACATTGGGCGAGGTGGAGCGACAAAAACAACTCACAATCAGCCGCCTGCAAGCCGACGGTGTGTGGGAGTGCAACCGCGAGGTGGAGATGCCTCTGCTGGTGCAACGGCTGGCTGTGGTGTCGAGTGCTACGGCTGCGGGCTATCGCGACTTCTGTCAGGAACTGCAACTAAGCCCCTATGCCTTCCGCCACGAACTCGTCGAGGCGGTTATGCAGGGCGCAGTAGCCGAAGAGAGCGTATGCGCGGCCCTGAGCGCGATAGCCGAGCGGGAGGAGGAGTTCGATGCCGTCATCATCATCCGTGGTGGAGGTTCAACGAGCGACCTTAGTTGTTTCAATTCCTACCGCATCTGCTCCTATGTGGCACAATTTCCGCTGGCAGTGATTACGGGCATAGGTCACGACAAGGATGTGAGCGTAGCCGATATGGTAGCCCACACCCCACTAAAGACTCCGACAGCCGTTGCCGCGTGGTTAGATGAGAGGATGGCTCTGCTGGAGGGCAAAATCGACGAGGCAGCGCAACTCCTCACCGATATGGCTCGCGCCAAGACATCAGCCGAGCAGTTACGCATAGAGCGTTGGGCGGGATATTTGAGAGAACTATCTCAACAGTTATGCGAGCGACACCGCTCACGAATGATGCTCCTGCACGAACAACTGCGCTCCGCAGCCGAGAGAGTCATCGAGAGAGAGTCCTCGCGCCTGCAACTCGCCACAGAGGTCGTCGAGGCGCATAACCCGAAGAGCATACTGAGCAGAGGTTTCGCCATAGTACGCATCAAAGGGCAGGCTACACCCTCAACCGATAGTGTCTCGTCGGGAGATATGATTGATATTGAACTTACGGACGGAAACCTTCAGGCCGAAGTAAAACAAGTAATAAAAAACAACGATATACAATGACAAAAAAGAAGATGACATACGCCGAGGCAACAGCCGAGATTGAGCAAATACTCGCCCGTCTGCGCAGCGACCAGACGGCAAACGTGGATACTTTGGCCGCCGACGTAAAGCGCGCGACAGAACTTATAGCCTACTGCCGCGAAAGATTGTACAACGTGGAGGCCGACGTAAAGGCACAATTAGAACAGGAGTAATGAAACAATTTATTAAATATATACTTAACCATATCCCGCGCCCCATTCTGCAACGCATAGCAGGCTGGGCCGTGCCGATTATGGGCTTGTGGTATGTGGGCCGAGGCAAGGAGTGTCCGTTGTGCGGTTGCCGACGACGCAAGTTCCTCCCCTACGGCTACGTCACACAGCGCGAGAATGCACTCTGCCCCAACTGCTTGGCTCTGGAGCGTCACCGCACGCTATGGTTGTGGCTACTGCGCGAGAGCGATATAGGTCGTGGGGCTATAGCCCTGCCTCGCCTTTTGCACGTCGCACCCGAAGTGGCTCTGATGCGTAAATTTTCTCGTATCTATGCCAAGCAGCCCGCTGACTATGTGACAGCCGATTTGGAGAGTCCGTTGGCCGACCTGCACTTCGACATACAACACATTCCGCTGGAGGATGAGTCGTTTGACGTGGTTATATGCAACCACATAATGGAACACGTCGAGGATGACAGGCTGGCGATGCGCGAGATTCTGCGCATTATGCGCAAGGGAGGCTGGGGCGTGATACTCTCGCCTGTGGACCTGCAGCGCGAAACGACCTTCGAGGATGACACCATAACCGATGAGGCCGAGCGTACCCGCATATTCGGGCAATACGACCACCGTCGCATCTATGGCCGCGACTACGCCGAGCGACTCCGCGAGGCGGGATTCGAGGTCTATGAATGTGACTACGCCAACCTTATCCCCGCCAAGGAGAAAGAGTTGTATGCCCTCACCGACGAACCTTTATACATTGTAAGAAAACCATAACCCCACACTAAAGAGAAAAGAATATGGATGCTTTAACAAGATATACTTCGTTCCGCGACTTTGTCGCCCGCACATTCTCTGTGACTACACAGCAAGCCGTCGATAAGGCTTTGATGTTTGCCGCCGAGAGGATGGAGCAACACGCGCGTTACAACGGGCGTCCGTTATTGGACCACGATGTTGCCGTAGGCGAGATTGTCGCCCGCGAGATAGGTTTGGGCCGTAACTCTACGGTGGCAGCCATACTGCACGACGTGATGCGCATAGCCGTCAAGGAGCAACCCGACACGGTGGATGAACTCACTCGCACCGTAAAGGCCGAGTTCGGCGAGCAGGTGTTGGGTATCATTGTCGGTCTGTGCAAAATATCGAACATCAAACTCAAGGTCTCGAAGGAGCAGGCTGACGACTTCCGCGATATGATTGTAAGTTACTCGGAGGACCCGCGAGTGATACTCATAAAGTTGGCCGACAGATTGGAGGTTATGCGTAACCTCGACATCTTCCCGCCCGAAAAACGTCGTAAGAAGAGTTGGGAAAGTCTCAATCTCTACGCTCAGATAGCACACAAATTGGGCCTCTATGCCCTAAAGAGCGAGTTGGAGGACTTGGCTCTAAAGTGGCTTGAGAACAAGGATTATGAATACATCTGCCGCCGCTTGGAGGAGACCGAGAGCGAGCGACAGACCTTCATCGCACGTTTCCTCGTACCAATAGAGGAGCGCCTGAAGACAATCCCCAACCTGAAGTATCACATCAAGAGCCGCACAAAGTCGGTCTACTCGATATGGAATAAGATGCGCAAGCAGAATGTCGGCTTCGAGGGTGTTTACGATATCTTCGCCCTGCGCATCATAATCGACTGCGAGCGCGAGATGGAGAAGCAACTCTGCTGGACGATATACTCCGTCGTGAGCGACTGCTACACCCCCAACCCCAAGCGTATGCGCGATTGGGTGACCATCCCGAAGAAGAATGGCTACGAGTCGCTACACACTACCGTCTCGGCGGGTGAGGGACGCTGGGTGGAGATACAGATTCGCTCGGAGCGTATGGATGCCGTCGCAGAGCGAGGTATCGCGGCACATTGGCGATATAAGGGCGTGAATCAGGGAGCACAGACTTCGGAGCAGTGGCTGGGCCGTCTGCGCGAGGCGCTGGAGGAGACCACGCACTCTCTGTCGCAACGTTTCGATGCAAAACCCACGTCGGGCGAGATATTTGTCTTTACGCCCAATGGCGATATACGCAAACTCCCCGAAGGGGCTACCGTCTTGGACTTCGCCTTCGACATACATACCAATTTAGGCTCTACCTGCACAGGCGGCAAGGTGAACAATCGCGCAGTACCCATCCGCGAGGTGTTGCGCAACGGCGATATCGTCGAGGTGATGACACAAAAAAATCAGACTCCCAAAGCCGATTGGCTCTCGTTCTGCGTGACGTCGAAGGCTCGCTCACGCATCAAATCATTCATCCGCGAGGAGCAGATGAAGTTTGCGCGTCAGGGACGTGAGGAGTTGGAGCGTAAACTCAAGAATTGGAAGTTGCAGGTGACGATAGACGAGGCCGTAGCCTACCTGTGTAAACATTATAAGGTGCGTACAGGCCGCGAGATATACTCTATGATAGCCACACAGAAGATTGAGTTCCTCTCGATAAAGGAGATTCTGCAACGCTGGCTTTCGGGTGAGGTTGATGAGGAGCGTCGTGCCGCAGCCGCTGAGGCCGACAAACGCAAGGAGGAGAGCAAACTACAGGATGTTCAGCCCTCGCGTTCGTCCGATGCGCTGATTATCGACGAGAAGATTAACAATATCGAATACAAGTTGGCAAAGTGCTGCAACCCCATCAAAGGCGACGATATATTTGGTTTTGTGACCATATCGTCGGGTATAACCATCCACCGCACCGACTGCCCCAATGCAGCACGTCTGAAGGAGAACTACCCCTATCGCGTGATGGAGGCCCGCTGGCGCAGTAATGCTGACGGCTCGTTCCGAGCAACGATAGCCATCGTAGCGCAAGATATGGCAGGCTTGGCAAACCAGATTACCGAGATTGTAACACGCGAGTTGAAACTCAACATACGAGGCCTCAACTTCTCGTCACGCGCCGACGGTACGGCCTACGGCACGGTGAGCGTCGAGGTGTCGGGCGCAACGATTGTCGATACACTCATACACTCGATAATGAAGGTCAAAGGCGTACAACGCGCCTACCGAGTGAACAATTAGGCAAGGGGCGGGTATATTAAGAGACTGCTTATTAAGAATACAAAAAAGGGCTACCAACCTATTGTGTTGGTAGCCCTATATGTTTGGCGGAAGGGTTATTTCACAACCACTGTAACCTTATTTTCTGTTGGCATAACACCATAATCATAGCCTTCGGGCAGTGAAAGCGAAACAGTGAACTCATCGCCGTTCTTTGTCCACTCGATGTCCACCGACTCGTCGCCAACGGGGATAGAGCCTTTACACTGCTCCAATCCGCTGTCAATCATACGCAAAACTACTCGTTTCTCGACGGGGGAGATGTCGTAAACGCCCAAAACATCACGATACAGAACGTGCGCAATATGCGATGCAAAGCCGTGATTGCAACTTGCTACGGTTGTCATATTCTCCCACAGAGTACCTGTCAGGTCGGCCATAGGCAGATAGAAATCGACAACCTCCTTGAGAATCTGCGCCGACAATCCCTCGCGTGAGAGCAACTCGTTACGCAGGTAGTTGCCGATAAATGCGTTGGCAAAGGGTACATCCTCGTAAGCATTAGTCTGCTTACGTACGGGGCCAAACTCGTCGCGCAGACGCTTCCAGAGGTCGGGATGCAACTCGGGAGTCGCAGTGCGAGTGAAGAAAGCGTAATATTGACAAGCCTCAGTATGTTCGCCCGAGAGTGTCAACTTACCGCCCTTGCCGCGAACAGCGTTATCGACAAAATACTCGCCATCGAACGATTGCTCGCGGATGGTCTTGCGTACCTGCTCGGCCTGCTCGTTGAGTGCAGCGTCGTTGTAGAGGCGACCTGCAACATCCAACATATGGGCGTAGAGCATATTTGACGGATAACTTACATCCTGTACCAAGTTGTTGGCGTGTGACCACTCGACAAATACCCAGCGTGTTAGTTTTTCCAGCAAACCATCCTCGTTAAGGAATGGCTTGAAGTAGTCTATCAAGGCATAAACGCGAGGTTTGGCAGTGTCAATCATCGCTCTGTCGCCACTGCGGTGCAGATACTCCTCCAACTCGATAACAAACCACATAGCCCAATTCGGAATATGGTTCTGGTTGGGGTGATCCGAAGGATAGCACATCGGGAGCATACCCTCATCAATATGCTTGAACTTCTCGGGCAGGAGGAAGTTCTGAATAAAATTACGCTCAATCTGCGTGTCACCCGAAAGGTCAAATGCTACGCGTGAGGTGAAGTAACTGTCGCACAACCATCCTGCTCGCTCGCGTGAGGGGCAATCCATAAATATGTCGAGTGCGTTCTGGCGGAATGTCTCGCGGGCGCTCTCGAACAGACGGTCCAAGTCCTCGTTGCCCGATACAAATGTAGCGCGGTCAACGTCAGAGTTGCAGTAGTCGCGCATATAGACACGCTCGACAGTACATTTGCCACTCTCGACTACAGCCTGCGCATATTTCATCGTGTAGGGCTCATAACTCTCAAGGTTGTAATCACCGGGCTGCAACTCGTAGATGATATATGCCTGACATCCCAAACGGCCTGCATTGACATTACCATCCTCCTGCAGCAACTCGTCGAAACGTACCTGCAGACGTGTAGGCTCCTCGACCTTGACCTTCACGCCCAAGAATCCTGTGCTGTTACACTTGAAGGCATAGACGTTGTTGTTTTGCGGTGTGGCATCGTGGATTGTGTAATCGGGATACTCGACGTGACGCGAAAGCAGAGCCTTTGCGGGCTGCTCGACCAGATTAACGGCCTCTGCGCCCTGCCACTCTGCATCGTTGAGCCACTGCTCGAAATCTGCCGACAAGACGTAATACTCTGTATGAGGACGCTGGAAACTGAATTCGGGAACATCCTGCTTGCGCTGCTTGAGGTCGTAGGCCTTGAAGTTACTGCCCGTAGCGGCTACCACCTCGCCGTTAATCTCGACTTCGGCTTGCAGGAACGAGGGCTGATTAAGCAGATAATAATTGTCATCGTTGTAACCTGCCACCTCGACAGCAATCACATTGTCGCCGCGTTGCAGATATGGTTTGAGGTCGATGCAGTCGATACGGTAGAAGTCGTGGGCGGCAACCGAGGGGCCGTGAGCCACAAACTCGCCATTTACGCGCAAACGGTAGTTGCACGAAGCCGTCAAACGCATATAGGCCTCGCCTATACGTCCTGTGTTGATTACTTCTCTGAACGCAAGTGTGAGGTTGCGCTCCGTTTCGCGTCCTTCGGCCCAAACAGGCTTGGCTGCGACAAACGCATCACACTCTTTGAGGTCGATAGTGGGTGCTTGAGTGCAACCTGCAAGTATCGACACGACAACGGCCAACAGACCGCAAATTGAAAATCTCTTCATTGTTATACGGAATTAGTTTTTACAAATATACGTGTTTTTCAATAAAAATCGCTATATTCGCATAATAGTTTTTGTAATTCAAAATTCAAGATTCAAAATTCAAAATTGGGTTTTGTAGATTATCCTGCCCTCATTGGCATTATCTCTTGCCACAGAGAGGGATTATATTAGAAAAAAGGCAAATGATTTGTAATATTGAAGCCTATGTTTAAGAAATTGATGACATATCTCGACAACCTTGAAGAGGATAAGGAGTCGCAGAGCGTGGTTGTTCGGGCCCTTGTGTGGTTGTTGGCACGACCTGCCAAATTGTTGCTTTATATGTTGCAGGGACTCTCGACGCACGCTACGATGGTGCGTAGTGCAGCGCTTACATACTATACGTTGGTTTCGATTGTGCCTGTCGTGGCGCTGGTCTTTGCCGTCGTGAAGGGTTTTGGCCTTGCCGATGGATTGGTGCAGAACCTCTATTCGATATTTCCGCAGATTCCCGAAGTGGTCGATTATCTTGTGGAGTTTGCGCAAAAGGCTCTTGCTCGCACACAGGGTGGTTTGGTGGCATTGTTCAGTTTGCTGGCACTGTTCTGGTCGGTATGGAGCGTCTTTGGCTCTATCGAGGATGCGTTCAACAACATCTGGGAGGTGAAGAATACCCGCAGTTGGTCGCGTAAGATTAGCGACTATATCACCATCATCGTCTTTGCTCCGATATTGTGGGTTGGAGCATCGGCTGCGAGTGTATATCTTCAGCAGTTGTTGGGTTGGGCCGATAATCTGTGGTTGCAGGCCTTGTCGAAACTCATCTCGATGGCCATAGCGTGGTTTATGTTCTCGCTCATCTATACCGTATTGCCCAATACCAAAGTCAATCTCTCGGCAGCCATCAAGTCGGGATTCATCGCAGGCACGGTATTTATGCTCTTCCAATGGGGATATGTCTTTGTGCAGACGTGGATGACCTCATACAACGCCATATATGGTAGTTTCGCAGCCTTGCCGTTGTTCTTGTTGTGGATGCTCATATCGTGGAGCATATTGCTTTTGGGTGGCGAGTTGTCGTTTACGTTCCAGAACGAGAAGCGTTTCGACGAGGAGCGTGAGTCGTTATTGGTAAGTTACGACTGCCGTCGAAAGTTGATGGTCGGCGTGATGGTCATCGTCTCACGCACGTTCCGCGATGGTAAGGGCGCTATGGCGGTTGATGATATTAGGGCCGAGTTAAGTATCCCGAAGCGTATCTTGAGCAGTATCCTTATCACGTTGGTCGAGGCCGGTATGTTGCACGAGATTCACGTTGGCGGCAAGGAGTTTGAGTTGTCGTATGCTCCGGCACGCGATATATCGACTCTTACGGTTTATGATATACTCACGGCAGTAGATGTTCACGGCGAGGGCCGCGACTCGATAGATGTGAGCGAGCCGCAGGAGTTGTTCCGCGCCGCGCAGGTTGTCGAGAAGTTGAAGGATTTTACCTCAAAAAGCGCTGCCAACTGCAGGATTATGGATTTATTATAACGACCTTGCTTTAATGTAACGACCTCATTTAGCGAAATGACTTTACTCAAGAAAAAAAATATCAAAGCAATCTCGGTTGTCGGTAGCGGCAACGTTGCCGAAGCCATTGCGCTGGCCATAGCCGAGAGCGATGAGTTGCAACTAAAGCAGGTGGTGGCTCGCAATGAGCAGCGCGGTCCTCAGTTGTCAGCGATGACGGGTGCGGAGTGGTGTGCCGATGTGGAGCAGGCTGCCGATGCCGACCTCTATATCATCTGCGTGAGCGACAGAGCCGTTGGCGAGGTTGCCTCTCGTCTGCCGTTACGCGATGATGCTATAGTGGTGCATACGGCGGGCAGTGTCGAGATGGATGTTCTGGGAGCGAGGGCGCGAGGAGTATTCTATCCATTCCAGACCTTTACCGCAGGCCGCAGGGTTGATTTTCAGCAGGTGCCTCTGTTCGTGGAGGGCTGCGACGAGGCCGTTACTGTGGAGTTGGAGCGTGTAGCACATCTGTTGAGCCACAGAGTATATCGAGCAACGTCACAACGCCGTCGTGAGATACATCTGACGGGGGTTTTGGCGTGTAATTTCGTAAATGCTCTGTATGCTATGGCGGCGGACAGGCTCGCCGAGCGTGAAGGCTTGCCGTTTGATATATTGCGCCCGCTCATAGAGCAGACGGCTCATAAGGCTGTTGAGGCCGACCATCCCCGCAGCGTGCAGACAGGCCCTGCGGTAAGGGGTGATAGAGAGGTTACGGCCCGCCACTGCGAAATGTTGTCGGCGGACAGTCGCGAGGAGGAGATTTATAAACTACTTACAGAATATATATGGGAAACTTCAAAGAAGATATAGCCAAGACGAAGGCTTTCATTTTCGATGTCGATGGTGTGATGACCGACGGCGGTATTATGCCCATCGAGGGTGGTATGGATTTTATCCGTAAGTATAACGCCAAGGATGGTTACGCAATAGCCTATGCCGTAAGGCGCGGCTATAAGGTGTGCGTCATTACGGGAGGCCACGGCAACCTGTTGCGCAGCCGTATGGAGCGCTTGGGTGTGACGAAACTCTATCTTAATTGTATGGATAAGATTTCGGCTATGCAGGAGTTCTTCGCCGAGTACGATGTGGACCCCGCAACGACAATCTATATGGGTGACGACATCCCCGATTTGGAGTGTATGGAGTTGGTCGGCATACCCGTATGTCCGGCTGATGCCTGCTCGGAGGTCGTTGAGGCATCGCGTTATGTATCGGAGTTTTGCGGTGGTCGAGGTGCTGTGCGCGATATTATAGAGCAGACTCTGCGTGCGCAGGATGAGTGGGCGAAGGACCGAACAGGCGTCTTGGGTGTAGCGTCACGATAAATTCAAAATTAAGAATTCCCGCGCGAAGCCTAATCGCAGCAGATGAATTTTAGGAAAAAGGATAAGCGGAGAAATTTCCGTTAAAAAACGGAGAATTTTTCACGAAGTAAAAACGCGAAGGCGTCCGTTTTAGGAAATTTATTCGGTTAGCCCCT
>JAFQCA010000031.1 GCA_017399485.1 Alistipes sp.
AAAATATTTACCAACCAAATCAATTTTAGTTTTTAACCTTTTTAATTTCCAAGTTTTATGAACAGGAAAAACAAAATGCTATTGTGGTGCGTTGCGTTGTTTGGCGCAATCGCCCTGGTGGGATGTAGTGATTCCGATGACACAACAACTCCTGGAGCAGGTGACCAGCCGTATGACGGTCCCGTTGTAGAAGGTAGTTCAATGTCATTGTCGACTTTCTCTCCCAACTATGGTAAGTACCTTCAGAAGGTAGTGTTCGAGGGTTCAGGTTTTACCTCACCCGAGAATATGAAGGTTTACTTCAACCAGCGTCCTTCAGCCGTTATCGGTGTATCAGCCGACGGTACGAAGTTCTATGCTTTGGCACCCCGTCTCCCAGGAGACGACTGTGTCATCTCTGTAGTTCAAGGCTCAGACTCATTGGTTTACAACGAGCACTTTGCCTACACTGCCTCTACAACTGTTGAGACATTGGTAGGTACAGGTACGCCCGGTCAGACTATGGGTTCATTTGCTGAGGCTGAGATTTCACCCTACTATTGCGTGGCTGACCAGAGCGGTAACCTCTTCGTAGCGAGCCGTAACCAGAACGCGATTAACTCGTCAATTTCTGACAACCACTCGTTTATCCGCGTTGATATGAATAACAACGAGGTATCGATGTTGTCTAATGGTTGTGTGCCTAACGTGCCTACTTGTGACCAGACAACAGGTATCGTATCAGTTCCTACTGAGGCCTACGTAGGTTCATTCATCGAGTTCAACCCCATCGAGATGTGGGCACCCCGTAACCGTCAGTTTACTTGGGACCCCAACAACAGCGACGTTCCTCAGTATGGTTGGAAGCACTCAATGGTAGTTAATCCTACAGACGGTATGATTTACACTCGTTTCTACTTTGGCCACATCGTTAGGATTAACCCTGTAACTTATGAATCAGAGTTCGTCTTGAAAGCACGTAACAATGTTGATACCTACGGTTTGTGTTTCCGCAAGTCAGAGCCTAACGTATTGTACTTCACTACTTATCAGGAGCACCGTATCTGGAAGTTGGATATGAATCTTCCTAGGGAGCAGTGGGAGGCTGTTCAGATTAGTGGTGGTACAGGTGTAGCAGGTCACCGCGATGGTGATTTGGACCAGGCGTTGTTCCACAATCCTACAATGATTTTCCAGGATAGTGAGGATAACATCTACGTAGCCGACGAGTATAACCACTGTATCCGTCGTATCACACCTGAGAATCAGGTTGAGACCGTATTGGGTATCCCCGGTAAGTCAGGCTGGCAAGATGGAGCAAAGGAGAGCGCGTTGTTTAACCGTCCTCGTGGTCTTACCATCGATAAGGATGATAACATCTACGTATGCGACTACGGTAACGCACGTATCCGTAAACTCTCAATTAATTAACCCTAAATTAATTAAATAGTTATGAAACATTTAACCATAATTTGGTCACTGCTGCTCTGCATATTGCTCGGCACACAGGTGGCATCGGCACAGACCTATACAATGATGGGTACTGTAACCGACGCTAATGGCCCGGTAATCGGTGCAGCCGTAACGGTAAAGGATAACCCGACAGTGGGTACCAACACCGATGTTGACGGTAAGTTTACATTGAAGGTAGAGCGCGGTGCAACATTGCTCTTCTCATACCTTGGTTACAAGGACGTTGAGTACTTGGTAGTAAAGCAGGAGCAGGATTTGAAGATTGTCTTCTCAGAGGCTGCTACAGAGGTAGAGGAGGTCGTTGTAACGGCTTTGGGTACAACCCAGCGTAAGATTTCATCATTGGCAGCGGTAACTGCAGTTGACGTAAAGGACTTGCAGCAGCCCACAGCCTCAGTAGCCAACTTGTTGGGAGGTCGTGTAGCCGGTGTGATTTCATCATTGGCATCAGGTGAGCCCGGAAAGAATATCGCCGAGTTCTGGATTCGTGGTATCGGTACTTTCGGTGCAAACGCATCGGCATTGGTACTTATCGACGGTCTGGAGGGTGATATCAACTCAATCGACCCGTCAGATATCGAGTCATTCTCAGTGTTGAAGGACGCATCTGCGACAGCCGTGTATGGTGTACGTGGTGCGAACGGTGTAGTGCTTATCACAACAAAGCGTGGTAAGGCTGACAAGATTAACATTATGGCTCGTGCATCTGCTACTCTTTCACACTTGAAGCGTTTGCCTAACTGGGTAGGTGCTTACGACTACGCTGCTTTGGCAAACGAGGCACGCGAGGTACGTGGTGAGGAGGTTCTCTACAACGACGTTGAGATGAACATCATCAAGAACGGTTTGGATAACGATATGTATCCTAACGTAAACTGGCAGGATGAGGTTGTAAAGATGAACTCTTGGAAGCAGGCATATTTCGTATCAGCATCAGGTGGTGCGAAGTTGGCACGTTACTACTTGTCATTGTCGGCTAACTTGGAGGACGCTGCTTACAACGTAGATAAGAACAGTCCTTATGCAGCAAACGTAGGTTATGATACTTACGGTTTCCGTGCAAACATCGACTTGGAGTTGACACCTTCAACAACAATCTACTTCGGTTCAACACACTACCTCAAGTCAACAAAGAGCCCTGGTGTAGCATCAACAAACTACATCTGGGATGCACAGGCTACATTGCACCCGTTGCGTATTCCTACTATCTACTCTAACGGCCAGTTGCCGGGTATCGATTCAGGTTCACAGACATCACCTTACGTTATGATTAACCGTATGGGTCGTCGTTTGGACCAGACATATCAGGGTAAGATGACTTTGGCTGTAGACCAGGATTTGAGTATGATTACCGAGGGCTTGAAGATTCGTGCACAGGGTGCTTACGATATCGAGGCTTACTTCAACGAGGACCGTACTATCCAGCCCGAGTTGTATGAGGCAGTAGGTCGTACACAGCAGGGTGAGTTGACTACCGTTAAGACTGTAAATGAGCAGGCTGCTCGTTACAGCAAGGGTACAAACCAGTGGCGTAAGTTCCACTTCGAGTCAACATTGAACTATGACCGTACATTCGCTGAGGACCACCGTACATCTGCATTGGTTTACTACTATATGTCAGATGAGAAGGCTTCTGCTGATGCTACATCAAATATGAACGCAATTCCTAAGCGTTATCAGGGTCTTTCAGCACGTTTGACTTACGGTTTCCGCGATACTTATATGATTGACGTTAACTTCGGTTACACAGGTTCTGAGAACTTCCAGCCGGGTCGTCGTTTCGGTTTCTTCCCCTCAGTAGCGTTGGGTTGGGTACCGACACAGTATGAGTTTATGAAGAACGCTAAGTGGTTGAACTTCTTGAAGATTCGTGCATCTTACGGTACAGTAGGTAACGACCGTATCGCAAACAAGCGTTTCCCCTACTTGACAATCGTAAACCGTGGCTCTAACTCACCTTGGGGTTCTACATCACAGGAGACTTTGATTGAGTCTTACATCGGTGCTGATAACCTTGAGTGGGAGGTTGCTACCAAGTTCGACTTGGGTATCGAGGGTAAGTTGTTCGACAACCGTGTTGACTTCGTTGTTGACTTCTTTAACGACGTACGTTCTGGTATCTACCAGCAGCGTGTACAGGTTCCTTCATACGTAGGTTTGACATCAATGCCTTTCTCTAACGTAGGTGAGATGCGCTCTTACGGTGCCGATGGTAACATCTCTTACACAGAGCGTTTGACAAAGGATTTGTCATTGACACTCCGTGGTAACTTCACATACTCAAAGAATGATATCGACAACTGGGAGGAGGCTAACCCCGCATATCCTTATCAGGAGCACGCAGGTTATCCTAACGGCGTAGTTCGCGGTTATCACGCTTTGGGTCTGTTCAAGGATGACTATGATATTGAGACAAGCCCCGTTCAGACATTCGGTAACTACCAGCCCGGTGATATCAAGTATGCAGATATCAATGGTGACGGACGTATCGACTCTGACGACCAGACTCCTATCGCGTACAGCAACACTCCGATTTTGATGTACGGTTTCGGTGGTGAGATTGCTTGGAGAAACTTCTCATTGGGTGTATTGTTCAAGGGTACAGGTAACACCGACTTCTTCTACGGAGGTAACGGTTATATCCCCTTCGCTAACGGTAAGGCAGGTAACGTAATCACATTGGCTGCAGACCCCGCAAACCGTTGGATTCCTATGGAGTATGCTTTGGAGCACGGCATCGACCCCTCTTTGGCAGAGAATCCTAACGCTATCTATCCTCGTTTGAACTACGGTGCACAGAACAACAACAACCGTACTTCAACATTCTGGAAGGGCAACTCTCGCTACTTGCGTTTGCAGGAGATTACACTTAACTACAACTTCAAAGCAAAGGCTTTGCAGAAGGTTGGTATCAAGTCAGTTGACTTGCAGTTCGTAGGTAACAACCTCGCCGTTTGGGACCAGGTTGATATCTTTGACCCCGAGCAGGCAGCAAGCAACGGTCGTGTTTACCCGTTGCCCGCAACGTTTACTTTGCAGATGTACTTGCACTTCTAATCACTTAAACATTGCTAAAAATGAAACGATTAAATTTAATGATATTGTCGCTGGTGTTGGCATCGATGTTTGTTTCTTGTAACTACCTCGATATCGACAAGTATTTCAGTGATGAGATTAAGATTGACTCGGTGTTCGCTAATAAGCGTAACTTGGAGGCTTACGTCTGGGGTATCGCTAGCGAGTTCAAAGACGAGGGTTCATACCTTCAGAACTCTGACACTCCGGGTACATATGCTACCGACGAGTGCTTCACAATGAATGAGACTCTGCACGGTTACAACGGTTTGCGTCTTGTATTGAACGAGATTAATGCTAACGCTACTTACACCTTTGGTGACGTGTGGACTAAAGGCTACCGCGCTATTCGCCGTGCCAACACTGTATTTGCTCGCGTAGATGAGGCTTGGGATTTGGAGCCCGTAGAGCGCGCTGAGTTGCTCGCAGTAACACGTTTTATGCGTGCTTACGCTTACTACAAGATGTGGTTGAACTTCGGTCCGTTGATTCTTATCGGCGACGAGGAGATGCCTTCAAACCTTGAGTTGGCTGACTATGACCGCGCACGTGCTACCAACGACGAGACTGTAGAGTATATCTGCTCTGAGTTGGAGGAGGCTGCTAAGTATTTGCCCGTAACTCGTCCTTTGGCTGAGTTTGGTCGCCCCACTAAGGGTGCTGCTTACGGTCTTATCGCACGTATCCGCTTGTATCACGCTTCTCCGTTGTGGAATGGTGGTGATGTAGCAAAGCGTTGCTTCGGTGACTGGTATCGTTCTACTGACGGTGTACCTTATGTAAACACTAAGGAGGTAGATTACGAGCGTTGGGCTTTGGCTGCTGCCGCTGCAAAGCGCGTTATGGATATGACTAACGGTGGTGCTCCTATGTATAAGTTGTACACTGTTGCTTCAACTACTGAGTCTCCTAAGTACACTTGGGAGGATGGTACAGTAAACTACCTTCCCGAGGGTGTAACTTCTGACCCCTCATTCTATGAGTCTTGGCCTGAGGGTGCTGCTGATATCGACCACTTGCGTTCTTACAACGAGATTTTCACAGGTGAGGCTATTATGCAGACTAACCCCGAGTACGTATGGGGTCGTCAGTCTAGTACGTTGCGTGACAACACTCAGATGTGTTTCCCCATCAAGCAGGGTGGTTGGTGCGCTATGGCGTTGACACAGAAGATGATTGATGGTTTCCGTATGGTCGATGGTCGCCAGAAGGATGACTCTTCAGATAAGTATCCTTACTCTACTGAGGGCTTCACTTCAGGTTCTAAGACTTTCTCTGGCTACCGCTTGAACTCTGGTGTTTACAATATGTATGTAAACCGTGAGATGCGTTTCTACGCTAACGTTGGTTTCAGCGAGCGTTTCTGGCCTATGGAGTCTTGTACAGATTCTGGTGATAAGAACAAGACTATCGTTTACTACTACTCAAATGAGAATGGTCGTCAGAACTCTCCCGTTGACTATACTCCTACAGGTTATATCAACGTGAAGTTCATCCACAAGGAGGATGCTTGGAAAGGTACAAATGCTCGTCGTATGAATAAGGCTTACGCTATTATCCGTTACGCTGACATCCTTTTGATGTATGCTGAGGCATTGAGCAACTTGGACCAGGAGTACACTGTAACTTTGGGTGAGCAGGAGTATACTGTATCTCGCGACATCGAGGAGATTAAGTATGCGTTCAACCAGGTACGTCACCGTGCAGGTTTGCCGGGCTTGTCTGACGCTGAGGTTGCTGACCACGAGACATTCCAGCCTATCTTGGAGCAGGAGCGTATGATTGAGTTGTTGTGTGAGAACCACCGCTACTTCGACGTACGTCGTTGGGGTATCTACGAGCGTGAGGAGAACATTCCTATTCAGGGTATGAACATCGACGGTGATAAGGATACATTCTATCAGGTTGTAGTTCCTAACACTTCTCGTATCGGTGCTCGTTTGGTACACAAGAAGTTGTACTTGTTGCCTATTCCTTTGGCAGAGGTTCGTCGCTTGCCTTCTTGCGACCAGAACCCTGGTTGGGAGGACTAATAAGTTTGAATCATTAAAAATTTGAATTATATGAAGTTCAGATATATTTTAGCTGCTGCGGCTCTCCTTACGTTCGTTGCTTGCGACGAGCAGGAGGTGTTCGAGAAAGAGCAGTATAAGAACATTTTCGGATTCGTATGCGAGTCTGATAATACGAAGGAGAAGATTGTTAGTCTGCACCTTGAGGAGGCAACCACTTACGTGTCAATCTCTATGGGCGGTAGCAATCCTCCCGCACAGGATGTAACTATCAACTTCGAGGAGGACCCCTCTTTGATTGATGCTTACAACTCTTCTAACTTCGATACCGATGTAGCGAAGTACGCTGTTGCATTGCCTCAGGAGCACTACACAATCGATAACTACTCTTGTACTATCAAGGCTGGTGAGCGTTTGGGCGTTGTTCCCGTGAAGGTTATTCCTAACGGTTTGTCTGTAGATAAGACTTACTTTATTCCTTTGCGCGTGACTGATTACAACAATGGCGAGATGGACCCCGAGAAGGGTACTGTACTCTTCCAGGTAGGTATCAAGAACCACTGGGCTGAGTCTTCAGGTACGGCTTACAATATGTTGGGCCGTCGTCAGCAGGTGTCAGATGTAACTACAGGTGAGGAAATCACTAACGTTACATCAGAGATTAGTATGCCGGGTACAAAGTATGTATATCCTTACTCTGATAACGAGGTTCGTTTGTTCCCCGGTAACGAGACTTACTCTACTGACCACCACGTAATGGAGCAGAAGGGTATGATTATCGAGATTTCTGGTGATGAGGATGGCGACAAGGTACGTGAGGTATCTCTTAAGCCTGTTCGTGACCTTATCGTTAAGATGGTTGAGCCTACTGACCCTCGTTATGATGAATTCTACAACAACACTTACTCTCTCATCGATGACGGTTTTAACGTTTACAAGACATTCCTTTTGCAATACTACTACTCTATAGATGGTACAAACTTCTACCAGATGAAGGAGGAGGTACGTGTTGAGTACAAGGAGGATAAGGACGTTGACGAGGGCTTCGAGGTTATCGAGTACGAAGAATAAACTCTAAAAACTTGTATAATATGAAAAAGCATATTGTAAAAATAATGATGCTGCTCGCTGTACCTGCTTTGGCAGTTGTATCGTGCGACAGTTATGACCGTACTGAGGTTGAGCCAACCATCACAGCCGATTACAACAAGGTAACGCTGTTTGTCGGTGAGTCTCAAGCATTGAAGGCAAGTCCTGCGACATTGTCTTTCACTTGGGAGGCTGTGAACCCCGATATCGCAACTGTTACTCCTGATGGTGTAGTTACAGGTGTTGCTGAGGGTGCTGCTTCAGTTGTTGCTAAGGCTGGTGATGTAACTTTCTCTGTAGAGGTTATCGTGCAGACTAAGGTTGCTATCACAGGCGTTAAGTTCCGTGATTTGGATGGCGAGGAGGAGTACGAACTTGCTGTTGGTAACACTCTTAATGTTGTTATCTCACAGATTCCTTCTGGTGGTAACGACATTCCTATGACTGACTTCGAGTGGTGGTCTGACAATGAGGACGTTGCTCGTGTATCACAGGCTGGTGTTGTTAAGGGTGTAGGTGCTGGTAGCACTATGATTCACTACCGTCGTGGCCAGTATGAGATTACTCAACCTTTCGCAGTTGCTAAGTCATTCCCCCATACAAAGGGTCAGCCTTTCGTATTGTCT
>JAFQCA010000032.1 GCA_017399485.1 Alistipes sp.
ATGAAAAAATATTTCCCTATTCATCTCACAAACTATGCCAAAACCCAACAACAAAATTTATATTGACGCGCAACAACAATACGAAAAATAAGATTATTAGAGTGATTTTGCACCTCATTTTTTTTATTCAAAAAGGAATATAGTCGCTGATACCAAAATTAGCAGATTTGTTTTTGCGTAATTCTTTGAAACAAAGCAAAGTAACTAACAAAGTCAGCAAATTTTCAGTTAAGCAAATTTGAGTACCTAAATAAAAAAGTGGTCTTTGGTGGCGGTTAATATGGTAGATTGTGGTATATTTGGGGGCATTTTTCAGCTATAAATCAGCAAAAGCGTAGCAAATTATGGCAAAATCAAAATTGCGCCTTGATACTCGGCGCGCACTCAAAGACGGTACATACCCGGTACAAATTGCAGTCGGGTACGGTTCTAACATCTATTTGGCGACTGGTATATTTTTATCAGCCAACGACTGGGACGCGGTAGCGTGTAAGGCTACCGGCAAAAGTGCAAAGCGTATAAACTCGGTATTAGATACCTTATTAACGCGCGTAGCAAACCGCATACTGGAATTACGGGAAAACGGACGCTGGGGAAATCTTACCGGGCCGCAGCTGCGCGAAATGCTTACCGATTTGGATTTGGACGCGCCGACGGTAGGCGTGCCAACTCTCGGCAGTCTGTTTGAAACGATAATAGCGACAAAGACGGGCGGCACTGCTACGCTGTTCGGTCAGACGCTTAAAAAACTATCTGCCTACTGCAACCCTCACGAAATCCGATTTGAGAAAATAACCAAACTTTGGATAGACGGTTTTTATAATTCGTTGCAGGGTTTATCGGTTAATAGTCGCGGTATGCACCTGCGTAACCTACGCAATGTTATTAACTACGCACTGGACGAAGGTATAACGCAAAATTACCCGTTCCGGAATTATCGCATACCCTTTGAAGAAACGGCAATGCGTGTACTGCCAGTAGAGAAAATGCGCCAACTGCTACGGCTCCAGTTATCGGCCTACGATACTGAGTACCGCGATATATTCCTGCTTACGTTTTACCTTGTTGGTATCAATATGGTAGATTTGGCAGGGCTTACCAAAGATAATATAGTGGACGGGCGCATAGAATACAGACGCGCCAAAACGGGAAAGTTTTACAGCATAAAGATAGAGCCGGAAGCGCAGGCGATTTTAGACCGTTACAAAGGCAAAAAACACCTGCTGGCTCCATTCGACAATTACGATAACTATAAAGACTATACAGCCCACCTAAACGCAGCACTGCGTAAGATAGGCCCGGTTAAAGTGGTAGGCGGTAAACCTCAGTACTACAAAAACCACTTACCAATAATGCAACCGTTAGAGCCTGCGATAACGTCCTACTGGGCGCGTTACAGTTGGGCTACCTATGCCGCCGATTTGGATATACCAAAGGACACAATCAGCGAAGCGTTAGGCCACAAATACGGCAGTAACATTACGGGCGTGTACATTAAGTTTAGCCGCGATAAGATAGACGCAGCCAACCGCAAAGTAATAGACTATCTGCTAAACGGCAAATAGTGGCCAGGCCACTACTCAAATTTTGCAGCGTCTATTTCGTCGGCGTGTGCTATCAGACGTTTTGCAATGTCGCGGAACGCCTCAGCCAGTTTGCGGTATTCTTCTTCTTTGAACGCCATAGACTTTTTTAGCACGGTGCAGCCATTTAGACGCTGCGAAAACCAGCTTTGCGACTTACCGAAATACTGCTTTGCCAACTGCGATTTATTTATAATGTCCTCCAGTTCGCTAAATGCTGTTACGGTCGCGTCGGGCTTGTACTCGATACACTTTTTGCGGCGTTCCTCATATTCCGCTAAATTCAAAATTTCTCGTTTACCTAAATACATAACAAATTTTTTTTGTGTAAATTTGCCCCCGACTAATCGGGGGCTTTTGGTTAATAACTCTTTTTGTTAATCTCTAAGGGCGTTTAATAATCCCTCAATTTGTCTAATGATTGATTGGTTAGCCGGGGTTTCGATAATTGCAAGTAGTCGGAAAATCTGGTTAATCAATCTTTCTTTGTAACTCATTTCATTTTTACACCTCCTTTCTTTATTTTGGTACTGCAAAGATATATAATAAATTCATTATATGCAAATTTTTGAGCAACTTTTATAATGAAATCATTATTTTTTTTGCAATAAAAAACCGCGCTTGCCCTCACGGGTTCGCACGGTCGCACACTTTACAGAAAATCACCCTAAAATTTGCGTTTCAAATATAAGAATATCGCCCAAAGTATTAAGGCTATGCAGCACATCTTACCCAGCCACATAAAGCCCTGATTATACCACTTTATCGGCTTTTCGATATATACGGGTTTCTCCACGGTTATGCTGTCTGTTCTTTCGATAAACAGCGTATCTACTCGCAGGCGGTCGCGGTACACGGTATCGGTACGGGTGCGCCATTTGTACAGCGTTTTTTCTACGTATTTCGTAACCGTGTCGCCCTTTTCGTGTATATAAATGCTGTCGCGTTTATACACGCTGTCGCGCTGCCAAAATGCCCTATATAGGCTATCCAACTGCCGCGCGTAGTGGTAGGTACTATCCCGGTCTATCCGGGTCGTTGAGGCGTGCCGGGTGCTGGCGCAGCTCGCCAACATCAGCAGCGAAACAATAAATACAAAATGTTTCATACTACAAATCGGTTTTAACGTCAAAGCACGGACACGCTTTGTTTGCAAACTCTCTATGCCCGTGTACTGTCGCGGTTGGGTATTCAGTTCTCAGCAGTTCCACCAAATCACGCAGCGCGGCTTTTTGCTCCGGTGTGCGTGTGTCCTTTGGTTTCTTATTATCGGCAGTCATTCCACCGATATAGCAAACGCCGATACTGTTAGCGTTTTGCCCGGTGCAGTGTGCGCCCATTACCTCAACGTCGCGCCCGGTATGTACGCTGCCGTCGCGGTAGATAACAAAGTGGTAGCCTATCCCGTTCCAGCCTTTTTGCCGGTGCCAGCGGTCAATATCTGCCACGGTGTAGTCGCGGCCCTCCGGGGTCGCGCTACAGTGTACTATAATCTTTGTAATTTTTCGCATATACTAATATCCGCTTTGTGGTTGTCTTTGGGCGCAGTTCTTACGCTCACATAGTTTTAATGCTCTCTCGGTTTTCAGCATAGCGTTTTCGCGCGTCAGCTCCAAATTTTCGGCGGTTAATCGTCGTACTACGTCGGTCTGTTCTGCAAATCGTTCCTCTTTTTTTTGTAACTGCTCCTGCAAAAATACCACCGTGTCGCGCAATACGGTAAACTCGCTGCCGTCGGCTTTCGCCTCTGCTATTCGGCTGTTTGATTTTCTGTTTATAAAATACTTAACCATTTCCCAGCCGCCTAACGTCGTTACTATCGTTAGTATGGTCGTTAAAATTTCGTTCATCTACATACGGGTATAATTCTAATAAAACCTCATTACCTTGCTGCTCTACAGTTACTACCCAGTGTTTGGATAGTGCCTGCACTAAATTTACGTCCAACTCGGAAAGGCGCAGCACGTTTTCCGGTTTCGGTCTATTAGTACGTTCCATCTCTAATACGTTGTAGGGTTCTTGCTCTTTGTCTGTACTTCTTTTTAACGGCTACTACCTCAAAATGGCCTTTGATATAAACCCACTTAAAGGCGTGCGGCTCTATCATACTAAGGATTTTACGCCGTTTGTTATACTCGTTGGCGTGGCGCAAACAGCCCAAATAACTATTTATGCTGCTAACGGCGTGTTCCACCTCCGGCACCGTTTCCGCTTTGTTGAGGCGACGCACCGCCATTACAAAGTTTTTCAGCGTCCGGTTACAGATATAAACGCGGTCTTTCTTTACCACGCTGCCGGTAAACGCTACACCCTTTGTGTAGTGTTGGATATAGAATTTAGTAGGACTTAGGGTTAGCCCGTATTTGCCTAACAGTTCCCGTATTTTAGGCACTGCCGCCAATAGTTTTGCTTTGTCGGGGTCTATAATATAAAAGTCGTCCACGTATCTACCCACGTGGATAAATCCCAACTCATTAAGCAAATACCAGTCTAATACGTTCAGCAGGAAATTAGCGAATAACTGAGCAAACAAATTTCCGATAGCAACGCCCAAACCCTCGCCGTTTGTGAATAGCGATTTGTTAGCCGGTAAGTGGTTCCAGTAGTGTAACGGGCTGTGTCGTTCGCAATGGTATTCCGGGCAATGCAGTACAACCGTTTTGCATAAGTAGCGCAAATCGTCTATGTCGTCGCCCTTGTAGTGTTCAACTATAAAAGCGTCCACCATATCGGCCAACATAGATTTGCGGATAGACATAAAAAAGCCCTGCAAATCCAGTTTCATTATATAGCAGTCGCGCGTATAGTTGTGGCTACATTGTATTACGTCGTTTCGCAGCATTTCCACACCGTACAGCTGCCCTTTTCCCTTTCGGCAGTTAAATGTACGTGGGCTAAAAATCTGTTCAAATAGCGGCTCTAAACGTAATGCTATCCAGTGGTGTACTATTCTATCCTCAAAAGCAGCCGCAAATACTTCTCTGTACCTCGGACGCGTAACGACAAAACAGATAGATTTACCCGGCGTATAGGTACGGTGATTTATACGGTCGCGCAGTGCTATTAACTTGCTACCGTAGTCTATTTCGTACATTATCGCGCTGGCTGTTCTCCGTTTTCTTTTACGGCAGTCAAAATACGCCTCTAACAATCCGTCCGTAGTAACCATATCTTTGTTATCTTCTTAGTGTACTGGCAATCTGTAAAGGTGCTGAAACGGCCCTAACTCTGTTCTGGTTCGTTGCCTTAGTGTTGTTGTTCGCGTTGCCGTTGTTGAGGTTCAAATTCCACGCGTTGGTCGCGCTGTACTCGCAACTCCGTGCCGCCCTTACCTTTGCGGTCTTAACTATAAATGATAGTGTGCGGCCCATTTTTACAGATAACTTGCACGCTTGGTTAGTCGTAACCGTCCAAATCCGGCATTTACTCGCTATCTCTTTTGCTGTCTAACTTTAATAGTGAGTTCTTCCACGCAGTAGATTGTTTGCCTATCGCGTCCAAAAGTTCGATAATATCTGCGTGTCTGCTTTTTCCTAATATCCATTTCCTTTCGCCTGCTATACGCAGTAAAGTTTTCAGTACCTCAAACTCTGATTGAAAATTAACCAAATGCTGTATGCGTGTAGCGCGTTCCCTATTCAGATAAGCCGCCGAAATGTGGGATATAAGATTTATACCTATTTCGTGCATTTTGTTACCGATACTGAATTTGTACGCACGCGGAAAGTTTGGCGTAATATCCAGTATGGTATCTAACAGTTTGCGGCAGTCTAAATATATCTGCGTATTCGATACTAACTTTGATTTATTCATTACTTTATTGCGTAAGCAGGTGAAACGGAAATTACCACTCTTTGTACGGCTACCGCCGTACTATTAAGGTTAAAGTATAACTATTAACCACTAATATAAAAATGCTGAAACGGCCCTAACTCTGCTCTGGGTCGATGCCTTAGTGTAGTAGCCCGCGCCGCCGTAGGAGAGGCCCAAATACCACGCGTAGGTCGCGCTGTACTCGGTACTACTCCAGTACCACGTTTCGGCTAACTGGGTTGCGCCCTCGATAAGTGATAACGCATAATTGATTTTACGCATATTGGCGTAAATCATCATCAACTCACCCAAAGACGGCAGCCACCAACGCCCGGCGGTTAAGCCTTTGCCGTTTGCATTTACGCGGCTGTACTGCGCGCAAAATCCCGGTGCGTAACTTGCGCCGCTACATTCGGTATGTGTAATCTGCGCTGCCGTGCTTGCCTTACCCGTCCAGTCGTCTAACGCAGTCAGTCGGTCGCTTGTGGTCTTGCCTCCTGCGCTAACGGCTGCGCTACTCCAGTAAAGCGACGTTTCGGTAGGTGCTACGACTAAGATTTTGCCGCCCTCTACTACTACCACGCCCTCGGCAATTTCGCCGCTGTTCTGATAGCTCGCCCACTTGTGAGGCTTTACCATTAACGGGTAATTGTCGCTGTTACGGTGGAACATAATAAACACACCGTCGTTAATGCTGTTAAGGTCGATACCTGCCAGCAAAGACGCTTTGAGGTTTGCCAGCGATACTTTAGTAGTGTTACCGCTTGCGTCAGTCAGCGGTATGTACTGCGACGTGGTTACATCTGTAACCGTTGTAACCGCCGCTAAAGTCTTTGTTTTCTTTGTTGCCATAATCTAAACTATTAGGTTTATACTATCCAGTCGTTATTATTGATAATCACAAAGTCAAACGCGCCGTCGTTCGCGCTCGCGTCGTCGGACGTTCCCACCAAAAACGTAGTGGTCGTGCGCGACACTAAAGACGCTTTAATAAGCGCGCTACTGCTTCCACTTGAATAACCCACACCGGTAAGCAATACGGTACAGTGCGACGCACTACTAAACCACCCGGACGGCATAGTAATTAAATAGCGTCCGGTCGTGCTTTGCTTTGTGCAGGAAAGCGTAGAGCCGTCAAAGGTTCGGTAAGTCAAACCGCCGGTGCTTGTTACTGAGCCAAACGCCAATACTTTTAACTCGCGCCCGTATCTGTAATTAGTCATAAGGTCAGTACGGCGTAGCACTATCCAACCGTAAAAAGTTGTCGCCGTTCCGTAGCCTAATAGTTCTACCGCCTCACGGGATAACTTTAGTTCACTTTTAGATATACCATTTATGTAAAAATACTTTCCACTCGGTGCGCTAATTCCGGCTTGGCCCTCTGATATGGTGCTACCCCATTTGTAGTTTACCAGTGTTATACGCCTACCGCTTTGGCTTGCGTCCCACGGCAAACTATATGCGTCAATCCAACCACCGCCGCTACTAATCATTACCACGTTATCGCTGTAGTCGGTATCAAAACTATCACCTGCGGACACAAACGGGTTACGAACGCTACCTTTTAGTTTGCCGGATATATTAACATTTTCAAACGTACCGGTCTTGCAGGTTACGTTACCGTCCTTTGCTTGGAATAGGATATTACCGGCTGCGTCTTTCATATCAATAGCGGTAACGCCCAAATTTTCCACTAACGCATAAGTCGCTAACAAAATCTTTGTGGCTACCAGTTCTATTTTATCGCCTAACTGCCAGTAGCCGTTAGCCGTGGCGGTAGTGCTGCCGGGGTAATTGCTTGCGGTCTTGGTGTGGGATTTAACGCAGCTGTAGTAATTGCCGTTATACAAAACTACATCTTTCCACTGCTCACCTGCGCCGCCTGCCTTGAAAGCGTAGCCGGTGGCGCAATCACTCCACGCCTGCGGCCCTCTGAGTGTTGCGCCTTGTTCCCCTTTGGCTCCGGTGTCGCCTTTGCGGATAAACTTAACTACTTGTGTCCTCGATACGCCCATATTACGACACGCTTGTAATGGTTACTGATACGTCGCCGCCTGCCTGCACACAGTGGGCGCGTGTTACGGTTTGGCTTGCTTT
Source organism: Alistipes sp. (assembly GCA_017399485.1). Taxonomy (GTDB): domain Bacteria; phylum Bacteroidota; class Bacteroidia; order Bacteroidales; family Rikenellaceae; genus Alistipes. The sequence goes on from JAFQCA010000032.1 coordinate 7,494, forward strand.
CGGTGTGGTTCTGTCGCTGTTCAGATACACACCTGCCGCGTCTTTCAGCACAAAGTAAAACTGCGTATCTAACGCCTTTGTGGACGTTCCGCGCTTAACCACTACAGGCGTGTAGGTTACTTCGCCGTTGCCGGTTGTGTCCTCGGTTATCGCTTCGTCCTCCGGGCTTGGGTGTGGGTCTATGTCGTAAGGGTCGGACGCGTCCATAACGCTTTGTATGTCCGTGCCAATCTCTGCGCCTGCACGCTTAACGTGTACGCGATACTCTCCGTAGGTGTTAATGTCGTCGGCATATACGGTTAGCGTCTGCGCTGTTGCGCCCGTAATGGTTTCCCAACCGGTAGCCCCCATTTTCTCCCATACGTAGGTCAAATCCTTTGTTAAGGCATTGCCGGACTGGTACGCCATAGCCTTTAATATACAGCTGCCACCCTTTGCGGTTATTACGAAATTCTTTGTATCGCCTGCCGCAATAGTTACGCGGTAACTGCTGCCGGTCGCCTGCTGTATAGGTATGGTGTACGTTGCTTGGATTGTATCGCTTTGCGTGCCATACGACACAGTAGCAACCATTTTAATAGTAGCCGGGGCGTAGCCTGCCAAAGCGGAAATATCTTTAAGGATTTGCAACCCGTAATATAGTTGGTCGCCGCTTGGTGCTACGGTTTGGAAATATCCGGCAAATGTTCCGGTAGATACGCCGCCGCTAAATGTGATTTTTTCGCCGTTGAAATAATACTCCATTGCGTCGGGGTCTGCTACTCCCTCGGCTACGCGGCTACTCATACAGACAAAATACAAAATCGGCTTTGTCGTAGCGAAATTAGGGTACACCGCTGTTACGTCGTTGGTCGTTCCCTCATAGTCTATAAACAAATCGCCGCTGGGCGACATTATCAGCGCGGTATATGTTCCTGCCTTGCTGATAAATTTAATAGTTCTGCTGGTGCTTGCTACACTCATAATTAAGCCTCCGTTTCTTCGTTAGTGGTTTCTACTGTTTCGCCGTTCTCGGTCTGTTCGGGGTCGGTGCTTTCCGGTTCCTCAGCCTCCGGGCTGTCGGTCGGCTGCTCCGTTTCGGTTTCACCCTCTACGGGGTCGGTGCTTTCGGTCTGTTCGGGTTCTGCCGCTTCGTCCTCAGTATTGCCCGGCTCGATAGTTTCCGGCTGTTCTGCCTCGGTTTCGTCCTTTTCTACTATAAAGCGTTCATCGGTAGCCGTCGGCAGTTCTCTAACTACGATACCGTCCTGCTCTTGGCGCGCTTCGTGCGCTGCCAACGCTATACCGCCGATTTGTTCCAAAATCTGCGGCAGTTCGGTTAGTCGGCCAAAGGCTAACATATCTGCCTGCCACAGCAAATAATTACCGTCCTTAACTTGGTTTCTGTCATTCTCCAAATGTAGGTACTGCGCTACTTTGGGATTTGCTTTAATGTAACGTGCCATATCTTTATTGCTATTAGTGAATAATCAAAACTGAGCCGTCAGCGTCGCAGAATACCGCGCCGTCTGCCGCGTCCGTAAATGCGCCTGCGTAGCCTCTATCTACCACGTCCAAACCGATAACCGCGCCGTAGTTGTTATCCATTTTGGTAGTAGGGATAATCGGACTTTTACCGTGCGCTACCAGCGAATAACTTAAACTGCCGCTGGCTTTGTTCGTGGCTATATACCACAGCGGTAACAGTTCCTTTTCGGGGTCGGTTATATCGCCTTTGGTCGTGCGGATAATCGCCGTAGGTGCTACGGCTAAAATGCCTGCCGGTACGTTGTAGGGTACGCCCGTAATATCAAATTCATATTTCGGTATTCTGCGCACAAATACCGCCTCAGCCTGCGGACTTGCTGCCGTCAGTGCTACGCTGCCGGTGTTGCCGTCTGCGCTATACTTAACCCTACATCTAAGGTGCATTTCGCTACCCATTAGCCAGCGGTTAATAGTTACTGAGTTGCCATTAACGGTAATGTCGTAATCCATTACAGCGTCTGTTTCAGCGGTGTACCAGCTGCCGTTTTCGTCCTGCACCTCCCAAACCAAAGCGTATTTGCTCGCGTCGCAAATCTTATCGCCTACCCACACCGTAGCCGTTACGGTCTGCGCCTGCGCGTCGGAAAGTGGGTTAAATATGGTTTGGGCTGCTGCGTCCAATTCCACGCGTACAACATCGGACGCGCTGCTACAACTAACTAAATAGCTGCCTTGCACTACCATAACCTGCCCGTTACGGCTGTCGATATACTCAGCATAGAATACCAGCGTAATAGGTACTTTCGGCTCGGCGTTCTTCTTTACCTTGATACGTCCGGCATTGCCTCCGCTGGTGGTAATTTCGTAATCGGCATTATCGGACGCTATCAGCGTCTTTGTGCCGTTAATAATTTCATACCAGCGTACATTTGTCAGCGCGTGGTTAATGCTGCCTGCCGCTAATACTTCGTCCTTGTCCAGTATGGAAATAACCGGCTGTAGGATAAACGGCGTTAGCGTATAGTCGGGCGTATATTCCTGCGTATCGGCGTTATAATTCTGTTGGCCTGGTACGCTGCCGTCCACTGCAAAGGAAATCTGCAACTGCAACGGCTTCCAATTAAAATCAAATCTTTTCGTTTTCATATTAACTATGCCTTTCTACTAATACTGAAAAATCGCGGTATCGGTACCAGCTTCGTTACCCATACCGTCGCGCAGCGTTACCGTTGCTATAAATTTTATGGTCTTTGGCATATAGCCGTTAAAATCGCAGTCGTCTATAGTCAGGTCTATACTTTTGCCTGCGCCTGCGCGTTTTAACGCCCACGCTTGGTCTGATATAACCCTTTCCACACCGTCCGCGTCCTCGCTGTATCGCGTCCACTGTACGTCTGCGTCTAATATGTCGGCTGTTACGTCCATATTGTAGAGTTTGGCGATAATGGAAAGTGTGAGGTTAAAGCGGTCGGGGTCAAAAATATAGTCGGTATCTGCAAACTCTACCGTAAACTCCGGGTTTCCCTCAACCATAGCCCAGTCGGTGTTATTCCACGCCGGGGCGGTTGTGGTTCCGGTCTTTGCACATCGGTATTTACAGCCGTTATACCACACGTCCGAAATTTCATATACTCCGGTGGTCGGGTTCAGTGCCTCGCAGTAGTAATCTGCCGTAGCACTCCACGCGCCCCTATCTACAACCGTACAAACCGGCTTACCTTGATAGTCTATGCGTATAATGTCCTGCACGATTAAGCCGCGCGCATATACGTAGTCTTGCCCCTCGATAGTCGGCAAATCCATAGCCTGCAAAAACTCCGGCAGCGTGCCGAAAGTCGCACCGTAGTTCGCCGCGTCTATGATAGGTTTTGTTACGCCCGTTAGCCGGACTATCCGGCCCTCGGTGCTTGATAAGTAAATGCAGCTTTGGCGTGTCTTGTCGGTTTGGTTTCCCCAGCGCGCTATTTTCATCATTTCGCACGGTGGGTAATTCTTACCGGCTGGCGTTTCTTCGTCGGGGTATAATGTTACCTCGATATAATTGTTTGCCGTGTTTACGCTGTTTACACGTAGCCAACTGGTGTAATATACGCCACTGCCTGCCGCCAAAGTGTTTACTATACCTTTCAGCACGTTGTTAGGGTACTGCGCAGTAAAATAGCCGTCCCACTTGCTTTTAAGGTGCAGGCCGTAGCAGTTATCGCCCAAATCGTCCACGCGTTCTATGGTGTCGCCCTCGGTCAGTATTTGGTCGCCCTCGATAGCGGCCAAACGGTTTACGATAAACTCCACACACTCAAAGTAACTACGTACCCGGACGCTTTCAAACTCAGCGTTTCCGTTTGCGTCAATCCCGGCACCCTTACCGGCGTACAGCGATTTTATAAATTCGCCAAACTGCGCGCCGCCTTTGAAAAGCGATAAACCTAATACGGCTATCATCTTTTCAAAGGTTATGTTTCCTTTGGCTACATCATCGGCCAACCTTGATAAAAACTGCTGCCTAACCGGGCTATCTTCGCTTAGGTCTTTGGCAATATCAGCAAATCCGGCTTTTACCTTTTCCGTTACTTGTTCGTACACCTCGTTACCCTCAGCGTCTGTACCCTCCTTTAGTCGGGTTAAATACTGGTAGCCGTTTGTATCGGTTGTTATCTGGTCTAAAGCCGCTTTGTTGGTGTGGTAGTGGTCGTTTCCGGTTGGTGCATTGCTGCCGCCCGTTACTGTTACTACGGTACTGCCTGCATTGCCGCTACTTTCGCTGCCTAATTCGCGCAGGCGTTCACTACGCGGGCGCGCGCCGCGTTTGTGTATCTTCAACTCATATACTGCCATATCGCATTACTCATTATTTCGTTTATATTCGTCCGGTCTTATTTCCACATATACAGCGTCGCTGCAATCCATTCTAACGTCTTGCACGTCCTCAGTAGCCATAAATAGTTTGCCGTCTTGGTTTGCCTCCGTATATACGGCGATAGGGTCATACATCAGCTGTGCTTCGCCGCTTAGGGTTGTGCGTCGCTGTGCAAATTGGCTGTAAAGCGTTCCTATCAGCAAATCTTCGGCTTGGGTGGTTCGTCCGGCACGGGATAACTGCGTAATCTGTTTGCCCGTTTCCGCGTTGAAATACGCGCCGCGTGCTGTCGGTACACCCTCGGCACTGGTGCCGCAAATGGTGTCTATCTCTATCGGTTCTTTGGCTGCGCTGTTCAGTTGGGCGTTATACTCCACGTCGTCCGTGTTAATGGTTTTATCAAACTGGGTACTGTTCATTATCTCTATTTCCGGCAGTTTGAAAAGTAACCAACTGAATTTGCCCCAAAGTTGCTTTGGGTTGTTGTAGTTCACATTTTGCAACGTCGCGTTACCGTCGCTTATCTGCCAGTTACCGGCGCGCACTTCCACCCAAAGTTTGCCGCCTCCACCGCCATAGTTAGGGTACGGGATATATTGCCCGTCCTCCGCGTTGGTTAAGATTGAAAGCGTGTCTGCCGTATGTGGGTTAATTGCCGGTCGGTTCTTTTTCCAACCCAGTACGCCGCTGGTTTCTTTTCTATCCTTTGCGTCGTAATATGCCAACCAACCCCACGCGTTAGGTGTTTCGTCGTTTGTCAATCTTACCCAACTGCCATACGTGCCGTTAATGCTCTTAACCGGGCTACCTACTGCCGTCTGTACGATACTGCGGTTATCCCACACATATACCGCGTCGCTGCCGTCCGGTTGGAATTTGATAGTAACGGGTACATATACGAAATTTCCGTGTGTATTCCAGTTGCTATACCAGTCTTTGTACTTCATTAAATCGTTATTCTCGGCACTTTCAAACGGGTTAAATCGTGGGTCTAATAGCATTTCCAACCCAACGCGCAAAACCAAATTACCGGCATTTGCTACGGGTGGTATCCATACCGGGCTACTCTTAAATAGCACTGCGCCTATATCGGTAAGAAAACCCGTTAGCGCGCCCGTTGATACTCCGTAAGCCCGCCAACTATATTGCGCAGTCCAGTTACCGCCGCCGTAGTCCACTTTCCAACCTGCTACAGCCGTCCACCTAACGGCTACGCCTTCGCACTCCGTACCGTCATACTGCGGAACGATACGGAAATATCTAACGTTATTGTTTATAAGTTCCGCGTTATTTCCTTGCTCTGCCAGCCAAATAGTAAACCCGTAATCCTGCGCGTCAAACCATTTTGTTAGGTCTTTGTTTTCATAGTGAAACGAAAAGTATTTCACGCCGTTCATACTGCCGCCGCTGGTGTTATTCATAGACGCTACGTTAGGCGGCGTTTCTATGCTTTCGGGCCAGCAACTATCAGGCGACAAATTGCCGCTTTGCGCGTAGGTACTCCACGTAATTTTTGCATTATTGTACACTACATCTACACCCAAAGTTTGGCTGCTGCCGTCCCAAACGATTTGCTTTTTTGCCGCTTTGGTGTACAGCCCGTTAATGTCGTAGATATACACCTTTCCGGCGCGCTGTATCATTCGCAACGCCAACGGCTGTAATATGCCCTCTATAACTTCGCCCAGCGTTAAGGCTTCGCCGTCCTCATCGTAGAAATTATCACTGCGCACCTTAATATCGGTAAGGCTTAACGCGCTGCCGGACGGGGTTAGCGACGTACTAATTAGGCTGTCGTCTATGCCGCCGCAGTTAATACCGCAGCGTCCAATACAATAACTAACCACGTCGTAGAGTGTCTGCATATTAGCCAAATCGTATTTAAGTCGGTCTAATACGCCCAAATCGGTAAACGAAAGCGAAACGGTGTACCCGTTCAGCTGCTCGTAGGGTTCTTCGTAAAACTCGGTATCTATGCAGCCACTCCAGTACAGCGCATTATTTCGGTACACGTCCAAACGGACGCGGCCAACGTCGATACTGTACAAATCTTCGTAGGTTCTATCGCCCGGACTGATTATTTTAAGCGTAGCCGTAGCACCGCAAATAACCTCCTCTTTGCTTTTGTTTCCCCACTCGATAACCAGCGGCTGGTCTGCGTCAAACTCCAAACTGCCGACGGTTTCAAATGCTGCGTCGGCTTCCTGCAAAATCTCAGCGCGCCAAACTACGCCGGACACGCTGAGAAATTCGCCCATATATCGTAAATACTTCATACGGCTAACCACGTTTTTTATGTTCGTTTTCCTTTGCTAAAATTGCTACCAGTTTGCGGCCCTCTATCTCAAATTTCACGTTTCCGAAATCCAAAGTAGTAGGCCCGGCCAACATACCGCGTAATTTATCCAAAGGCGCGATAACTTCCGGGTTTCCGCTGGCTCCTGCATATTCGCCCACCATTGCAAGCGTAGGCCCGGACGCTATACCACCCTCTGCCAGCATTGGAATACCGGCGGCGGTAACAGCTGCCAACATCGCCGTAGTAAATCCCATAGCGATACCAAAACCGGCAAACGGTATGTAGGCGTGCGCCGCCATATATTCGGCTGCTGCCAACTCCTTGTAACTGGCCGCTACTAATTTGTTGGACGCGATAGTAGCAACACCGGCGGCGGTGTTAGTCGCAGCGGTAGTAGTTCTTACGGTTGCTGCGGTAGTTTCTGCGCCTGCCTCTACGCCCTTTGTAACGGCGTGTGCTGCACTTGCAGCCGTCAGTAACTCGATAATGCCTATAACCGTCTGTATGCCCTCATACAAACCTATAAAGCCGTCCACAATACCTACGACAATCTGCCACGCGCTGCCGTTGCCTTTCAGACTTTCGGTTATACCCTCTATGCTGCTGCCGATATTCTTAATACCGCCCCAGCCGTCCTTTAATGCCTGGCCCGTAGTTACCGCCGTTTTTTCCGCTTCTTTGCCTGCGTTCTTAATCGCGTCTGCCTTATCGTTCCACGCCTTGATTTGTTGGTTAATCAGCGCGGCTTCTTCAACGGTAGCGGTTTGCAGTTTTGCGGTAAGTATTTCTATATTATCGCCTATATCCTTTAATGTGGCTGCGTCCTCTTTCCACAGCGGCGTATTATTTGCGGCTTTGCCTGCGTTCCTAATCGCGTCGGCTTTTTCCTCCCACTTTGCGATTTGTTGGTTAATCAGTACCGCTTCGTCGGCTGTGGCAGTTTGCAGTTTGTCCGTTAGAATTTGGATATTTGCGTTTATATCTTGCAGTGTGGCTGCGTCCTCTTTCCACAGCGGCGTATTATCTTCTGCCGCATTTCCTGCGTTTTCTATGGCTTCGGCTTTCTTTTTCCAATCTGCTATTTGTTGGTTAATCAGCGCGGCTTCTTGTATGCTCGCCGTCTGTAACTTATTTTGCAAAATTTGGATATTATCGGTTATGGCTTTTAGCGTTTCCGCGTTGTCAGTCCATACCGGGGCCTCAACCTTTGGCGTAGTCGGGGTGCCGGTGGTAGTCGGCTTGTAATCCTTGTATTTGTCTTTGGCTGCCCCTAAATCAATGGCCGGGGCGGTTTTTGGCTTGCTAACCTCTACGGCTACCTCCACCTTTTTATTACCTAAACCCAATATGTTTTTAAGCCACTCCCACGCTTCTTTACACTTTTCTACCAGCCACTCGAAAGCCTTTGCCAAACCGTTCATAATAGCGGTAGCCAACGGCTTTATAGCTTCCCAAACCTTATCGCATATTTGCCGAAAACCCTCGCAATTATTGTAAGCTGCTATAAGTGCCGTAACCAAAGCACCGATAGCCGTAATGATTAAGCCTATCGGGTTCATCGTCAGCACCAAATTAAGCACCTTTTGTACAGCCGTCCACGCAGCAGTCGCCGCCGATACTATCTTTTGGGCTGCTGCCGTTGCCAGTGCTGCGCCTTTGTTCTTTACCATTGCCACAGTGGACGCGGCAAAGGCTTTCACGCTTGCGTATAATGTTGTAGATAGGGTTTTAACTCCGGTTACTAAGGTGGTAATGCTTGTTAGCGCAGTAGTAGAGTGGGCCGCGATAGTAACAAATGGTAACGCTCCGTTCACCATACCGCCTAACTGCTCTTTCATATCGCCCAACGTATTAACTAACTGCTGCTGCTTTCCGCTTTCGGTCTGCGCTAACTGGGCGTTCATTTCGCCCACGTTGTTAGTAATTACCTGCGCCAACATTGCCGCGCGTTCCTGCTCTGTTCCGTATTTCAGTACCTTTTCCTCGGCTTCGTCGAAAGTGATACCTACACGGGTCAAAGCGGACGTTTGCCCCTGCATTACTTTACCCATTAAGTTACCTACCGTTACCGCGTCCTGCGTGGTAGCGTTAAGTCCTTTTTGCTGCGCTAATAAATTATTCATAGCAGGTAACAGCGTTTCCAAACTCGCCTTTTCGTTTAGAAACGTCGCTATCTGTTGCGCGCCGGATAATTGCACCTCATCACCGATAACGCCTAATTCTTGCTGTGCGCTTGCCAAATCCTTAATGCTCTGTATCTCCGCGTCGGTTGCACCCATACGCTGCTGCATAACGGTTGCTAATTTGGTTTCCGCTACCTCCTGCACGGCGTAAGCGTCTGCCAAATTTTTCATACCTGCCTGCAACTGGCTAAAACTACGTTGCGCCGCGTCCAGTCCGGTAGCCAAAGCCGCAAAGTTTATAACATTGCCTTTTAGCTGCTGCGCTTCCGATACGGTGGACGTAATCACCTTTTTTAAGCCCTCCGCGTCTTTCGCTAAATCCTTAAAACTTTTAGCGTCGCCGTCTAACTTAAAAGTTATGCTAATTGTGCTTTTTCCTGCCATAGTTATATCATCGTATCGCCTAATTTCTTAACTAATTCTGCCATACGTTCACGCTGTTGCTGCGGTGTTAATTCCTGCTCCTTAGCGTTACGTTTTCGGGTCTTTTTCTTATCCCACGGAAACGGCAGTAACTTTTCCGGTGTAATCTTTTTGCCTTTGGCTAAATGCGGCTGTATGCTTATCGTTGCCAGTAATCGCATACGTTCCCATTTGTCCTTAAAATCAGTATCGCGCTGCTCTACATACGCTTTATAGACGGCCGCAAATTCGTTGAAATCCAACTTGCAAAAATCGTCGTAACTTAGTCGTATGCAGCCCAGCGCGATACCTAATAAATCGTAAATGCCTTTAGGCTCTAACTTTTTTTTTCACCCTCGGCGGCATTGTCGTTAGCGGTGCTGCCTTGCTGCATTTGCGCCGCCCATTCGTTCATATCTTCCGGGTTGAGTGCGTCGGCAAACTCCAGTAACGACATACTGAAATCTACTTTGTCTGCCGCACACGCAGACACAACACAGCAGTACAGATAAGTACACAAATCGGTAAAGCTCTTATCTGTCATTTCCGTAATCTCTTTGCCGGTTTCCTTTTTGAAACGTAGCATAGCCCCCATAGTGGGACGGCACGGATATTTCGCGCCATTTATCGTTACTTCAACCTTTGCCATATCGTACTACTCTTTACTCGGTTACGTTCTCGGTAATTGCGGTTTCGTCCAGCACCTCAGGTTCGCCGTCGTTATCCAGCGAAATGCTATACGTACTATCGTCCTGCGCCGGGTCGGTGCGTTCCAAAGACGTAATAACGCATTTACCAGCCAAATACGGCTTATCGCTGTTATCGCGTTCCATACACTTAATTTCTACGGATTTGCCAGCTTTCCACAATGCGAAAAGCGACTTAAAACCGCACTCGGTTTCGTCGTAGAATACCAAACCCTCGGCACTGATAGCGTAGGACAAACCTACTACGCCCTTTTTCTTCCATAGGCCGCTACTCATACCTGCCGACGCTACGGGTTTAACCGCACGTTCTTTCGTTTCGCTGTTAAACGTACTTGTGTGGCTGGTGCAGCTTCCTACTGCCTTACCGCCAACATACAGCAGCATATCGCTACCGTTGCAATAACCACTTTTTGCTGTTGTCGCCATATCGTTTATATCTTAACATTAAACACTAACTGTTGTACATACGCGTCGTCCTGCCACGCTTCTTCGCTATCCGACAAATAGCAACTGCGCATAACCAGCCCGTCGCTTTCGCCCTGCACGCCGTCCAACGCACCGCGTACAGCTTCGGCCAATTCTACGCCCTCGGTATAACCTTTCGTGTAGCAAAGAATTTCAATACCTACCATATCAGCACCTCGCCCGGCTTTCGTTGGCACTTGCTCCAACTGGGTACGACGATACACTATATACGGCAGTTCTGCGTTATCCTCAACTACCGGGAAAACCTTATTAGCGCGCGCCATTACTTCGCTATCCTCGATAAGAATAGCCCGGATAATTTCGCCTGCGCTTAAACTTGTTCTATTTACAGCCATACTTTTTTGCTACTTGTTCTACATTTTCAGTTACCATTTTCTTTATGTCTGCCGTTACGGTGTCGCGTACACTTGAAAGGGTTTGCGCCATAAATCCGTAACGCTTCATTCGTCCGGTGCGGTGTGAGGCTCGCAACCTTGCAGCACGCCTGCGCGTTCCCTGCTTCGGTTTGGTCTTTCGTTCCGCTGTTCCCTCCTCAGCCCATATTAGTACGGGCTTTTTAAGGCCCTGCCGGTTGGTGTGAAATCCTGCCTCTCCCTTGCCGTTCTTTCCTGCCCGTTTCGTTCCTACTGTAACCCGAAATCCAGCTTTACGCTTGAATACAATAGCGCGCACGCCTTTTTCTAAGTCCTTGTTCGATTGGACGCTACTACGCAGGTTGTTTATTGCCGTTTTGCGTACTTGGTTGGCTTCTTTACGAAAACCTCCCTTAATCGCTTGCAGTCTGCGTTTAGGCTCCAGTTCAGCGAATAACCGCTGCAAATTTTCGTCGTTGTAGTCAATAGTCCGGGCCATACTGGTAACTATTCATTAACTCGGTCGCATAGTAGGGTTTTATAGCCTCTATCCAAATTAGGGATTATCGCCACGACGGTATAAAGATAACCGCCCAACTGCTGCACCCTCCAGTTTTCCGCTATCGGGTGCGCGTGGCGTATATTAAACTCTGCCGCATAGTCCGGGAAATGTTCGCCCACCTCCTCGCTGCGGTTGCCCGTAGCCCTAACGCATTCCGCGTGTACGGTGCGCGTAGGTTCGTAGGTAGTAGTTTCTGCGCCCATTCGGTCAGTAACCCGTTTAGGCTCCAGCAACGTAAGTTTATATTTCATTTTCCCGGCTATCATTCGGCAGTGTCGTTTACTAATTTGCGATACGGTTTAATTAAGGCTTGCAGTGTGTACGGCACTTCTGCCATTTGCACACCGCTAACGGCTTCGCGCTGATTGTACCAGTGTCCGGCAATCAATAAAATAGCGTGCAATATCATTGCAGGCAGTTTGCCGTTACCCATTTCCAGCAGTTCGTCGCTGGTGCGGTTGGTTGCTTTGTTTACGTACTGCTCCGCAGCGTCTAACAAATGCTGTAAATACTGGTCGTCATCGCTAAAGTCGTCCGCGCGGACGTGCATTTTTAGTAGTGCTATATCCACTGTAGCCATAATTAAACTGCTATAATTTTACCTCTGTACGTTCTCACTCTTTAGGCGGTCTTAACCTTACCCAAAACAAATGCTTCCTCGCGCAGTGTAACAGTGCCGAAACGTGTGTTAAGCACGAAATCTACGGCGTTGTTACGGGCCAGTGTGTAAGGGTCAACTACCAAATTCATATCGCCGAAAAATCCGGCTGCTTGGTAGCTCCAATCGCCAAAGCCGATATAGTCTGCACCGATAGCGTTAGTAGTAAATACGGGATAACCCAGTATCATATCGTTTTCACAAAGGAAACGGCCGCTGCCCTCGTCCACCTTAACGTCGCGCAGCTCGGCTTTCATTGCCTCGGTCATAATCCAGCACGGCGCAATCATCTTAACACGGCTTGCTACCGTTGCTACGATTTTCAGCAACTCTTTACGGGTCGGTACTGCTGCTGCAAAGTTGGTTACACTCTTTGCCGCCTCAACAAACGGGCCGTAAACCTTGCGCTGCTTGGTGCTGCCGTCCTTAGCGGTGTAATCCTTTGTAGTTGTGAAAAGCGCGGCGTTAATCTCGTCCACGATAGCAGCCGGCATTTCCTCCTTAACCACGTTTTCTACGATACCGTGGCTATCTTCCAACTCCTCACGGGTTACGGGAATGGCAATACCTAAACGGTGGCCGGTTGTTTCCAACTTGCCCCAGTCGATTTTGCTATCGGAAAGGCGTTCTGCCTCGTCTGCAAACTGGGCTACAGCCTTGCTATGCTTAGGCCAGCGCAAAGTACCGATAAGGCCGGAACGAATGTTCAAACCTACCTTATCGTAGATAAGGCCCAAACGGATAGGCTTTAACATTTCCTGCTCCTGCACCGGGATAATGCCGGTATCGGCCAACGCTGCGGTAGTCTGCGGCGTAACTTCGCGCATAAGCGAAATAGTTACCTTGCTGTTTTTGTTAAGCAGCATTTCACGCAGTACCTCGTCGGTGTTCACATTCTGCGGCGTTCCTGCCTCTACTGCGATAGCGTGCATACGCATTTGCAGTAACTGATTTTCGCGCGACAACGCTTTATACTCTGCGTCCTCTGCTTCGTTGCGCTCGCGCTGCTCCTTTTCGCACGTATCGGCAATTTCGCTAATACGGTTGCAGTTGGTCTGATACTTATCTACCAACTCACGCACTTGTACGGTTTTCTTTTTCATACAAAAATCGCTTTAACTGTTAAACAATATCTAAACTTTGCGTAGCAGCGCGGCGCATTTCGCGCACTTGCTCACGCATTTTAGTTTCTACTTTGGTTTTCTCCGGCTGCTCAGGTTTTCTTAGTTCGTTCACCAACTCGCGCAACTCGCAGTTTGTATCGGGGTACGCAGGGTCGGCAGCCAGCGTAAAATCGTAAATACCGGTAATCACGTTTACGGTGTAGGTAATAATCGTTTTACCGTCCACTCTCTGTACATCGCGCGCAACATACGCACTATCGTAGTAGTGGGTGGTAAACATAAAACTACAGCCCGAAATATCACCGCGGCGCACCAGTTCTAACGCCTTGTCGCCGTCCACGGTGTTAGGTGCGTCAAACTCAAAATAAACGCCCTTGTCGTCCACTCCGTAGGTAAGCGTACCGGCTCCGTTCTTGCTACGGGCTAATATCAGCTGCCTATCGTGGAACATCGTAAACTTAATGTCGCAGCCGTCCAGCAGTTCTTTTGTTACTGCGCCCGGTGCTATAATCTCGCGCGCCTCTTCGTCGTCGTAATCCCACAACGGCGCAGACGGGGTATTAAACAGAATAGCGTAACCGGTAATAGTACGGCTTTCCGCTTCGCCCTCCTTTGCCTCACGCACTCGCAAATCGGTTACGGTGTGCAGCAGGCGTTTAATAACTTCGTTTTTATTCTTCGCCATTTTCTTCGTTAGGTTCTGTAACCGGTTCTGCCGGTTGGGTTTCTATTGGTTCTTTCGGTTCTGCTGTAGTCGGTTTGCCTATCTCAGTAATACTTTTAAGATTAGCAGATACTAATACAATATCGCCGCCCTCTACAGCAGGTTTGTTTTCCTCTCTGCGCCACTCGTTCACGGTATAAATACCTGCGGCTATCGTCTGCGCTTGATACTTAACGCGGCTATCCAAATCGCACGCGTAAAGTGCGGTACGGTCAAACTCAAATTTTCGCTTACAGCACAAAGTCGGTGCGACTAACTTACGGTGTAGCTCCTTTTCAATCTTACGCAAAATAGGGTTAAGTGTGGTACTAAGAAAAGCCACATTTGCCATTTCCGCAGACTTATAATTATTGCTCGTATCATCAAAAACAAACGACGGGTGTACGCCGAAAAATCGGCATATTTCGCGCACCGAAAATTTACGGGTTTCCAAAAACTGCATATCGGTACTGCTTAACGAAATCGGGTTAAACTGTACTTGGCCCGGTAACGATACAATGCGCTCACCAGCTCTAAATCTATCGTCCAAATCGGTAGCGGTTTTTTCCAGTTCGGTATCTTGGTACTCCCCATAACCGCGCACGCTGCTATCGTTGCTAACGATACCGCGCACGTTACCGCCGTTATCAAAACGGTTTTTCGTTTCCCGGTCGCCTGCCAAAGCCGTATTTGTCGTAAGACGGGCAAACGACAAAGTGGATAAACCGGTTTTGCCGTCCAGACTGAAATTTTTAATGTGCAGTATCTCTTTTTCGTCATACACGCCGCAAATACCGGCTGTTACATCGCAAACGGTGTATGTATCGTTAATGGTGTCGTGCGAAACACACGCAGGATTTACCAAACAAAGCCGGTCTATATCCATAGTAAACGGGTCATAAACCGGGACGATATAGGCATTACCGCGCAGTAACATATACTGTACTACCAGCTGCCAAAAATCCACTGCCGACATATAGCCGCAGGGCTGTACATTCAAAAGATAGTGTAGGCGGCTACTTTTGTCCTCTGTAAAAATATCGCCTTTCATACGCTTATACTGCACGGGCAAATTAGCCACGCTGTCGGCTAACATATTAACACAGCGGTAAACTGTAGATACATTTAACGCGGTGCCGGTCGGGTACTCAAAAACGCCGCCGGTGCGTGGTATATCCGCACTCGCTGTATTAGCCGCGTTACCCTCAGCCGTCGTACTGCGTCTAAACAAATTCCGTATGTTATCTATAAATCCCATTCGCAAAATATATGTGCCTCTACTATTACACAGAAAAACGGGTAACTGGTACCCGTTTTTCTCTAAATTCGATAAAAATTTTATCTTTCGTAGTCAATAAATAGGCGTAAACACATAAGTTTCGTTATCACGCCGTCTATTTTTTGCGTCTGTTTTCGCTTTACCGGCTTGCAGTTCTCCAGTTTGTCGGTATCTAAAACAGCGTTACCAAAGCAGTAGGCGTTAATCGGGTTGTCGTTTATGAATATATGCCCGGTTTTCGCGCCGTGTTCAAAGCTCTCTACCGGGGCGGTAAACGTGCCGTAGGTCTGTTTTATGCCCTTAATCACGTTTCCGGCACCTGCCGCAGCCAGCATATTTATAACCTCCTGCGACTTCCACGGGTCGTAACCGATACCCAAAGTACGTACATACTTGTTTAGATACAGCACGTAATCAACTATACGGCGGTAGTCTATAACGTCGCCGTCAGTAAGTATTAAAAATCCCTTATCGGCCCACGTCCTATATAGTTTTTCGTTTGGGTGGCCTGGCAGTGCGCCGGACGGGAAAAAATAGGCTGTATGGAAATAAAAACTTTTCTGTTCTTTGTTGTACATACCCATAGTTACCGCGCTAAAGTCGTCGCTTTCGCTTAGGTCTATCGCTACCATTGCGTCCGGTCTGCCTTTTATCGCGTCTATCTTTATCGGCTTGCTGATATGTCGGGCCAGCGTGCTACTAATCCAGCTGCGCTGCTCATTTTCGGCGTACATATTCAGCAATTTTGTACGGAACGCTAACATAGCCTCGCTGCCGTTACGCACGGCGTTTTTATATTCCTGCCTATAAAAGTCCATAGATACGGTAACGCCTAAATGTGGGTGTACTTTTATCCACGTGCTTTCGTCGTCCTCTGCGTCGTCTAAATCCGGCTCGAATATGTGTACAAATACGCTGTCGTCCTCATACTCTCCCATAAGTACAGATTTATACCCCTGCAACATTTCGTAAAACGGGCCGTCGAATACGTCCGACGCGGTGGTAATTATCACCGTCAGCGGATTTTCGCGTACACCCATAGACGTAGTTAATACCGTCAATAGTTCGCTGCTACGGGCTTGGCTAAATTCGTCCATAATTACCGTGCTGGCGTTCAAACCGTCCTTCGTACGGGCGTTGGCTGTCAGACATTGCGCAAAGGCTGTACGGTCTTTGCGACGGCTTTTTACGGTCTGCTCATTCACTAAATAGCGGCGTTCTTTCGGGTCTAACTTTCGCATACAGTTACGGATAACGTCAAAACATTTTTTCGCTTGGTCGCTACTGTTGGCACCGGTGTAACTTTCCGCGTTTGCATCGCCGTAGAGCAAATCGTATATAGCCAGCGACGCGGTGCTGGTGGTCTTACTGAATTTACGCGGAACGTACAGCACCACTTCGCGCACCACTCGTTTATCGCCAACCCAAAAGGCAAAGATACTGGCAAACTGGAAATACTGCACGGGCGTAAGTTTGTACCGCTGTTGCCCGGCCTTACCGGGAAAATATAGGCTTTCGTAGAAATCGCAAAACTGCCACACCTCCGTTACGTTAATGCCGTATCGGTCGCACAAATGGAAAAACCGGGCTACCGCTAACTGCTCATATAGGTTATGCGCGTCGGGGTTTCCTGCAACCTCGCGCACATAACTATCTAACCGGCTATCCACTTCGTCCAGTCGGTAGCGTTCTATCGGCATACCTGCCAGCAGGTCGGTAACGTCCGCTTTCGCCTGCCGTAGTTTGTCCTTTTCTTCTTCTGTCATTATTCGCCCTCTGTATTAGGTTTGATAATCGTAGGCTGCTTGCGCTTTTTCGTCAGCTTCTTTGTGAGGTCTGCCAGTGGGTCGTCGTCTGCTTCACCGGCCAAATCTTCAACGGTAAGCCCTAACGCTTTCATTTGGCGCGTTACCAATTCCTGCGCCTCCTTTGCAATTTTGAAAACCGGGTGCGGTGCCAGCTTTTCGCCGTAGCGCGTGGTTTCCCACACCGTAGTTTCGGTTAGCCCGTCTATTTGGTCGTTCGCCATTTCCAAATTACGCATAGCTGAGGCCAGCGACAAAATTTGCATATCCAAACCAGCACTGTAGGTTTTGTGGGTTTTCAGCACTTTTTTTATGTCTTTTACGTAATCTTTTACTGTTTTCGCCATAATCTTACGTTTTTATGTTCTTTTAGTCCAAAGTTCCGCAATTTCAAATTTTTGCTCACACACGTAGAAAGGTGGGGGTGAGGTTTAACGGGGTGTACCCCTCTTAAAAAAAATACGCCCCCGGTCTTTGCTAACCGTCGCCGAAAAATTTATCTATAACCTCCCGGACGTGTTCGGCGTTGCGCTTTTGTGTCGCAGCCTTACCGCTACGCCCTAACTCCGTGTGTGTCCTTACGTGGCAGTCGTGGCATAAGGCCCGGACGTTGTGTATATCATACATACGCTGCACCCGTTCGGCTTTGGTAAATGCTTCCTCAACCGGTCTAATGTGGTGTACCTCGGTAGCAGGCGTTAATCTTCCCTCAGCCTCGCACCTTTGGCAAATAGGGTGTTTCGTCAATACATCACGGCGCAGCCTCAGCCACTTGTTAGTATGGATTAACTTGTTATACTCCTTATCCTTTGCCATAGTCATTTAATCCGTTTAGTGTGCCTGCGTACTGGTGCGTCGCCGTTGGGTGTACGCTGTACGTGGCCCAAATCGTCAAACATTTCGTCGATATACCGCCCGTCGTCATCGGGCAAATCGTACTTTCGTTTATCCACTCTTTCCATACGGTCTAACAGTATATGCACAAAGGCTACTACCAACTCGCACACATTACTAAACCCGTGTACTTGCTTTATGCTTTGCAGCCTTTCGTATGTCTGTGGGTCTATGGATATATTTACCCGTTTTCTATTACTCACGATATTTACTTATTAAGTAGTTAAGACTATCTAACAAACTCTGTTGCACTCCCTTTTTGCCCTCCAAAGCGGCAGCGGCTCTTTCGTCCACAGTACCGGCGCAGATTAACTTATACACTGTAACCGGGTGCTGTTGCCCCTGCCTATGCAGTCGGGCGTTAGCCTGCTGGTAGTGTTCCAAATTCCAACCGGTGCCAAACCAAACAATATAATGCCCTCCCTGCTGCATATTGAGGCCATACGCCGTACTCGCCGGGTGTGCCAGTAGTACGTCTATCTTTCCGGCGTTCCAGTCCTGCAAATCCTTTTCGCCTTGATATGTCCGTACCTTGTAGCCTTTCAGCCTTGCAGTTATTCGCTGTATGTCGTGTTTGTACTGGTAAAACACTAATACGCTGTTGCCGTTGGCGGCTTCCACTATTTCGGCTAACCGGTCTAACTTTTCGCTGTGTATTTCGTGGGCCTGCATATCTTCGTCATATATCGCCCCGTTAGCAAACTGGCTTAACTTGTTCATAAGCCCGGCTGCGGAATTGGCTAATATGTTCTGCGGTTCTCCGGCGTGTTCGGCTGTAAACTCCAAAACCTTTTCTTTTTCAAACTTGGTATAAGCCGCCATAGTCTTTTCGCTCAAATAGACGTTAGCCGTGTGGGTTATCATATCCGGCAGCTGCAAATAGTCCTTTGCCTGCATACTCAGGCATATATCGGCTATTTTTGCCCGTATAATGTCCTCGCAGCCGCTTTTTACGTCGCAACGGACTATTATATTATTCCATTTGTGCGTTTCAAAGTAGGTTTCGCGGTATTTGCTAACTGATTTTCCCAGCCTTTCGCCTTGGTCTATGCAGTACATCTGCGCCCACAAATCTATTAGCCCGTTCGGTGCCGGTGTTCCGGTAAGTCCTATAACCCGTTTAACGCTTGGAACGGCGATACGCATAGCCTTAAATCTTTCACTTTTCGCAGACTTAAAACTGGTTAATTCGTCAATCACTAACGCGTCAAACGGTAATTGTCCGCCATACTTTCCAACCAGCCAAACAAAGTTATCGCGCCCGGTTACATAAACGTCGGCTTTCTGTGCCAGTGCCATACATCGCTGTTTCTCTGTTCCCAACACTTTAACCACTCTGAGGTCGTGCAGGTGTTCCCACTTTTCGGCCTCGGTACTCCACGTAGTTTCTGCAACCTTTTTAGGCGCAACAACCAAAACGCGGCTAATCTCGCAGTCGTCTATCATCTGCTGTATGGCTGTCAGTGTCGATACGGTCTTACCTAATCCCATATCCAAAAACAGCCCACATTTAGGTTTATCCATTATCCACTGCATAGCCGTTTGCTGGTATTCGTATGGCTTATATATCATATCCGGTTACTTTTGTAGGGTTCTAAAACTTGGTCTATTGCCTCTTTGCTGTCGCACACGTGTACCGTGTGGCCTATCTTCGCCATTTGGCAAATACGTACTTTCTGCACCGCCTTTAATGCTTCGCCCTTGCTTTTGAGTTCCACCCAAACGGTAACGCCGCCCGGCAGTAAGCAAATGCGGTCGGGATAACCCACCATTCCAGGGTTACTATACTTTAGGCACACGCCGCCCAACTCTTTTACGCTATCGGTCAAATAGCGTTCTATCGCTTTCTCCGATACCTCGGCGTGTCTAACTATATTTTCTATCTTCTTTTTCATTGTAAACTCAAATTTTAATTTTCTTATATTTTACCTATTACGCGTATAGACGTGCGTTTTTTCTCGCGTAAGTGGGTTTATATCTCTTTATTACATTGTTTCTATCTTTTTATATATTTTATCGTTTACATCGTTTACAACTATTTATAATAATTGATAATCAATAAATTAAATGTAAACGGAATTTGTAAACGATAGTGTAAACGCAAAATGTCCGTTTACTCTGTTCCCTTTTTAGTGCCTTTCACTATTGCCAAAACTCCGTTTACAAATCGTCCTCCTCGTTTACTGTCGGCATACGCTTAAAACTGCGCTGCACGCCGTACCATTTTTCCGCGTGTCTGCTTGTGCTTACACGTTCCCAGCCCGGTGTTTCCTCTATTAGTTTGCTAATTCTCCGGCATAGGTATTTATATTCTTTGTCCGACATATCACGCCCCATTTGTTCGCAAATAAATTCGGCGGCGCATACCTTTTCGCGCAGCTCTACGCCCTCAGCGTCCAACGGGTCGGGGTTCTTTAACCACCTGCGGCGGTCGGCTATATCTCTGGTCGCCCAGTCCACCGGCAGTTTGGTATCTAAGAATTTTTGCAGCATTGCCACTATAGGGTCGTCGCTGTTGTCGTTGTATTCTTCTTGCCTCTGTCGTGCCTGCGCTTCCAGTTCGTCCGATAGGTAGAGTTTTTCGCCCTGCTTGTAATAGTGGACGGCCTCGGCCCAAAGTTGGTCGCGGTCGCGGTCTAACGCCTCCTGCCACTTCTTATATTTGCGCAGTGCAGGATTAACCGCCATAATCCAAAAGCGGCGGTTTCCGTTGTCGCCTTTGAGAAAAAGCACCTCATTAGTAGTACCGCAGAAAACACACTGCCGGGGGTGTTCTGCCGTGCGCCTGCCGTATGCTGCGCGGTATATATCTACGCGCTTGGATAGGTAGGCTTTCACGCTTTCCACATCGCTACGCTTGATACTGGCTAATTCTCCCATTTCGATAATCCACGCGCGGCGCAGTTGCTCCATACCCTCTTTGCCCTCGGTGGTGGTTATGCTGTCGTTAAACCACTTACCGCCCATTTTGCCTAACAGCGTGGATTTTCCCACACCCTCCGGCCCGGTAAGGATTAGGCAGTAGTCGTATTTGCAGCCGGGATTAAACACACGCGTTACGGCTGCGGTAAAGTGTTTGCGTGTCATTGTGCGGTTTAATTCGTTGTCCTCAGCCCCGATATAGTCTATTATCAGCCTTTCCAATCTCGGTACGTTATCCCATTGCAAGCCGTTGAGGTAATCCCGGATAGGGTGGTAACTGTGGCGTGTAAGCACCGCCGTAAGCGCGTCGGCTATTTTCTCTTTGCCGGTTATGTCGTAGTTACGTTCCAGCCATACGCGCAAATTAGCGTCGTCGTTATCCGTCCACTGCGTAGCGTTCTTATTCCACGGCAAACCGCCTACAACCGCGTCCACGCCTGCAAACAAATCGTGGGTAATGCGCCCACGCAGCGCAGGGTCGTTTTCCAGTATTAGAATAATGTTGCCGATAGTACACTGCAATTTACCGGATTTGCTGTACTCTAATTCCGCTTTCCATTCGTCGCTGTAATCTTCCGGCAGTTCCACTTCGTCGAAATCTTCCGCAGCGGATTTGCTGCGCTCGCGCGACATCAGCAGTTTTACGTTTCTGTCTTGGCTCGCCATTTCCTGCATAGCCATATACGACGGTTTGCGCGTAACGTCCAGCGCGCGGCTACCCTCATCTTTCGCACCGTACAAATGAATACGGCAAAGGTCGAAAGCATTGCACAGCTGCCTACTTGCAGGGTCGGTTTCGTGGTGTGAAAAAGCAAATTTGCCCTCATAGCAAACCAAACCACCGGCCACGCTGCCTAACTTGTAGGTATATCGCCCGTCGGTTCCGGTCGGTTCGTACTGGTCGCCTAAAAACTGCTCTATCGCCTCCTCGATAGAGTAAGCACGGCAAAACGCGCCTATTAGTCCGGGCTTTTCTGTCGGGTCGCCTGCCTTTTTAATTTCGTGGGCTATTACGTCGCCCTCTCTGCTCGATATAGGCCACGCGCTTACGTCCTTATAGTCCACATACTGATTTAGTACCGCGTCCACGTTGCAGGCCGGGCCGTCTTGGTATTCAAAAACATACTCTGCGTCCTTTGAGGTACTGGGCCAGTAGAATAGGCGCGGCAGTTCGTAGGTGGTATCGTCGAATAGGTCTATACCCAGTTCGGCGGCAATCTTTCTACAAAGTGGCTCATATTCTGCCGGTGTTACCTGCCTGCTCAGTGGAAACACCAGCCTATAGCGCGGTGTCTTGTCGCTGTGCTTGTGCGTGCTGTATATCATCGCTGCAAAACTAAACGCCATTTGGAAATCTTCCCATACGTTTAGCGTGCCGTAGTCTATATCCAGCGTAGCCACACTGCGGTACATTACGTTAGTATTCTTACGCACTCCACCACTAAGGTAGCCGCCGACAAAACCGCCCACGTCTTTTACGTTGCTTTGCTCCTCACGCGACATACGCGCGTATTCGGCGGCTGTTTCGGCTGTGCGCTTTGTTTCGCTACAGCGTTCCAGCAGTTCAGACCATTGCCAGTGCCTATTACGCCACTTTTTAGATATGCGGCTGTGGGCTGTGGCTAAGTCTATCGTAAAATCATATTTCAGTTTTATTTTCATCGGCTACTATCGTATTAAAGTAAGCGACATTTTCAGCGTCGCAGTAAATCGTAACTCGCTTTATATACGGGCGGCATTTGCTCACCCTTACGGCGTGCGGTGTCGCTTCGTCCTCCAGTCGCAAATAGATTTTCTGCATAAATTCCGCTGGCACCTCTGCCGTTACCTTGCTGTTAAAATCTTTTTCGTACATATCTTAGTCCTCCGGTATGTGGTCTATACAGCCGTCCTGCTCATATTCTACCGGGTTGTCGGTTAATTGGCACTCACCGCCTAAATGCGTGTGTATGCAAAGCGCACAGTTACCGCATTTTTTTTGTGGTTCGTCCACTGCCTCCGGTTCCGGTATTGCCTCCATATAGTCGTCGGGGTATAGCAGTTCGTCGGGCAAAAATGAAAGTATGTGTTTTATTACCTCTACCGTCCAACCGTTACCCAGCATTTTGTATTGTTGGGCGTTGCTGCACTTCCATTTGTACCAGTCGGGGATAGTCTGCAACCTTGCGCACTCGGTCGGTGTAAGTCGTCTAATACGCCCGTCCGGCTCCATTTCGTTTGCAACCATATAACCGCCTCCCGTTAGTCCTGCACAGTGCGCAGGCGATTTGTGGCCGGTGTCATATACTCGGTTTTGCTGGTACGGCTGTTGCCCGTTATTGCTTTCGCCACTTGGATTTAATTGTTTTGTGGATAACTCCATAACTAAATTATTTTCTTGCCACGCGTTAGCCGAAAGGGTGGGCGACTTCTCGGTATAAAAGCCGCCGTTATTCTTTCCGCGCGGACGTTGCCAAATCAGATTATCTTTTGCCACAGTGGTAAGGCAGTTTGTTTTTCCGGCTACGGGGCAAATTTCTAAGTGCTGTTTGTTCACCCCCCGTCTGCCTGCCTCTTGACGCTACGCATATCGTTTCCATTGCTAAACCCTTACTAAATCGTCCACACCTTTACCGCCTATTTTAATGGCGTGCATCTTCCCCCCCCAGTGTGGAACACTGCGCCGTAGTTGCGTCCGGCCGCTTCGTTCCTTAGTTTGTGGGCTATAAGGTTCTGCACGGTTTGGGCTTTCAGATAAAATTTTTCGTCCACGTCTGCGTCGTCCTCCAGTATATCGCGTAGCAGTATGCCTTTATCTTCGGGCTGGGGTATATCGGTTATCCAATCCCCCCCCGTCGTTTGGGCTATGCGTATGTTAGTCCAGTAAATCCGCTTTCGGATTTGCGCCGATACTAACGCGCTGTTTATGTGTACACCTTGCAGGCCGATAGCCTCAGATAATACCTTTTCCCACTTTTTGCCCATTTCCACGTTTTCCAATAAAAAGAATACGTTAGGGTTCGTTTCTCTGAGTTCGTGCAGTATGCGTATGTACTCCCAAAATAGGTAACTTTGCCCCTCAAACTCAAAGCCTGCCTGCTTTAATTCCAAATAGCGGTCTAAGGTGTATATTTCTTCGTTCTGCTTGGTACTCATTCCTGCACGTTTCCCTGCAAAACTGAAAGACTGGCACGGGCTACCGCCTAACAATAAATCCACGTGGCCCAACTTCCGCGCGTCTATGTTACGGACATCGCCCAGCTGCACCGTTTCCGGAAAGTTTAACTGCGTTTGTGCGATAGCGAATTTATCTACCTCACTGGCGTAGTAGCGTTCCACGTGTGCGCCCAGTTCTTTAAGTGCGATTTGTCCGCAGCTCATACCGTCAAATAAACTTAATACTATCATTTGCTGATTATTTTCTTTGTTAGTTTCTCTATGCGTTCTACTATATCGGCGTGGTCGCCTCCGGGTTGGAATTGTTTTACACACCAGCCGCACACATCGCGGCAGTTTCCGTTTTTG
The DNA here is from genome assembly GCA_017399485.1 of Alistipes sp. GTDB lineage: Bacteria > Bacteroidota > Bacteroidia > Bacteroidales > Rikenellaceae > Alistipes. The sequence goes on from JAFQCA010000032.1 coordinate 31,699, forward strand.
AAATGGACGCGCCATTTAGCCCGTTTCGGTTTTCGGTGCCGGTGTCCTAAACTGCACGATACCCCCCCCACAATCGTATCGGGGTCGGGGTCAAATAGTGATAATTGCATTTCGCGGATATTCATAGAATAGGGATTTAATGCGCCCGGCTTGCGCCGGGCTAAAGATTAACTACTAAAGATTAACTGTTAAGCGGTAAAAATGCTGAAACGGCCCTAACTCTGTTCTGGCTCGTAGCCTTAGTGCTGATGTGCGCGGTGCCGTTGTTGAGGTTCAAAGTCCACGCGTCGGTCGCGCTGTATTGTGTGCTGGCCCAATACCAACCGCAAAGCGGTTTACCTCCGATAGCCTCCAAAGCGGCGTTAATGTCGCGGATATGCAGCAGGATAAAATACAGCTCGCCCAAACTTGGGATATACTCGCCGTCTGCCAGCAAAATATCGTCGTTCAGAATACCGCGTATATCGTCGGTGTTTTCCTTACCGTTCCAGTCCGCTACGGCTTCGTGGTACTTGGTAATAAAGCGTGTGCCGCCTTGTTTCTTGGTAAGGGTTATTTCGTCCTCTGTCATATCGCCCATAGCGACGGCCAGCGACTTGTTACCCAACTTAACGCCTACGCTTTTGTATAGGCTCTTTTCGGTGTCGGAAAGTGTTTGCCCGGTAAACAGTACGGCGGTGTCGTCGTGCTGTATCAAATAAACACCGTCTGCCAATCCGTTAGCGGTCTTTGCCTGCTGAGGCTCCGGGGTCGCTGTTTCGTTGCCTGCTATAAAGTCGTAGCACGCTTTAGAGTTCTGCACGTCGTAACGGTTCGCTTTGAGCAATTCGTAACGCAAATTTTGTTTTTCTGTTAAAGTGTTCATTTTAGTAGATATTTAGTTTGTTGATATTCTGTTTAACTTTGGCGTGGCACTCGTCGGCTACGTAACTGTTGGCTACTTCGCCCTTTTCGCTTAGTATTTCGTCCTCTACGCCGGTGCCGTAATTGTGCATAAAGCACAAAAATTTAGTGCCGTTGGATAACTCTACGATAAACGGCAAATCCTTACCGATACCGAAAAACCCTTTTTCGCAACCGCCGCAGCTAACGGTATAGTTTGGGTTAAACTCTATGTAGTCCGTGTGCGCCGTCCAGTGCTTATCACCGTATCGCTTTATGGCTGCGTAGCGAAAGCGCAAAAATTTCTTATTCATATTGCTAATCTTTCAAATAGTACGGTGTCGTATATCCTGCGCCTTTCAGCGGTAGGTCGCGGCACCAGTCTATCGGTTTGCTAAAAATGTTTTCTACGTCTTGCAGGGTTTGGCCCGGTTCTGCTTCTACCACTATTTCGTCGTGGATATGGAAAACGATATTTAACCCTGCCGCGTCAGCTCTCAGAATGATAAGGCCCAAAATGTCGCGTGCTATGGCTTGTACCACGTTCTCGGTAAGTTTACCGCCGTAGGTGCGTACTTTGCCCCACTTCTTAGTCATTTGGTTTGTACCCTCATACTCTATAATTTCGTGGTCGCCTCTCCAGCCGTCGTTTTGCTCGATACCGATACGGGCGCGTGGGTAACACAGTGTACGCCCCGACGGTAAGGTAATAAGCAGCATACCCCAGCGGTACGATACGACGATACCCCGGTGGATAGTCGCGCTTTCGCCGGTCTTGATAGCCTTAACCGCTGCCGCCTCAATGATACCCCAAAAACGAACGATATGCGGATTAGCAGCACGCCAACGCTGCATAATGTCCTTTTCTTCTTGTTCGGACAATCCCATACGGCTACCGCCCATAGCCTCCAACGCCGCAACGCCGCCGCCGTAGCCCAAAGCCAAAACCGCGATTTTACCTTTTTGGCGTAGTCCGCTGTTTTGTCCGTGCTTTTCCACCTTGCAATTAAACATTTGCCCGGCGGTAGCGCAGTAAATATCACCACCTGCACGGAATACGTCTAATACCCACTGCTCACCGGCTAACCACGCAATTACGCGCGCCTCGATAGCGGAAAAGTCGCAGACGTGGAACGTGCAGCCGGGCTTTGCTATAAACGCTGTACGTATCAGTTCCGAAAGCACGTGCGTAGGGTTGGCGTAGTTCATTTGGAAATCGTCTAAATCGCCTGCTTTAACCAGCTGGCGCGCGTAGTCCAAATCTTCCAAATGGTTTTGCGGTAGGTTCTGCACCTGCACCAATCTACCGGCCCAGCGTCCGGTACGTGCTGCGCCGCAGAATTGTAACAGCCCGTGTATGCGCCCGTCGTCGCAAACACATTCCAGCATAGCGTTATACTTCTTTGTTGAGGTTTTACCCATTTCGCGGCGTAACTCTAAAGCCCTGCGCGCCTTGCTGTGGTACTTTACCAGTGCCTCCACGTCGTCCAAAGTCTTTTTGTTTAGCGTGGTTACTGATATACCGCATACGCGGTTTAGGTACTCTTTTAGTTGGGTGGTGCTGTTTGGGTTCTCCAGTCCGGTAAGTTCCTTTGCCTCGTTAAGCAGCTGAGCTTTATATTCGTCGTCGAAACGTGTAGCGTTTTCCGCTAACTGCCGGTCTAACAAAACGCCCCGGTCGTTAATTCTCTGGTCTATGGTGTACAGTTCTTCGTCAAAGGCGGCAGGCTCCAGTCTGCGTACTTTGGCTAATATCTGCTGCTCCACTTCCACGTCGCGTATATTGTACTGCTTGAATAACTCCCAGCGGTCGGGCGCGTCTGCCGGTAGGTGTCTTTTGCCTTTGGTCGGGGTTGAGAAATAGCGTATAAGTGTTTTACCCTCTTTCATTTTTCCCTGCTCCAGCCTCAACACTTCGCCGCACTGCTCCAACGACAAAGGCAAACCCATACGGGCGGCTCTTACCATTGTGCAACGCCATTGCGCCGGGTCTAACATCGGCCAACCGAAATAACGACTGATACAAACGCGTTCAAATGTGGCATTAAAAGCAGTTTTGATAACTGCCGGGTTTCTCAAAGCGTCCATAATCTCAGCAGGCAGCGTTTCGCCTTGTGCGAAATCGCAGCACTGCACCGCGCCGCCGTCCACGCAATACGCAAATAGCAGTATCGTAAAATCGTCTGCCTCTACGTAGCGGTACACGCCGCAGCTCTTCAAATCGTGGCTGCTATAAGTTTCTATATCTATGCCTAATTCGCGCATTATATCAGTCGTTACGGGTTTCGTTATATCTCATTTTAAGATTTACCACTGTACGCAATTCGTCCAAATCCACCGGCCCGGTAATGCGTCCGCAGATAAACTGCACAGCACCGCCCAGCAGCATTACGTCTATGCTCTTTTCCGGTTGGAAATCGTCGCCGCCTGCCAACTTCGCAGCGTGTAGCCACGTTGCAGCCACTATAAGAATGTCTGCCAGTTCGTCGGTGGTCGTATCGTGGATTTTCTCGCCGTACAGCGCGTTAAAATCTTCGTCCGATAACTCGGTAGCCTTAGCGGTCGTTTCGTTGAAATTCGGCACGTTTGCGCCCTTTTCTACGGCGTTCCAATACTCGGCCAACTCTACGCGCAGATAATCCATACAGCCTACGCAGGTAGTATCTTTGCCTCTGTTGGTTGCTGCCGTGTAGCAGCGTTCCGCTATTTCAGAAATTAGTTTGTACATAATCGGGATTTTTGAAAACCCGTGCAGGCGCGAACACCTACACGGGTCGTTAGGTTGTTTACAAATCGTCGTCGTCCTCCATATCAATATCGGCAAAGTCGGTTTCTGCTGAGGCTCTACCGCCCAGTCTTTCGCCGTCCTTAAACTTCATAATGTTGTTGAGGCCGCAGGCTACGCCACGGTTGCCGCTTACGTCGTAGCCAAAGAATGTAACCGAAACAATAGCCCAAACGCCGCTATATATTTCGTCCTCGTCCATAATAGGCGATTTGTTTTTGTCGCAAACGCCGGGGCGTGTGTTGCTCTTTGCGTTTACGTAGAAATGTCCGCTATATACGTCGTCGTCCTCTTTGTCGGTGTCGCCGTCGCGTAACGGCATATCCAATTTTTTAGGCTCTTTGCCGCCCCACTTTGAGGTAACAGCCGCTTTCTTTGCGGCCTCGATAGCCTGCTGGATAGCCTTAATAGTTTCCTTTTCCTCCTTTGGTATAAGTACATTTGTCATATACTTACCGCTGGCTGCGTCGCCGTCGGGCGAATACTTACTAAATACGTGCGTGTAACTCAATCTGCACGGGCCAAACACTACCTTAGTGTCTTTTACAATCGGTGTAATCATACTGTTAAACTGTTTATCCACTCCCGGAATACGCCGGGCCGTCTTATTGGTTTTTGTTACTTCTAAATCCGTGTACCGCTATGCCTAAAAGTATGGCTGTGTACAAAGCCCAAAACGGGTGCTGCATTACAAAATCAAATACTACCTGCATAGCCTAAAATTTTACGTCCTTGAAATCGTCGGCTAACGGGTCGATAGCCGGGCGTTTGTCGCTTTCCGGTGCCAGTGTCGGTTTGCCTTGCGGTTTCTCTATGTAATCGCCACAGATAGCGGCAAACTGTTTCTTTCCGGTCAGTTTCTCCAAATCGGTAATGGTTCGTAGCTCCTGCGGCTTGTAAATCTCCGTAGTCTTGTAACCGGCTTTGTTGAGTGCTAAGGCTGCGCCGTCTTGGTCGGTAATCTTTCGGACGCTGCGCCCCTCTACGACTTTCCAACCGTGTAACTGTACGCCGCTTAACGCCTGCTGTAGTGCGTAGTCCTCTACGCCTGCTAACCACGTTTTCACGGTTGCCAACATCGGCAGTATATCTGCTGCCAGTTCGTCCGGGCTTATCAGTTTGGGGTCGGGGTGGTTCTTTGCTGCCTCGATACACTTTTGCGTAAGTGCGCGGCAGTTGCTTTTCACCTTGCAGAATTGGCACCAGTCGCCCGGTACTTGTGGGCCGTCGCCTTTGTATGCCTGCTGCGCCTTTGGTGTCAGTACGCCGTCAGTCCACGCCATTAACTCAGATACGCTTAACTCCCATTCGCTGAAATTCTCGATACGGGGCTGTATAATTGTCATTCGTACCCGGTCTATCTTATACTCAAAACTGAATTTTTCGTAAGCACCCAAACCGTAGATTTTCATTTGGGGGTTATCTACTGCCGATACCTTAACGCCTTTGCCGTACTTGAAATCTATAACTTCCATAGTGCCGTCGGCGATAATGATAGCGTCGGCAGTTCCGAAAGCGTCCGGCACGTACTCGCTGAAATCTAACCGGGTTTCAATCAGCAGCAGCGCGTCTTTGGTCTTTGCGCGTGCAGCGTTGAATTTCTCCAGCACGATAGTTTTGTAGGTGTCCGTATATTCGTCCATTTCGCCGGTGTGATAGCGGTCGTTAAGTTCCGCTATCTCTTTGGCTTCGCCGTCAGTCGGCAGACCTAAAAACGCTTTCAACTTCTGCGCACAATACGCGTGCGCTAATGTACCCTCGGCGGCAAACTCGCTGCCTTTGTCCTCTACGTCAGCCTCCAGTCGTGGGGCGGCTGTGCAGTTAATCCACCTATGCGCAGCGGACGGGCTTAATAATGCGTGTGCAGTTGCTCCCATAGCCTAAAACGGACAATCTTCTACTAATTCGTCGTCTTTCACATACACAGCGTCGCAATAGGCTACAAACTTTTGGCAGCTCTCGCCGTCCGGTAGTGCGCTTGGTTTCTCTGCTCCACAGATAGCGGCGGTATTCTTAAACCACGCTGTTAGCTGTCTGTGCCATTTCTTGTAACCCTCACTGTCGGGGTTCTCTTTCCAGTTCTCGCCCTCGATACGCTTACGGGTTCTATCCATAGCCGCGCGTACATCTACGACGGTATAAACCTTGTTTTCCTGCGCAGCCTCAACGGGTGCGGCTGTTTCGGTCTTAGGCTCCGGGGTCTGTTCTGCCTCTGCCGCAGGTGCGGTTTCCTGCTGTGGCTCCGGTTGTGGGTTCTCTACTACGGGCTGCTGTCTTGCAGCTCTCGGTTTCTTTGGTGCAGGTGCGGCGGCTGGGGCCTCAACCTGCGGACGGTTAAGCAGCGACAATAATAGCCCGTTCAGTTCGGGGGTTACGCCGATATTAACCGATACGTTAATTTGAATAGGTTGCATAACTGTAAAGTGTTAATAGTTATTTGCTGCGTTCATAAGTTCGGGAATAGTACCCAGTCGCTTCCAACGCGCGTAAAGTTTTGCTAAAACGTAGGCGGCCAAAAAGCCGATAACCTTAGACGAAATAAGGGTGTAGATATAGTTTGCGGTAGGCAAACTTTCGTTAGGCACAGCCATAACACCCAAAATGAATACTGTAACCAAAACTACTAATACGTAGTAGCGGTAGTTAGATAAAATCTTTTTCATTGCTTTAGTCGTTTATTTTGTCCTTAAATTCTGTTTCCAATGTGTAGAGAATATCGCCCCACATACCTACCGTTACCTCGTTCCAGCGTCCTACTACGCGGCCCTCTACGGTTGCCTCACCTACGCCGGTGTTTTTGTCGTAGTTAAACCGTACTTTGCCGCCGTTAAACCACTGGCGCATTACGTTACCTACTTCGTCGTGGTGCGTGTCGCAGTTGGGTATATACCCCTGCGGTGCTTGCTTTAATGGCATTTGTAAACTCATAATCTTGATATTTGAAATTTATAAATAGGTGGTTTCCCAACACTTGATTATTTGCCGCCCGGTAGTGAATTTGGCGCGCCCTGCTTTGCGTACCTTAAAGCGTATGCAGCCGTCGTTTTCCCAGCGTTTGATAGTGTGGCGTTCTACGCCCAGTATCTGCGCTGCCTCTTTTTGACTGTATCGCCTATCGGGGTCGCAAACCGGCTTAGTTGGTATCATAGCGCGTAACGGTTAGCGTTAGGCCGTCAGACTTGCAAGCAAAGCGGCAGTTTTCCATTTTCTGCATAGCGTATGCAGTATTTTTTTGGCTATCCAAATCGTAGCCGTCCGCACACTGTACGGTAATCTGTTCTCCGTTCTGCAATGCTCGCAGACGTTCACGGGTAATTTTTTCTGTAACTTTCTGTACCATAATCTCCATTTTTCGGTAAAAACTTCGTTCGTTTGTTGGTGCAATAGAAAAAACTGCCTACCTTTGCCGTTGGAAGTTATGCGAAAACCGGCCTTTTAGGTCGGCAGTCTTTCTTTTGCCCTTTTGGTTCGTTTGTTTGTTCGTTGGTGCAAAGGTAGATGTTTTCCTCTAACTTCCAAAAGAATTTGAGAAAAAATTACTCTTTAAGCGGTAATCTTATTAAAAACATACCTTTTAACGGGTATAAAACTACTTTTTGGCGTATGATTGACTACGAAAATGAAGCGGCTGAGGTACGCGCCCGTATTAACTTGCTGCTAAAAGAAAAGGGAATTACCCAAAATGCGGTAGCGGCTGGCGACGCACCAGCCCAAAAACGACTAAATAGCCAACTAAGTCACGGCGCGGCTATTTCGTTGGATAGCGTTTTACGCGTGCTTAATGCTTGCCCGGACGTGTCGGCAGACTGGCTGCTACGTGGAACGGGTGAAATGTACAAATCCACAAAGATAACCGGCGCAAACAGCGTAACCGGCCGTAACGCTACGGTTATCGGTCAGCAAACGGCGATACTATCCGAAAACTTTGTGCGCGATATGCTGGCAGAAAAGGATAAACAGATACAGACTTTATTAGCGATATTGGGAAAATAGTATGTGGTATATTATAATAGCGGTAATAGTCGTTTTGTATTTTGTCGGCAAAAGCGCGCAAAAGCAAACGCCCAAAAAGGAAATATCAGTTAGTGTTAAAGTATCTACAAACCCGGATTATCTTTGCAAAATTGCAGGTGTGCAATACAGAAACGACGTGCAGGATATAGGCGGCTTTTTGGGGTATGTGCGTTCTGAGCCTACCAACCCACACGACAAAAACGCCATTGCGATTTATCGCAACGACGGTAAGCACGTAGGGTATATCCCAAAGGACGAAACAAAAGATTTTCGGGAATGGTCGGCAAAAGAAAATCTGCCGTGTGTCGGATTTATTAAGGACGGCGACGAAGTGGCATTATACGGCAAAGTGAAAGTAATAGATGCCGACGCAGACGAAACAGAGTTAGAAGTAATAAAATTCGTAAAATGGTTGGTGTCTAATTTCGGCGTTAAGTTTATACCCGTCGGCTTTAATGTCGATACCGACAAAACGCTACGGACTAAAAAGGACTGGTTAGCGTTCCTTACTGAGTATATAGACGAAAAAGAAAACGAATTATACGAAGAATGAAAAAGATAGTATTTGCGTTATTTGTGGCTTTGGCTTTATCGTCTTGCTCTAAAGATAGCAACGAAATAGAAGCAGTAGGCGACAATGTGCCAAAAGTGGGGCGGTATCTATATTCTGATAATAGCATTACGGCAGAAATTAGCATAGACGATAAAGTAAGTATAGCCATATACCAACAAAACGGATTAAGCCTATATCAAAGTACGCCCGGTATTATCTTAGGCGATTGGCCCGTTTATGAATACCGATTTAGCGGTTTGGCTCTATTATGCACCTATAGTAACAGTAAAGAATTTAACGCAAATGTGGAAAACGGTACGGGAATATCCCTACCTAAAACTATGCGATTTACCTATAGACAATAAAGCAAATTTTCAGCAAATAAATTTCAATCTATTATAAACTATTGATTTACATAGTGTTAAAATATCCCCATTTATATAATTAGGAATATTTTATGTTTTTTTTCGTATCTTGCCGTCGAAAACAGACTAATATTTCATTTTTTAATTTAATATTTTATGGATAAATTTTTACGTAAACTAATGATTCTCTGCGCCTTTTCATTATTGGCAGGAGGATTTGTG